>NZ_JAQUVZ010000008.1 GCF_028693135.1 Methanosarcina sp.
TGTAACGGAGCCTGATACTAATGTAACGGGACCTGAAACCAATGTAATGGGACCTGAAACCAATGTAACGGAGCCTGATACTAACGTAACGGGACCTGAAACCAATGTAACGGGACCTGAAACCAATGTAACGGAGCCTGATACTAACGTAACGGGACCTGAAACCAACGTAACGGGACCTGAAACCAATGTAACGGGACCTGAAACCAATGTAACGGGACCTGAAACCAATGTAACGGGACCTGAAACCAATGTAACGGGACCTGAAACCAACGTAACGGAGCCTGATACTAACGTAACGGGACCTGAAACCAACGTAACGGAACCCGAAACTAACGTAACAGAACTCGAAGCTAACTTAACAGAACTCGAAGCTAACTTAACAGAACTCGAAGCTAACTTAACGTTACCAGAAATCAACTTTACAGAACCAGAAACTAACGAGACTATACCGGTTACCCTGGTACCGCCAACAATAGGAACCAGTAGCGAGATCGCTGTACTTAATGAATCCACAAACACTACAACCAGGGTGGATGTAGGTCCCGATGCTGGAGGATTTGCGGTAAATCCTGCGGGAACAAACGTGTATGTGACGAATGTTAACAACAACACTGTTTCTGTAATTGATGCAGCTACAAACGATGTTACAGCCACAGTTGATGTTGGGGATCACCCTTCCGGAGTTGCCGTGAACCCGGCTGGGACATACGTGTATGTGACAAATATTATCAGTAATACTGTGTCTGTAATCAACGTAGCTACAAACACCGTTGTATCCACGGTTAATGTTGGGAATCATCCTTCCGGAATTGCAGTGCACCCTGATGGGACATATGTGTATGTGACGAATATCAACAGCAATACTGTGTCTGTAATCAACGCAGCTACAAACACTGTTGCAGCCACAGTTAATGTTGGCAAGTATCCTTCAGGAATTGCACTTCACCCTGATGGGACATACGTGTATGTGACGAATATTATCAGTAATACTGTGTCTGTAATCAACGTAGCTACAAACACCGTTGTATCCACGGTTAATGTTGGGGATTATCCTGCTGGAATTGCAATGCACCCTGATGGAACATACGTGTATGTGACGAATATTATCAGTAATACTGTCACCATAATCAACGTAGCTACAAACACCGTTGTATCCACGGTTAATGTTGGCAGGTATCCTGCTGGAATTTCAGTCGTGGGAACATACGTGTATGTGACGAATATTATCAGTAATACTGTCACCATAATTGACACAACCACAAACATTGTAACATCCACGGTGCCTGTGGGAAAAACTCCTGTCCCAGTTGGGAAATGCGTTTGTCCTGTTCCAATAATTAAACCACGCCCTGTTGCAAACTTTGTCAGCAAGGTCATCTATACGGTGCAGTTCACAGACCGCTCGAAATATGCAACTAAATGGTCCTGGAACTTTGGAGACGGAACATATTCAACAAAGCAGAACCCTCTGCACATATACAAAAAAGCAGGAAACTACACTGTTAAACTAAAAGTAACCAACAAATTCGGTACAAGTTCAAAAACTTATATAGTCAGGGTATGTACCGGCAGGTGATGGAACAACACTATTTAGCAGAACCAGAAAACCAGTATAAAAGTAACGTTTAAGGGACACTAAACTTATTTTTTGTTACTGCCCCTGGAGTGTGGAGGAGCACAAATACCCTGACCTGTATGTCGGGGATTGAGTGCCCTCTCACCCTGTTGTCTTTTTTAAACCTCCAGATCATCGCTTTTTTTCAAAATGAGTCTTCTTTTTGGCATATCGAATTAAGCAGGCTATAACAGGACCTTTACTAACGCCGTCGAAAACAACTTGGAACTTTCAGGCTCTTTTGATCCTAGCAGGGAACTATACTTAAACGACCCTGCTGAAGTCCCGGAAGAAGAGTTGATGACATAATTCAATTCCTTGGGAAAAAATTCAAGCCTGTAAAGAGCACAGGTTGCTGAGACTTTTATCTTTTTTTCTCAAGAAACACGACAGTATTGTAAACAGGAGGTTCCGGCTGGATTCTCTCATGTTCCTCAAAGCCCTCCGGCAAATCAAGCAGGCAGTTCCTGTTCAACAGTTTCATTAACCCTTTTTCGTAAATCCTGCACGAGATTCTGCTCCCGACGGGCATTACCTTTAAAAGATGTTCAAGGATTTCTTTTTTGGGCTCGGCCTGAGCTGCTATCATCAGGGCTTTAATCCCTGTATCCGGATTCAGTGCAAAGCCCTCTCCATTCAGTGAAAAATGGTTTCCGTTGATTATTGTGACAGCTTCGGAAAGCCCGAGTTTTTCCAGCACTTTTTTTGACAGGTTTGCCCGGCCGGAGTCCTGTTCTATCCCCATGCTTTTCACCCCATGCTGCCTGAAAAAGACTATCAGGGTAAGGGGGAGCGGGCCACTCCCAAGGAAGGCAACCCTGTCCCCGGGAGAAAGCCCGAGCCCTCCGGATTCCGTGTGGACCAGCTTGAGATAATTTCCGTAAAAGGGAAATTTTTCCAGAGTAGCCCAGGGGGAATCACTCTCAAGGATTTCATTTGCATGCTCAGTTTCAAGCCTTACGGTGTACAGACTTCTAAACCTGCTCAAATCAGCAAAAACCGGGTCCAGTTCCTTTTTTTGCAAAAGTTTGAGGGCTGAATCCTCTTCAATGTCCATAGTGATTAAAGAATCCAGCTTCCGGAAAAGTTTCCCTGGTCGGTCCAACGGCCCGTAAAGTATTTCGTCATTGGACAGTACCCTTATATCCCGGTGCAAAGCAAGAATGTCTTCGAGAACAATCTCAGGTGAAAGCTCCACGCTTTCGTCAACTTCAATAGCCATTCCAATTCCCTGAAGAATATTATGATGTCATGGGATATATGCATATTGAAGATTCCCTCAAGCTTGAGATACCCTTGCTTTTGGCTCTGGAAACTGTAAAAGACCAAACAATTTTAAAAAAAAACCTTTGGAAAGACATGAAGATTGAAAAAAAACTGACAATTGGAAAAAGACCTGGCGGTTATTCAAAAATCTTTTTCAGGTCCTCCATAGAAAGGGAGACCTCAAACTCTTTCAACTTAAAAAATTTCTTGGCTCGCATATCGTCATCTTCGAGCCTGAGGTCACTTTCAACAAATCCTGCTTTTTCCAGGCGCTTCAAATGCAGGTTTACTACCTGCCTTGAGAGGTCCAGATCCTTGGCAAGCTCATACACATACCTCTCCCTTTCAGCCAGCAGATAAAGAAGCTTTAATCGGAGCGGGTGGGAGAGGGCCTCGCCTATATCCACAATTTGTTGAAGTGATTTTGTCATCCGGAATACCTTCGAATTTTCTGATTAAGGATCTGAAACATTCCTTAAACTTCTCTTCCCGTATTAAAGTTTAGATTTCTTCCAGCTTTGACTTTATTTCTTCCACTGTTTTTTTGATATCTTCAATGTCTTTTTCGATCTTCACAAGCTTTTCATTACTTGCAGGTGCCTGGTACCCTGACCTGTTCAGAAGCACCACTACTGCACCCACAATGAGAAGGATAATAAGAATGTTCAGGAAAAAGCCCCAGAAAGAGCCATACATGCCGTACCCCATACCGTTCAAAATGTTCACCTCGAGAAAACCAGCTTTTTTTGTTTTATCCGTTTTTTATCCGTTTTGTCATCTTTGTTTTCCTTATTCTATCTATTCTTCCTCATTATACTGATTTCAATTATAAATATAAAAAATACCCGGTAGAGGGGGTCTAATATCAAAATAAAAACCTGAATAATTAACCCGAGGAATTGAAACAAATAAAAAAAGGATGGTTTATGGTCGGAATTTAGTTGCCATATCCCATGCAGTATCCGTGTCCGTGTCCGCGAGCGTATCCGGAACCACGGGCAAACCTTCCACAGGTCTGAGCTCCTGCAGGAACATCGTATCCGGTAAACACATCACCAGTTACTGCGTCGATTCTTGCCTGCGTGTAGACTCCGTCTTTGTCCTCATAGGAGACAATCCACCAGCGGTTCATCTGATATATGTTGTCTTTGGAGATGTCGGCATCAATCTCATCCTCTGCGATTTCAAAAGCCTCATCTACTGTCTTGACTTGGAGTTCTACGGGTCCATCTGCATTGTAGTAAGGGCAAGCAGCGAAGTTGTCTGCACCAGAGTCTGTAGATCTGGCAGCCCATCTTTGCATGAACCCGGGGCCGTAGTTTGCTCTTGTATCATCTGAAGCTACTGCACTGACAACTGCTGCTCCGAATGTACCTATCAGCAGTGTGGCCAGGAGAATTGCTATTATACTTTTCTTCATTTTATTTCACCTTCAATTTTTACTTTTTGTTTATATTTGCTTTAAAGATGGTCATTTACACCATATGTAGTGGTTATACTACATATGTATCCATAAAATAATAAATAGCTTTTGGTCACTACTGCTGTTTTTTCCAGAAATTTAGCGGTACTTCTCATTTAGCCATCCTACAAGCGGTGGGATCCAGCAGAGATTTGCAGCAATTGTCTCAAGGGCGGTATAGGTCTGAGTTGTCGGGCTGAAACCCATAACTCTTACTCCGAGCAGTCCGATAGGAACAATTATGATTACAAAAAGACTTGCCAGCATGACCGGATGGTGGACATATCTGGAAAAACCGGCTTTTCACGACCCTTCAGTACGTTTGAGGAAGAGCATGCCTGAAATGTTGGCCCCTATCTGATCACTGAGGGCATAGAAGTAGGGGATGTAAAATATCCCATGAAAACCGTTAAAAGGTAAATTACAGGGAGATGAAAAAATCCCTGTTTCAAACTTTGTTAGTAATCAAAACCGTAAGACAGCCTTGATTTTATTTCTCATTCAATTTTATTTCTCATTCAATTTTATTTCTCATTCAATTTTATTTCTCATACTTCAGCACGTCATCAATAGTATTCACATACTCGATGTCGATTCCGACATTTTCTTCGAGATATTCTTCGGCATCCACGACTTCCTCTACTCTTTGGATGACGGTAAAGCCTCCATATTTTCGTTCTACGAACCTGTAAATTACAAGTTCACTGTTTTCCTCGGGAAGAAGGAAGAGGGTTTTACCTCCGGTTTTTGAGGCTCTGGCTTTTTCGAGGACACCACTGATAGGCCCAACGTTACCTTTCTGGTCAATGGTGCCTGTAAGGGTTATACTGTCATTAAGTTCGGTGCCTGAGAGAGCAGAAATCATCAGAAGGGTCATGAGGGCACCTGCACTGGGTCCGTCGACGCCGGGAATTTCATCTTTCGCAGTAATGCTGAAGATAGTGTCACTGCCCGAGAGGGGGATTCCTGTCTTGTTCTGGGCAACGAAAACCGCGGTATTTGCGGCATCCTGGAAGACTATACCCATGAGGGGAGTTGTCTGGACAAGCACACGGCCTTTTCCAGGCTGGATCTCAGCCGAGATGTTGATAAGGGTGCCTTCTTCGGAGATTGATTCCCGGACAAGGGGGCCTGTTTGCTCGGTTTCGATTTTCTGGAAGACAGCAGGGCCCTGAAGAGTGGCAAAACCTTCCCTGCCGGCGGGGCACGCCTGAAGATCAGATTCTAGTTTAAAAACTTTTTCACGATAGAACTCTATCTGAGAAGCATAAGACTGCAGGGAACCGGTATCCTGAAGAGTTTGGGCTTTAAGCTTTTCATTTTCCCTCTCAAGGGAATTTATACTGGCCTGCATTTCCTGGATCTGCTCGCTCCCGGGAGGCGTGGGCTGGAACCAGACAAAATAAGCGTTTGCAACAAGAGAAAGGACCAGGAGAAAAGTAAGGAGTTTGGATTTCATATAACGAATTATTTTGCCTCGGCTGGTACTTATTTCTTCCTTAAGACCGAAACTTATCAGGAAAGTTATCCAGAACCGGTTTTTGGCTCGTATGGCTGGTCTACCAGGAGTATAACCCTTGTTTCACATCACATTCTTCCACATATTGTTCCTTGCCTTGCTTTATATTTACCCGCTGTCTTTCCCGTCGTGCTTCCACATCAGTGTTACTTTCAGATCTGTTTCCTTTACGACCCAGATAGAGTGAGAATAAGATATATAAAATAGTAAATAATTAGATAAATAATTAATTATATAAATCAGATGTTGCTATCTTCCGTAGTTTGTCTCTTGTCCGAGATTGGAGATAAAACAATTAAAAACAGAGAAACGTTGTATTTTAGATATTCATTTTTTAAAAAAGAGAGAGCAGTAATTACCCTGTTTTTGAAGGGCATTTACTGCCGTAAATCTTTTTTTTGAGTGGTGTGTATTTATTTAAATGGTATTCTTACCATTCATTTCTCACTGTTTCTTCTTTTCCTGTTCTTCTGCAAGAGCAACCTTTTTACCGCAGAGGTCGCAGTTTCCTTCTTCAGTTATACAGGGCTGTTTAGGGGCTTCCCCTCCACAAATTCCACACTTTACCATATTTCACTCACCTCCCACTTCCAATCCTTGGCATTTATGCCATTAATAATAAGCCAGTCATTCATTTATACTTAATCTGCATCAAAATATACTAAATGCACTCCAGTGCCCTGAAAGAGTTCATATAGCCCTATGACCTTCAGAGTCTTAACAGAAACTTTTTAAATAAAGCCAGAATATATAAATAATATGAAAGATAGCGGCAGGAAAAAAGAAACCTTCCCTGAAAGCCTGAAAGCCCCGGAAGATTCTGAAATGACGGAAATAAAGGCTATCAGAGACAAGCTTAGTGATATGCATAACGATATCAAGAAAGTTATGGAATATTCGAACAGGCTGCGCTTTGAAACTGCTATGGAATGCTCAAGGCAGGAATACTCAAATGCAATTCTCAGCCACCTCTATGAAGATATCAATAGCGGACTTGAAAGAAATATGGTAAAAAAATGCCCCGAAAAAGAAAACTGCAGGTCTTCCTTTACGGCTCTTCTTCAGAAGAACGCAGGGCTTGTAAAACAGGGCAAAGTGGATGATCCACTCCTTTCGGGGAACAGGGAAAAGCTCGAAGAACTGAGATCTGGAGCCCCTTACAGCAAATGTGAGCAGTGTTTTTCCGAAGTATCCAGCCTTTTCACAAAACAGGTCAACCTCATGCGCTCAATGAGGATTTATGCCGGCAATCAGGAACAGAAGCCTGATATTTCAGCCCTTGAGACCGGCGCACTTATAAGAGATGTCCTTGAACCGGTATCCAATCCCCAGCGCCTGGAAATCCTGAGGGCTGTGGCTTTTGAGACAAAAAGCTTCTCAGCCTTTTCCGAAATCACAGGCCTTAGAGGCGGAAACCTGCTTTTCCACCTGCAGAAGCTTATGGACAGCGGACTGATCCTGCAGCAGCACGAAAGAGGGGACTATATGATTACGGAAAAAGGGTTCAAAATTCTGCAGAGCTTAAACGAATTATATTCCTCACTTCAATATTCCCCACTGCAGATCTCTGCCGAAAAAACACCCGGGGAAAAAGAAGAAATTCAGATTTGACTCTTTTCCCGGAGCCGAACAGGAAAGTAAAAAAGCAAAGTATTCAGGGATGTAGGCTATTCCCGGTTTATTCATAATACGTTCAAACCCTTTCATCCCTGTGCTTTTTCTTTCAATTCCTATGCATTTCCTTTCAATACCTATGCATTTCCTTTCAATTCCTATGCATTTCCTTTCAATTCCTATGAATTTCCTTTCAATTCCTATGCATTTTAACTCTCTTCAGCTTTCTTTACGTTCGAATCCCTATGCATTTTAACTCTCTTCGGCTTTCTTTACGTTCGGCCCTTCTTTTTTGTCCTGTATGACATAACCCAGTGCCTTTATTTTCTCCCTGAGGGCATCGGAAGTTTCCCAGTCTTTATTTTTTCGGGCAGCCTCGCGTTCCTCCACAAGTCTAACAACTTCTTCCGGGATTTCCTCTTTGCCTGCATTTGTAAAAAGGCCCAGGACATCCGAAAACTGCCTGTAGAAGGAGTAAACTTTTTTCAGAACTTCCCTGTTTTTTCCGGCTTCAAGGTATAAGTTGGATATGCGTGAAAGTTCCCTGAAAACGGTCAGGGCTTTAGGGGTGTTGAAATCGTCTTCAAGGGCTTGCCTGAACTGAGTTTCAAGTTCCGGAAGGGACTCAAGGGTCTCTAAATCACCGGGTGATGACTCATCTCCCGCATTCTTCAGAGCGAATTCGAGGTTATCGAGGGCCTCTTTAAGCCTCATATAATTGTTTTTTGCATTTTCGGCAAAGGCTCCGGAATAGTCCAGCTTTTTCCGGTAGTGCACTGAAAGAAACATGAAACGTACAACCTCACCCCCGTACTTCTCAACTACCTCGGGCAAGGTGAAAACGTTTCCCAGGGACTTGCTCATCTTCGCCCCTTCAACTATAAGGTGCTCTCCATGAACCCAGGTGCATACGAAGGGCTTTCCGGTTGCACCTTCGGACTGGGCGATCTCGTTTTCATGGTGGGGGAAGATCAGGTCCACGCCTCCGGTATGGATGTCCAGGGTCGGACCGAAACTGTTCATTGCCATTACCGAGCATTCAATATGCCAGCCAGGACGGATTTTTCCCCAGGGGCTTTCATAACAGATCCCCCTTTCGATTTCCTCAGGTGTTGAGGCTTTCAGGAGAGCAAAATCCCTTGGGTTGTCTTTATCATACTCGTCCACATCCACAGACGCACCAATCATGATATTATCAAAATCGATCTTTGAAAGCTTGCCGTAATCTGGAAATCCCGAAATCCTGTAATAGACCGAACCGTCTTTTTCATAAGCCAGCCCTTTTTCGATCAGTTTCCGTGCAAGTTCGATCATGCCGTCAACGTTTTCCGTAGCCCTTGGATATGCAAAAGCCCGCTTTATGTTCAGCATATCAAGGCCTTTGAAGAATTCTGCCGTGTATTTATCCGTAAAGTCCTTAAGAGATATACCTGCTGCTTTTGAGTCCCTTATAGTTTTGTCATCGATGTCCGTAATGTTCATTACGAGTTTTACCCTATACCCGAGGTATTCGAGGGTCCGCACGATATTGTCCGTCATCAGAAAGGTCCGATAGTTTCCTATGTGGGGCATATTGTAGACCGTAGGCCCGCAGGCATAAATCGAAACCTCACCTTCCTTTACAGGTTTGAAGATCTCTTTTTCTCTTGTCAGGGTATTGTAGACTTGCAGCATTCGGAACGCCTCTGGTTATTTAAGTGCCTCAGAGCATATGTTAAAAATACGGTTCAACACTTGGTTCAACACATTTTATTTCCTGTTAATAAGTCATATCACTCACTTCTTAGTAAATTTATTACTCACTTCTTAGTAAATTATTACTCATTTCTCAGTTAATCAGCCCTATCTGTTACTATTACTTCTAATTGCTTTATTACTTTTGCAGCTACTGGCACATCCCCCTGAATAATAGAGCCTGAATCTCCGAGCAGGAAAGAAGAGTCAGGAAAAGCCTTCTTCAAACACCGACACCCCAAGCCTTTCCAGAATTTTTCCCAGCCGAAAAAGAGGAAGCCCAACCGCATTAAAAAAATCACCTTCCACTTTTTCCACCAGCACCGCCCCTTTTCCCTGAGCTGCAAAAGCCCCTGCTTTATCCAGTGGCTCTCCTGTCCTGACATAAGCTGAAATCTGTTCTTTGCCTATTTTAGCCATCCAGACATTTGTTGATTCAGATTCACTGATTTCCTGCGCGCTGTCAAGGTCCAGGACCGTGAGTCCGGTTATAACCTGAATCTTCCTCCCGCTTAACTTTTTCAGCATTTCTTCAGCTTTTTCCGGCAGGTGCGGTTTTCCCAGAATTTCTCCATTATAGAGCACCGACGTATCAGCAGAGATTACAATCCCGGAATCGAAGTGTTTTGCCACATCCCTGGCTTTCTCGACAGAGTGCTTCAGAAGCAGCTCTTCAGGGTTCAGCCCCGGATGAGGAGGTTCTTCATAAGAACTTGGGAAAACAACAAAATTGTCTCCTATCAGCTGTTTAAGCAGTTCTTTTCTCCTTGGGGATGCAGACGCGAGAATTATCCTGCGCATGGGGAAAAGTCTGGATGGATACGATATATTTGTATGTATGGAAAAAGAAAAATTAGATGGAAATTGCAGGGGAAAAAGTAAAATAATAGGAGAGTGCCGGTTATTCCCGGACACTTTCAAAGAATTTTCTTACGTCATACAGTTCCTCTGGTTTTCCCAGGAGGATACAGGCATCATTTGCCTGAAGAAGGAAGTCCCCATTCGGAGTATAGAACATATCCGAGCTCCTGCGGACCGAGATTACGGTTACTCCATGCTTTTTCCGGAATTCCAGATCTGCAAGGGTTTTTTCATCGAAATCAGAACCTTTGCCTACTTTGAGGACCTGAATATCGATTCCCGGAAGCCCGTCCTTTATGCTGAACCCGCTGTCAATGCCAGGATCAACGACCGGTTTTCGCAGTCTCCTGTAACCGTGAGCTCGCACATCATTTACCATTTTTTCAATATCTTCCCTCGGGACAAGATACTTTTCAAGCAGGCGGACAAAGATCTCTACTGAGGTTTCGTATTCTTCAGGGATTATTTCGTCCGCCCCCAGGGCATTGAGCCGTTTCATTTCCTGCAGGTCGTGGACCTTTGCAATGACGCAGATGTTGGGGTTCAGCTCCTTTGCCTTCTCTACAATTTTCATTGTAACAGCTGCGTCAGATATGCCAATTACCAGGACTCTTGCATTCTTTATTCCCGTATGTTCCAGGACAGCCCCGAAGGTTGCGTCTCCATACTGTATTTTTTCCCCTTTTGTTTTCTCCTGTTTCACGGTTTCAGGGTTCATTTCAATAATAATATAGGGAATACCTGCGGCTTTTGCAGCCTTCGAGACTGTCTTTCCGGAAAAGCCAAACCCTACTATTATAAGGTGGTCTGTTAGCTGAGGATCGGCCTGTTCTTCAGCATCAAGGGGCTCCGAATAAATGCCCTGTACCAGTTTCATACCAAAAGCCGTGCTTGAAGCCGTTTTGACAATGAACTCAGCAGGTCTGTAAGAAGCATTGATCACAAAGGGTGTAACTCCCATAGTAATGATGGAGACTGCCAGAAACGCCTGATAGGTTTCCTTTGTCAGGAGAGAATATTCAAGTCCCAGCCTGGAAAGGACAAAAGAGAATTCTCCTACCTGAGACAGTGCAAGCCCGGTAAGTATAGTTGTGCGGAGAGGAGACCCAAGAAGGAAAGTTACACCCGCTCCGGCTATTAATTTTATGACAATGAGAGTGATCGTTGCAAGAATAAGAAGAGGAAGGTGATCAAGCAGATAACCGATATCAAGAAGCGTGCCTATAGACACGAAAAAAAAGCTCATAAACATGTCTTTCAAAGGCAGGATATTACCCATTGCTTGATGGCTGTATTGAGATCCTGAGATTACAATCCCGGCTAAAAAGGCTCCAAGAGCTAGAGACAACCCTATGCTTGAGGTAAAGATAGATGCTGATAAGCAGATAAAAACAACACTGACGAAGAAAAGTTGTTTGCTGCCTGTCTTACCTACATGGTAAAATATATAGGGGACAAGAAACTTGGCACTCAGGATAAAAACTAGAATAATCAGGGAGCCTTTGAAGAAAATATTCGGAAGTGCCCCCTCAAAACTCACAGAACTTCCTGCAAGCATAGGAGTTATCAGAATAAGAGGTACGATAGCGAGGTCTTGAAATATCAGAATTGCAAGTGAGGTTTTTCCATGTGGAGTATAGACTTCATTTCTATCCTGAAGGACTTTAAGCACTATTGCGGTACTGCTAAGCGAGATCAGGAACCCTATAAAAACAGATGTAGCAGGACTAAACCCCAGTCCTGTGCAGACAATGAGGGCAAGAGCTGTTGTAAAGAGAATCTGGAGAAATCCTCCTGCCATTACGGCCGTTTTCATCTTCCAGAGTTCTTTTAAGGAAAGGTCGACTCCGATAGTAAAAAGCAGGAAAATGATGCCAAGTTCGGCATTCAACTCCATGTTCTGCCCGCCGCTCAGAATATCAAGCCCATACGGCCCTATCAGCATTCCGGTTACAAAAAAGCCCAGTACAGAAGGGACTTCAAATTTGTAAAATATGGTAAGGATGAAGATAGCAAAGCCAAGAATGACGTCAACATTTGCCAGTACAGAGAATTCCATTTCGTTTTGTGCCCCCGGAAATAAGAACAAAGATATTTAAAACGTCCTACTTATTAAAGTTTTTAGAATTTTAAATGAGTTTGGAATCTTAAATGAGAGCAGATAGCCCAGGAATATATGAAATGCTTATCCCCTACCGCCTCAAATAGATCTCTCTAAAGGATCAAATATTTATCAAGAGATATAGTAGTTTCGGTGGAACCTGGGAGATCTAAAATAGATATGATTATCTTATTGGCAGACGAAATTAAAAAAGAAAATGTGTAGCAATCAAGTTTAAATAAAGAGAATATAAGCCAATTAATTAGAGCTGTTTGGGCACAGAAAAAATATAAAGGTCTGTGTTTGAGCTTATTATAATTTGGTCACCCTGTTGTCACTTCATGGTAAAATATCGTATCAATTCGGTTACCACTATTCAGAATCATTAATCCTTGAGGATCAACGCGATGCTATCTACAAGGTTTATATATGTTATAGATGGACTTGATTTTTATAAAGTAGCTCTTTTGAATCAATAAAGATGAAAGAGGCATTGAATGTAAAAATACACCTGCGAAAGAATGCGGGATTACAGATTCAAAGTGGACACTACGAGACCTTCTAACATTGAAGTGTTTCAAAATATCAATTGGATAACGACGAACGACCGAAAGCAAAAAAAGAAATAAGGAATTTGAAAGGAATAAGGAATTAATTTTAATTTTTTAAATCGGATACGCTTTCACAGAATAAAGGGCTTTTATCTTTTACTCCATTTCTGTCCCAGGAAATCGGTTAGTTTCCTTATTTTTCCTCCATCAGCTCTTTAAGTCTTTTTTTCTCCGCAATCTGCCGGGCAATTCTTTCGGCTTCGGCTTTATCTCTTTCTTCACGCATTTTTTTTGTGACTTTCTTTGTAGAAATAAAAATCAACAGTAGAGCAACAAATGAAATCAGCAAAAAAATGAGTATCGTGTTCATCATGGGATCATAAGCGCTGTAAGGAATCTCAGGTTCGACGGTCATTCCCGATCACCATTAATAAGTTGGTGAGAGTTCTATTTGTCAGTTTCTGAGAAATGGAAGAAAATCGTCTTCCTGAAAGTTTATTTCAGTAATATCCTCTATACTTAATAGTATCCACCATATCTCTCATTAATTTCCCTGGCAGTATTGTAGGCATCATAAAGGTTGTAGATCCAGAACAGCGGATAGAGGATGTACCCGATTAAAACTACTGTCAGGAAGCCGAAAACCGAGGCAAGAATGATAAAGCTAATCCCTTTCATGATCTGACCGTTATAGATCTGCCCGAGGCCTGGGATGAAGAATGACAATACTGCAGCAATACCTGGGTTTTTCCCTGGTTGAGGCATTTTTCACGCTCCTTTACCTGTTTTTGTTTGGTTTTTTGGCTGGGTGATATTTTGGTAGGATAATATTCTTGCCGGTTGATAGAGTCTGTGGTTAACTGTTAAACTTGACTAAACATAATAAGCTACATAGAAGCGGTAAGCAACCTTAACTTCGTCTATTTCCCCTGGTTGCAGTCCAAAATCAGGCTGGTCGGTTTTATAGACCTTTCCCCCGAAGTCTTTAAAGGTGACTTCACATTTTATATTTTCGGGAAGCTGGGCCTCAAAACTGTCGCATTTCCCGCAGATTTCGCGGATAAGAGTTTCTGTTTCTGCCGGGCTGAAAATTTTTTTGTTTTCAGGCCTGTAATTTACCTCAACCGTCAGTTCTTCTTTGCTGAGCAGATCTGCCCAGAATCCGGAAAGTTCTGTTTCTTTTATCCAGTAGTCCTGAAGTTCGAAACTCTTTGTTATCGTGTTCTTAATCTTGCCCTCTTCCATAGATTTAGTTTAGAAAGTGGATATATATAAACTATTTCTATAAACCGGTAGTTCCAAATAACCCAGGTTCCGAACTCTGAATTCAGAACATCAATAAATATTTTAAATAACCCGAAAAAAAGTTCAAATAGATCATGGAATTCATTTTTAACCTGGGGGAGTGCGGAGGCACAGTGAAAAGTCCCCTTCCTCGAAGCGAAGAGACAGGTGGGGGTAGTTCACAACCCAAAATTATATTTCGACACGGGTAAACAGACCTGAAGTAAAAAAGCCAAAGTAAAGAAATTGGAATAAGAAAAACAGAAATAAGTAAGCTAATCGGACAAAATGATTTGAAAAGCAAAGGAATCGCAGTAAGGTTTCCCTCAAAACCGTACCGCAGATCCTTTTATGGAGGTTTTATGCTTTTTGGACTATTTTGTCACTCTACCTTTTTCAGGCTTTTTGCCATTAAGTTTTGCCATTTTATGTATTCCGTATTCGTGAGTCTTGAAGGTAATGTGCCCGTTTTCCTGAAACCCGCTTTAGCTTCAGATATGGTCGGCTAGCGCCCAAATTGGGGGAGCTATTTTTCTGTTGGGGTTCGTGAAGGGTTCATGACAGAGCATGCGGGTTCACAGTGTTCTCCAGCCAATTGTTTTTGTTGGTGGTGGAGTTCATCTGGCTGGTAGGGCCGCACCACAAACACGGATTACGGAATCTTACTACCGTATATGTATTATAAATACTTTTCTATTATGCTTTAAAAATGAATACGGATAGCTTAGACAGTTTTGAGAGAAACCGGAGATTTATTGGGAAATAGTTTTCGGCTCTATAGAATGCAACTTAACTGGTACAAAAAATTCATGGATCAAAAAAACTGATATTCAATAAAAACATTATTATATAAAAGAAATCGAACCGAAAATTACAGGCAAACCTGTCGACAGCAAATATACAAACCGGAAAATTCGCACACAGACGAATTTGAGATCCGGCATATCTCCAGTTATCTCCAGTTTTCAAAACATTATCCAGGAAAAAACTATCGAAAATATTCCTGTGCAGGCGGTTAAAAGAAAATGGACAGCGAGACTTCAAAAAACGGAGAAGAACTAAACACTTATCCCCATGTAGTAGATGCTGCGGATGGCGAAAGGGGACAAGCTCTCTACGCAGCTCTGGAAAGAGAAGAAGCCCTGAAAACTATAATCAATAACAGTCAGGTAGTGGCATTTCTCTGGAAAAACGAAGAAAAATGGCCTGCAGAGTTTGTTTCCGAAAATGTGGTGAACTTTGGATATACAGTAGAAGATTTCATCTCGGGCAGGGTACTGTACGGGGACATTATACACCCTGAAGATTTTAAAACAGTTGAGGGGGAACTTGATAAAAGGATAAAGAGCGGAGCTCCGGATTTCAATATGGAATACAGGATTTATACAAAAGACGGGGACCTGCACTGGGTAAACGAAAGGACCTTCATCCAGAGAGACTCGGAAGGAGGGGTGACCCACTTTCAGGGAGTGGTTCTCGACATCACCGAGCGGAAGAGCAATGAAGAAAAACTGGAAAAAGTTCTTAAGATGCAGAAGGTGCTGACCACAGTAATCAACAACAGCCCTGCAGTAGTCTTTCTGTGGAGGGATAAAAAATACTGGCCTGCAGCTTTTGTCTCGGATAATGTTGTACAGTTTGGATATACAGTTGACGATTTTATATCACAGAAAATCCTGTACGGTAAGATAATACATCCCGATGACCTGAAAAAGGTTGAAGAAGAACTCGAGAGACGCATCCAGAAAGGGGAAGTAAGCTTCAATTCGGAATACAGGATTTTTACAAAAGCCGGAGACCTGCGCTGGGTAAACGAAAGGACCTTTATCCAGAGAGAGGAAGATGGGAACGTGAACTGCTTTCAGGGGATAGTGCTGGACATAACCTCCCGGAAAAAAGTTGAAAACGCCCTGATAAAATCTCTCGAAATGCAGAAACTACTGAAATCGATAATCAAGAAAAGCTCTGCAGTAGCTTTCCTGTGGAAAAATATGGAAAACTGGCCTGTAGAGTTCGTTTCAGAAAATGTAATGCAGTTTGGATATACTGTAGAAGACTTCACTTCAGGTAGAATCCTTTACGGAGACATAATTCATAAAGAGGACATCAATTTGGTCTCTGAAAGCCTTGCACGCTCAATTCGAGAAGGTTATGACTCTTTTGAGATGGAGTATAGAATTTTCACAGCAGATGGCAATATTCGCTGGGTTGAGGAGAGGACGTATATCCCGCGAGATAGTGACGGTATTCCGGCTTACTTTCAAGGAATAATTGTTGATGTTACCGACCGAAAAAAAGCACAGGAAATGCTCGAGATCCAGCGAGAACTCGGGATATCCCTGAGCACCACCCGGAACCTTCAGACCATGCTTTCTCATGTCCTTGATTCCTGCCTGCAAATAACAGAGATAGATGCCGGAGGTGTATACTTAAAAGACGAGCTTATGGACCAGATTAACCTGGTGGCACACAGGGGGCTTTCCTCCGAATTTGTGAAAAGTGTTTCTGCACACAGGGCAGACTCTCCGGAAGCAAAGCAGGTCTGGACTGAGAAACCCATTTACAAACTGGATTTTTATGCTGAAGAGATGGCAGATCTGCTCAGGAAAGAAAAGATCACTGCAGTTGCAGTAATCCCTATGAAGCACAGGGGAGAGATAATAGGCAGCCTGAACTTTGCTTCCCACACTGTGGACAGGATTCCCCTGGAAGTCCGCGATTTCCTCGAGAGCGTCGCCCTCCAGGTAGTTACCCATATAGCCCCAATTCGTATAGAGGCAGACCTGATATAAAATGGGCTGTCTGAAGTTCGAACTATGCCAGGACAACGAAACCCTTATTTAAAATAATTTTTATAAATAATACTGAATTGGGGAGCGAGGAAAGCCCCAGGGTTACGCCTTCAAGCTCTGAGCTTTAGATACGCAACTGCCGGTTTTTGCTCTCCTTTTTCCGGGATTTGCATTATCAAAATTTATCATAATTAATTATATCGTTAGGGGGATACAGGTTGAAAGCAATAGTAGTCTATCTCAGTACCTCAGGGAATACAAAGGATATGGCCGAAGCAATAGGGAAAGGGATTGAGTCAAAGAACGTGGATGTAAAGGTTGTCAGTTTCTATGATGTAAAGCCCGAAGAACTCAATGAAGCAGCAGCAATTGCAGTTGGCTCTTCGACTTTTTACTACAAAATGCTACTGCCCATGGAAAAGTTCATGAATGAAACTCTTGTTTCCGCAAACCCACAGGGTAAGATAGGGGCTGCTTTCGGGTCTTACGGGTGGAGCGGAGAAGCCCCCATATTGATAGCTGAAAAAATGAGGGAAGTGGGAATGAGCGTGGTGGACCCCGTACTCCGGATCCTTCACAAGCCCACGGACAAGGACTTGCAGGAATGCAAGCGGCTCGGCATAGATATTGCAGAAAAACTTAAACATAAAAGCAAAAAGGCAGAGTAACAAAAGCAGCAATAACGTAAAGGCCGCGATAAAGCAAGAACTTTTGAATTTCAAAAGTAAACCGGTCTGGACTGTTTAAAAATTAGTGGCCCGAATTATTTAAGGGCCATTTCCACTCTTTTCTTGAATTCATCAGGGTTTTCAGAAACCAGGACAACGGTCCTGAAAAAACCCTTTCCTTTCCTGATTGCTACAGCTTTTGCGTGTTTTCCCGCGAAAATTAGCTTGCGGCCCCAGGTTCTGACGCCCCACCCCATATACCACGGAAATTCGTCCATGATCTCTACCGAGCTGATGTCGGAAAAGGGAATGCTGTACCTGAATGGGGGAAAAACTGCAACCACGCTGTCGGAAGTTATCTGGAATCTCATGCCAAAAAAGCTCCACATTGCAGCAAGATAAATGAGGAGGACAAGAGGCAGAGCGTACTTTTCCTCAGGATCGGTACCAAAGCCGAAAAGCCCTGTAAGAGAAAAGATGTAAAATACCAGGATAAGCAGCAGACCTGCAAACATAAGCAATCTTATTTGTTTACCATAAGCCGCCTTCTGTTCGTAAAAACCTATTATGATACTACCTCCTGTTTGAGAAGATTTACAATTTTTCGATGCCAAGTTTTTCTGTAAAAGATATTTGTATAGTAGAAGGTATTTGTATGGTATAAGGTATTTGAATAAGTCGTTGTATAAGTAGTCCTGTACAGTGTACATTTATGGCCAGAGTTGAGCTC
The DNA here is from genome assembly GCF_028693135.1 of Methanosarcina sp. Lineage (GTDB taxonomy): Archaea > Halobacteriota > Methanosarcinia > Methanosarcinales > Methanosarcinaceae > Methanosarcina. The sequence continues at coordinate 18,201 of NZ_JAQUVZ010000008.1, forward strand.
ATTCCTGAGGTATTTCGGTAACCAGGGTTGAATCCAGCAGTAATTCGTTGAAAAATTCGGTGCCCAGTTGTCGGGCAGAGGGTTCGTAGCATATAAGGTTCTCTCTGTCAAAGTGCCTCTGATTTTTCGGGAAAAGGGATATCAGGAAAAACTTATCACTAACAGCAAGATTTGCAATCTTCAGTTCTCCAGAATACCGGAAAAATCTCACATTATCAAGAGACATCATAATTCTGAAGTCCTCCATATAGTCAGTATAGTACCGCTGAAGAACAGACTCGGGCATTATAAAGGATAATTCAACTCCCTTTTTTGCAAGCTCCTGGCAGAAAGAAATCATGGGCTGATGAAAGTAGGCTATGGCTTCAAAAACATGGGTGGAGTTAGACAGATTTTTCACAACTTCCTGGTCGAGTTCGAACATACGGTCCAGGTCAGGCTGGATCAATTTACATTTTCCAAGTTCTCCCAGATTCTTCCGAAAAGAAGGAGAGAAACCTTGAAGGTCCTTTTCCGACCAGTAATCAAAGTTATCTTCAAAAAGTTCTATAGTGCTGATAAGGGGCTGCATTTTTTCAACTAGAACGTTTCCTATAAGAGAAAGACTATAGGTTTTGTCCTCCTGAACGACCAGGGACATATCCTTTAATTTTTTAATCTGGGGAAGGATTGAAGTGGAAGTTGCCTGAAGAGCTTCCGTAATTTCACCCATATTTTTGGGCCCGCTTTTCAGAAAAAGCAATAACTGTTTTCGCTTGTCGGAAAGAAAAATCAGCTCTATAAGTTCCAGTTTCACCCTTCAGTCTCCTCTCAGTTATAATGCTAAAAAAATTACAGGAAAGAGTAAAAAGATTACAGCCGCCTAAAATATATAAGTTATTACCTTCCCTCGCCCCCTCTTACCTGAAGAAAAAGCAGAGTCTTTTAATAAGTCCGGATTAATTAGATCAAATATTAGCAACAAGTCTAAACTTGATATGTCCAATAAAATTTTAAAAGTTGAAAACGTTGATAAGTTGAATATTTGCAGAAAAAAAATGATGGAATCTCCCTGGAGTTTCCCTGACCTGCTAGTTCCCGCTACCTGCTAGTTCCCACTACCTGCTAGTTCCCGCTAGATAGAGGTTCACATGTGACAGGCAGGAAGCCCTGTTGCTTTAGCGCAGGGAGGAATGCCGTCAACTTTCTGGCATTCCTTTCCACGTTTGGATTTCTCCACTCTGCTTTGGAATCGAATTTCCGTAGCAGGTAACACGGTTTTGGAAAACCGTTTCCCCTCGCCAATGTTGGATATGCTTGTCAGGTGTAGCACACCACCCCTACCTCTCAGGACTTTTAATGCTACACGATAGAGCTACAAACTGAGGAAGCATTCGTAGGTATCATGACATTTCCAACGTAGTCAATTAAGACTCAGGCTGGTCAACCAGGGCTTTTGCAAGCCACAATGCTTTAGCATGGGGTAGTTGACTATTATCTCAGGTCAGGGTACCTTCCAGAATCCTTAAACTTAAAGTTTTAAGCTGGAGATTGTATAACAAATAAGGGTTCTTGAAAGATTGTGAATCTTTCAACATTATCTTATCTGCATTGAAAATACGACAATCCATAGGAAAATATGTCCGGCCCTATAAGATTTCAGGCAAGAGCTTCCTTGGTCAGAATGTAAGCAATCATTTCAGGGTTCAGCTTGCTTTCCCTTGCAACCTTTTCTTCGATTCTCTCAGCAGGTGTACCCTCCATCTTCAGTTCTCTGATCTTCTCAATCACTGAAGATGGAATACTATAATATTCATTAATATCTTTCCTGTGGCCCCAGACATCTCCTTCGATAAGCTGGATTCTCTGCATCTCAAGGAACATTTCTATGGACTTTGAGACCGTGCGCCTGTATGATTTTGGTAACTGAATTACCTCAATTTTCGGGCAGGTTTCCACCAGTGCAAAGATGTCCTTGTTCGAAGGCCTGAAGGCCAGATGAACAACACGCTCATTAGGGTTAAGAGTAAATATCTCTTCCCTGGAACTAACTACTCTAATTTTCATTATGTCTTCCCCCACTATAAAGTTCTTTTATGTTTTTACCTCATTATAAAGTACTTATACTTATTATAAATATTTATCTACCACACCCGTTAATGTTTAGACAGTTTTCGGCATTTTCCGCCCCCTTTTATAATTTTAAAAGTGACAGAGAATTCTCGGAAAGGGAAGAAAAACAGGACTCAAGTATTCAGAATCAAGATATCATTAGCCTTTCTAGTGAGCCTCCTGATAAGAGGAATAAAACAAGAAAAAACGCAATTGATAGAATTAAAACCACCCGGTTAAATCTTGAGTCCATAATCTACTATTTTCAGGAGCTTGCCCTTTAAATTGTGATACAGTTCAACAGATGCCCTGCCCTCAAAAATTACAGGATCCTCGGCAGGGAATTCTCTGGAAGTTTTTTATAAGCCGATCAAATGACCCGGTACAATTCTCGGAGTCTTCTGCCTGTGCAGAGTATATTCCCCTATGTTACAACTGAAGATGTGCATGGGGTCTGAAAACGTTAAAAGGGAAACTGGCTAAAACGGGCCAGCAAGCACTGTTGCCGTAAAGGAAGATGCGCTTAATAATGGAACTAATATTCATATCTTCATTTCACTTTCCGGGCGACCTCTGCCTCTTTCCTACCTGCTTTTCCAGCCCAGGAAAGAGCGCACATCGGGCACTCTGGTCCGAAACCCGCAGCATTGTATCCGGTCATTCCGCCTGAAGCGTTATTCACCCTGGAAAATCTGTGTTTTTTGAGAATACTGCACCCCATACTTGACCTGTGCCCTGTGCTGCAAATTACTGCATACTCAGCTTCAGGATCAAGTTCCCTGTACCTTTCCCTCAATTCCTGGACCGAAATATTTACTGCATGTTCTATATGGAAACTCTCATACTCGGAAGGAGCCCGAACATCTAAAATTACAGGAGGATTTTTACTTCGGGCCCATTCATAGAGTTCAGGAATCGATATCTGTGTCACATGGGCAGCCCTGAGTCCGGCAGTTACCCAGGCAAACATTTCTCCTTTCAGAAAACCTACAATACTGTCAAGCCCCACCCTGCGCAGCCAGACCGCAGATTTCCTTGCATCTTCCTCATCGTCTGAGACGAGCAGGATCTGCTTATCCGGAGGCAGGAGCCAGCCTGCGTAGGTAGCAAAGTTACCCCGAAGATCGATACACCAGGAGCCTGAGACATGTTCTCCTCCAAAACTATCATAATGGCGGTTGTCAAGAACTGCTGTATCGTCCCTTCCGGCGAATTTGAAAAAATCCTTCGGAGGGATCTCCCTTAGTGGCGGAATTTCTTTGAGTTTTGTGGGCCCTTTCCTGTTGATTTCGGTGCAGCGGCTAAAATGGTCAGGTGCCGGAGGCATATTTGTTGTGAGATCCTCTATGAACCCCTCCCGATCAGGGATCTGGAGAGCATAGTTGTATTTGCGTTCATATCCGATTGTGCTCGAACGTTTGGCTCCCATAGCCCTTCCGCAGAGGGAGCCTTCCCCGTGTGCAGGATAGACCTCGCAGGAGTCAGGAAGAGAAAGCAGTTTTTTGTGCAGGCTGTCGTAAAGCATGGAAGCCAGTTCTCTGGCTTTTCCGGGAAAAAGGTCTGGTCTGCCAACGTCCCCGACAAAAAGTGTATCCCCACAAAAAACAGCAGCCGGATCAGGACCTCTGGAGGTATCCGAAACCACATAGCAGATATGTTCAGGGGTGTGCCCTGGAGTTTCCAGGATCCTTACACTCATGTCCTCGATTTCGAACTTATCCCCTTCAACGAGCCCTACATGTTCAAACTCACAGCTAGCAGTTTGAGGGGCATAGACTGTTGCTCCCGTAAGTTCAGCAAGATCCATATGCCCGGAGACAAAATCTGCATGCAGATGAGTCTCCAGGACATGAGTAATTTTCAGGCCCCTGGATTTTGCCTCTTTGATATAGATATCTACATCCCTTTGCGGGTCAATGACCGCACAGCTTTGCTTTCCGGCAAGAATATATGAACTGTGTGCTATTCCTCTCACAAAAAATGGAGTTATTTGCATACTATTTTCCCCCGATAGACAGGTCGGCAAAGTACCGAAAGTTCCATAAAATATGATTCTCTCTAATGATTCTCTCTATATTGTGAACTGCCCCTCCCGAAAATCTTTGTCTAGCGGCTTAGATTTTTGGGAAAGGAACTTCCAGCTTCATAACACCTCAGCAGGAAACCCGTTAAATCTTTACATTTAGAGGGTAGTTGACTTTCCGGAGTAACCTCCACAAAGCCACAGGCTCTACCCCGTGTTCCACGGGTGTTCCTGGATTAAGTTTCAAGTGCAAACTTTTTGATATTGATAGCGGCTTTAATGTCTCGAGTTTTTGATTAATCTTCAGGAGATATCCGGTACACCCCCTTTTCATGAAACATATTATTGTTTTAAAATAATATAAAAAAATCCTCATATAATTTGAAGGACGTTATTTTATTGTTTTTTCGGGAAGTAAACTGCTTTTTTCCCCTCTCTGCTGTTTCCGGGAAAGCCGGAACTTTCGAGGAAAAGGATTCCCGCCTGCAAAGACAAACCTTAGATGTACTAAAGAAATATGTAGAGAGCTAAAATGCCAGTGATAGAAATGAGCAAGGAAAAGAAATTCACACAAATGTGGAGTAATCAGACAAATTTAGGAAAAAAATTTGGATTATCTGCTATTGCAGTCGGTAAGTTGCTTGTAGGAGAAGGATTGAAAGATCCAACAACTAAATTAGCAACTAAGAAAGCACTTGAAGAAGGATATGCAAAGTCAACGCCATTGAAAGACGGCACTCCGTATTTCATGTGGAGTATCAACAAAATACGTCCCTTGATAGAAAAAGACCATCAGCCTTTGAGCAAAGTTGACTATTGGGTAAAGGAAGTTATGGGTATTTTAAAAGAAGCACAAGCACTTGATGATGCGGGCAATGACAAGCCTGGACGTATTATGTGGGAATGTGCTTATGAGGATGTGCCAAAAAATATTCAGGAAGAAGTCAAAGCAAGAGTCGAAAAGAAGGAATAAAATGCAATTAGCGAAGAAAAAGGATGTAGAGTCAATGATATTTTTCAGAACTTTTGGTAAGCTGCCTTTTTTTATGTAAACGAGTTCCATTATAATTCCGCGGTCCTTTAGGCTTTGGTCAAGAAGGCTTTGGTCAAGAAGGCTTTGGTCAAAAACTGGTCACAGCAGACATAATTGCCTTATGGAGTTCTTCTGGATTCTTGGAGCTGATTACTACTCTTTTCCCTGTGATGAGTTTTAGGATTACAACAAAATTTACTCTCTTAGAAAGGGTCGTATCTTTGTGGGTTGTATCTTTGTAATCCTTTCCTGTAAAAGGGTCATATGCCTGGATACTGCACTCCTCAACCACATAAATAGGGATTTTCTTAAATGAGGGGTTCAGAGGGATTAAACGGGTATAGATCCCATCCCTTCTGACCTCTGTGATATATTTTGTACAGTAAAATAGAAGAGGGAAGAATATACCGAAGACAAACCAGAGCGCAAATAAGTAGAGTTCAGGAACATTCAGAATCCCGGCAGGTTTTCCGAAGACCAGGCTGTAGATCTCAACGTACCAGAGCAGAAGGGCAGGATAAAGGACAGAAACCAGAAAAACTTTATTGTGCATATCCTGTACTTCTCGAAAAATTAAACCTGTTTCCGGGTGTTCCGTAACAACCCCTCCCTTCCTTTATATGATGACCTGACCACACATGCCCTGATCATCATATCCCTTACATTATTGATCAGTGAATAAATTTTATACTGTAAGAATCCATTGATTCAAAATCCTTATATTTTTCTCTACTAAAACAGAGTAAATAAACCTTCCGAAAAAAATAGAAATTTTATATCCAATCTAATTTAAAAATATAGTTAATGATCAAAATTAACTCTAGTGATAAAATACTTAAAGAAAATCTGAGAAAAGATCTATAAGGAAGAAACATTATAGAAAAAATTATGTAGTAATAAACTAAAATATTCTTGGCGTTACAGGAACTTTTTAAATAAGAGGATTTCTCAAATAAAAAACACTTCTGTAAATCACCGGATTATCCTGAAGTCTGCGATATTATTGCCCTGCGGACAGCTTCGGAAAGTCTTTCCGGGATCTGAGAGCCAATCATCAACTTTTTTACATTGTGCCCTTCCGCAAATTCCAAAAGAACGCCCCTGTTACCCTTTACATTATATGCAGTCCCTTTTAACCCGTAGCGTATGCCCCAACCTCCGTAATCCCTGATTGGGTTGTAGGTTATGACTTCGTAACTCTGGATAGTCTCGAAAAGAAAGGATCTGAAAGAAAAATGAAAAGGATAAAAGCGGACGTACATACCATCTTTCCTGATTTCGGTGATCATTTTGAGGGAATAGAATAAAAGAGGGAAAAAAACCCCAAAAACCAGCAATAAGACAAGCATCATCCAGTCAGGAGCAGGATTGTTCCCGAAAGGTTTCCCGAGAAAGAGCTGCTGGTAGGCACCATACCAGAAAATAAATACCGGAATACCAACAACGAGCCTGATCCACACCTGATCCATCTTCTGGACTTCTCTAAAGAGAACTGGATTACGTATCCTGCTCATTCCTTCAGTTGTGCAGTACATTTTTTGCCGGTCTCCGAATATGTTATCAATATTTTATGGAATATATAGGAGAGTTTTATGAAATTTGATCGAAAATTTAGATAAAGTATTCTGAGAGTGAAATATTGTATAACCCCATGAGAATAAACCTGCATAAGAATTATAATAACTAAAACGACAAACTGATTTAAAAAGGATTCTAAAAAAGTAGAGAAATAAAAAAGTAGAGAAATAAAAAAGTAGAGAAAACTGGCTATTTAATAGCCCAGTCTCTCCATTTCCTTCAGTACAGCTGCACTGAAATCCGTGAAATTTTGAATCCCGCCAGTCCAGGCAGCCATCATCATAGTATCTGAAATTTCGGCTCGTGTGGCTCCGAATTTATGAAGCCTTTCCAGGATCTTGACCGCGCTTTCTGTGTTGTTGTTGGAACAGGCGATAGCAAAGACCATCAGATGCTTCTGTTTCATGGAAAGCCCGCCTTCCCTCTCAGCCCAGACAGCTTTATAAAAACCTGCAAGCCCTTCGCCAAAATCCTCATTTATCTTTTCAGCGTAAACAACAGACCTGGGTAAAAAGCCCTTTACTTCTTTGATTTCTTGGATGTTCTGCCCCATAATAATCGATATGTTATAGGCAAGGATCGGATATAACAGTATCTCTTAACCGTATCTCTTATTATTTTCCATATCCACTTACAAAACATTGAAAGATTCTATATAAAACAAAGAATAATAAATGACGAAACCTTGATTTGCTTTTTAAAGCTATTACTTCTATACTGCTGGATAGACACAATCACAGGGACTAAAAATGTTATACCGCAAATTAGGAAACACGGGCGAAAAGGTTTCGATTCTCGGATACGGCTGTATGAGGCTTCCTGTTCTCGACGGAGTGCCCGACAAAATAGACGAGGCAAAGGCAACTGCCCTCCTCCGCGATGCAATTGACCACGGGGTAAATTACGTTGACGCTGCCTATTCCTACCACGGGGGGATGGGCGAAGTTTTCCTGGGAAAAGCCCTTGCCGAAGGCTACCGGGAAAAAGTCCATCTGGCAACCAAGCTCTCCTGCAAGCGCGTAAACTGCAAAGAGGACATGGACCGTTTCTTAAACGAGCAGCTTGAAAAGCTCCAGACGGACTGCATTGACTTCTACCTCCTGCACGCCGTAAAGAAAAGCTACTGGGAAAAACTGAAGAGATTTGGGGTTACAGAATTCCTGGAAAGAGCTCGAGCAGCCGGGAAAATCAAATATACAGGTTTTTCCTTCCACGACGAGCTGGACGTTTTCAAGGAAGTTGTGGACGCCTACCCCTGGGACCTCTGCCAGATCCAGTTAAATTACCTGGACGAAGACTTTCAGGCAGGAATCGAAGGCCTGAAATACGCGGCTGAAAAGGGGCTTGCAGTCGTGGTCATGGAACCCCTGCGCGGTGGAAACCTGGCTTCAAAGGTTCCGGAAGAAGCCCGGATGGTCTGGGACCGTGCCCGAATCAAAAGAAGCCCCGCAGAATGGGCTTTCCGCTACCTCTGGGACTATCCCGAAGTCAGTGTTGTCCTTAGCGGGATGTCGGAACCAGAGCACCTGAAAGAAAACCTGAGAATTGCGGAAGAAGGGCATTCCAGTTCCCTTTCAGCCGAAGAAAAAAGCCTGATCAGAGAAGTTAAGGAGATCTACAGAGCCCGGATCAAAGTCAACTGCACGGCCTGTAAATACTGCATGCCCTGCCCCTCAGGAGTGAATATCCCGCGGAACCTCAGCTACCTTAACGACGTTTTTATGCTTGATGATGTGGCAAATGCCAGGTTCCAGTATGGAGTTCTTCTGTCCCCTGAGGAAAAGGCCGGGAACTGCGTTGAGTGCGGGGAGTGTGAGGAGGTCTGTCCGCAGAATATTAAGATACGGGAGATGTTGAAGGAAGTTAAGGAGTTTATGGAGGATTGAAGAGAATTGGAGTTTTCTGTATCCTTAATGCTTTATGCTCGTGCTGTCGCAAACGATATATTCTGTAATTGCAGAATTAAGCCCATATAGCTTGTGCAAATGAGGTAAATACTCGAAGGAAACTCCTTCCTCGACAGCCAGAGGCTTGCAGGGAGGGGGAGTTCACTCACAGCCCGAGAACATTATAAAATTTAACACTAAAGGAGGATGCGCCTTGAAAATTGCAGTTGTGGAAAACGAAAACCAGCAAACGAGTTCTATATTTGAACCGGGATTCATTGCAACATATGAGAAAAACGGTGGGGAATGGAAAGCCTTCAACCGTTTTGAAAATAAAGTTTTCAATGCGAAAGGAATGGCAGCGGTCCGAATGGCTGTGGCGGATACCATAAAGCAGCTTGGTGATGTAAAAGTAGTGGTTGCAAGTGAAATCCCGGGTATCGCATCCGGCACTTTTCAGGCAGCGGGCTTTGACATCTTCCTTGTGGAAAGCAATGTGCCGGATGTCCTTGATTCGGTCAAAAAAGACATGCTTGAGACAATTGAGAAGCGGCAGGAAGAGCCCCGTAAATTCGATATCAACGAATTTCTGGAACCCGGTGTGAATAAAGGTGATTTTTCGATTAATATAGAAAAAATCATGTTTAAAAATCCGGAGTTGACTTCAAAGAAAATTCTGATTCCCTATCTGAAAAATGGAGAATTTAACAGTCTGGATGTCGTTTGCAGTCATATTCCTAAGTGGTTTATCACAGATTTAGGCGGCTTGGGGTTTGAATACGAAACTGTAAATGAATTGCTGAATAGGAATACCTTCAGGATAGTACGTGTGCAAACCACGTAAAATTGGTGATTTTGAGGACACTTGAAATTTCTACCAGTTACTTTTTTACAGGCAGCCCATGAAGGTAAAAGGCTTTTTTTGCAAAAAGCCTAAATCTCTACCTCCTGTCCGCCAATCAATAAGCTCTTAATCACGGCATTTCCATATTTGTCAACAACAACCTTTACATCGACTCCTTCTTCGCCGGTCCACTGTTGGCTTTCTATTTCTATCCCCCTGCCTTCGGGAACAAAATAGCTCTCAATACCGTACTCGACCCTGAGTTCTTTAATGTGAGGTTCTTCTGTTATAATGCCATCTTCATCTTCGCCCCAGTCGTAGATCAGTTCTTTTACCGTACCTTTGAGATAAAGTTCATCGCCGGGAGGATTCCTGTATACTTTTTTGGGCACCCCGTACCCGTCTTCCAGTTCAATTGCCAGGTATATCCGGTCATTATGGTTAAAATAAGGATCTTCAACTGGGACCTCATCCAGGTCAAGGGTACTGATATCGTAATTGAGGATCACGTAATCTCCTCTAAAAAGATCCCTTGGGTCTACAGGTTCGGTTTTAAGTACAACTTCGGTCCCGGTTCTCAGGGTATATTCTTTGTACAGGATAAAACCTGAAAAGAGCATGAGCCAGAAGACTATCGTGAGATAAAAGATCTTCTTTTGATTCATCCCCGGAACCTCCCTTTTCCCGAAAGAGCCATTGCTTCATAACCCCTAAATCTCAAACAGCTGCTTTTCATTGTCCCTTTCATTGTTCCTTTCATTGTCCCTTTCATTGTTCCCCTCCGGAAAATTGGACCTTTAATTCCCGTCTTTTTCTTTCAAGAACAACACTTATAACCAGCAGGACAAGCCCTCCAAGCATGAAAAAGAGTGACCTTGGAAGCATTTCCCAGAAAAAGTCAAAATATCTTGCAAAAATGAGGATGACAAACCAGAACATTGTGGTATTTACTATCCCCATATCTTCGGTGCTGTACCCGGCATAGAGGAGCAGGGTTAAAAGTCCGAGGAAGATGACATTGAAAAGAATCATGTAAGTTTTTTCCGATGCCGGGCTGTATATTGTTGTGAGAGTGATCCCTGCCATTAACAATGCAACTATGGATATGCTCACATCTGCCTGAAAACTTTTAAGCCTTTCTCGGAGTGATTTTGGAAGCAGGACTGCCAGGAAAAGGACTCCTGAGATGGCGTAAATAACAGGAACGATTTTTTCAACCTGATATTTCCCAAGCTCGAAGGTGTGTACAAATAATGCAAAGAGCACAGCCTGCAGCCCCATAAACTTAAACGGGGTTTCAGCATGTTTTACTTTTTCTGCCAGCCCATGCAAAATCCCTATAAAATAGATCGAAATGCCTGAGATGAGGAAGAGGTCCCAGATATTAATCAATTTATTAAGATCAGTCCTCTCCCCGTACAGAAGACTAATCCAGAGATAAAAGAGCAGGGAGCAGAGCCCGGCGATTGGAGCAGACCGGTAGCCGTAGACCAGGGGAAAAATTCCAAGGCCCCAGATCAGGACAAGGGTACTGTTGTTGGCGTTGATATTGTAGATCTGGGCAATTAAAAAGAAACTGGCTCCAAAGAGCAGGGCTGAGAGTAAAATCAGGGCAGAACCCAGCCGGAGGTATTTTTGTTTCTCGTATTTCAAACGATAACCCGCATAATGTATGCCCACTGTACTTCCAACAAGCAGCAAAACCCTGGCAATATCCCCGATTTTCTCCCAGTTAGAAGCCACAAACAGAATGGCACCGATCCCGATTAAAATAGCCCCTATGGTCGAAAAGGCAATAATTTGTTTTTTTGACCTGCGTTCCCTTTTATATTCCGCAAGATCTCCCCTCATCTTTTCTGCCTGAGCGTGATCAATAGTGCCTTCATCCAGCCATTTCAGGATAAGGTCTTCATCGAACATATGTAAATTACATCAATATGTTCTATATACTTCTTTTCAGGCACATAAACTCCCGCTTCCTTTCCTTATTTAAAAACATGCCAAATCTGTTGTATCCTGTTTTTATCCAGATTCCTGTTTTTATCCAGATTCCTGTTCTCAGATAGTTTCATCCGAAACTATTATATGCATCAAAAACCTTGAGGGCACCATATTAGTTTCATATGAAACTATATTCCAAATAGCCTTGATCTCAAAACAAGCTTCTCAGCTTCGGAAAAAGGGAGAATAAAAGGGAGGATAAAATATGGAAGACCCAGGAGAAATCTGCGGCCCTATCGCTCACATCTACCGGAGCCACCTGGCATACATGGCAAAGGAACTTGAAGCTTACCGGATCGGAAGCGGACAATTTGATTTTTTAATGGTTTTATACAATAGAGACGGCATCTCTCAGGAAAACCTTGCAAAGGCTCTGAAAGTAAGCAAAGCAACAAGCACTCGAGCGATCCAGAGCCTGGAAAAAGAAGGGTACGTGTACAGGCTAAGGGACAAAGATGACCTCCGGGCTTACAAGGTTTACCTGACTGAAAAAGGAAAGGAAATAAGAGGGGTTGTCCTTAAAAAACTGATTTCATTTGTCGATACTCTCCTTTCGGATTTCACCCCGGAAGAAAAAGAAATTTTCAGGCAACTGGTCCAGAAGGCTGCATTTAAACTTCTTGAACCGGGATCTGAACCTCCTCGTCCTGACAGGCCGGGGTACATGAAGTAAAAACGACAGGGAAGAATAAAATATGGATGAAAAAAGTGAATTTCTGGGAACAGAGAGTATCAGAAAACTCCTGTTTAAACTTTCAACTCCTGTGATCATCGGAATGCTGGTGCAGGCTCTCTATAATGTAGTGGATACCCTTTTTGTAGGATGGGCTTATGGAGCGGAGAGTGTTCAGGCCATAGGTGGGCTTTCCATAGCCTTCCCGGTTCAGATGATAATTATGGCTTTTGGAATTATTCTTGGGACAGGGGGCTCTTCCATTATCTCGCGTGCCCTCGGGGCACGAGAAACCGAAAGAGCTGAGAAAGTCCTTGGAAATGTTTTTTCCCTGAGCCTGATCCTCAGTGTGCTTATTGCAATTCCCTGCCTTCTTTACCTTGATCCTATTCTGAAAGCCTTCGGTTCGACTCCCGGAATCCTTCCCTACGCCAGAGATTATCTTGAAATTATAATTGCAGGAGGGATTGTTTTTGTCTTTGGAATCTCGGTTCAGAATATCGTCAGAGCCGAAGGGAATGCCCGCCTTGCGATGAACGCTATGCTGATAGGAGGCGGCCTTAATATTCTCCTTGACCCGCTTTTTATCTTCGGCTTCGGGATGGGGGTGCAGGGAGCTGCAATTGCAACCGTGCTGTCCCAGTCAGTGGGTTCGGCCTGGCTCCTGCAATACTGCCTTAAAGGAAAAGGAGCTGTGCGTTTCAAAGCAGAAACATTGAAACTGTCCCCGGGCATTATTAAGGAAATCGGAGCTATTGGGCTTGGGTCTTTTGTAATGGAGGCATCAGGCAGTGTTATGATGATTTTTGTGTACAATGCCCTTGCAAGCTACGGAGGAGATGTCGCAATTGCCGTTTTTGGTATAACAATGAAGATTAATTCCTTCATCTTCCTTCCCCTCCTGGGTATGTCCTTTGGCCTGCAGCCGATTGTAGGGTTCAACTACGGAGCAAAACAGTTCGGAAGGATAGTAGAAGCTGTGAAATTGTCTCTTGCAGCGACAACGGCTTTCGGGCTCCTTGGCCTCCTTGTCATCTCCCTCTTTCCGGAGCAACTCCTCGGGCTTTTCAGTGCCGATCCGGAATATCTGACAGTTGGAAAAAGCGCTGTGGTGATTATGGTCCTCGGGCTGCCTTTGATAGGCTGCAATGTTGTCACAACAACCTTATTTCAGGCCCTGGGACAGGCAAAACCCTCTTTCCTGCTCTCTATTAGCCGGCAGCTCCTCTTCCTGATCCCTCTTGTGATCATCCTCCCCCGTTTGTATGGGCTGGCTGGAGTCTGGGCGGCTTTTCCGGCTTCGGACCTTCTGTCGTTTCTTCTTTCCGGACTGATGCTTCTCAGAGTATACAGGAGTTTTAAAAAACGTACAGGTGTTTCAAAAATCGGGATCGGGGCAGAAATGGCAATTTCAAGCAGGTTAGAATGAGGTCTGGCAAACTGAAATGAAGACAGAAGTTCGACTTCTGCTCCTCCCTCTTTTTTCCTTCGATTCAGGTTCATAAAAGATTCTCAGTTTTATATAACAATCTTCAGAATCATTGTTTCAAAAACCGTTTGAACTCAAATTACATACTTTTTCTATCAAGCGAATTGAGGTAACATGAAATGAACTGCGGCGAATTGAAGGAAGGCCAGATTCTTGTTTGTGAAGAGTGCGGGTTCGAGCTTAAAGTAGTAAACGAATGTGGAGAAGCCTGCTGCACGACTGACACTTGCTGTACCGGCAACATAACTTGTTGTGGAGAACCGATGAAATTAAAAAAATAAGCAAGAAAAATTTTTACTGTCTTTTTTCTTTTCTTTTTTCCAGCAAGCCCTGCATCAGCATAATTGCTGCATAAGAACTAACAAACCAGAATACAAGGGCGATTCCAAGAGACAGTCCCCACTTCCCAAGGTGCTGCATGCAAAAGGTAGCCGTGAGCACGCAGATGGTACAGCCCAGCATCCCTGCACTAGCTCCAAGGGCGATATCGGCAGCCTGCTCGGAGTTTCCGAAATGTCCGGCCATAATAACAGCTGCAGCCATTACCGCAGGAAAAGCAGCAAAAATCCCTGCAAAGGATTTTGAAGGCACGAGCTGGAGCACAACATAACAGGCAGCAACAGCCAGGCCCCCGAAAATGAACCTCAGGCCCAGGTCGCGGATATCGAGTTTCATTAGCTGCCTCGTGATTCAGGACTTTTTTTGATTTCCATTGGTTTAGTCCCCGATTGATTTTTGTTCTCTTGATTTGCTTTTCCCTTATTTGTTCTCTTGATTTGGTTTTCCCTTATTTGTTCCCTTGAATCGGTTTTCTCTTGAATTGGTTTTCCCTTGATTTGGTTTTCCCTTCTCAAAACCCGAACCACATAAGGTAAATCATCGGAGCAAGCACCGCCCAGAGGAGAAGGGCAAGTCCAAGGCCTGTTTTCCATCCGTACCTGAGAATAAAGTAGCTGGCAGCAAGTGCACAGCAGATATCTGCTGCCATTCCCACCAATGCCCCTTTCGAAAGCTGTTCGGTCACAGACAGCAGTTCCCCGCCTTCATATTCCAGGCTCAAGCCCATGACTGCTGCCAGGTACACTGCCGGAAAAGCAGCAAAGATTCCTCCGAGCTTGCCCCCGAAAGTCCGGGCGATCAGAGTGGAAGCTAAAACCGCACTTCCTCCGAACAGGAAGCGGAGGAATAAAGAAAAAGGATCAATGTCAAACATGATGTTTCTGCCCCGAGTGCCTGAATGACCTTTATAGGCATTGGAATAACCCTGGATACTGGGCTGCCATGCAATGAACTTTATTCTTCCTTGCCGTACTTTTCTCTGATCTCAGACTCTTTTAAGACTTTTAGCCCAAGCTTTTCCAGAATTTCGGAAATCCTTTTTTTGTCTTCACTTTTCATGGATTTCCGGTCAAAATAGGCAAATTCAGCATTTGATTTCTCGACCGCCTGCCTGATAAGAGCCTCATCCACGAATTCGAGCTGGTATTTCGGAAAGTTGTGGCCGAAAGAGATGGCGGTTTCCAGCAGCAGGCCTGTCTGGCGCATGGCATAGTGCCCGCCCCCGAAGCCAACTGCAGTGGGAACTTTTTCAAGGGATACTGCAAGGATGGCCTGAGCGACTACTTCACCGGGGACCGGTTCTTCCCACTGGCCTTCAGTGCTCCCGATTTCGGCGTAAATGGAGGGCACAGTTAGTTCGGTTGGCCCGTGGTGGGTTACTTCCAGGGTTACGTCGTAGTCCAGCCCTTTTACTTTGGCAAGCCTTTTCATCTCCAGCAGGATGGATTTCATGGCTGCCGGGGAAGAGACCGCAAGCTCTCTCGGGTGTCCTCCGAGCCTGGCTTCATCCGAGGAGTTCCCTGTGCAGTGCACAGTCAGGGACTTCACTTCCTCTTTGCTCCTGTGCTTGGAGGCAAAGATAATCAGGGAGGCTGGCAGCCCTGCAGTTTCCAGTTTCTTGTCAAGTCCATCCTGAAAAACATGGATTTCTTCAATATCTACAAGCCTGAATTTTCCATCCGTGGATTCTCTAGCTGCTGAAAATTCGGAGTCTGGCGGGAGTTTGAGGTTTTTCCATTCTCTCAGGTTCAAGAGATGAGTTTTGATGTTCTGGCTGGCAAGGTCAGGGGCAGAACAGATGATGGTGATTTTTGAATTATTCATATTCTCTGGATTACTTATATCAGTCATTGGCGGATCAGTCCGGTTTTCTTCTGAATTTATCCTGAATTTATCCTGAATCTATTCTGGACTTTCGTTCAGAAACAATTGCCTTTAGAATTCGTAAAGATAGATAAAACCAACCCCGCAATTCCGGCTTAAATCAAAAAATTGCTGTTTTGTCCTTTTTGAGTTTCAGGATAAATCCCTGCTTCCCAGTTCTGTAGAATTCTCATTTCATGCAAAAAAACCGTTTTGTCCTGAGAAGATATCGAAAGCCTCCACCAGCTTTTCTGGCGGCCCACTCCTAAAAGAAAAAGAGTGATTAAATGTGATATGAGCGTGGACTTTTTTTAAACATTAATATATTTTTTTTGTTCAGACATCCGCTTTTATGCTGTCTTTTTCATTTTTCACTGATCTTTTTTCGTTGTATTTTGGAAAAGCCGGACTTACGTCCGGGAAAAAAACGACTCAATAAAGCTAATTCCGGTTGATTCGGCTTGAGTTCGGGATTTCTTCAATTCTACGGATGGTTTCCCCTTCTTTTCAAAATTGGAATTGAGGGTCCGGTTTTCTGATACAAAAAAGGCACATTCCTACCTGGACATCATTTCTGCCTGATGATATTCTTGACTCGTCGATCCTTTCCCCTGGACTCGAAAAGCTCTTTGAGCCAGGGAAGTCTTCATTCTCTTCGCAAGAAGTATGGAACAAGATTCTGGAAACAAATGGCTCAACCGGTCAAATATGAGGCTTATAATTCTGCCCCACAACGCTCACGGAATTTAGCATCGCTGTCATGCCCCTCAAAAATGCAATTTTGACACATCTGTCCTTTAATGTTTTTGCCTGCAAAGGTGATCTCGGATGTGACAATACCTGTTGGAACCTCTATGATGCTGTAGCCTATTATCATGATAACTGATGCCAGTGCCTGTCCGAGATTAGTCTCAGGGACTAGGTCTCCGTATCCTGCGATTGTAAGGGTTATGATCGTCCAGTAGATGCTCCGGAGTATGCTGGTAAACCCGCTCTCTGCCCCTTCAATTACGTACATAAGGGAGCCCAGTATCACCACCAGAGTCAAAACAGTAAATTGGAACAGGATTATTTTTCGCCGGCTTGCACGTAAAGCTCTCATCAATAAATCAGCTTCACCAGGACGCTGGATGAGTTTGAGTACCCTGAAAACCCTGAGTAACCGTAGATTTCAGATCACCACCAATATTTCACAAATTATTAAGTATTTTCATACAGTGGTTTAATATTAGGCGTGAACTACCAGGTTTTTGACCTATTCTCATAATATTGGAATGATTCGAATAATCATTTTCGTAGAGGTTGCATTAGATACAACATATCCTTAATATAAAGAAAGTGATATAGTGTATCCTGTAATTATATCATTTCTCAAACAATCTGGTTTCTGTGATGATTTCCAATTTTGTTTGAAGAGGTGTTCTTATGAACAGCAACACAGCAGTTAGAAATCTTGGCATAGGACTGACAGTAATGGGCTTCCTCTCGCTGCTGGGATATGCCCTTTATAATTTTTTGACCATAGAGTCCAGCCTGATACTTAAAATGTCTATTGGGGCAATTGTAGCAGGTATAGGGCTGGTTTTATTGATCCTGATAAAGGAAAAAATGAGTGTTGAGGATAAGGAAACTGAAAGAAGATACTAGGTGAGAACATGATAATCGCAACCACAGATACAATAGCAGGAAAGGAAATCACACATACCCTTGGAATGGCCCGTGGTAGTACCATTCAGGCCAAGCATATTGGCAAGGACATCATTTCAGGTCTGCGCACCATCGTAGGGGGTGAACTGAAAGAATACTCAGAGATGCTTGAAGAGGCAAGGGAAAAGGCGATCAACCGCATGGTGGAAGATGCCGAAAAAATGGGGGCTGATGCCGTGGTAAATGTCAGGTTCATGACCTCCATGGTAATGGCAGGGGCGGCCGAGATACTTGCATACGGAACAGCTGTTAAGCTAAGGGACAGGGAATAATCATTGTTCCTTAAATAATAACCCAATTTAGTGAAGTAAAGGACTCCGAGACTGCTTCCGTTTTAAAATATTAATACCTATTTTCGCAGTATCATGGCAGTTTATCTGTCGCTTTTACTTTCTACTCATCTTTTTAATTTTCATTTTGGGAAAACCGGACTGCGTTTGGGACAAAAACGATTCAATAAAGCTAATTCCGTTTTATCTGGATTTAGTTCAGAAACGGTTTGAGAAGCTATTTAATGTTGTTCCGGTCTAAGCTTGGGAATTTTCAATCCAGCGGTTGTGTTCTTTTAGTCAACAAACCGTCTGATCTCTTTTTGTGTCCCGGGCAGAACCTCAAACACCATCAGCGCGTCAGAAAAATTGTAAAAACTAAGGACAAAAAATGTTATTTACAGGGCCCTGCTCCCTGGAGAGACTGAGCCCCGCTTTTTTCCGGTAGGAAAAAAGAAAAAAGAAAAAAAGGTTGTTTAAATTACTTCAATCAGGCTTAGCCAATGTGGAAGTAAGCGTCCACAAGTTTCCTGATTTCGTCGTTCTTGCCGTAGAGCCTCTCGCTGAGCTGGTCGTCATTAAGGGCTTCAAGTTCTTTTGCGGCGTCATTGATCATGCCTTCGGTGAAGACATCGTATTCCATGAAAATGTCTTTCTGTTTCTTCAGGGCCTGAGCGGACTCGTAGCAAGAAGCAGGCAGGTGTTCAAGCTGAGCAAGCCTTTCCTTATGTTCGTCCTTGAAGATGTTCACGCTGATATAGAGCTTCTTTGCAACCTCAAGGGCGTTTTCCATCTCAAACCCGTGGCGGATACCTACAGCGAAAGCTGCAAAGAGGAGGTAAAGGTCAGCTGAAGGATCTGCAGCACGGAATTCAAAGGTCGACTTGTAGCTGTGGTCTCTGAAATCCTCGTTGTAGTTCGGATTGGCGAGGGCTACCATCGAGTTGGACCCTTCGGAGAACCATCCAAGGGGCACACGGACCAGAGCAGAGCGGTTCCTGTCTCCCCAGCAGATGTTGGTAGGAGCTTCCTGGTGAGGAACAAGGCGCAGGTAGGATGTAGGAATTCTGTTCCCAAAGGCAGTGATTCCTGCAGCGATGTCAAGAATGCCTGCCATTGCACGCTTTGCAACGTCGCTAACATTCCCGTTCTCGACCATGACACTCTTTCCGTCTTTCAGGAGCTTCATATGGACGTGCAGTCCGCTTCCGGCTTTTCCGACAGTGATCTTCGGGGCAAAACTGACTCTTACACCATACTGGTCGGCGAGCATCCTGAGCATCCATTTTGCAATAAGCAGGCTGTCGGCACTGTTTTCAAGTGAGTCAGTCTCGAATTCGATTTCGTTCTGCTCGTAGTAGTACTTGTCATCAGTGAAGTTCCCTACTTCAGAGTGCCCGTACTTGATTTTTCCGCCAGCTTCGGAAATGTACAACATTGCTTCTTTCCTGAGCTGATCGAATTTGGTGAAGGGATTCGATTCGTGATATCCTCTCTGGTCAACAGCCGGGAAATTCATGTTGACTTCATCTTTGTTGGCAATGATATAGTATTCAAGTTCGCCCATTGCCTGAAGTTCATAGCCTGTCTTCTCGGTCAGGGTCTGACTAGCCTTCTTCATGACGGTTTCAGAAGCGCTTTTGAGGGGGGTCCCTTCCTTGTCGAAATAGGAACAGAGAATGTCCAGAGTGGGAATTTCTTCAAAAGGATTTAAGAAAGCAGTCCTGTATTTAGGGACTACATAGAGGTCACTTGAGTCTGCCTCAATGTATGAAAAAATACTTGATCCATCTACTCTCTCACCGGCGGAAAGTAAGTTGTCAAGGTGCTCTTCGTCTCTGATCACGAAGGCGAGGGCTTTAAGTCTCCCATCCCCGCCAACATAACGGAAAGTAAGCATCTTAATGCCGTTTTCCTTGACGAACTTTATAATGTCTTCTTTGGTGAATTCGCTAGCTGGTTTATTGAGGTACTGTACCAGTTTGTTCGGATTAAGTTCTACTGATGATGTTTTCATAATTATCCCTCTTTTTTGATTGGAATATTGGAATATTCGAGTATTCAAGTATTCAAAGCCTCATTTCAATACCGAATATTTTTCAGACTTAATGATTGCCGTATCAATCATAATTTTGTAAATTTATGTCTGAACAGGAAAGAGATAACTTACTGCTGTCTATATAAAGTTTTCTTTTTTTTATTTTTTAAAGAAAATATAAAGAGGTGAAAGATTATCATGGACATGTACCACATAATTCGATTTTTCGGACAGCACGAGCAGGTGAAAAAGAGGGTTTTGTCTAACAAATATATTTGAGGAATACAATATATACATATTTAATAAATAAAACTATAAAAATACAATATAGATATTTATATATATTTAATAAATCCCGCTGTAATAAAAACACAATAACGATATTTAATAAACACAACTCTTTTAATAATGTAATAAAGACATCTAATAAATATGGTTATAACAAATATAGTTATAAAATTGGTTGGAACAGCCAGAAATTTCGGTATATTTTCTATTGGTATATTTTCTATTATTCCATAAGGAAGAATGGGGGAAAAGTATGGAAACTTATAATATTCCAGAGATTGCAAGGAATGTTTTCAGCGTCGGGTCAAAAGACTGGAACCTCAGGATGTTCGATTCATTAATTCCTCTGCCAGAGGGCACCAGCTACAATTCTTTTCTTGTAAAAGGCGAGAAGAAAACAGCCCTTATAGATACTGTAAATCCGGGTTTTGAAGAGGAATTTGAGGTAAAAATCAATATGGTCTCAGACCTGGAAAAACTTGATTACCTGATAATGAACCATGCCGAGCCGGATCATTCCAATGCTATTAGCTTTATCCTTGAAAAAGCTCCTAATGCCTTATTTGTAACAACTGAGAAAGGAGTGAAGATGGCAAAGCTCTACCATGAGCTACCTGAAGACAGGATCAAAATCATTGCTGAAGGAGATAGCCTCGATCTGGGAGGAAAGACCCTTCGTTTCATAGAAGCTCCCTGGCTTCACTGGCCTGAAACCATGTTCACATACCTGCCTGAAGACAAAGTTCTTTTTACATGCGACTTTTTCGGAGCTCATACAGCCCAGGGTATCTATGATGAAGATATAGAGGATCTCATTCCTTTCGCAAAACGCTACTACGGCGAAATTATGATGCCTTTCGGGAAAATGGGGGCAAAGGCTCTTGAAAAAATAAAGGATCTCGACATAAAAATTATTGCCCCGAGCCACGGACCTATCTACAAAGATCCCGGGAGAATTATAGGTCCATATACGAAATGGACTGCAGGAAAAACAGAGAATAAAGCCCTTATTGTCTATGTGAGTATGTGGGGATCCACCAGGGAGATGGTCCGGACAATTGCAGAAACTCTATTACAAGAAGGCGTAGATGTTAGAATGTATGATCTTACAGTCTCGGATATAGGGGATGTTGCAAGAGAACTGGTTGATTCCCGGGCTATTGTCCTTGGATCGCCGACCGTTCTGGGAGGTATGCACCCGATTGCCCTTTACGGCGCTTCTCTGGTAAAAGCTCTAAACCCACCGGCAAAGTATGGGGTTGCACTCGGGTCCTTTGGCTGGGGTGGAGGGGCACTGAAGCAGGCAGGTGAAATCCTGGCTCCTTTGAAAATGGAGATTGTGGGAACCCACCAGGTGAAAGGCAGAGCTAAAAAAGAAGACTTAAAAAAAGTTGAGGAAATCGGCCGAGAACTGGCTCAAAAAATGAAAGCATGACTCAGTGAATCGCAGGAGGAAGAGGTTTGCAGGAGGAAGAGGTTTGCAGGAGGAATCCTCTCAGGCATACATATCAGGCTCCTCCACGTCAGGCTACACCACGTCAGCACTATACTGTTATCTGACTGATGCGGTTAATCTGATTGAGAAGACTTATGTAATCTTTTCAGTAGCATGCGTAAATATCCGTAAAGGGAAATGCCTAAAATGGCTCCCCACAAAGGCATGAGGCTTTCGGCTCCTGCCCATCCCCTTAGAGCTGTCAACAAGCCTGCACTCAGCAGAGCTGTCAGTTGAGCTGCCTGCACTCGAAGAGGATTTAAAGGAATTCCTGTCATGTCCCCTCCTGATTTTATTTTTTGGGAGCTAAGGATAATAGGAATGAAAAGTAGAGCTGCTATTAACATTAGTAAGCCTGATTGCAGATCCAGAAAAGTGGTTTCTATATCCAGAAAAGTGTTTTCTTGTCCTGCAGCCTTTAAGAAAGCAAGTACTGAAACGATAAAGGCTGCTCCTCCAAAGATACGGTTGTGACGATTGGGTACAGGAAGGAAAGAGTCCAGATAAAATGCAAGTGAAGTAAATAAGCCAAAAGTCCAGTTTGCTTGCAGCGAAATCCAGCCTGAAAGCAGAAGTACCGCAAGAGAATCGGAAGTTTTTGAAGGCATCCCGGTACTT
Source organism: Methanosarcina sp. (assembly GCF_028693135.1). GTDB lineage: Archaea > Halobacteriota > Methanosarcinia > Methanosarcinales > Methanosarcinaceae > Methanosarcina. The sequence continues at coordinate 40,436 of NZ_JAQUVZ010000008.1, forward strand.
CTGTTAACTATGCGAATAAGCAGAAGTTCCAGGAAGAGAGCAAGCAAAAAAGGAGCAGGGAAAAACAGAAAGCCTGTGCAGCCCAAAAAAGCTGCAAAAAAAGCAGAGAGTTCGTTGTCCGGGTCAAGCTCCCTTGCAAACGCCCAGGCAAAAAATACCGATGTTCCTGCTCTTAAGCCTGAGTAAAAAGCCGCAGAAATATCCATTCCAAGGAAAAGTTGAAAGCCTGAGATTCCAAAGAGGAAAAGCAGGGAAATTATCACAATTGCCCTGTTTGTGGGATAATCAAGGTCTATTGAGCGAGTAAGTGAACTTAGCCTTTCAACCTTCATTCTTACCTCTGCGAGCTGAACATGTTTAACTTTTGTGTTTATTATTCGGAATTCAGAAATAGAATATCATCTGGTATAGAATTCTTAAAGTTAAACATAATTTGAGAAATTATGATTTGAACAGGCTTAAGGTTCATTTTTAAGCTGATCTTCGAGCTTGAATTTCAAGTTCCGGATGAAGAGGTTTTCTTATGGAAGGGAAATCTGAACTAAAAAAGGAACTGAGTTTACTGGAAATTACTCTGGTAGGAATTGGCAATATTCTCGGAGCCGGGATCTATGTGCTTATGGGAAAAGCTGCAGGACTTGCAGGCAATATGGTCTGGCTTTCTTTTCTGTTTGCAGGATTTACTGCTGCACTTTCCGCCCTTAGTTATATGGAGCTTTCTTCTATGTATCCCAGGGCAGGGGCAGAGTATGAGTTTACAAGAAGAGCTTTTGGGGAACGTGTGGGTCTATTTGTAGGGCTTCTCGTAATCTATTATGTAGCAATTACCGGCTCTGCGGTTGCTCTCGGATTCGGAAGGTACTTCAGTAACCTTTTTGGGGGTGGAATTTTAATCGGGGCAGTAAGTCTGTTTATTGTCCTGAGTCTGATCATGGTTTACGGCATCAAGGAGTCCGCGCGGCTGGCTATTCTCATGACTTTTATAGAACTTTCGGGACTTCTGATTATTATTTACGTGGGAATTCCTCATCTTGGAACGGTAAATTATTTTGAAACTCCGAACCTCTCAGGAGTCTTTGAGGCTTCTGCCCTGATTATTTTTGCATTTCTTGGTTTTGAAGATATTGTGAGATTATCCCAGGAAACGATAGATGCAGAGAAAACAACTCCCAAAGCTTTGCTTATTGCCATCTTCGTCACTGTGTTCCTCTATATTTGTGTGGCAGTATCTGCTGTAAGTGTGCTTGATTTTCGGGTTCTCGGAATTTCAGAGATTCCACTTGCTGATGTTGCGGCTGTTTCTCTTGGAGATAAAGCTTTTGTCCTTCTTTCCTGGATCGCTCTTTTTTCCACAACGAACACCGTACTTGTGGTTATGCTTGGAGGGTCGAGGATTGTCTACGGCATGGCAGAAGCAGGTTCGCTTCCGAAAATCCTCGCACGTGTACACCACTTCTTCAAGACTCCCTGGACTGCAATTTTTGGAATTGCATGCTTTTCGAGTCTGTTTCTTCTCCTCGGAGACATAACAACGGTAGCAAATATTGCGAATTTTATGATTTTTATTGTCTTTTTTATAGTTAATATTTCCCTCATAAAGCTCCGATACACAGAGCCGGGTAGAAAACGCCCTTTTAGAGTGCCGTTCAGCATCGGCCGTTTGCCCCTGTTTCCGGTTCTTGGTGCTCTATCTGCTGTTTTTCTTTTTTCCCAGATCAGTAAAGAAGTCATGGTTTACGGGTTTTTTCTTGCAGGAATAAGCGTAATTATAGTGCTGCTCAAAACCAGAAAAAAGTCTGTTGAGATTCTGGCTGGCTGATTTTTTCTCATTATAGTTTTCTTACAGTTAATACCACAAATATCGGAAGATTATTTGTACAGTTGGATATAACAAATACATTTGAGATAATTAAAAAACCCATATAAAGAGAGATTTATCTGAATAATAGCTTAAAAAGAACTTAATATCCATTTATTCACTCAAAAAGTATTTTTTTTCATATTTATAGATTTAAATTCCTTATTCAGGTTAAAACTGCACCTGCATATTTCCGGAACATACAGGTGTTTATGGTATGCCCGATCTATCAAAATGGGCTTTTAATGCTTTTAATTGCTTAAAAAAGCATATAGATATTTTTAATTGCTTAAAAAAGCTTAATCAGGCTTTTTTAAAACATCTGACGATTTATAGTGAATATTTTTCGATTTTAGTTATTTTTGAGTCTGTATATTCAACAAGAATTAGTTTTATATACCTAAAATCCTATTTTACTCGTTTTATTTCAAGGATTGTCTGTATTATTAATTATAAATCTCTAAACTGAAACAAATCTGCAACATACTAAAAATTTATATACATATGCCCCCCAATATAAATGAACGGATTTTAAACAGATTCTCACTCAGACCATAATAAAGTTTCAGTTCGGCTTACAAATAATTTCAGGTTAAAAAAGGGAGTAGATATGAGAAAAGAGCCTTATGAATTCCCATTGGAGGACTTCATTCCAAGAGAAGATTTTAATAAAATTAAGAAGTTTTCCCGGGATAAAGAAACACCATTTCTGATCGTCAATCTTCAGAGAATAGAGCAAAGTTATGACGAACTTGTAGAGCACATGCCTTTTGCAAAAATTCACTATGCTGTAAAGGCCAATCCTATGGATGAGGTAGTGCTCGCTCTGAAGAACAAAGGTTCCAACTTTGATGTTGCAACAGTTTACGAACTTGATCAGTTGCTAGGACTCGGGGTAGAGCCTGAGAGGATAAGTTATGGAAACACGATCAAAAAAGAAAAGGACATAGGTTACGCCTATGAAAAAGGAGTAAGGCTCTTTGTTACGGATTCTGATAGTGATTTGAAAAAGTTATCCAGAAAAGCTCCCGGCTCAAAGGTTTTTTTCAGGATCCTTACAGAAAGTGATGGTGCGGACTGGCCACTTTCTAGAAAATTCGGCTCCCATCCTGACCTGATATACAAACTGATTATGAAAGCCGAAAAGCTTGGGCTTGAACCTTACGGACTTTCTTTCCATGTTGGTTCCCAGCAAAGAGATATCGGGCAGTGGGACAATGCAATATCCAAGTGTAAATACCTCTTTGAAGCAGTGGCCGAAAAGGGAATTCAGCTGAAAATGATCAACCTCGGTGGAGGCTTCCCCGCAAAATACCAGGCTCAGGCCCACGACCTTGAGACTTATGCCAATGAAATCCGCCGCTTTTTGCATGAAGACTTCGGAGAAGAGCTTCCCGAAATAATTATAGAGCCTGGGCGTTCTCTGGTTGCCGATGCCGGTATAATCGTAAGTGAAGTCATAATGATCGCTCAGAAGGCCAGGTTTAACCAGTACAAGTGGGTTTATCTTGATATAGGAAAATTCGGCGGCCTTATTGAGACCCTTGACGAATGCATAAAATACCCCATTTTCTGTGATAAAAAAGGATGTGCAGAAGAGGTCATCCTCGCAGGTCCCACCTGTGACAGCATGGACATCCTCTATGAGAACCATAAGTATTCATTCCCTCATACTATGAGAGAAGGCAACCGTGTATATATCTTCACAACCGGAGCCTACACCCAGAGTTACAGTTCCGTGAATTTTAACGGCTTTCCACCTCTCAAAGCCTACATTCTCTAAAGGGCAGATGCCCTTACTATTTTTCTTTTTTTATTGGCAGTGTAATCTGGCTATCAGATGGTGTGAACTACCATTAGCTAAAGCATCGTAGCTTCCTGCTTCATGCCTCGAACTACCGTTCATAAGCCCACAGGCTCTACCCTCTCAGGCTCTACCCTCTGTTCCAGAGATGAAGAAATATCAAATGAGTTCTGGTTTCCCTGGCCTGGTTATCGCTTAGGAATTCAGCACACAGTATGGGTCTGAATAATATTTGGAGGTTAGCAGATAGTGAAAATGAAAGGAGTTGACGGATTCATTCCACGACTAAAGATCATAAGCTTTCTCCTTTGTTTCTCATAAGTGCTGTAAATCATATTTGCAAAAATACCTTTTTATTATATTTATAATAAAATGAAATTTTTACCATATGTTAGTACTATTGAAATATTAGTTATCATAATAATTTACAATGGTACTAAAAAAAGATATCATAACTGAGTTTTTGGATCGATTATGATATATATATCCACACTATTCTAAAATAAATGTAGATTGAGGGTTAAAGGGTTTTCTCTCAATCCAGGATTGGATCGCAGGTAGGGATTCCGAGAATAGGGACTCGGTCCCTACTAACTCTTTTTGAACTAATAATAATCTTTAACCGATAACCATTCCATATAATATGATCACTCTACAAGTATATTTTTAAAATGTTATCTTTTTTTATGATGTGTTTCTTTTGAATAAGTTTTATAATTGTTCCTATTTTTATTTAATTAGTAGGTGGGGACTTACTGGACAGTAATAATACTGGCTAACCTGCTCATTAGTCTATTGATGCTTTCTAGTTAACATGGTCGATATATACCGATTCCCCTCGTAGTAGATTGGAAAAATTACCCCATAATCTGCAACTATTATTTTAACTGAATCATTTTAACTGAATCTTCGAAAAATAAGAATTAGAATCTTTGAATGAAAGTACAAGGTCGAAAAGTGTGGGAAATATTAAAACTAGGTTATCAAACCAGCTTTCTAACCAGCTTTCTAACCAGCTTTCAAACCAGCTTTCAAACCAGCTTTCAAACCAAATTTTTTACTCTGACCCTCTCAAAGTTCATTCTGCATTTTTATTAACTTTAAACTCCTTACATTCGTAGTAAACCATCTGAATTTTCAGCCCTTTGCCATCAGTTTCAGGTTCATTGGGCACATACTTAAACCCATACATGCCCCCCATTTTTGCAGTGAGTGCAGCTGCAAGGGAATCCAGAATGTCGTCTTTTGCAAGGTCCTTTCGCCTGTACTTTGAAAGGGCATATTCGATGACTTCATTTGCAAATGGGCAGACATTACCCAGAGCTTCCTTTCTTTCAAGAAAACCTTCAACTTTCTTTTTGGGAGATTTCATAGGAAAGCCTGTAAAAGCCTGGAAACAGATTTCCGGCCCGACCTCCCTGACTTTTTCCCTGAGGTTTTTGTTTTCAACCAGGAAACTGTCCACGTCCCGGATTTTAGGGACTATGTTCCAGGCCTGTTTTGAGATGCGTTTTCCCGTGAGCCTTTCATTGACCTCACAGGCTTCTTTATAGGTTTCCGCATAAACCGCTTCCCTGCAGGGCACAGGAAATATACTCGATTTTCGTGTTTTCAGGAGGCTTCGGGCTCCAAGATCTGAAAGCCGCTCTCCACCCCCTGTTTTCAAGCCGATTGGAATGTCAATAAGAATAAGGGGGTCTGCCTGTCCATAATTGTTTTTCAAAAAATCAACAAGGAATGAGAACTCCGGAAAAATCTCAACTTTCCAGGTACAGTCACTCTTATTTTCTCCTTCAAGGAACACTGCAAACCAACCTGCTCTGCAGCCATCGACCCCGACAAAGACCTTTTTGCCCATACCTGTACCTGGGGGGCAAACTTAAAAGAGTTTTTCTTGCGGAGACCCGGGATTGCGGGAAACAGTTAATTAACAAAAAAGATGTACGGATCTGTAGAAGCTCAAAGGTCGGAACAGGTTATCAGGATTAGCTTAAAAGTAAATAAAATAACTTTAAAGGTTGCCTTGATAGATTTAAAGGTTGCCTTGATAAATTTAAAGGTTAATCAAATAGATTTAAAGGTTAATCAAATAGATTTAAAGGTTAATCAAATAGATTTAAAGGTTAATCAAATAGATCTAAAAGTTAATCAAATAGATTTTTCTGGCTGGAAAAAATGTTCATACAATAAGTAAAAATGTTCATGCAATAAGTAAAAATGTTCATGAAATAAGTAAAAATGTTCATGCAATAAGTAAAAATATTCATGCAATAAGTAAAAATTATCAGATTAACAATGAAATTGGAGACAGGTCATGAAACTCTGGTTGCTCAAAGCCGCAGGCACTTTGGAAGACGAAGAGATAATTCAGGAGGACAGCGTGGTTACCATCGGGTGGTCCGAGTTATCCGATTTATCGAATATTAAAAATGAAGAGCAGGTACAGAAACTCATACTTGAAAAATATCCCGGCATGCGAGGAGATCGTTCCGGAACCTGGGCAGAGGACATCTGCTCTTTCATTACAAAAATAAAAAAAGGAGACCTTGTAGCAGTCCCCCTCAAGACCAGAAATGAGGTCCTGATCGGAAAGATTTCCGGGGATTACGAATACAGGAAGCTCAGCGACTTTATCAGCCATATCAGGAGAGTCAGGTGGCTCAAAACCCTTCCAAAAGGGGCATTTGAAGAAGAATATAATGTGGAATTTAACTCCCCCGAAGCTCTCCTCCTGATAAAAGCAGACCCTGAAAAACTGGCAGATTTCATAGAAACAAAAAGCCTGGGAGCTCTCATCGAAGAACTGGGCTTTGCCCTTGAAGACCTGGAATTCCTGAGGGAGCAGATGCTTGACATGGTCTACAGGCTGGCTGAAACCGATGAAATACCTGAAGTTAGGAGAATTGCAGCTGAAATGGAAAAGATGCTGAGAGAAAAGTAAAAAAAGAGGAGAGGAAAGTTACCTCTTAATCCTCTTAACTGAAATTTAATTTTTATATTTATATTTATATTTATATTTATTTTTAGTTTTATTTTTAAATTTAATTTTTACCTATAAGGTCATTCAGGTCAAGCTCAAACCCTACAACAGCGTATCCGAGTGCGAAGTTGTTTATTACTTCGGGATGGAGTTCTCCAAAGACTCCGAGTTTTTTGCCGTTGACATAAACATCTGCCCGCCTGCCTTCAAGAAAAGCAGGGTCTTCGGACTCTTTTACCTCGTAGGGAAGCATCATTTCCCTCATGAGGGCGTCCACAACCTCATAGATCTCGGTGAAATTTGCCTGCGGATGGATCGAGACTGCAGCTACGTGCTGACCGGTTGTTTCGTTGCTGACGACTTCTCCGAATTCGAATATCTTCTGCGGGAGTTCCCTGTGCTGGTTTAAGGCAAGAATTTCAAGAAGGTTGGGGAGCACGGTTGTCCTGAGCATTGTCTGGTCTTCGCTGATCGGGTGAAGCACGTAGGTAACGTCATCAGTCTTTTGCCTGCGCATGTTTTCAAAGTTGACCTTTTCGCTGGTAAGCGTAAAAGGCATAACCTCATAATAGCCAAGCCCGACCATTATTTCATTTACTGGAGCCCGCATCAGGGAAATCGGGTGGGACTTGCCTGCGGTATAGGTCTCAGGGATTCTCACTTTGATATTCTCATAGCCGTACCCTTTGGCAATGTCCTCTACAAGGTCATAGTTGTGCAGGATATCTGCCCTGTAGGCCGGCACCTTTACTTCAACGGTTTCTTTATCGAGGGCAGATGCTCCAAAGCGCATCCTCTCAAGCTGTTTTACGATCTCTTCAACTGAGAGTTCCATGCCTATAAGGGATTTTACCTCGCCTGTGGCAAGCAGCCTTTCTTTGGGCTCAAGGTCAGGCAGGACAAGTTCTTCGCCCCCTGGACGTATTAGCCTTACAAACTCGATCTGCCCTCCCCTTTCTGCAAGGGCTGTAACAACAATATTCAAAGCCGTGTAGACAGCTTCCCCGAGGCCTGTAACATCAATGAACAGGTCGGTTGTGCTTTCGGTTACAGACGTAAGTGTACCGTTAATGATGGGCGGGAAGGACAGCACATTGTCATTTGCGTCCAGGATGATCGGGTATTTGTCAAAACCCCTTACGAGATGGGCAAACCTTGTGCCTTTCGGGTGCTTATCCAGGATTTCCGTCATGCTCATCTTTTCAGTATAATCAAGAGGCACAAACTCGAATTCGGGATCTACTGCCATATAGCGAAAAGGAGCCTTCACATTTTTAAGATCATGGACCCCTATGGACACTTTTTTCCTGTTTCTCCCGAGGCCCCAGTGCAGGTCTTCCTGCAGGTCCATGAGGGATTTGATGGAAGAGGATGTAAACTTTACTCCCCTTACAACCGCACACCCGAGGAAGGGCCTGATCTTCAGGATATCCTCACTGACGGATATGGATACCTCGTAAGGCTTTATCGCATATTCGGAAAGCCCGGTCTCAAGGTCCAGAAAACCCCGCATTGCCCTGGCTGCCCCTTCAACACTGTAGAGGTCAGGCCTGTCAGGGAAGAACTCGATATCGACGTACTCATCTTCAATCCTTTCGATATCGGCCCCTATCATGGGCACCCGTTTTATGATGGTTTCCTTATCTATTCCTGTGAGTTTCTCAAGGTCTTCATAATGCAAGGTGATTACTGGCATGGGGAATTCATCTCATATGTTGCTAGCTAACTTAACCCAAAAATAAGCAACTTTAGATTTAATGCTTTTGTTTCGGGGAGTGTTAGAAAAGTTTCAGAGTAAACAGTATCTCATAATGATATATGGTTTTGCATGCAGCAAGCTAATGTTTATGACAAAAGTATATTATTCCCATATTTTGCGGGGTCACTATCAATGGCTCCCTGTTGATCACGCTGATGTACGGGAAGAAACAGACCAGGCCTCAGGAGATTTTAAGGAATATTCGGGCAGAGAGTCGGTGAAAAAACAAAAGCTTTTTTTTCAAATTGTGCATGTATGTAGAAGATGAGCACCAATCCCATTTCAACTAAGAACGATAAAAGCAAAAACGACAAAGGCAAGAGTGATAAAGGCAGAGTGGTTGTTTCCTGGACCGGAGGAAAGGACGGTTGCCTTGCATGTTACGGGGCAATCTCGGAAGGTTTTGAGGTCTCCCACCTCCTGAACTTCAGAGAAATCCAGAGGCGCGGTTCCCATGACATCAATCCTGACCTGCTTTATGCACAGGCTGAAGCTCTTGGAATTCCCCTTCTCCATAAGGACTATATTTCATATGAACAGGAATTCAAAAAAGTGGTCCGTGATTTAAGGGATAGCGGGGATAAAATAGACGGGGCGGTTTTCGGGCATATCGAGACGCACAAGAACCTTGTAGACAGGATATGTGGGGAACTGGGCCTCGAGTTAATAATGCCGCTCTGGCAGAGGAATTCCGAGCAGATCATAAATAGTCTCATAGATTCGGAGTTTGGGGTGATCCTGCTCAGCGTCAAAGCCGATTTGTTAGGAAAAGAGTGGCTGGGCCGAAAGATCGATGAAAATTTCATATGCGACCTGAAAAAGCACAATCCTTCAATCGACCCCTGCGGTGAAAACGGGGAGTTCCATACCTTTGTTATCGACTGCCCGCTGTTCAAAAACAGAATAAAGGTCATGGAGAGTGAAATGGTCTTGCGGGGAGACTACTGGTTCCTGGAGGTATCAAAGTTCGAGGCCGAGAAAAAATAAGCCTGCATTTTCGGCTTTCCTCTTTTATCATACCTATTTTACTCCGGACCCTACCTTTTTTGCTCGTGTTATGTTGCCCTCAAACCGCAAATTTCCAGCGGTTTTAGACGGTTGTAGATCATTTATTTCAATCCACACACCCGAGTGGGGTGCGACAATCGCAGATCGACGAACTCCGGAAGATCGTGACAATGAACGAGATCATGGTGGTCTGTTTTGCAAAAGTGGTTGAACAGCTGAAGCCGGATATCGTGTATGTCGATGCTGCTGACGTAAAAGCCGAGCATTTTGGCGAAAATCTCCGCAGGCAGTATGCAAAAACCAGTCCTGCCCACGCAAAGAAAATAGAGATAATTTCCATGCACCAGGCAGATTCCATCTATCCTGTAGTCTCGGCAGCTTCTATCATTGCAAAAGTGCGCAGGGACGAGCTTATAGAGGAGCTCAAGAAAGAATGGAACGCGGATTTCGGAAGCGGCTATCCCGCGGACCCGAAGACAAAAGAGTTCCTGTTTAAATGGGGAAAAGAACACGGCGGGAAGTTCCCGGAAATCGTCAGGCAGTCCTGGCAAACCGTAGAAAACATAAGAGAAAAACTGGAAAAAGCCGGAAAAAAGTGAAAAGCCGGAAGAAAAGTAAATCAAAAAGTTTAAGTCAGTTTAATTATACAACTGTGTAGATCTCTTTTTAGTAGGCTACAATAGTTGGGATAACTGATCTTCATGAGTGAAACGATTACATGGTTACATATTTCAGACACTCATTTTTGCAATAAGAAAAATGGGTGGGATTCTGAAGAAATTATTGACAGTTTTTTTGACGACTTAAAAAGAATGAAGAGTGAGTACAATTTATATCCTGATTTAATATTTTTCACCGGTGACGTAGCCTTAGGTCATTTTAATGATTCGTGTGGTCTGTCGCTAAGAGATCAGTATGAAGAAGCTAATGAATTTCTGGAAAGAATCCGAGAGATATTTCCAAAAATACCCATCTCAAACATTTTTATTGTACCTGGCAACCATGATGTGAACCGCACTCTAGTAGGAGAAGGTCAAACTAAATGGCTCAAAAGCCTCCTAATAAATAGTCCGGAAATTGGAAGAAGACGCATCAATGAATTAATAACGGAAAATAATGTGGACTGGAAAAGGTGCATGGAACGTCTAAATGACTATAGAGACTTTTTGAAAAATAGTGGTTATCAGCACCTTCTTCAAGATCCTGATCGTTTGACATATTCAATAATATGTGATATCAATGGTTTTAATGTGGGAATTGCTGGGTTGAATTCTGCTTGGTCTTCATATGGTGGCGATGAAGATAAAGCAAACTTATTGCTCGGAACTTATCAAATATCGGAAGCTCGCAATAAGCTAAAAGAAACTATGCTTTCAATAGCTATTGTTCATCACCCTCCCAACTGGTTTACAAATTTTGAAGACCCAAAAATAAATCGAGAAATTGAAAGAAACTTTAATTTCCATCTTCATGGGCATGAACACCAAGACTGGGTAATGCCTATCGAAAAACATATCCGCATAGCAGCTGGAGCTCTTTACAATAGCTCCGAACAAAAAAACGGATATAATTTTATAAGGTTATATCCTTCAGAAAACAGAGGAGAAGTATTCCTACGAACATATAATAACGGCGTATGGGTACCAAATATTATTGGGAATAAGACAAACAATGACGGCATATGGAATCTAGAGAGTCTCAACATAAATATTAAGAAAAAAGAAAATATAATCAATAGTAAATCGGATGTTGGAGTGCATGAACCTGCTGAGAAGTCCACTCCTGAAATAACTGCTATTTTGGATGAAAATATACAGAAAAATGACTCTTCTTCGAAAACTCTCGCTATTACTAAAGATTTTGATTCCACGCCTGTACAAATTTTGCCTCCTCAGCCTGCTCCGGAATCAAAAGCCACAATATCAAACGTTCCTTACTCAAGGAACACTCGTTTCACAGGGCGTGAAGATAAGTTAAAACAAATTCATGAAGCTCTTCTTTCAGATAATACAGTTGCTGTATCTCAACCCATTGCAGTGTGCGGACTCGGAGGTATTGGGAAAACACAAACTGCGGTTGAATATACCTATCGTTATTGTGCTGAATATGAATTTATATTCTGGGTCAAAGCCGATTCTGAAGATTCGATAATTTCCGGTTATGTCGATATTGCAAAATTATTGAATTTACCGGTTAAAAACGACTCAGACCAGAACAATATTGTTTCAGCTGTATTAAACTGGTTTAGAACTCATGAGAAATGGTTACTTGTTCTCGACAATGCGGATGACACTTCTTTTGTAAAGAATTATCTTCCTCCAGAACCCAAAGGGCATATCCTCCTGACTTCAAGAGCACAAGTTTTTGATGCACTTGAGATTACAGGGTTGGTTGAAATGGAGGAGATGTCTCCTGACGAAGCTAAGAGTTTCCTTCTGAAGCGTACAGTGCGTTCTGATCTACATCAATCTGAATTTGAAGCTCTTGAAAAGCTTGTACATGAACTTGGTTATCTTCCATTGGCTTTAGAACAAGCAGGAGCCTATATTTACGCAAACAACTCCAGCTTTAAAGATTATCTGGTTAGCTATAATAAACGCGGCCTGAAGTTATTAGAAAAATCTCCGATTGATAAGAGCAAGTATCCAGAATCGATATCTACCACCTGGTTAATGAACTTCGAGGAGGTAAATAAAAAATCGGAAGTTTCAGCAGATGTTTTATTTGCAAGTGCTTATCTCAATCCCCACGAGATCCCTGCCGAAATTTTTTATAAAGGCGCGGACGAGTTAGGACCATCAATTTCTGCCGAATTTGATGAGATTGATACAGATCCCCTCGTTTTTGATGAAGTTCTCAACCCACTCTGGCAGTACTCTTTGATCAATCGTGAAACTGGTTGCCGTAATTACGATATTCACCGCCTTGTACAGGCTGTTCTTAGAGACGGAATGGAAAAAAGTGAACAGAAACTCTGGGCTGAACGTGTTGTTAAAGCTGTCAACCGTGCATTTCCTGAAGTTGAGTATAAAAATTGGGAGCTTTGTGACAAGCTTCTTCCACATGCGCAGACCTGTGCAGAATATATTGGATTGTGGGACATCGAGAATGAAGAGTCTGCAAAATTGCTAAACTCAACTGGCAGTTATCTGCATAAACGTGCACGTTTCAAGGAAAGCGAGTCGCTCTTGAAAAGTTCGTTGGAAATTCGAGAGAAAGTTCTGGAACCCGAACATTTTGATATCTCTGAGAGCCTCAACAATTTAGGTGAGCTTTGTAAAGATTTAGGCAGGTACTCGGAAGCAGAACCATTATACTTGCGTTCATTAGAGATTCGAGAAAATACTTTTAATTCAGATGATCCAGCTATAGCAGAGAGTCTTAACAATTTAGCGGAATTTTATAGAATTTTAGGCAGGTATTCTGAAGCTGAACCTTTACAAGTACGTGCATTAGAAATCCGAGAAACTGTCTTAAAGTCAGACCATCCGGCTATAGCAGAGAGTCTAAACAACCTAGGCGGAGTTTATAGCGATTTGGGCAGATATTCTGAAGCCGAACCTCTTTATACTCGTGCCCTGAAAATTACAGAAAGAGCACTTAGCCCTGAACATCCAGATGTAGCGGTCTACCTTAATAATCTAGCCTTAATTTATAGAGATTTAGGCAGATATTCTGAATCCGAACCTCTTTGTATTCGTGCCTTAAAAATTACAGAAAAAGCACTGGGCCCTGAACATCCAGATGTAGGTCGTCGCCTTAACAGTCTAGCGACAGTTTATAGAGATTTGGGGAGGTATTCTGAAGCCGAACTTCTGTATACTCGTGCTTTGGAAATTACAGAAAGAGCACTGGGCCCTGAACACCCAGATGTAGGTAATCGCCTTAATAATCTAGCGACAGTTTATAGTGATTTGGGGAGGTATTCTGAAGCTGAACCTCTGTATACCCATGCCCTGGAAATTACAGAAAGAGCACTGGGCCCTGAGCATCCAGATGTAACCGCCTGTCTTAATAACTTAGCAGTGTTTTTTTATAATCAGGGGAAATATCTCAAAGCCAAGTCCCATTTTGAGCGAGCAACTGATGTTGTGGAAAAAACCAAAGGAGAAAATAGTCTTAAGCTTGCTAGCCTCTTAGAAGAGTATGCTTCTTTGTTAGAAAAGATGGGAAGGAATAGAGAAGCTACAACAAAACGTAATCGAGCTAAAAGGATACGTTCAAAAATTGAAAAAGGAAACAAAAAGTGAGCTCTATTTATCATAGTCTCTGTGTGCGGCTTGCCTGACTGGAAATGGCTTCAAAGATTATTTTATCTCAATAAACTTGCTAACTGAAGCTTAAATATAAATATGTATATCAAAATAGAGCCTCGTTTAATACTTTGCCAATAGAGTTAAACAAAGATGTTAAAAGTAGGTATTGTTTAGAATCATTACGAATTTTTTAGTGAGAATAAAATATACCTTTACCTATTTTTATAAAGTAAAAAGCTCTCTTATCTCAAATCAGGAGGCAACCACAAAATGATGATCGCAGGAATTGATGAAGCCGGAAAAGGCCCTGTAATCGGGCCCATGTGCATAGGGGGCGTAAAGATAGATGAGTCTAAAGCCCATATCCTCAAGGTGCTGGGGGTTGCGGATTCCAAGAAGCTGACTCCAAAAAAAAGGGAGCAGCTTGCAGCCCAGATCAAAAAACACGCAGACGGTTTTTTCGTCCTTGAGATCAGCCCCTCTCAGATCGACGAACTCCGTAAGATCATGACTATGAATGAGATCATGGTGGTCTGTTTTGCAAAAGTGGTTGAACAGCTAAAGCCTGATCTGGTATATGTTGATGCTGCGGACGTGAAAGCCGAGCGTTTTGGCGAAAATATCCGCAGGCAGTATGCAAAAACCAGTCCTGATCATGCAAAGAAAATAGAGATAATTTCCATGCACCAGGCAGATGCCACCTATCCTGTAGTCTCGGCAGCCTCGATCATTGCAAAAGTACGCAGGGACGAGCTTATAGAAGAGCTCAAGAAAGAATGGAACGCGGATTTTGGAAGCGGCTATCCTTCGGACCCGAAGACAAAAGAGTTCCTGTTGAAATGGGGAAAAGAACACCACGGAGAATTTCCCGCTATCGTCAGGCAGTCCTGGAAGACTGTGGAAAACATAAGGGAAGAACTGAAAAAAGCTGAATGAAAGCCTTCCAAAAAGATTTCCAAAAAGATTTCCAGAACCGCCGGCATCTTCTTATAAATCGGACCCAGCGTACTCACCGGTTGCGTATGCTACCGGCTTTTTCCTGGAGAAAATGAACGAAAGAGAAAAGGAAGAGAAAAGGAAGAGAAAAAGAAGAGAAAATAAAATGAAGAATAATTAAAAATATTCGATCTGCAGTCCAACTCCCACTTCCTTAATCCTGCAGACCTTTGAAAGCTCTATTTTTGAATTTAAATCCGTACAGTGGCAGGCGTGAACGCAGGCAGGGTCAAGTTTTTTGAGGAATTCGAGGGTCCCGTGGATCCTTTCTTCTGAGGGTTCCAGGAGATGAAAGCCGCCTATTATATCAAGGACCCTGCTGTCTCCGCAGACTTCTTTTGCATATTCGGTGATATTGCAGATCCCGGAATGGGAACAGCCCGTGATGATTACGAGCCCTTCTTCTGCCCTGTACACCAGGGCCGTGTCGTCCGGAAGAAGGTCGGGAATTTTGTTTCCCTTGCTGTCCTGCACGTATCCGACAGCTGCCTCTGCCTCAAAGGCGAAGTTCCGGGGGATTTCCCCAAGGAAAACGAGCCTCTCGCTCAGCCAGAGGGGAATGCTTGAGAGCTGCAACCTGAAGTGTTCTGAAAGCTTTTTAGGGGTGAGCAGGCTTCCGATTTCCCCTATCCCTTCACATTTTTTGCTTTCGAAGGCGAGGGGATGGGCAACGAGAATTGGAGACCTGCAGGGCAGTCTTTCTATCCCTGCTTCCGTGAAGAGACGGATCAGGGGTTCAAGCCCCCAGCTGTGGTCCAGGTGCCCGTGGGAGAGGACCAGGTAATCGAGGTCCGAAAGTGAAAGTCCCATTTTCCAGGCGTTTTTGAGGAAGATATCCGAATACCCGGTATCAAAAAGGACTCTGGTGCCCGAATCCTCCAGAAGGAAGGACAAACCAGGCTCGGCAAGGAAATACCTGTCAATAAGGGTGTTATTGTCAACAAGGACCGTGAGTTTCATGAGGAGTTTATTTTGCCTGCAGCCTATAATAATATTATCAAATACCTGTGAACTACCCCTGAGCTAAAGAGGCTGTCCGACAATTCAATTTCAAGGCAAAAACATGTAATAAATAAGGTATCTAGAACCTTTAAATTGAAAAAAAAAGGAATTTAATTAAAACTTAATTATTACTGGCAGTAATTATCGGACAGCCTGTAAAAACCCAGGGGTTTTACGCTGTTTCATATAAAAAGCGGATTAGAAATTTTCAGTAATATAATCCGCCATGGACTCAAAAACCTTTCTTCCGTCAGCAGAGCCGAGGATTGATTCGGAAGCTCTTTCCGGATGGGGCATGAGGCCGAGAATGTTTCTTGAAGTGTTTACTATTCCTGCGATGTTTTCCAAAGAGCCGTTGGGGTTGGCTTCATCCGTTGCTCTTCCTTTTTCGTCTACGTAACGGAAAACAACCTGTTCGTTTTCATCAAGTTCAGCCAGGGTCGGTTCCTCAGCAAAGAACTTACCTTCCATATGGGCGATGGGCATCCTTATGACCTCGCCTTTCCTGAACTTCGAGGTAAAGGGAGTATCAGTGGTCTCAACCCTGATGTTTGTCCAGTGGCACCTGAATTTGGGGTACTCGTTTGTGGTAAGAGCCCCTTCGAGAACCCGGGCTTCAGTAAGCACCTGGAAACCGTTGCAGATCCCAAGCACAGGTTTTCCTTCGGCTGCTATTTTTTTTACGGAATCCATAATCGGAGTTCGGGCTGCAATCGCCCCTGCTCTGAGGTAATCTCCGTAGGAAAAGCCGCCCGGAACAACGACTCCGTCAAAACCGGCCAGGTTTTCATCTTTGTACCAGACAGTTTCGGCATCCACACCAACCACGTCTTTAAGGACATGTTGGACATCCATGTCGCAGTTTGTGCCCCCGAACTGAATAATGGCAATCTTCATCTTTTTCCCTCAACCTTACTTTAGTAGTTTCAAAAAATTTAGTTTCTTGATTTTATTCTTCAATCCCGTTATTCCTGCAGGGAGCCCTCAGTTAAGTTCCCTGAGCTGTATAGTGTAGTTGTGGATGAGTGGGTTTGCAATAAGCTTCTGGCACATCTCATCAACTTTCTGCTCCGCAACTTCGGCAGATTCGGCTTCGAGCACTATTTCGTACAGTTTTGCGGTCTTTACGCTTTCAACTGCATATCCAAGGTGTCCGAGAGCCCTTTTTGCTGTGGTGCCTTCAGGGTCAAGCATGCCTGCTTTCTGTTCAATAGTTACTGTTGCCTGGTACTGCATCTTTGTAAGCCTCAATTTTGAATTTTTAAATTATCGGACTTTCACCTGCTTTTCGATAGCCTGAATGCAACATCAGGTGAAAGATAAGGTGAAAGATAAAGTGAGCTTAAAGGTAAACAATTTCCGGTCTGCACCATAATAATTATAAGATGCTTAAAAACGTTGCGTATATTGGAGAGCACAGATAAAAAACTTCCTTCATAGCATGCAAAGTCCTTCAAAATCAAAGCATCCGTTATTGTCTGCAGCCCCACTAAGATTTATAAAATTGCTAATTATAAAATTACAGGACAGAATAGTAAAGTTTTAAATGTATATAAGACGTAATTATATATTGGGTGAGATGTTGGATTTCAATGAACCGGATAACTGGGAATGTAAACCGGATAGTATGGAATAGGACCTGCACCTGACAAGACAGCTCGTCCTCTGCAAATATGGAATCCTGAGGGGCAGCAATTGCTGCAAAGCTTACATGCCGAAAAATAACCTGTACGCTACATGCTGCTGCTGCCTTCACTGTGCGAACTCCATCTGGATAGGGGACGATAAAAGCGCAAGAAATCCCTTTGCTGCCCTGCAGGGGGACCCTGTGTTCGCTGTAAAATTGCTTAGGGAATAATAGCCCGAGTTGCGCCTCCCGAGTTTCGCTTCGGGAGCACGAGGTCCTTTTCGCTGCGCTCAAGAGGACTACTTGATGGGTTTTAGCAGTGAGCTTTGCTTCAGATGACTAAATTACGATTTCTCTGAATCGCACAACCTTATTCGCGTTACCGGGTCGTTCTTGCCACGCTCGACGCAGGAGAGCGGCTTTCAGACAAAAAGAAAAGAAGAGAACAGAAAAGAGAGAAAAAGTCAACAGTAAAAAAGACTGATGCCGCCGATAAAATACTTACAGGTAGAAATTCCCGGGGAAACAGATGAGAGAACAACAAAGACGAACAAATAATAGCGACAGAAAAATCAGAATGAGCGCAACGAAAGCTGAATTAAATTCTATCTGAAGAATGATCTTTTTTGAGTCTTTTTTCTATTTTTTATTTGAGGTCTTTCTGTTGTTTTATGCGGTTTTATGCGGTTTTATGCGGTTTTATGCGGTTTTATGCGGTTTTATGCGGTTTTATGCGGTTTTATGCGGTTTTATGCGGTTTTATGCGGTTTTATGCGGTTTTATGCGGTTTTATGCGGTTTTTGACGGGCCGCCAGACGACTGGCGGAGGCGCTTATATTGACTATGAATTGAATGGCTGTTTTCAGGGTAAGGGGAAGTATTTTTAGCCCGGGGTATTTTCAGAGTGTCAACTTCTCTTAATAGCAGTATTGGTTTGCAGGTTATTTTTTTCTAACCTGGCGGGCCGGTCCAGGTCTCGCGCGGCGCAGGAAGAGAAAACTGAAAGATTTGCTCCCGGATCCCGTAATAGATCAACCAGTTAATCAGGACCCATCACATTTTTTGATCAGCGTTTTTTAATCTGCATTGGAAGCACATTTTTCCAGATCGGTCTGCTTTCCGGGCAGTGCCCCGTATTCAGGCTGGTTGGAGGTGCCCTGCCGAAAGATAGCAAAATAATAAATACAGGGTGGAGTTCGTGTATACCGGACAGAAAAAACAGAATAAAAGGTGTAACTATGTGCGGAATAGCAGGTGTGGTCGGAACCCCCGATAGTAATATAGAAGTAAAGAAAATGCTTGCAGCCCTGGGACACAGAGGACCTGATGCCTGCGGGGTCTATACGGCAGGAAACCTGAGCATAGGAAATACCCTGCTTAAAATAACAGGAGATATGCCCCAGCCTCTCACAGGGATAGGAGCTCTCGTACTCAATGGGGAGATATTCAATTTTCGCGAGCTTGCAGCTGAGGTAGGGATAAAAACCGATTCTGATACCGAACTGCTTTTTTCACTTATAGAAACCGGGGTAAAGGGGGGAAGCACGCCAGTAAACTCTGTCTGCTCCGCACTTTCTAAAGTAAACGGGGACTATGCCCTTGCATATGCCTGCGGAGGAGAACTTGTACTTGCCAGGGACCCTTCAGGAGTAAAACCTCTTTTTTACTGCTCTGGGGAAGGAGCGAAAAAGCCAGAGATAGCCTTTGCCTCCGAAAAAAAAGCCCTTGCTTTTACCGGGAGAAAAGCAAAGCCTTTACCTCAGGGAGGGATTCTGGGTTTCAATGCCGAAAATGGGAAAATAACAGAAAAAACTCCGGAAGGATCCCGGAAGACAAAATCCCCTGAAAAGAGAATATACGCCGAAAAAGAGGCTTTATTTCACCTGAAGGCAGCCCTTAAAAAGGCTGTGGAACTCAGGCTTACCCCAACTGCGGGAATTGCATTTTCAGGAGGAATTGACAGCACCTTTTTAGCAGCCCTGGCAAAGCGGACTGATCCTGACATCTTCCTCTATGCAGTTGGGCTTCCGGATTCCCATGACGTTGCCCAGGCAGAGAGTGCAGCTGAGGCTATCGGTATGAAGAGAAACCTGAAAGTCCATTTCCTTTCGCCCGAAGAAATAGAAGCTGCAGTCCCTGAAGTAATTTATGCAACAGAATCTACGGACCCGATGACGGTTGCAATAGGGCTTCCTCTTTACATAGTTGCAAAAATCGCACGAGAAGATGGAAAGCGGGTCCTTCTGACCGGGCAGGGTGCAGATGAGCTCTTTGGAGGGTACAGGAGGCATGAAGGGTTTTTCGAGCAGGGCCCTGATGTGCTTGACAGGGAGATTTACTCTGACCTTGAAAGCATCTCAACAATTAACCTTGAAAGAGATGATATGGTTACAATGGCAAATTCTGTGGAACTCAGGGTCCCCTTCCTGGATAAAGAAGTAATAAAAACCGGGCTGGCAATAATTCCGGAGCTTAAGGTCCTGAAAAAAGATGGCTTTTATACACGAAAATATATTCTCAGGAAAGCGGCAGAAGACCTGGTCCCTCCGAAAATTCTCTGGAAAGAGAAAAAAGCAATGCAGTACGGGACAGGAGTACAGAAGGTGCTCGACTTGCTTGCCAGGGATTCGGGTTTTTCTAAAAAGCAGGGGAATCATATAGAAAAATACCTAATGCAAATTGCTTCGGAAAAGAGATTCAAATTCATAAATAAGAACTGAAACAAAGGCAGTAATGGACGATCAATCCATTAGATAATAATTTTTGAAGCAATAAGGACATGACCTGAAATTTAATTTAAAGTCTCAAGAGTTGATTTGAAAACTTTTTTATATGATGGTTATCTAAACTGCAGTGTTAACTATAGAAACATAATTGCCAATTAAAAGCAAATTTATTTTTACTCCTGTATGAGAAAAAAATCAAGTAAGCAGGAGTTACATAGTTGCACACGAAAAGATTGGGTCTAAACTCTGCTCGTATTTAGCTAGATTTAGTGATGTCTGGCAGGGAAAATCCGCCTGGACTTGTTCTATAATCGTGAATAGCATAAGAGTGGATACTGTGCAAAATTGTCTCATTTGTGTCCGGAAGAAGCTAAAAACCTCGTTAGAGTCTATCTCATGAAGCAGAGATTTTCTGGAAAAAATTGACACATACAGACTAAATTTTTGCTCAGCAAATATAGATAAAAATTTATAATATTTGATCCAGGTGAAAGAAATGTTAAAGGGAAAATCAGGAATTATTTTCTTGGCAGGTTGTCTCTTTATACTCACAAACACTCCTACTGTTTTATGCATGACTTCATCATCAGGTATTTATGTTGCAGGAGATGGTAGTGGAGATTATAATTGTGACGGCACAGATGACCACATCCAAATTCAACAGGCTCTCGATTATGCAGCATCGAACCCCGGAACGACGGTGTATTTGAAAGGCCCGTTCACTTATAACGTTGATCCTAACAAGATGTATGTAGGATCACATACAACGATAACCGGAGACTCTACAGCAGTTGTAAAAATAAAAAAACAAGACCCAAATTTTCCCACACCATCCTTAACCAGAGCGATATTTCAAGCTAATGGTGGTTCGGCCCAAGATATAACATTTCATGGTTTTGAAATTGACGGAAATATTCTTAATAGCTGGTCAGTTTCTGGTAATGACCACGTAAATATGATACAGCTGTATGGAAGTACAGACGTTACCGTTTATAATATGTCCTTCAAGAATGGGCTAGGGGATGCCATAAAAATCAACCATGATAGCAATGACAATTATGTCCACGAAAACACCAATATCCAAATATATAATAATAAGATTGATAAAACCGGGCATGAGGGTATATATCTATTGCGTGTTTCTAACATCTCCATCCATGATAATTTTGTTTCGTGCAGGAATGATGCTGGAATCCGGTTATTTAATTGCAAGGACGCTTCAATTTTTAACAACGAAATTACTTCTGAGAATCACGGCGGCGCAGGAATTGAGATCCAGAAGAATAGTGCTGTAAAAATTAATAATATTGAAATTTACGAAAACAATATTCATGACATCCGCACAATGGGGATATGGATTTATGGATACGGGACATATGACAAAACAGCCGCAACAGGTGTCCACATTCATCATAACATAATTAGAGGAAATGGGCTGTATACTGATGAAGTAGGTGGCATTGTTCTTCAGGGGTTTGATGGAACTCTCATTGAAAACAATATTATTGACGGGAATTACAGATCCGGCGTAGCAATGAGGAATTCATATGATTATGTTTCCCCGGGTTCTGGATATGTTACAACACTCCGAAATAATATAATTACAAATACGGTTCCCGATACCAGAGCCGGAGGTACAGCCTACGGAGTTTCAAATGATCTGTCCTCAACTCATTCTTTTGTAATGGAGTACAACTGTGTATATAATCCCGGCCAATCTAATTATAATAAAATTTCATCTCATCCAACGGATATTAATGTAGATCCTCTTTTTGTTGACAATAAAGCTTACGATTACCACCTCAAATCAAAAGCAGGCCACTGGAGCGATAGTAGCTGGGTACCTGATACCGTAAGTTCCCCCTGTATTGATGCAGGGTCTCCATCCTCAGATTATTCAAACGAGCCAGAAGATAACGGGAACAGGATTAACATAGGAGCATTCGGAAACACGAAGTATGCATCCCTTTCAGGAATCGCTCCTGTAACAAGATCCCAGGCTTCTGTTGCAGAATCCCAGGCTCCTGTAACAGAATCCCAGGTTCCTGTATCCCAGAACCCCCTAATATCCAAAATGTATGATAATCGAATTCGTGAAGCCTATCCTGAAAACGTCTACTTGGACAAGCCTTACCTAGATGTGGGAAACATTCCCGGAGCAGGGATCTATAGAGATATAATGTGGTTTGACCTGAGCGAATACACCGATTCCGAAGAAATCAGCAGCGCAACTTTCTCTCTTTACTGGTACTATCCAGATGTTTCAAGACCTGAAGATACAGTGATCGAGATTTACAGGCCTGCAGCTTCATGGAATCCTGAATATGTGAGCTGGAATAAAAAAGACAACGGTGTTGCATGGAATAATGCCGGAGGAGACTGGCTGGATAAAACCGGGGTATCTCAGGGCAGCACTCCGTATGCCACAATAACCATTAAAGGCAGTGCCCTTCCTGACAACAGGTACTATGAGCTGGACGTAACAGACCTCGTAAAAGAGTATGTAAGCGGAGAATACGAAAACACAGGTTTCCTGATCAAAACTCGCTATGAAAGTTCCGACTATGTAGCTTTCCACAGTCTCGAATGTGGAAAGGAAGACCTGGAACCAAAGCTGGATATAGTGAACAGCTAAAGCTGGCATACAGCTAAAAAAGCTTGCCTTCAGAATAGATTCCGGAGCACCGAAAAATAAATAATGAAAAAAATGAATGTCTGTGCTCCGGAGGTTTCAAAAAAGCCGGCACAAATGAGTAAGTATAAAACAGTTTGATGGTTATATTCGAGTAGAAAATTATTACATTTGATTTATAACCAGAATTTCAGGGGGAATTCAAATAAAAATAGCAATTACCGGAAAAGGCGGCGTTGGAAAAACTACTCTCTCAGGCACTTTGGCAAGACTGTTTGCAAGAGACGGATACGAAGTCCTGGCAATAGATGCAGACCCGGATATGAACCTGGCATCTTCCCTGGGGATCGAAAATCCCCCAACGCCCCTTGTTGATTTTAAAGACCTTATTCAGGAAAGGGCAGGCACCGAAGGCGGGGCTTTTATCTATAACCCGAAAGTGGACGACATCGTAGACAAATACGGAGTAATAGGGCCTGACGGAGTCAGGATGCTTGTAATGGGTACTGTGGATAAGGGAGGAAGCGGATGCATGTGTCCGGCATCAGCCTTCCTCAGGGCTCTTCTCAGGCACCTGATGCTTAATGAAAAGAGTGCAGTTATCTTGGACATGGAAGCCGGAATCGAGCATCTGGGAAGAGGCACCACGCGCGGAATGGACCTTATGATTGTGGTGGTGGAGCCGGGAGCCCGGTCCCTTGAAACAGCCGAAAGGATAAAAAAACTCTCTTCCGAGATCGGGATAAAACATATTGCTGCCGTAATTAACAAAGGAGGCGCTGGAAAAGTCAACGCAAGGCTCGAAGAGCTGGGCATTCCGGTACTTGGAGAAATTCCTTTTGACCAGCAGTTAATGCAGGCTGACCTGGAAAAAAGGGCACCTATTGATATCGGCGGCGAAGCTGTTAATGCCATAGTGAAAATCAAAGAAAAACTCATGGAAACCGTTGAAGAAATCAGGAAAGAAAACGAGGCGAGTAAAAAGTAAAGGCTGAAACACAGCCTCTAAAATTTTTTTCTCCAATTTTTTTCTCCAATTTTTTCCTACTATTTTTTTCCTGCAAATTTATTCCTGCAGTTTTTTTTGTATTTTCCAGGCTCAGTTAAAGCTACTGTCCGGGGAATCTGTTAGGGTTTCTTTTTTAAAAATAATCCCCAGAAGCTTCATCCTTTTCTCCCTGATAAGGACATCAGTCGGGTCTATTTCCAGAGCCCTGTCGTAAGCTTCCATAGCCTCCCCGTATCTTTCAAGATTTTCCAGGACCAAGCCTTTCTGGTACCAGGAGAAGACATCATCGGAGTTGACCTTAAGGACTTCATCATAACACTCTATGGCTTTTTCAAAATCCTTTAAGTTATTATAGGCAAAACCCTTGAGGCACTTTATTCCCAGATGATCGGGATCAATTTCAAGAGCCTTATTGTAACAGGCAAGAGCTTCTTCAGATCTGCCAATTCTATCCAGGACAAAACCTTTCTGGAGCCAGGCATCAAGATACATAGGATCCAGATTTAAGGCTTTATCATATAGCCTGAGTTTGTCCTCATAATTCTCAGCCTCGCCTGCTTTGATAAGGAGCTGGCTAGGGCCCTCGGTTTCTTCGGGTTTTACTGCCGCTTCCAGCTCATTTTGCTTCACCTTATCGCTTTCTGTGTTAGTTTTTTCCTCTGCCATTTCGGAATCCTCCGTTTTCAGATAAAGATTTATTCGGACCCCTTTCGGAATCATGTCCCAGCCTTATTTTTCCATCTTATGTATGGAATCAGGATTAAACCGGTATTCAGCATTTGGATTTCAATGAGATTACCTTTTATGCTTCTAATTTTACTGAATAAAATGCGATACACAGTTTTAGTCTGAAAAAAGGTTATAGAGAGTCTGGAGAGTCCCTGGTTTTTTGCCGGCTGATTCTCGAAAGGATTTCGGCCTTGATTTCAAGAGCAGAAACAAAGCCCGGTTCCAATTCAAGAGCTCTGTTGCAGCTTTGAAGAGCTTCTTCCTGTCTGTTCAGTTCTAAAAGGAAAAGTCCCCTGCCTGCCCAGAGGCTGGGATCTTCCGGGATAGACTGAAGAGCCGTATCGTATGCTGCCAGCGCCTCCTCAAACCTGCCCATCCTGGAGAACAGGCCGCCGATACACTTCAGGGCTTCCAGGTAATCAGGCCTGATTTTGAGGGCTGAATTGTAGGCTTCAAGAGCTTCTTCTTGCCGGTCAAGTGCAGAAAGAATTGCGCCTTTTCCTGCCCAGGCTTCGGCATATTTAGGGTTTCTCCGGAGCACTTTTTCGTAGCTTTCAAGTGCTTCTTCAAGCCTGCCAAGCCTGGCAAGAACAACTCCTTTATTGTCCCATGCAATTTCAAAAGCCGGTTCAAGCTCAATTACCCTGTCATAAGCATCTATTGCTTCTTCAAGCCGGCCCATTTCCGAAAGGATTACCCCTCTGTTGTACCAGACCCTGAAGTCATCAGGGACTATTGCAAGCACCTGCTCTATAAGCTTCAGGGCAGTTTCAAACCTTCCTGCCTTATAGATCAGTATGGCTTTCTGAAAAAGCGCGGTGGCGTTCTGAGGATCCTTTTCAAGCATCTCGGTACAGGCCTGGAGTTCGTCGAAGAAAGGAAGGGATGAATAAAGGTCCCTTACAGCCAAAAAAAGGGGCAGGATTTCATACTTTTTTCCATCAGCTGTCAGGGTTTTTGTTCCGGGATCGTATGAAAAAACCGCTGGTTCTTGCAGGGCACTTTTCATTCCTTTATCTTCAAGAGTTTTTTCAATTCTTCCAGGCACTGTCTCCAGTTCGGATAAAGATCTGGGGGAAAAGGGGGAATTATCAGCTATGGAAAGGATTGACCTTAGATGCTTTCGGTGTTTTTTGTTATTTTTACTCCAGAGAATGGTTGAAATCCGGCTGCATGCAGTGAAAAATTCATTAAGAGAGACGTACAGGTCCCTGTCCCCGGAACTATTTAAATTGCCGAAACTCCTGAGTGCAATATTACAATGCTCCCGGAGTTCCGGAATAAGTATATCATATTTAGAATCAAGTCCTTTCATTAATACCAAGTCCTCTCATTAATACCAAATCCTCTCATTAATACCAAGTCCTCTCATTAATACCAAATCCTCTCATTAATACCAAATCCTCTCATCAGTACCAGGTCTTCTCATCAATACCAAATCCTCTCATCAGTACCAGGTCTTCTCATCAATACCCTTTCCTTCTGTTCATAAAAGTTCTCTATAGATTGTGTTCAGGAACCTGCAAGCTTGAGGGCAGGTTCTCCACTCAGTGCCTTGAATATGGGCATAAAAGTGCGTTCTGGCTCAGATCAGGCTTAAAATTCCCTTTTTTTCCCACGATCAGATCTACGGATGACCCTCTTTCAACGAGCATTCCACCCTTTGGTTCCTGCTGAATGACATCTCCGAAACGTACACCTGCTACAAAAAGACTCTTCTCTCCAATATTACCGGCACGCAGCCCCGCTTCTTCCAGCTTTTTAACAGCCTGTTCCAGAGGGAATCTTATAACAAGGGGCACTTCTACTTCTTTTTTCTCAGATTCAGAACCCGGTGTTTCTGTTTCAGGTACTTCTGGCCCGAGTACTTTTGGAGTGCTGCTTTTACTCTCTTCTCCCAGAACCTCTTCAAGAAGCTCAACAGCTCCGCTGATCCTGAGGAGTGTTTCATTCAGGTTTTTCTTCCTGTTTTCAAGTTCTACAAGCTTTATCTCGATATCTTTAAGGATTTTCTGGCCTGACTCGTATTCAGCCCTGAGTTCTACCAAACGCTGTTCAAGTTGTGCTTTCATAGTCCTGTAAACCCCTTTTCATAAACTTCAGCAGAAAACCCGTTAAATCTTTAGATTTAGCGGGTAGTTGACTCCAGTTTTCTTTCTATCCAGCTTCTTTTAAATTAAGTAGTTTTATTTTTGATTTAATTCCTTTATTTAATTCCATCTATAATTTCAATCCAATACATTTTAAGTTTTATATTTTCACTCATTAGTAAAGGGTTCTATGAATGTTATAAAATGAGTGTTATACAGTTTACTATATGTCCAGAAAAGTTTACAGATAAAAGAAACTGGAAGAATCATTGCTTCTGAGTTCTATTTAAGCCTTAAACCTTACACTATCTTTGAAACATGGATATATCAGGACCTGTAAGGTAGTCAACTGCCCCATGCTAAGCATTGTGGCTTGCAAAAGCCCTGGTTGACCAGTCTAAGTCTTAATTGACTACGTTGGAAATGTCATGATACCTACGAATGCTTCCTCAGTTTGTAGCTCTATCGTGTAGCATTAAAAGTCCTGAGAGGTAGGGGCGGTGTGCTATACCTGACAAGCATATCCAACATTGGCGAGGGGAGGCGGTTTTCCAAAACCGTGTTATCTGCTACGGAAATTTGATTCCAAAGCAGAGTGGAGAAATCCAAACGTGGAAAGGAATGCCAGAAAGTTGACGGCATTCCTCCCTGCGCTAAAGCAACAGGGCTTCCTGCCTGTCACATGTGAGTAATAAGGAATCATTTGTATGAAGGAGTGATTTGTATGGAAACCGCAAATTCCGAGCAAATTAAGGAAATAAATGAGTACGGAAAGGAAATAATCGAATTGCTTCAACTGGAAACTTCACCAGTAGCAGTAGCTCTGGTTCCGAAAGGAGCCGAAATTCCGAAAGGGATACAGCAGATCAAAGAGAGAATGAAGCACTGCCAGATGGTGGACCATGTGCGCAAAACAAAAGAGGAGTTTTATGCCGTTCTTGAAGACCAGGCCTGCAAAGGAGGAGCTGCAGCAATGGGGCTTGGGCACATGCCTCCCAAACTGGCAAGCGGGGAATTTTATTACGATAAACTGAAGCATTTTAAGACCCTGGAAGCTTCTAAAAAGACTCTTGAAAGAGTCCCCATGATTGAGGCAGAATCCATGATTGCAGCCCTTTACGCACCTCTTGAAAGTGCAAGCTTCGTGCCCAATGTTGTTGTGATAATCTGCTCTCCTAAACAGATGATGCTCCTGACCCAGGCAGCTCTCTACAAGGAGGGAGGGAGAGTTGAAGCCGAATTTGCAGGCAAGCAGAGCCTCTGTTCCGATGCCGTTGCCGAGCCCTACCTGACAGGCAAAATGGGAATAACAGTCGGCTGTACGGGCAGCAGGACATATACGGGCATTCAGGAGTCAGAACTGACGGTTGGCATTCCCGCAAAAATACTGACGGATCTGGTAGAAGGGCTAAGGGCGATTGTTGGAAAAGCTCCTGCGCATTGATAAACAGAAGAAGAAAGAGAAGGAAGAAAAAGAAGAGCATACTTTAAAAGGTCAACTTTCAAGAAGATCAGCCTTCAGGGAGATATATTTCGGAAAGGTATGTTTTCAAGAAAGTTTTCAAGAAAGTTTTCAAGAAAGGGATCCTCAAATCTCTGTTCCCGTTTCCAAAATGGTGTTTTTCTTAAAAGAAGTAAAGGATTACAGGCAGTAAAATAACGCCCATTGCATGGGATTTCCTGACTTTCATAAAAGATGGGAGCATGCCTATCGGGGTAGAAATTATAAAGAGGAAGAGCCCGAAAAACCCTGTAAAAAGAAAGACAGTTATTGCAAGCCCTGCAAGGACCCCGGTGCAGAGTTTTGTGTAGTCAAGTTTTTGGAGCATATGGTGGGCGTTATTCCCTATCCAGACTGTAGAAAAGTATGAAAAAAGGGATGTTAGGAGGATAGCGGCAAAAAAGAGCAGTATTACCTGAAAACCAAGTGACCCGATCCCCAGGATTTCATTCACGGCAGCCATTGCCCCACTGCGAGTCTTTCCTATAACCAGAAGGGCTACCAGCCCGAAAATAGCATTTGAAGTATTTACTCCGGAAACCGAGACAATGAACTCCTTTGAGCTTTCAAGAGTCTGGCGGTCCGCATAGGGATCCGAAAAAAGAACGGATTTTTGCCCTCCAGGCACAGGTTCGGAGTTTTCTTTATTTATGGACCTTCTGTCAAAGTCAGACCTTACAAAGAGCCCTGCCAGAAGGGCAGCAATAGCAGACGAAACTCCGGGCAACCAGGCTACAAGGGAACCTGCAGTGCTGCCCGTTAACACTCCCCTCAGGATCCTTTTTCGGGAAAGTTCAAATTTTGAGACGGATTCTTCGGGGATTTCGGAGCTTGTGAGAAGGCTTATAATGAGCTGGGATGCCCCGAAAAGTCCGCTGAGAAGAGGGAGGAGCACAGATGCCTGCCCGAGAATTATGACCGGGACCAGTAGATTTTCTCTGGAAAAAGCAAAGAGCCCCAGAGCTCCTGTGATCAAAAACAGGAAGAGGGCAAAAGCTTTGGATCTGTATTTTGCAAGTGACCCCTGTCCCTCTACTTCCTCGCCTTTCTCGCTCGCAAGCATGATAAATACAATCGCTAGCAGAACCCATGCCATATACTCTTGCAGATAAGGGTAAATAGCCCCGAAGAAAAGTGAAAAAGGCAATACAAAAAGCATGGATGCAACTACCGAGCCTGCACTTCCAAGAGCAGAGAGACGTACTGCCTCTGCACCTGCACCTTCAAGTAAAAGCCTGTGCCCTGGAAGGACCGCAAGTGCTGTGTCTCCGTCAGGCGCCCCTAAAAACACAGACGGAATAATGTCATGGAACGTATGTGAGACCGCATTTGAGAGGATTATAAGGGCTATGTAAAAAGGGGCAATTCCCTTCTCAGCCAGAAAAGGTGCAAGAGCTACAAGCGCAAGTGCAAAATTGTTTGTATGTATGCCAGGCAAAAGCCCTGAAAATATACCAAGCAGGTAGCCTGCAAGAACAGAAAAAAAGAGCAAGAATAAAGAAACTTCTTCCACTCAGCCGGCACCCCAGAAACTAATTACTTTAAAATTAGAGTTACTTGATATAATAGTTTACACACTTACTATTAATAATTTATTTTCCTACTGAATACAGTTTATTTTTAATATAGTGTATTTGAAGTCTGAAACAGTTCAATCGAAACTGATAAAAATATAAATTCCAGGAAGAAATCAGGACGAAAGAGAATAAATCAGAATAAATAAATAAATAAATAAATAAATAAATAAATAAATAAATAAATAAATAAATAAATAAATAAATAAATAAATAAACATGATGATAACAGAAATAACAAATAAAAAGAGATTGAAAAGAGAGCAGGAAACATAGAACAGAAGAAAAAGATGAAAAAGATGAAAAAGATGAAAAAGATGAAAAAGATAAAAAAGGAAAAGATAAAACAACTTAAGTAAATTTGATCAGAATTTCAATTTAAGATCAAAAATTTTGGACCTTATATTATAAATAAATTTCCTTTGAAATAATATCCCTTTACCGGACAGAGGGGGTTCTACCAGAAGCTATAAATAGAAGAATTTGCCAGCGCAAACAATTTTAGTTTACCGGTATGATAAACCACTTGAAAATTTTGAATGCGCTGTATTACATCAAGGAAAATGAAAAATCATTTCCACTTATGTTTTATATATAACAGTTATACTATTATGTGTAGTTCTAAATGCTAATATTGAATGGGGTTCATGAGAGCATTTAGCAAAAAACAGCAGATAAGGACAAATGAGGTTCGCCATTCCTCAATCCTGCTCTGCGCAACCCGGAACCCCGCCCGGATAGGTGACCACATAGGTTTTTTGCCATTCCTCGGTCCCCGGCTCCGGGAGAGGTTTCGAAGTCGGAAGCCGGAAATGAGGTTCGCCATTCCTCAACCGGCCCCCGTAGATATCAGAAACAACGGAGAAGTGAGAGGCAAATCCCTCTCTAAAACTATTTTTACCTCTCACTTCCATCCTGTTTTCTAACTATCTCATTCTGTTTTCTAACGAATCCTAACTGTGAAATCAATTCTCTTCATTTCCAGATGTGCGACATTGCTCCGTAACCATATCCCATAATTTTTGCATCAGGGCATTTCCTCAATCTTCAACCTCTTTCTTTCAATCTTTACGCCCCTTCTATAAGTCTTCTTTTTGCTTCCTTTTATCCCCCTCTCTGATTACTTCTGCCTCTTCAGACTCTCCCCTGCCTGGCTGTTCCTCTTTCAGATCACTTCCTCTCGCAGGCTGTATCTCTTTTTTGTCACTTCCCCTTCCCAGCTGGTTATGCCTTTTCTCATCCCCTTTTCGGTCTTTTTGTTTTTTCCCCATGATTTTTCCGATCTCTTTTTGTTCTATGAGATTATCTCTTACTCAAAAGAACTTATCCGGCTTCGATTCTTGCCGCTGTTCCGGATAGAGCTCCTATTTACCTGAAATAACCTCTTTTTTCAGTTGCTTTTACCTTTTTACCTGTTTTTCGGCTCCCTTCCCGGGAACATCAATAAGGACAAATTCCGCAGGTGTGCCGGAAGAAGCAGCCTCCATATGGACAGCCTGTTCCTGTTCAATGCGAGCCTGGTATCCCTGTCCTATCCTCTGGCCATTGACACAGAGTTCACCTGCAGAAATATAAATGAAGATGCAGCGTTTCTCCGGTGAATTAAAGTGAATAATGTGCTCCTTTTCTAAACTGGCCTGGTAAATTGTTGCATCGGCGTTTATCTTCAGAGCGTGCTCAAACCCCTGGCCCGAAGCAAGGGGAAGTAACTGGTTCTTCCACCCTGATGCCTCGAATTTTTTCTGCGAGTACGCAGGCTCAAGGCGGCTTACGGAGGGTAAAATCCAGATCTGGTAAAAATGCAGTGGTCCATTTCCTGTGTTCAACTCAGAATGCTGTATTCCGGTACCTGCGGTAATGCACTGTACCTCTCCTTTTCCAAGGATTCCTTTATTCCCCATATTGTCTTCATGTGTAATCTCCCCTTCAAACACAACTGATATAATTTCCATTTCAGAATGAGGGTGAGTTGAAAAACCCCTGCCCTGCTGCACAGTATCGTCGTTAAAGGCACGCAGGCTTCCGAACTGGACGTTATCCGGATCATGATAATTTGAAAAAGAAAAAAGCATGTAACTCTTCAGCCATCCGGAATCTTCAAGATGTCTGGATTCGGCTGGCATGATTCTTATTACAAAGAAGCCCCCTTTTCCATTTCCCCTGTAATTATTAGAATAATTGAATAATAAGTAAGGTTTGATTACTGAAAAGGATAAACCTTTGGAAACATAGTTTCGGAACAAAGTTGAGGAAGCGTTTTGAAGCCGATTAAAAAATACTCCTGCTTCTCCAAAAGGCACGTAAAAAACCATATATACGAGGGGTCCCTTTCCTAAAGCAGCCTGTCACAATTAAAATCTGTCACAATTAAAATCTGTCACAATTAAAATTATTCATATCAAAGAAAAATTATTTAAAATACTCCCAATGCGCACGGCCACTTATAAATATGCCCACACGCATTTCCCGTTTTTTCCAGATTATTCATGCAAAGTAGAAAAAAGGATTAAAAAAGGATTTCAAATGACAATTAAATGTAAAAAATGTAATCATGAAGCTGTTATTTTTCAAAAATACTCCGGTATGCATCTCTGCAAAAAACATTTTATAGAGGACGTTGAAAGGAAAATCAAGCTGACAATCCGGAAAGAGTACAACATCAAGAAAAATGATGTAATAGCCGTTGCTCTGAGCGGAGGAAAGGACAGCTCAGTTGCTCTCTATATAATACATAAGGTCCTGGGAGAAAGGCCTGATATTCAGATCGTGGCAATTTCAGTCGATGAGGGCATACATGGATATCGTCCCCACTCCCTTGAACTTGCAAAACAGCTTACAGAAACGCTCGGAATCCGGCACATCATAAAATCTTTTAAAGACGAACATGGGGTTACAATGGACGATCTGGCTGTAATGGACCGGGAAAAAGGCACATGCAGCTACTGCGGAGTTCTCAGGAAAAGCGTCCTTAACAGGGCAGCGCTTGAAATAGGGGCAACGAAACTGGTAACCGGGCACAACCTGGACGATGAAGCTCAGACCATTCTCCTCAACCATTTCAGGGGAGATATGGAACGAATGGTCAGGCTTTCTCCTTCTGCAGCAATCGAAGGGCTTGTAATGAGGGCAAAGCCCCTGCGGAATATTCCTGAAAAGGAAGTGGCACTCTATGCCCTGATAAACTCCCTGCCTGTGGACTTCAGCGAGTGCCCGTATGCAGGAGAAGCCCTTCGAGGGGAAATAAGGGAATTGTTAAACAGCTTTGAGGTTAACCACCCGGGCACCAAGTATTCCCTTCTCCGTGGCTTTGACAAGCTCGTAGGAGCCCTTAAAAAGGAGCTACCTCCTGCAAAAACCGAGAAGTGCAGGATCTGCGGGGATACCTGTACTGAAGATCTCTGCCAGGCGTGTAAAATGCTCGGCAGGACCTGAATCAAAGCAGAAAAGAAAAATAGAAAGCAGAAAAAAATAGAAAGCAGAAAAGAAAAATAAAATTTTGTGGTGGATGTCCACCACTTATATTGCTGTGAGATTTTTGGGTTCGTCTGCAAGGTCGCATAAATAGATATCATTACCAGCCGCACCATCAACATAGTTCTTGTCTATTCCCCATACAACAGTGTTATTGTATACTTCTGGTGTCGTATAAACTTCTTCAAGATAGTTATATACTGGTGTGCTTAGTCCTGTAGATATGTTATATACATATACTCCAGGCTTGCCTTCATAATCATCAACACATTTATTGTATACAATTTTATCATTTTGTATGGCAATGTGCGTCCCTGTACTGGCGCCGTATTCATTTCCATATGGATCGGTGTCAAGTTGATGTGTGATGTCTATGGTTTTCTTTGTTGATGTATTATACATCGCAATATATCCCTGATGATTATATACGTCAGACCAGATGACTTTAGTATCCCATATACGCGGTATGTTTGGATCTCCATATGAATTGACAGTTATTCTTTCCTTCGTATTGAGGTCATACATTCTGATAGTTATATCCACTTCCGGATCTTCTGAATATGAGTAATACACCACTTTTGTGTCATATATGTCGGGATTACTACCATTTCCGATTTGAGTCTGTGTAGATGTAGATATGTCTCTCAGATACACACTATCATTTGCACTCCAGACGATTCTGTTGCCGTAAATAGCAGGTTTGCTATATTGGTCTACATTCTGCGT
This sequence comes from Methanosarcina sp., assembly GCF_028693135.1. Taxonomy (GTDB): domain Archaea; phylum Halobacteriota; class Methanosarcinia; order Methanosarcinales; family Methanosarcinaceae; genus Methanosarcina. The sequence continues at coordinate 74,184 of NZ_JAQUVZ010000008.1, forward strand.
GATGTAACTTTTTGTGGTTGTTGGTATATCGTACACAGCAAGCCTTGGTGTTCCACTGCTTTCATCATGCCACACTAACTTGCTGTCGTAAATCTCCGGACTGGAGGCCCCGGAAGAGCTAACCGTAGTGTCTGTTCTGTTGGTCAGGTCGTATAGATGAATTACAACCCCATTTGTCCATACTACATTGTTACCATAAACAGCAGGCTCGTATCCGGTGCCAATTTTCGTAACTTGAGCCGCTGAAACTACGACTGAAATTAAAATCAAAAAAACAAAAACCAGAAATGTTGAAGCTAAAGCTATTGAACATAGCTTCCCCTTATTTTTCATTTATTTTCCCCCATGTAGCTTTATTTTTCAAGGTTAATGTACAGTTTATATGATTCGGATATTTTTCAGGTTCTGTAATAATATCTGAATAATCTATTATTAAAGTCACATTAATCCAAACCAGGACTATTTGCCCAACCAATTATGTGATAAATTAGTAAAGAGACTAAGTAATTATATAATTTTACGAATAAAATATTTTTCTAACCTTTGTTACATATCGATTTTTGTTATGAACTAAAACTACAAACCTCAATTCGATATCAAAAATTGCTTTAAGACCTGAGGTAAATGGAAAATTAAAAAACAGCAATATCTCAGGAACCTCATTGTCAGGATGCACAACATCGGGGAAAATAGATGGGGAGCCCATGATGTCCAATTCCAATGCTCTAATAGCTGATCCAGGCTACCGTCACGATTACATCCTTACAAACCCGCCTTTTGGAAAAAAGAGCAGCATGACCTTCACCAACGAAGAAGGCGAGCAGGAAAAGAAGACCTCACTTACAACCGGCAGGATTTCTGGACAACCACAAGCAACAAGCAGCTGAACTTTGTGCAGCATATCCATACAATTCTCAAAACAGGTGGGCAGGCAGCAGTGGTATTGCCGGACAATATACTGTTTGAAGGCGGAGCCGGAGAGACCATCCCCAAAAAACTTCTTGAGACCACCGGCCTGCACACAATCCTGCGCCTGCTGACAGGCATTTTCTATGCAAATGGCGTAAAGCAAACGTGCTTTTCTTTGAGGCAAAACCCGCAGCTAAAGAGCCCTGAACAAAAGAAGTGTGGATCTACGATTACCGCACCAATGTGCATCACACATTGAAGAAGAACCCGATGAAGTTTTCAGATATGGAAGACTTTATCAAATGCTACAACCCGGAAAATCCGTCCACAGTCGTAAAGAGACCTGGAGTGAAGAAGCTCCCGAAGTCAGGTTTAGGAAATTCAGCTATGAAGAAATTGCAGCAAGGGATAAAACGAATCTGGATATCTTCTGGCTCAAAGACAAAAGTCTCGCTGATCTGGACAACCTTCAGGATCCCGATATTCTTGCAAATGAAATAATCGAGAATATGAGGCCTCACTTGCAAGTTTCAAGGAGATTATGGCCACGATCAATGGAAACGGGGAATGTTAATGGAAACGGGGAATGACAATTGAAAAGTAAATTTCACATATGTGCTAAAAATCAGTGAAGAAGAAAATTACCATTTACATGTCACAAACATCTTTAAAACATTTTAAATCTAAAATTTAGATACAAGAGAATTGCAAAATTGGATGGAGCAAGATGGGACATATAGCTGCTTTTTAAGGAATTAAAAAGTAGATATGCCATTTTATACCCTGGAAACAAAAAGAAACTTTGATATAGTACCTTTATTAAATTTGTTAAAAGATGGTATGAAAGATAATCTACGTTCGGCTTGCTTTCTTTTCCTTTTTTCGTTCTTTTTTATCGCAGTATTTGTGGGTCTGGGAAGCGCAAGAGTAGAGCCTTATGATTATTTAAAGTTTAATTTATCTTCAGACTTGAAACTAGAATCCCCGTTAACTGAATATCCAATATGGGGATATGTAGATGAAGAGTATAATTTTTCCGCAAATTACTCTGTTTCGGAAGAAAATAGTTCAAAAACAACCATGGTATTTTACTGGGATAAGAATAAACGATCTGATTGTTGTCCTTTTACGTTAAATAATGAAAGTCATTTAGATAAAAATCATTTGAAATCTACAGATGATTCAACATTGTGGAAATGTAATCATACATGGGATAAGCCCGGTGAATATTTTATTTCTGTAGGAATATTTAAAGTTGATGAGTCTGGAGAAAATATTGAACCTGACATGTTTTCTTACTGGATTCCTGTTGAAATCAGAAACTATACAAAAATTGAAGTTCAGAAATTTTCCATGCTGGACGAGAAAAAAGGGTTTGATGGTAATAACAGTGCCCAGCTTTACAATAATAGTAGTTACTGTGGTTATGTAAATAACGATTATTCTTTCTCTACCCATCTCAATGCAACTAGCCTATCAAATGAGGATAATCGGACTATATCGGAAGTCACTACTGTAGTTTTTTGGGAGAACAATATTTCTGATAATAGCATCTTAAGAAGTATTAATAAAACCAAAACACCGGATAAAAACTTATTTGTTGAAAATGGATCTGATACTAGTAGCTATTATATAACCTGGAATGAAAACTTTACTCATGAATGGGACCATCTAGGCGAAAAAAATATTCGTGTCGAAACTTTTCATTGGGATCCCCTCAATGGGGATGAAAGGCACACATCCTATCCCACCACGAGTATATTGATAATTAGAGACCCGAAGAATTTCATTTCCTATCCCATAATAGAAGCTTTTTCAAATTTACATAACTTAGGAATTTTTTTATTCGCTACCAGCTTGATGATTCTCTTCTTTACTTATACGAAAAACAAAGTCCCTATAGAGATATCCCTGTTCGGGTTAAAGCCTCTCCGTCTGAAATCGGTAGATACTTTCGCAGGAATCTTTGCTTTAGTGGACGGAATGTACCTGTACTTCGTATTCGGGAGGTGCCCATGGGACATTCCGATTGTGGCCAGTATAGACTGGCTTTCAAATTTATACTTTGGAATGCTGTATTTTGAATACAACAAATTTTCAGACGTTCCCTTCCTGTCGATTCTTCTCGGGCTGGTAATTGTGTTTGCCTTATCCCTGTTTATTTACATGGTTTGGGGCCCCCGGTTTAAAGGAGAATTGAAGCCCAGAAAACTCACGGGAGAAAAGGATTCTTCCGCTCCGGCTCAGCCCGAACCGGACCCCCATCCTGTTGAAAAGAGAATGGATCTGGAAGAATTAACAGCCCTGATAGAAAAGGAAAAAGACCCCGTAATTCTACAGCAGTTGTATTTTGTAAGGTTCAGGTACCTGGGTGACTCTGTGGAAAAAGCTGCTTCAACGCTGGGAATCAGTGTGGGAAAAGCGCTTAACTTGCAGGAGCTCTGGAATGAAAGCGGTTATGAAGGTTTCCAGAGTGAGCGGAAGGGAGAAAACATCAGTTTACAGGAATTAACGACCCTGATAGAAAATGAAAAGGATACCGGAGTTCTCAGGGCGCTGTACTTCATCAGGCTCAGGTATCTGAGGAACTCCGTGGAAACGGCTGCCTCAAGGCTTGGCATAAGCAAAGAAACCGGGCAGAGGCTGGAGAAAACCTGGAAAGAGAGAGGGTACGAAGGGCTCCGGGAACTGGAGCCTGGTGAGAGAAGAGGTTAATTTTCTTTTCTCTTCCAGTGTTTTCCTTTTCCCCCACTTTTTTTCACGGCAAGTATTTGATATTTTTATATGGTCCTTCAAAATCAGTGTGTAAATTAAGGTCCCAAAATGCTTATTTCAGGCTATATGCATATAATTAGAGTCCCCCAACTAAAAATACACCCCAAAAATCAAAATTTTAAGATAATGGATAAAATTAAGCTTTTAAATCAATAACTGAGTGCCATAAAAGCTTTATTTTCTGACAAACTATATTTATTTGGAATTACGACATCCGATTACATTTTTCTTTTATACTAAGTTCAACATTAAAAAAGGAGTAATAAGTATTTAAAAATTAAATTGAGAATACTACTCTCTTTAAATGCAAAATAGATTATTTTACATCAGTATTTTTCTCTGGGGAACAATTGAACAATATCTAATCTAGAAAATAAGGTTCATTGATCCTTAAAAAGCGGACCAATTTTTAAGGACCCTATATTTTTAGATATTGCCCAGGTGTATTTCAAAACGATCTTTGCTTCTTTTCCGATAAGGCTCTTGACCCTCGGGATGTAGATGTCATCGATGTAGGTCACAAATAACGGAACTCCCTTTTCCCCTCCAATGTCTTCGCAGTAGGTTATAAGGTCTCCTTTAGAGACTTTGAACTTTTTAAGTTCTTCTTTTTTAAAATGAAGTTTAATTTCGGCTGTATGCGGTGTTACCGTGCTGTAAAAGTTCTCCACGGTAAGGCGCCAGCCCCCGCCTATTTCCCATTCGCTGAACATATTTTTTGGTTCTTCGTCCTGCTCTTTGACAAGTTCAGCCAGTATTTCCGGGTTTCCGTTCAGAGCAACGTCATTTTCTATCCTTGCATAGTGGTCTCCCCCGAGGATTTTACCGTCTTCCATGCAGTTCTTGGCTCCAGACTCACACAGACCGTTTTCCACGAACTTTGCCTGCACTTCGGGGTCCGATGCGAACCTGTACTTCGTGAGAACAACATTGGATTTAACCTCCTCTGTCCCGTAGCGCATGTCAGCCCTGGAGGCCCACCAGCGGACCCGGATCGGATTCCTCTCCCTTTCATCTTCGAAAACCACCTTCACGCAGAACTTGCCCGAGGAAGGGTCAAGAATTGTTCCGAGCTGGACGTTCAGATAACCGTTTTTCTTGCTGGCTCCGGCATAGCCTGTTATTATTTGGTTATCTTCCGTTTCCAGGCCCACTTGAATGGAAATGGGGCCTGGACCCAGTTTGGGGTCGATAAAAGAGGAGATTATGGAATTTACGGTAGGCTGTTTGAAGTGAACGACCCCGGTCACAGTGCCCCTTATTACGGTTTCCTCCTGCCGAGTCTGAAGATAATGTCTGCGGAGGCTTTCTTTTTCATTGATCGAGAGGTCCTCATTGACGGCAACAAAAAAGACTTTTTCATCGGCTTCCTCACATGCCGTGCATGACACTGACCCGCTTTCATTCTCTTTTTCCACCGGGTAATCAAAGGACGCAATTACCTCAAAGTCCTCCATGACCCTGTTCGGACAGGTGATTTCATCACAGCTCAGGGGGTTTGAGGCCGCTCTTACAGGTTCGGAATCTGCAGGGCTGTACCTGAGGTAAAGATAGGTGGGACTTCGGAATTCAGGTCGCTTGAAAGGGACCCCGTCTTTTGTCAGTACCTTTTTCTTCATATCCACTGGCACAATAATTTCCCTGCCCATAGAGTCCAGGGCTACGCCCCCGTCCCCGAACCAGACACTGACTTCATCGGAACTTCCTGCAAACAGCTTAAGGTTGGAAAAACCACAAAGAAGGGTTTTTCCGTGAGTCAGCCTGTTAAGCAAATAACGCTTTCCGTTAAAATACTCCTGTTCGAGTTCGAAGTCCCTGACTGTCATCAGTTTTCCATAAAAGTACCTGTTCCTCTGGAACTGCTGAAGCGTGAATTTCTCTTTTTTCTCTTCATTTTCTAACATGTCCAAATCTCCTTTTAAAATAATCAAGACTCTTGCCTGGAATAACCTGGTCCGGTTGAATGAGAATGATTCGCAGACAGATCCTCTTCGGCAACAAAAGGTCTGTTTTCTACTCCAAGGGCAGTATCCCTACCGAGAACAGAGCATTTTCCAAGCAGGAATTCAGGGCGTTTCAGTATGGTGTTTTCACCCAGGTATGTATGGCCGTCCAGGTAAAACCAGGGTTCAAGCACCTTTATTTTGCAGGTCATATGGGCTGGCTTTTCTTCCTCTATGATATTTCGGATAAGCTCCAGGTCTGTTTCTTCCGGTTTTTCCTTAAATAAGACGACAAAGCTGAATTTATCTCCTCCAAAGAGGATTTCATGCAGGGAAGCTTCCCTCCCGCCAGCCCCTTTTCTCCCTGGAAGTTTCAATGTTGCGGCTTCCGGAGGAAAGAAGAGAAACTTTTTTCTTTCGGGATTTTCAGTTTCCTTTCGGGATTCATTCCCGTTATTTTCTTTTGGACAGACAGTAGGGAGGTTTTCAACTATGACCGGCTTTTTCTCCGTATAGAAGAAGATGAGGTTTTCAAGCCCTTCCCTGGTTCCTCTTTCCCTATACATTGAAACCGCCTGGGAAATGAACTCCCTCTTTTTTGCTTCCAGAACTTTCTTTCGGTCTGTGTTTTCTCCTCTTCCCTGATAGGCACCTACCCAGCTCCCGAGCCATTCCAGAAATTCCGGAGGAGTGCCTGCAGCATCAAACCACCTGCTAAGATGATCGATTGTAAAATCTGTTTCAAAGAAGAGGCTCTCGAAAATAGCGAGGAAACGGTCAAGAAAATCCCTGTTTGCAGAGTCTTCCCTGTAAACCGAAGGCAGGTATTCCAGGTAGGAGACCTTCGGGAAAAAGACCATGACCGAAGAGACTGCAGGAGAGAGTGTTTCGGTCCCCGTAAGGGTGATTTTGAACCAGAGGTAGCGTCCCTTAAGCTCGGTCCGAAAAAGAGCGTCTCTTTTTTTCTCTCCCTGGACAGCCGAACTCCCAGGAAGACCCTCTTCCCATTCACTCTCAGGAAGCTCCTTTAATTTGTTTTTACCCAGAGGTTCGTCCGATATATAGTAGCGGAATTCGACCTTTGTTCCACTGGGAAAACTGCCTTCCAGCATGAAGCGGTACCATTGGGTTTTAGGGACCTGGCTGTCAACGGATTTTGAAAGGTAAGTCCCTTTGAAAATTCCTTCCGGATCAGGGTTGTTCTCCTCGATGTATTCGAGGAATCTCAGTCTTTTTCCGGTCTCACTGATCAGGTACATGTTATTTTTTGAGTCATGAGCCCTTCTTCTGCTGATTATTCCCTGTATGGAGGAAGTAACTTCCCTTTTTTCAGCATTCCCGGCAGTTCCAAATACTAAATACCCGCTCTTTCCGTCAAGAACGTGTAGCAGTCCTTCCGGATCAACATAAATATTTTCAGGTTCCTGTAATTTGCCCCTTCCTATTTCGAAAAAAGTCCATTCTCTGCAAGAAAGGGAGATTTTAAGGACTCTATTCCTGCCTTTTTCCAGAACATACAGGTTTCCTGCAGAATCCATATCAAGGTCTGCAAGATCTTTGAAAGGAAGCCCGTCCGGCCCTTTCAGAATGGTCCAGAGGACTTTAAGGTCTTTTTTCCCAAGGGCAACAAGCCCTTCTTTTCCTTTCCCTTCCGGGGTCCTGAGTGTCCCGATAACATATACCAAATTTTCATCTACAGTTATTCCTTCAGGTTTTTCAATCACAGAGGCTAAGGCTCCGGGCTTATAAGCCGGAAACCGGAGCTTTTTAAAGTCTCTGTGGCAGGTGAGTATAGAAAGGGATTTCCTGTCAATAACATAAAGGGTACCGCACTCATCTGTATCGACGTCCTTCAGGTCCAGGTCAGGGTCGTTAAGAATGTCTTTCCTTGGCTTATAGAGCCACCTGCTGCTCAGGCGCAGCTCCTTTCCTGTTATTTCCAGGTTTTCAAGTCCACTTTTGAATTCTTCAAAAAGGGACTTGGTATTGATACTTTTATACTTGCTCTCCTGCATGTTTTGTTCTTCCTTCCTCTTCTTTTGCCTGTCCTTTACCTGCTCTTTCCGGAGATTTCGACGGAATGTTCTCCGGAATAGACTGTAGCTATCCTTGAAGCCAGTATAAGGTCTCCGTTTTCATCCTGTTCGGCACCTTGTTGGGCAGAAATATTAATTTTCTCCACCAGGTCCACACCTTCGGTGTCCATTATCAGCCGATAAATTTCCGAGCGGTAAACCGGTTTTCCCACAGGCCACCCGTTCCCATTTACGCCTCCTTTTACCGGGTGGAGGAAAAGTTTGAGTTTGCCAAGGACAACCTTCCTGACCTTCTCCTCGAAAAAGCCTTTAGGAATGCCCAGGGTAACCTTTACCACAACCCCCACGTATTCCGGGGAAACCACATAAACACGGGTCCCGAGCAGACGGTGCTTTTCCAGGTGACTGGCAACCGCCGCTCTGAAACCTCTGGAGGGCTTGGGCAGGGTACTGAAAGTATCAAGCGGGCTGAATGGGATGATAACTACAGTTACGGAGCCTTCCCTGTCAGCCTGGCTGTAAGGATCAAAATTCGGGATCGCTTTTGCCTGGGCTATTCTCAGGCCAGGAGTCTCCCGGGCAATATATTCAAAATCCTCGGATGTAACTGTCCTGTAAGGCACTTTCAAATCCTTCTTAAAGCGTTCGAATGCCTCAGCTATGCTCTCTTCTCCCCTTCCGCCTGCTGCGGGCTTAAGGTTGCTTATTTTCAGCCCCTCAAGTTTTTCCCCCTTTACTACCCACCTGGAACCCGCAGGCAGGTTTCCCTGCTCCCCTCTTCCGGTCTCGTATTCAAGAACCCGGATTTCGCTGTCCTCCGGGGGCACTTTCCCCTGGAGCCCGTCACCGAACCTGATCTCACCTTTGAGGCTTTCCAGGGTAAAATGAGGGCTTTCAGGCCCCGAACCATCAAAATCCTCAACTTCATTCCATTCTCCCACAAGTTCCAGTTTGGAGGTTTCTCTGAGCTCTAGGGTTTCAGGCAGATTGAATACCTGTTTGGGGAAACCATTGCTCGTTCCAAGCAGCTCCTTGTACTTTACTTTCCACCTGGAATCGGCTGGCAGGTTTCCCTGCTCCTCTTTTCCGGTCTCCCATTCAAGAATCCATATTTTGGTACCTTTCGGGGGTATTTTCCCATGGTGTCCATCCCCGAACCTGATCTCACCTTTCAGGCTTTCCAGGGTAAAATGAGGGCTTTCAGGCCCCGAACCGTCAAAATCCTCAACTTCATTCCATTTTTCCCCTTTAATTACCAGTTTAAGGCTCCCTCGGAGCACCGGGGTTTCAGGTAGTTTGAAAACCTGCCCTGGAAGCCCACTGCTCTTTCCAGGCACCCTATCCATCACTCTCTTTTTCTGGACAACTCCTGCCGTGTTCAGGCCGATCTTTTCGATCCTGGGCGGGTATTCGTATTCGGACTCCAGGAGGGTGCAGCGCAACCAGAAATATTTTTTTTCTATTTCCCGGGAGGACTGTTCTTCGTTTTCCCGGGAAGACCAGGCCTCTATCGAAGAGCAGGCCCAGCCTTCAAGATCGGTAAAAAGGAGGCTGTCGCTTTTCATGAAGTTTCGCGTCCCGTCTCTGGGGAAAACTTCCTTCCAGTGTTCTTTTTCAGGACTGTTCGGGTCCCGCTGTACGAAGATTTCCCATTTCAGTTTTGCATTTTTGAATTCGTATTCTGCTTCTTCTCCGTGTTTTCCGGGTTCGAGAAGGTCTTTTTCATAGAGATAGCACATGAAATTAAGCGAGTTATAGGGATATTCAGAGTCTTCTCCTACGTTTTTCCGGGCTTTGAGACTGAAGCCCAGATACAGTTCACTGTTTTTCCTGGTATCCAGGCCAAAAGGTGCGAAAAAAAGGTCTTCTTTGGTGTTTGCAACGGATCTGTCAAAGATCCCTTTAGAGAGCTTAGGGAGCTGCGAAAATTTCGAGGCTGAGGCAGGAGATAAAATTACTGACATTTCATTTACAATTATTTTTTCGAGCTTAAGGGGAATTACAGTAATGTCTTCAAAGAGTTCAAAATCAATCCATTCCCCGGCTTTTTCGGCAATAAAACCCATGCCTTTCTTAAGAGATATGAGTTCTTCCGCCTCAAAACTGAGGTCGGTGACGGCCGGAAGAGAGCCTATGGGCCTGAGCCCCAGAAGCTTCAGATACTTCAGACAATGCTCTTCGGTCACAAGGTTAATCCTGTAACTGAGGATTTCAGCCAGCCAGGCAAAGAGTTCAATAAGGGTTATCCCAGGGTCTGCAGGGTTATGGTTTGTCCATTGAGGAGCATAGTTAGAGACGGACTTCCTAGCTTCTTGAAGGAGCTGTTCAAAGGTTCTGTTATCGAGGTTCGGAATCGGCAGTGACATCTCTATTCCTTCCTTTCTGCTTTCCAGAACACGTTGATCTCATGCTTTCCGCTACAGGGCAGGGTCGATTCGGGGAGTCCGGAAGCTTCGGGTGTTTTTTCAAGAATTCCGTTTTCGGCTTTGTAAGCCACATCAATCTCTTTTACATAACTGACTCCGTTTAGATCAGACAGCAGAGAGTAAAAGTCCGATGCCGAAGGAAGTTGCCCAAAATCCCAACCTTTTCCTTTTTTCCCTCCTTTCAGGGGGTGCAAAAATTCCTCAAGCCCTGATTTCACTCTGTTTTCAACTTCGTTCACAGCTTCAAGGTCTGTTGTAACAAGGGAAACTTTGATGTTTACCGGGCAGTAAAATGGACCTGTTACCTTCAGTTTCCCCACATTCGGAGCTCTTTCTTTCAGATAGGCCTCCACAATTTGCACGAGTTCCCCTGCAGGAACAGGCTCTGGATCCGGAAAATCGGGCACTATTATAACAGTCATAAGCCCTGGCACACTGCTTCCTTCTTCGTCCAGACCGGAAAGCACCTTCACCTTCGCTACTTTTTTGAAGGCTTCCCGGGTAAGATATAAGACATCCTCTTCGCTTACCGCCCTCCATCTATGCTTGAATGTGGCCGGAACCCTTACTATCAGTTCCTCCAGGCTTTCTGTCCGAGCTCCTCCTTCGGAAGCGACCGGATTATACACCGCATCAACATATTTTAGAGCGCTGTACAATTTCGTAATCGAAAAAGCTTCAAGGTTTCCGGCTTCTCCGCCTCCTATTCTATAGCTGGCTTTTATATTGTTCATTCCCAGAGGTGGTGCCATCCCTCGGGCACCATCTCCGAAACGGATTTTTCCTGAAGTCTTGTAAAGTAAATAATGCCGGCTCTTTCCGTCCGAACTGCTGAAGTCTTCTACGTTCTCCCACCTGACCCATAACTCCGAAAATCTGCCGTTACTGTCTTTTTTCGTCTCCACGGCCCGACCCTCGTTTTTATTAAGTAGCTCCTGTTTTTCTCCTTCAGAAAGCCAGGCTAGCTCGTTTACCCAGACCTCAGCATCCACTACAGGCCTGTTCCTGAGCTCAAGCTCCTGCCCTACTTCTCCAAGCCCGGAACCGAGAATTTCATCCTGAATAGTCTTTGCCTGGAGTGCCCATACGCAGTTGGGGTAGAATCCGGAAATATGTGGAGTTCTTTTTTTTTCTGTGAACAGGAGCCGGATCCAGTATAACGGGCTTTTTGAACCGTAGCACTGCAAAATCTTCATCTCCCCGGGGACAAAAAATTCCAGGATTCCGCTTTTTGCAAGTCCTCCGGTTTCGTCAAGGACCTGAAGTTCTTTCCATTCTCCTGTACTTTCCTTTCCTGAAGCTACAAGGTACTGCCACTCGTATTTCACGGGGACTTCCTGATCTACAAAGGTTTCCTCGAGTTTGACGAACAGGCTCATAGGCCCTTTCACAAGTTTAGACGTAAAGCCAAGATATACTGCTGGCAGAGGCTCGGAAACCGTTTCAAAAGGCTTGAAACATCCCACCCGTTTCAGCTCTTCCCCCTTGTTTTCAAAGGCCAAGTTGTTTTCGGAAACCAGGTAATCGGGTTCTCTTCCATTCTTATCGGAGTAGCTGAGAATTAGTTTACTTATTTCGGGAGGGTAGAATTTCTCGGGTAGAATTTCATACGTTGTAGGTTTGAAGGGATTTATGTGGTCCTTTTTCAAAATCACGCACTCTTTCCCGAAAATCCCTTCAATAAGCCTGACACGGATCCAGTAATTTTCCTCTCCATTGATGCTTCCCGGCTCCATTGGGGGCATTTCCAGGATTTTGAAGATTAAATGAACAGATAAAGGATTTTCTTCCTCCTCTTTTCTATCCTTTTTTTCTTTTGAATGGAAGATTCTACCAATTACATTAGGTTTTTTTTCATCTTCCGTTTCTATTATATCCCTTACCACAAAATTCTCCCGTTCAAGCCCAAGAAGTTCTCCTTCAGATCCGCTTTTTTCTTCCTCGCTTTCCTCGATATCTGGTCTGAAATCCATATATTCTTTGAGGCTTCGCCAGCTCTCTCCACTCCAGTATTCCCATGAGAGCACGGGTTTTTTAGAGCTCAGGTCTGTCTTTCCGGGTTTAAGATGAAAATCCATTTTAACCTCGGACCCCTGCTTTGAAAAGGCCTCCGAGCAGGCTATGTAGAAGGTATCATGCAGGATCGGTTTGCTTCCAAAGGGCTGTATCCCGGCTTCGCCCTCTTCGAGAGGGATATCGTTATAAAACAGAAAGTCAGGTTTGATGCCCTCAGCAGATACATCTATTTTTATCGGTCCGAGGAAAAACTGCTCGAGCTCCCTAATTCTTTCCCCTTTCAAACGGCAGCGAATCCATCGGCTTTCGAGCCCGTGTATTTTCCCTTTTCCGATTACCTCCTCTCCCTTCAGAATCTCAAATTTTCTACCTGAATATCTTGGTGCTGAAAATGGAAGCCATTCAGTAATCTCAGTTTTTTCCTTCTCTTTCCCGCTTGTCGGAGCTGCATATTCCCAGATGAACAGATTTTCTTCAGCCATCACCCTTGCCGGGACAGCCTCTGCGGTTGTGATATTAAAGCTTATTTTTCCTTTTCCGCTCCTGAAGGATTCTTCATCCCCTATGTAAAAGGCATGTTTCTGCATGTTCGTGCCGGAAAGCAGGACTGAAGCTTCAGTTCCCTCTACTGTAGAACTGTGATCAAAGATTTCGTCTATTTCCCGGTCCAAGCTGAAGATAAAGCAAAGTTTGGAAGGGGTTATTGCAGTTGTTTTTTCGGTCTCAAAAAAGATGGTTTCCCCGTCAGAGCTTTTGGCTGTGACACGGGTTTTGGCAGGGATAATTACATTTTCTGGGGACTTTGAACCCGGAACAAAACAGAGTACCGTGCGTGCGGGTTTGGCGGGACTGAGGGAAAAGTCCAGCTTATCAAGGAAAGAAAGGAGATGTTTCCGTGGAGCCTCATTCAGGTTATTGACAAGGTTTTCAACCATGTCCGCAAAGATCCGGGAGAGAGCGTTACCGAAGTCGTCTTCGGCTCCAGGTGTCCATTCCGGGACATAAAAGGGAGCCTTTTTTTGGATTCTCTCCAGCACCGTATCTGCCGTCGTTTCCCTTATCTTCGGAGTTTTTCTTTCCATTGGACTACTCCAGATTCCTCTTTTTGTACATCGCTACTTACGGACAGGACTTGCGAACAGGCTTTCGGACTTTTCTACAGAACTTGACTAAATTAGTTCTTCAGATTCCTTCTTTCAGGTAAAACGGATAGACAAGGTTTACTTGGGTATTGCTCCTCCGTACCTTGTAATCTATACTTATCAGAAGTTTCCCTTCTAGGGCTTTTTCCGTGAGGGCTTTGATCTCATTAACCTCAATACGAGGCTCCCATGCCACAAGGGCTTCGTATACAGAGTTTTCAATCATACGCCGAGTAAGTGTGTCCATTGTACTGTAGGCATAATCATGTATGGAACAGCCGAATTCCGGGCGCATCAAGCGTTCGCCTTTGGCAGTTCCCAGTATGAGCAGGATAGATTCCCTGATGTTTTCCTCGTAGCTGGATCTTGAAATACTCCCGTCAGCTTCCACACCTACCGGATACTTCCAGCCAATTCCGAGAAATTCCTTTTCCATCAGTCTTCACCCGATATTTACAGTACCTGTTGCGATTACCTGTCCTGCAGGCAGGTCCGAGGGGTCGTTACAGGTCATTGCCATATCCCCGCTCCTTGCTGCCATTTTTCCATTTATTTTAACTGTTGGGCTCCCCATCTTAATCGTGGCCTTATTGGAAGATGGTTTCTGGAAAGACCCACCCTGCGGAACATGAGAAGGTGTGTTCGTTGCTGTGGAATCCACAGTTGCTGCCGGCTTTCCCATGATCTTTACGTCCTGGCTGAGACCTCCATCTATGCTTCCATTGAATGGATGTGGAAGTGGGGTCGGAGTTGTTTGCCCTAATGGTGGAGTGGGTATCAGGACTATATGGATATCAATTCCAACAATTTTGTCTCCCTGCTTGGCTGCTGGCATTCCCATATTTTAGACTCCTTCCTTTTTGATTAATTTCAGATTTATCGTGGCTTCCTTCGGGTTCATATTTATTGTAGTTTCTTTGCGGTTTTTTTGACCTCTTTTTGGTTCTGGACTCTTCCTGACATTCAGTTTATATTCACAGTTGAACCTTTGATGTTCATGACGGCTGAGGTTTTCAGGTCCATCTGGCCGGAAGCTTCGATTTTTGCCGCACCTGAAGGTTTTATTTCGAGGTCTTGGGTTTTGATTTTAATTGAGGATTTTATTTCAATTTCCGTGGCATCGATGATAATTTTCCCATCGGATGCAAGAAGCTCAATGTCTCCTGCAGATACTATGGAAATTTTGTTATTAGCTGAATCGATGATGATTTTATTTTCCTCGGTCTTGTCTATGATCTCAATCTTTTCGCTTCCGTCCGTGTCATCGAGTTTTATCACGTGTCCACTTCGGGTTTTAATCAATTTGATATTATTTTCTCCTTCACTGTTTGCTTCCGGAGGCATGTCCTGGCTGTTCCAGAGGGCTCCAATTATGTAGGGGGAGTCTATATCTCCGTGCTCGAATGCAACAAGTACCTCATCGTCCACATCCGGGTAAAAGAAAGTTCCCCTCTCGCTTCCGGCCATTAATGTTGCAAGTCTTGCCCAGTGAAGTTCTTCGTCCTCTTCTTTTCCTCTCCATGGAAAAGTTATCTGCACTCTTCCGAGACTATCAGGATCCTTTGTGCTCTTTACAAGAGCAAGTACAACTCCAGGAATCTGATTTTTCGTTTTCTGAGTGTTAAAAAACCCATCGAAATCCATTATCCACATCTCCTTAGCTTGAGTGTTGTAATATACCCTTTTTGATTTATGGAATGTTTTGTTTTTTCCACATAGTAAGTTCCGCTAAAGCGGTCACCTACCTTCTCTATTTTTACGGTCATTCCGGGTCTAATGGACGGATTTCCGATACTTACCAGATCACCTGTTATAAGGTTCTTGTTTCTTCTTTTCAGCTCTGCAACTGCACGGGCGGTTGCTTCCTCTGCGCTGGATACGTTTACATTTTCCAGAAATATTTTCTTTCCTTGCTGGCTTGTTAAATCGAGACCAAAGGAATTTCCCACCTCTTCCTGTTTAGCAGTTTGCGGACTTTTTTCCTTCTGGTTACTGCTCCAGAAATTGATCTGCACTTCACTAACATAGGCTGAGGTATTCGTTTCCACAGAGAAACTTACAATATTTATGCCATTTGTAAAGGTAATATTTGCATTTTCACTGTCCTTTGGTTTACGGAAGTAAAGGGACTCTTCTCTTACAAAAAATTCATAATAAAGTTCATTTGCAAGTCTTTTTACAAACTGATAATCATCTTCACTGGAGTCACTGGAGACAGATTCATAAACCGGTGTGGAGGATTCTATCTGATCCTGCTTCAGTCCGTATTTTTGAGCTATATCTCCAACGATTTCGGAATAACTTTTACTCTCATAAATCCCCTGTCCTTTGCGGCTTCTCATAAGGTTACAGGACAGATCATACCCTCTTATTTTCAGCTTTGCACTGCCTCCAGGCTCAAAATTAGGAGTAATGGCCTGGAGGCTGCCTATGAACAATAATGTATTTCCTCCCGAACTCGCCGAGTTCCCTGAGCCCTGAGCATAACTGAAAGAAATCTCAATACGAGTTCCGATCTTTATGCGGGCATCATCAAGCCATCGGAATTTCTGTTTTTTCATATCCAGCATATCGTTGAACGAAATTACACACATTCCTGAGTTTTCAATCTGCTCATCAACCTCTAAATCGGTTATGTCATCGGTTGGAATCTCCTTGCCTCCCAGCTTGACTGTAAAGGTGGGAGCATAGATCGCAATGCCTGATGATGGGAACGTCATAAAGCTCACTCCAATGGGGGAATTAATAGCTCAATACCTGGTTCAATAAACCTAGGGTTTTTTATTTTGTTTTTATCCGCAATCGGCCTCCACATAGAAGAGTCCCCGTACTTTTCGCTGGCAATTAACCACAAACTGTCCCCTCTTTTTGTGAGATATGTCTTTGTTTTATCAGGAGATTGTTTGCTTATTTCTCGCGTATTGAGGGCTGTTTTAAATTCTTTAAGTGTAATTTTAAGTCTAGCTCTAACGGGTATCCCAGTCGATAAAAACATCGTATACGTCGTACTGACTTTTTCAATGACACATGTAAAAGGTTCTGTCGCTGGCATTCCCCAGATAAAACTTAAAGGTGGGGGGGCATGGAGTTCCTCATCTATATTCAAAAGATCGGATATTTTTTTAGTGTGTACTCGGACGTCACTTTGCTCCTCGAAAGTATCGTAAAATAGATCCAGAGAAATACTACCTGAGTTCCCTTTTGAATATTGGATATATGGAGTCTCAAGCCCAGGAACATCTATTTTCGAATATTCGTTGCTTTTTTCCATACTGTACTCGGTAGGATAGTAAAGGACCTCTATCACTGTGTTTTTCTTACTCCCTTCCAACACCTTGAGAAGTCCTTTTGTCAGAAAATTCCCCTCCTTTCAGCTTCGATTTTCAGTCTGTGGTTTATCACCTGCATGACTTTCTCAGCCATGTCTTCAATATCCATAACCTGTTCAGGCGTTCCGGTTACCTGCGGCACATGGGATTCCAAATGGTCTGCTACTATTTCCCTGGTTTCAAAAATAATCCTCTTGATTTTTTTCACTTCCTCAAACAAAGGTTCTGAAGTCTCGTAGACAAGATCCTCTCTTCCTGTGTTTTGATTACTTCCCACTGCATGCGTTAGTTCAGACTTTCCTTTTACAGAAAGCCCAAAAGCCGTAAATTCAGGGGGTTTGCCTGCTCCACCTATCCTAGAGAATACAAAATCAGTGCTTTCTTGCCCTAAATGCGTACGAGATCTTGATGTTTTTTCGAATGCCTTGGAGATTTTAGATCTGAATGAGAATCCATCGAAAATATCTTGCGTTTTTTCGGGATTTTTCCCTGGTTTATAGGTAGTAAAAATGATTTTCTTTCGCTTCATTTCCTTTGTGAAATCAGGTTTGGTTGAATGGACAAAATCCAAGAAAAGGTGCAGTCCCATCTGCGCTTGTGCTGGAATGTCAATTTTTTTGTTTACCCGGAGGTTGTTATTTTTCCTTTCCAAGGAATCCAACTGCTTCTTCTGCAGGAAAGTTTCTGTATTTGAGGATCTTCTTTTTTCGCCCCCAAGACTCAGACTAATCCTCGCTGTTTTCCAGTGAGAAACCTTTTGACCACTGGGTTTTTGTGTATTGGAAAACTGCGATACGGAAGCAGGTTTAGATCTCAAAGCCAATTTATATTTTAAAGCAGGTTTATACATCAGACTTTCGACATTCGAACCTTCTGTTTCGGTATTCGATAAAACCTCTAATTTTTTAGCAAATACAGGCTTCTGGAAAATAGTAGAGCAAGCAGATTTCAAAGAGGGAGCAAATTTTAAAGAGGAAGTAGATTTTAACAGGTTGTATACTTGAACGGTTTTGCCAGAAGCTATGCCAATAGTTTTTGATAACGAAAGAATTGAAGCACTTGTAGAGGGCATACCTGAGAGGAATATATTTGATAAAAGGCTATTTGCAAGGATCGGATTCGGTATCTTACTTAAAATTGAACGTTGTTCAGTAGTAGCAGATGTATTCATTCCTGAAGTGGAATATATAATCCTGGAATATCCCAGAATCTCTTTTTTGGAGGGAACTGAGAAATATTTAAAAAATACAGGGTAACTTTGATTACTGGTTGTTGGGGAATTTGATGCCCACGTAACAGGATATGGGTCTATGTGAACCGATGTATTCTGAATTATGTGGTTTTGCCTGAGGTTTAGATCTACTTTCCTCAAACCAAAGATCAGGGTTTTAGTGCCACCTGATGCTAGATTCTGCGTCCTGAGAGATGGCAAAATTTCTGGCTTTCTGAATCTGTAGGCTTTTTTGATTCTGTAGACAATTGTGTCCAGAGTCTTGAGGAACACAGGCAGGATAAACTTGTTCTGCAGTTTGTCTATCTGAATAGTCGGACCAGAATATTCTTGTTCTCTTTTTTTCTCTCTTTTATGTTCCATTGTTTGATTATTGATTAAGTAGTGAGCAATTTTATTAGAGTCAAACAGGAGATAACCGTTTTTCAGGTAATTGGTTGTGCGAGGGGAATTGGTTGTGGAAATTCCTTTACTTGAGGCTTTCTGATCCTCAGGATGCCTGTTTATCTCGGAAAATGTACGAGTTCCTTCGTAACCAAGTGCATGGAAGGCCTGCTGAAGATTCGAATAAACATCTTTAATGCCGGTTGTATGAACAGTTGATGAACTGAAAAGAGGTTTCTGTGTTAAGTTTGATTTCGAAACCACATAATTCTTGAATATCCGAACTCTAGTGAGATTGAGTGACTGGATTAATGGCTGTTCGGGTGTGTAAGTTTCTCTATTCTCTTTTTCTCGAGACAAAGGTATTTTTTTCGGATAAGCTGGATTTTCACCTTTAATGGTTGTTATACGGGAAGGAAGCAGGACTTTGGGAAATTCAAACGTTTTCAGAATCAAGGCATATCGGGAATGGAATCTTATTTCCTGTACAATATTTGCTGGCGAGCCAGTCATATTTATTCCATATATTCCAAAAGTTCCAGTTGTGTGAGCTGGCTTATTTATGGTTAACAGGGTTCTGTGAACATTGAATCCAGAAAATAATTGACTACCGGCTGCCTTTGTTTCCAGATGAGAATTTTGGGTGAAAAACGAATTTTTCGGTTTCGAGGTCTTCTGCCAACGGAATGGAAAAGCTGCTCTGCTTCCTAAAGTCATCTTTAACAGATCAGGTTGAAATTTTTGTTCACTTTGCTTGAAACCCAGAGATTGATTGTTTGTCAGATTGTGCGTCAGGGTCGTCAGGCAGTTGAAAATACGAGTAACCGTGTTCTCCAAAATCTTTGATCCTTTGTTCTGAGATGAACTCAATTTAAAAACGGATTGCAAGTTTTTGTTTGTTTCCACAATTGAAGAGGCAAATGTTTTTCCAAAAATTCCGGTCCTTGCCTCATAAATGTTCTCAGGATATTTCTGGAAAATATTGCTGAGCCCTGTAAAAAAGCTTCTTTCGGAGCTTCTATGGCGAATGGACATTTCATGGCTCATTGACATATTACTTAGATAGTCTTCTGATGTGCTGGCAGCTCCGTAACTAGAAACGTCAGCCCTGAGGATTTCGTTATTGCTAGATAAAAATAGATTTCTGACTAGCAACCCTTTTTTCAAAAGTCTTAGCCGAAAATCTTTTGAGAAAAGGCTTGACTGAAAACCAGGATATAATAATCGGTTTCTGATTAGGGTAATCGTTTTGGCAGTAAGCTGTTGTATGTAAAGGGCTGGAAGGCCCGAAGTATCTTCCTTTAAATGCATTTTATGGAAAATTAACATATTTTTGCCGAACTTTCCTGGAATGTTTTTTCCAGTAACTGTTCTTTTTGCTGAAAAACTTCTACCTGTTGAGAGTGTTTTTTTGATCTTCTTATTAGAGTACGGGAATGCAACTTTCCTTTGCTGATACATGATATTCTGGCTCATTCCAGAATTTTCAGGTCCAGTTAAGTATTCGTAATCAAGGAGAAAGGCAGTTTTCTCCAGAAAATTCTGGATTAGAAATTGAACCGAAGGGGGGAGGTTTATGTTCTGGATCTTTCTGAAAGCAGGTAGTTCTGCACGTCTTTGTTCTACTTTTCGTTCAATTATATCCCGTTTTTCCCAAATTTCCTTGTTTAACTGTTCCACACCCGAATACTGCCTTTTCCGGCTGGTTTTGACCTTCTTTATTCCAGTTTCTGGTTTTTGTTCCAGGCTTTCAGGATTAAAAAGTCTACCTAAAGATACCAATAAAATTTCAGAACTTCTGGAGCTTTTAATCCCTGTGGAATCTTTAATCCCTTTACTGGATCTTATTGTTAGAACAGCTCTGCCTAAGATATTCCTGCCTGAATGTTTCAGCTCTTCACTTTTTCTTAGAGTTTCATTGTAGACTTTCCGGAAAAAGTTGCTTGCTGTAGGGAGAGAGAGGAGGGGGTAGGCCGCAGAGCCTGTAAAAAATCCTGATCGTTGGAAACCAGTTTCTTGAACCACCGGCAGTCTGGACTGTATAAATAAACGACTGATTCCTCTCAAAAAAGAGCGGTCACCATTTTGCAGAGTTTGAATTCTACGTCCCATTTTGGACCTGAGGACACTGCTGCTATTTTGAAAAAAATTGAGCTTGAGACTCTTGAGATTTGGTAAGGTGGAATTGGCAGATAAATAGTTGAAATATCCAGATTCGGAGGTATATGGATTTAAGAATCTCAGGTTAGATGGCTGAAGATTGCACGCAATTAATTCCCGGTTAATTAATCTGATAGGTGCAAAATTAAAGAATCTTAATCCAGAAGTCGTTGGTTCTGGATACCTTAAATTGCGAAACGATAATCCAGGACTTGTGAACCTATAGAGGTTTTGAGGTTCAGTTTTTCCAGATATGAAGTTCAAGAATATATTTGTCTCATTTGCAGGTTTAAACGGCTTTAAACCGAATACTTTGAGTTTTAGCGGAAAGACTTTTAGCGGAAATTTTGAGCTTTCATGAGCTTTTTCTTTCTGGTAAGATAAAGGAAAATTTTTAGAGAATCTGTTATTGTGAAAAGCATATTTGATATGGACAGATACATGGATCTTTCTTTGACCCGCCGATCTAAAATTCTGCTTGAAAAACAGGTTTGGAAAATATGATTTCCTGATTATTCTGCCATATTTTTTCATGATTTTGGCATGAAAGTTTGGTTTATGAAAGGAAATCAAATTGCTTCACCTGTTTTCTATAATTTTTCAGAGTTTTCATCGAATTTTTATTGTGAGTCGAGAATCCCCTGGTGAACCAGTTCGATGCTCTCGAAGGCTATGGTACTGCTGTTAGCTTTTAGTTCAGGCCCTGTCCATTTTATCGGATAAGCTCCCTGGAAGGTCCAGCGCCATTTTTCATCTTTAGTTGATTCGTCCATCAAAACGACTGTCACGCCCTTCCTTGTAATCTTCCCTGTCCTCACGTCTTTGTACCAGCTCCACATGTCATTGAGGTCAGTAATCCCTCTTTTTAGGATAAGAGGTTGGTATTTAACCCCTTTTGGAAAATTATGCACAAAATTGTTTACCCCACCTTCTCGATAAGTCTCGGTTTCAATTTCTATCTGAAGCCCGCTAACTTCAGAAACATTGGCAACGATGGTGTTATCAACTTCGACCCGAAACCTGAACGAAAGATAGGGGGATTTATTTCTTGGCATCGTTATCCCGTTCACAATTTAACTGTGACAATATTCGCCTTCTATCTGTGACAGTCACACTTCCAGAATGCTTCTCTGCTTTTCTCCGCTCAGGCCCCTGTTTATTCGGGAAATTTCCTCACACCAGCGCTGCCTCTCCCTGTGCTCCAGATTCATGATCTCTTCGTGGGTCCAGTGGAAATAATACGCTATGAAGGCTACCTCCTCGTAAATTCTGTTGAGGGGGTAGCCCCTTATTCCCCCGGAGAATATTCTTCCACCTCGAAATCGTTCCCGCACTTCGGGCAGATTGCCCTGATGCTTGCGCTGCTGCTGTCGTTAATCCTGCCGTAAAAATCCTGCAGGTAGGCAAGGTCCGAAGCAAAGAGATCCTCGATCACTTTTGTGCTGATAATCTGCAGACCTCCAAGCTTCGTGATAACTCTTGAAAGCAGGATCACTGTCAGGTATGCAGGATTTCCCTGCACCCGGGGGTCTTTCAGGGGCAGGATCTCATCTGCGGCCGTTGCAAGCCGCATGATTCCTTTTTTTTGCAGGTTCCCTTCGCCGTCCACATAGCCTTTGGGCAGGGTAAATTCAAATTCCGTTTGAAATGTCATGGCATCATCTCCGAATAAGAAGCCTGTTTTTTAAAAAAATTAATATGAAGGAGAAGCTTCTAAGAAGTATCTACTTTCAGGAAGCTCGGGTAAAGCCTTCATGGGCGATTTCGAGCGTTTCTATTCCAACTTCATTGTTTTTGGCATTGAAGTCCGTAGGGTCATATTTTATCGGCCATGCCTGTACAATATCCCAGCGGGCTTTATCACTTCCTGCTTCGTCAATCAGAATGATGGACATGTTCTTTCTTGCACCCTCTGCTCCTGTATCTATGATCGCCTTTCTCCAGGTGTAGAGGTCCATTGAATCCGTGATACCCCATTTCAGGGTAATATTCCCGTATTTGGTAAGGCCAGAAAGTTTTCTGAACGTGGGAGGCTCGTTTCCTTCCCTGTATTCAACGGCCTCAGTCGATGTATCCGCAAACGTACATTCGCTGAACCCTGCCTGTCCAATACCGTCAATCTCAACCCTGAACCTGAAGTTCCTGTAGGGATCTACTCTGTCGGCCATATTTTATTCTCCTCTTTTCAAAGTCCTGTCCTAATCATTCCTGAAATCTCGTGGGTTTACAATCCTGTGCTGAAAGATTATTGAATGGGTTTACTATCCTGTGCTGAAAGATTACTGTTCAGTAATTTGTTCAGTAATTTGTCCAGCAATTATTCCGTAGCTGCAGAGCCACCCTGCCACTGGGCTATCCTGAAAATCACAAATTCCGCAGGTTTCACGGGTGCGATGCCTATAATGCAGATCAACCTTCCATTATCGATATCGTCCTGGGTCATTGTGCCCCGGTCGCATTTTATGAAAAACGCTTCTTCCGGGGTCGTCCCCATAAGGGCTCCGCTCCTCCAGACACCTGTCAGAAACTGGTTTATTGTCGCCCTTACCCTTGCCCAGAGGCGGTCGTCGTTTGGCTCGAACACGACCCACTGGGTCCCTTTTTCTATGGACGCTTCTATATAGATGAAAAGACGGCGGACATTGATGTACTTCCAGAGGGTGTTGGAAGAAAGGGTGCGGGCTCCCCATATACGGATTCCCCTCCCCGGGAAAGCCCGGATGACGTTTACTCCTCTAGGGTTCAAAATGTCCTGTTCCCCTTTCATGATCTGGAACTCAAGGTCCGAGGCTCCCTTTACGACCTCGTTGGCAGGAGCTTTGTGCACCCCCCTTTCCGTGTCACTGCGGGCGTAAATGCCTGCAGCATACCCGCCGGGAGGCATAAGCTGCAGCATTCCGGTTTCCGGGTTGATGACCTTGATCCAGGGGTAATAGAAAGCTGCATAGTCTGTGGGATTGTCGCTTCTCGGGTCCAGTTTGGAAACGTCTTGATCCGCCTGTTTAGCATCGAGGATTGCAAAGCGGTACCTGAGGTTTTCACAGTGCGAGATAAGGGAGCTCACCAGGCCGGGGATCGAATAAGCGTTGGGGGCATAAATGATTGAGATGTCCTCAATTCCTTTGAATGCTGTCAGGCCTTTTCTCTTCCCGGGTTTGTCATCTGCAGGAGCGCTTCGTTCATAGTCAGAAAGGACGAAATCTCCTTCCCCGTTACTGCCATCTGCAAGGTATTCAAGTTCCGATGGAGCTTCCAGGGCACCCAGCAGCTCTGCGGAATCCCCTTCCTTGATCGAGATTTTTATCAAATTCGAAATCCCGTTAACGGTTTTTTCAAAATGGTCCGGGGACGTTTCATTTATCGATACATTGTCAAAAAACTCGACAATGGCCGGACGCGGCTGGGTTTTCGTCTCTTTGTAAGGGTTGTACAGAGAGGCGGGTATTACTTTCCAGTAAAATACGTCCAGTTTGAATCCGCTGAAGGTCCCTTTGGAAAGCTGCACTGCAACCCTGGCTCCCCAGGCTCCTTCCCCGACGGCTTCTACTGTCAGGGCATTTTCTCCATTCACTTTCAGCTTTAAGCTGGCTGTTGTGGCCGGGTTTTCTCCGGCTTTGACAATCCGGCCTATATAGCACCGCTGTCCTCCGTTTTTGAAAAATCCGTCTACCGAGCCCGGGAGGTATTTGTCGTTTCCGAAGTAACCGCCAAAGACCCGCTGATACTGCAGCCAACCGGTGATAAAGCAGGGGGTTGTTGGGCCCCGTTCGGTTTCTCCCAGGAACCCTGCGGTGCTGGTTGAAACTCCTTCCATTGGCTTTGCGCCAATTTCGAATTCCTCTATATATACGCCCGGGGAAAGATATTCTGGCATACTAAGCTCTCCATTAAGATCGTTTAATTTCTCAAAACCCGGAATCTGCCGGATCTTATGAACATTTAGAATTTGTTTTTGATAATTTCCTTATTTTTTATATAGTATATGAATATTTAGATTTGCCTTAACATATATATTATATATATTAAGAATTAGTTTTAGCTGTTGAAATTTAAGATTTATTGATACTGAATTTTTCTAAATAGCTATTAAAAATCACCCCTAAAAACAAAAAAATTTAAGGAAATACTCCCTGGTTTTTAATGGATGAGTTTGAAATACCTAAAATATCCTCATGAATAATTGTAAACCTGGCGATTTCCTGCCCATATTCAGGAAATATTTGCCATATAGAAGAATAATTTGAACAAGTATTTATAGTATGCAATATTTCCGATGAACTGTATGCAATAATTTTGATTAGTTGTAGTCCTGAATAATTACTCTCGTAGTCTTCAATTTTTTCCTTTTAGTTAGGCGAAAAAGCATTTGACTCATCCTGCTATTACTCATGCCTTCTAAAATGTGGATTTTAGCGTTGAGTTTCGCTCAAGAAGGCTAATTTATGGGTTTTAGCATTGATCTGCACTCAGGCGGACTAAATTGTGGATATTTCTTATCCGTACAACCATATTCGCTCTCCTGAGTCGTTCCTGCCACGCTCGACGCAGGAGAGCGGTCTTTCCCAGAAAAAAGAGAAAGGAAAGAAGAAAAAAGGCAAAAATAAAAGCTAGAAATTGAAAGCTGCTGGAGACGCTTGTAAGTGAGAACGAGAACCAAAAAGACAAAAGAGGAAGAAATTCAGGTCTTTATTTCTCTTTCAAATCTTTATTTATTTTTTTGCAGGGCCGCCAGACAAGCTGGCGGAAGCGCTTATATTTACCTGTGAATTTAAATGAGGTTCCCGAGATCAAGGAAAGTATTCTTCGGACAGGGAAGACAATTCTGAATTCAGTTTCTCTTAGTGACCGTATGAATTCGTCGGTTACTTTTTTCTTGCATGGCAGACGAGACGATTGCAGCCCTGCAATGAGTTGAACAGAAAAACAAAAGATTCCAGCTTCGGATATTCTGAACAATATCAACCGATTAATCCGGAACCGCCAAAAAATGAGAAATGAGGAGCAAAAAATGAGGGGTATAAATTTTCAGGTGATTTTCAGGAAATTGAAATGACTCCAGTATACGTGCTTTTGCCTTCTTCTACAGATGCCGGAACTATTATCTCAATTCCCTCGCCCTTGATTTCAAGGACAACATCAGCTTTTCCCTTAATAGCTTCCCTGAAATAGAGAACAAATTCTCCTTTTTCGTCAGGAATTCCCTGAATAACTTCCTGGATTTTCCACTCTGCCGATTTTGATGTTGCCTTTACTGTTATGCCTTCTGGGAGCCCGATATCTGCGGTAAACAGGCCTCTTATAAGAGTTGCTCGGTTAGGAAAAGGGTACAGAGGCCTCGGTTTTAGGATAATTTTCACAACAGGTTCCTTTGAACCTGCAAAAGAGCGAGTATCAACTACCCTTTCCTCGGAAAAATAAAGTGCAGACTCCACACTTAAAGTATACTCACCTTCGGGCAGGCCTGAAAAAGTATAGTAGCTGCTCAGGTTTTTCACAGCTTTTATGCTTTCTTCTTTCAAACTTACCCTTACCTCTCCGAGAGGCTCTTTTTGCGTGTAGTCATCAACAAGCCATACCGCGAAGGACAGGCTGAAAGAGGATGGGCAGGAAAAAACGTACTCATGCCGTTCCTTAAGGCCCTTGCTGGCTGAATCCATTTCGGGAGGAGCCATTTACTTTTCCCTCCTTTCAGGGGTTTGCTGTTGAGGGCCGCTCGTAACCCTGCTGATTTTCTTTTCGCGTGAGGACTCGATTTTCACTGGCGTTACCTGGTAACAGACTGAGGGCCGGAAGCTTTTTTCCTTGAAGGTGCTCCAGATCTTGCTCATGTCGTCCAGGCTCAGGGAAGTGACTGCCACGTGCAGTTCGATATCATGTGCAGAAAGGCTCCCTTTCAGAACCGAGCCGGCGAGGACGGAGTTATCGTGCATGACCTGCATGGCTCTTCCCAGGATGCTGTGCTCTTCTTCGGTCCTTTCGGTCCTGTCCTGGATTCCCGGAGATGGATATGATGTCAACATGTAGTCAAGGTCAAGGGCAAGAGGTGGGGCTTTGAGCCTTGAAGGTCCCATGTTTTCCATTTCCATGTTTCTCAGGTTGATGTTTTCGTTAACCTGGTAGAGAAAGAGTGAGAGGCGGATGTTATCCTTGCCCTCAATTTCCCCTGGGGACACAAGAGCTATCGAATCCGCAGGTATCAGGCCCTGCATGTTTCCCCTCAGAAGTTCTACAAGGGTTTCCCCGACATCAGCTATCGCCGTATAATCAGACATTTATGCCTCTTGCTAATTGAATTTAAATAGCAGATTCTTTACCCACTTCTTCCTAATTTATCTTCCTAATTTATCTTCCTAATTTATCTTCCTAATCTATCTTCCTAATTTATATTCATTTCACCAGCTCGTAATAAGCCCCGAAATCCGCAGGGGTGCAGATTTTGCCCATTTTCTGAAACTCCCGCTTCAGAGCCCTCAGGATTTCTTTCATCCCTATGACCCCGGACCTATCCGCAGCCAGGACTGCGGAAAGCAGGGCAATATTTTTGATGTTCCCTCCAGTGAGCTTGAATTTTGAGAGGAAATTAAAGTCCACATCTTCCCCGAGCCGGGCTTTTTCAGGGAACATACCAGTCCAGATCTCTTTTCTTGCGGCTTCGTCGGGAATGGGAAATTCCACGGCAAACTGAAGCCGCCTGAGGAAGGCATCGTCCAGGTTCTTCTTGTAATTGCTTGCAAGGATGATTGTCCCTTCATGTTCTTCCATCTGCTGGAGCAGGTAGCTTACCTCGATGTTTGCATAGCGGTCGTGGGAGTCACTGACTTCGGAACGTTTCCCGAAAAGGGCATCGGCTTCGTCAAAGAAAAGGATTGCATTGCAGGTCTCAGCTTCCCCGAAGATCTTCTTCAAATTCTTCTCTGTCTCCCCGATGTACTTGCTCACGATGCCTGACAGGTCAATTTTGTAGAGGTCAAGCCCCACCTCCCCTGCAATGATCTCAGCAGCCAGAGTCTTTCCAGTGCCTGAAGGGCCTGCAAAAAGGATATTCAGCCCCTTCCCGAGCGAAAGCTTCTTTTCAAACCCCCATTCGGAGTAGACGGTCTCCTTATGCCTGACAAAGGCGCAGATCTCCTCAAGCTGCTCTTTTACCGCCTCAGCAAGGACAATATCCCGCCATTTCCGCCGGGGATTGATTTTTCGGGCAAGGGAGTTGAGTTTTAAGCTGGAACGGTTCCTGCAGGCCCTGTAGAGGTCTTCCGTGGAAAGGACTACCTTTTCCCGCCCCCTTGAGGCGGCAAAGCCCTGCGCAGTTGAGACCACATCCCTTATCTGGCCGCCGCTGAGCTTGAACCTGGCAGCAAGGTCTTCTATGTCTGCCTCGCCGGAACTGTTTTCGAAGTTTTCCAGGCACAGTTCCCAGAGCTGTTTTCGATCCGCAAAAGAAGGCAGGGGAAAAGCACAGCTGATAAAAATATTGTTTTTCAGGGCACTCCCGGGTTCCCATAACTGCCCCGCTGATAAAAATACAGGCCCTGGAAAAGAGTCAAGTGCCCTAACAAGGCCAGAAAGGCCTGAACCGGAAAAGCCAGAGCTTGAGAGGTCCGAACCTGTTAAACCGGAGCCCGAAGTGCCGTAACCTGGGTCAAAACTTGAAAGACCTGAATCCAAATCCTGCCCATGTGGACTGCGCCCCCATAAGGCGTCAAAGTTTTCAATGAAAACCGCCCCCTTCTGGAGAAGAGCTTCCCGTAAAATCAAGCTAAGAGCTTCACCTTCACTACTTTTCGGAAAAGCCCCGGCATCTGCCAGAAGCAAATTTACCTCGAGTTCCCTGCAACACGCCTCAGCCGCAAGCTTTTTTCCTGTCCCCGACGGTCCGTAAAAGAAAAACATAAGCCTGGAATCTTCCTCAATCCTTCGCTTTACCGCTTCAAGCAGGCAGTTTTTATGCTCGGCCGGGACAATCAGGTCGCCAAAAGACCTGACAGGCTTTACAAGCGTTGAAAACCGGGCAATTTTCGGGTCAGTTTTATCCGAATTCAGCAAAAAAGCCGCTATCCTCTCATCCAGTTTAACGGTCCTTGACAGCAGGGGAGGATTTTCATCCGCCCCGTCCCCCACAAGAGAAATAAGCCTGTTTCTCAGCAGAGGGGCAGAAGGGGAAAAGTACCCCCTTGCCTCAAGTTTCTCCTCAAGGCCGGCGCAGAGCAGCTCAAGCAGCATTCCCACCGCTGGCTGCTTTTTTGCCAGGTCATTTTGCAGGTAGGCGTAGAGCTTTGCAAAGCGCCCTTCAAGTTCCGGGGCAAGCCCGATCAAAAGGACATCCCTCTCAAAAGGCGTCAGGGAAAAGAGTTCAGATAAGCTGTGCAGCCTCAACTCAATCCCCCTCTTCAGGCTCTCGGCTTTTTTCCTGCTAATCGTCCTCTCCCACGCCTCAATTTCCTCTGATTTCAACCCCTGCGCCCCACAGGTTGCAGAACCGCAGCACACAGCCTGTAAAATGGAGTTTGCCTCAGCTTCCGAAATGAACAGCCCCCCAAAGTCCTGGCTTTCCTCCCCAGCCTCAGTTCCGGTTTTTTCAAGGAAAAGCCGGATAAGCGCCCCTATACGTGCCAGTTCTTCCTGTAGGTGCTCAGGGCTGTTCTTGTAGAATTCTCTTGCTTGAATGGGAACCTGCCTGTTTTCTTTCAATTCAGCATCCTGTTTATGGCCCTGACTTTTTGTAAATTCAGCTGAATACTCGCATTCTATGTAACTCATTTTCAGTATCCTGAAGGGAGTGGTTGCTAATTATGCAGTAGGTCACTAAGTGGGAGATGCAGTGGTAGTAGGTTAGAGGACGATGAGGAGGGGCTTCGAGTCGGGATTTGCACTGGCGGTTGGAGTCCGATTCTAATATCAGTGGTTTGCAATAGAAATCGCTAGTTCATTTTGCTATCAGTCACTTTGTTTTAAGAGGGAACATTGTTCCCGCCCCTGCGCTTCTATTCCTTTACCTCGCGAAAACAACCCGGCACGCATCAGGTACGCCATCCTGGAGTGCCATTGTCGGGAAAATGTTGTGGTACCTGCCAGAGGGATACGTTTGAGTTGAAAACAAACTGTGTACTTGGAGGATTCACAGTCGTGGAAGTGTTCCGAATTTGACCCATCGACTGTAGTTGGTCGGCTCGGAAAATTGGTTCAGATACTCCGTTGAGTGGAAAAGCCGGATTTACCACGGTTGCTTTAGGGTTGCCCACTTCCGCTTCCTGCACCCGTAAACCTCTCCCAACCTGTTCTGCATTGGACAACACGATCTTGTAGCGATCAAAGAAATGCAGCAATCCGTCGATATTATCGGCCTCATTGTGATTCAAATTCTTTATTCCGGTGTAAATTGTTCTATCGATCGTAACTGGCAGCAATGTGGTACTAGTAGCATTAGGATTGTTCAGACTGTTATCCTCGACAAATCTCATTATGGCCCTGGCGTCGATGATAATTCTTCTTTTTTGTTCGCCTAATTGTGCGCCGGCAAGCCCATTTAAGTTCCGGATATCTTGCTTTAGCGTTCCTACCAATGGCTGGAATCTGTTGGCAGTAGTGTGGTAGGCGGCCTGAATATTTAAAATCGCAGCCTTTAGGGAGATAAGAAATGCATCATGTGAGACGAAGCCCGTGGCAAATCCCATCGCACCGGCTGGAGCGAATTGCCCCTCTACAAAGCCCGTGGTCAGTCGATCACGCAGCTTTGAAAGGCCCATTTGTGGTCCGTGCCGGGCGAGAGCGTGTCCGTTACGGTTTTTTTCGCTTTGCTGCGCCAATGCCACCACGACCTGACCGGAAGCCACCGGATTAGGCAACTGTCCAAGTTCCGGCTGGAAAAAGTCCAAAAATGGGGTCACCTTCCTAACAAGAGCGATCAATTCATCCCGTGTATTGAAGGTGACTAATGGGGCGTCTGCATTGTTGATAATTTTGTAGGCATTAATCTCTGTAGGGGAAAATCGAAATCTGGCAAGAGGTTCGATGTTCTTCTCGTACAACTCGTCCGCGACTTGAATGCGTCTTTGCATAGTCAAGGATGCCACTCTCATTTTTGCTTTGCGGGGTTTTCGTTGATTACAGTCTTGTTGCTCACCAGTGCGGCTTTGGATCCCGAAAGATCGGCTTTGTGATGGATAAACTATCGCTAGGTCAGGTCCCGCATGCTGCACTGGTACAAACTCACTCTGCAACGGTTCCTGCTCCTCCGACACACCTTGAAGTTGTGCTCTTTGTGCCAATGCCTTTACCCCCATAACATCCGCCTCCCGTTCCAAACCAGCATCATCGTTTACCGCCAATTCCTTCAACTGTACCGTCGGTCTTACCCTCCCCTGCTCCTGCTGGACGACATGCCATGCTTCATGCGGTAAATGCTTTTCCTGTCCTGGCGCGACGTGAACATCTGTCCCTTGAGTATATGCCAACGCCCCTACATAAGCAGGTTTTGACGAATTATAATGCACCCTCACATCACTCATATCAAGTCCAGACAGGCTCTCCACGTCAGCCTTGAGGTTATCAGGCATCCCTGTATTATTTTCCCTCTTTGTTTGAAGAGGTTCTTCTTCAGGGATTTCTTGACGTTGGATGGTTCCTGTCATTTTTCCTTGAAGTGGTTCCTCTCCCTCTGGGATTTCCTGCTTTTGAATTAAAGAAACAGCGGAGCAAGAAGGGCATATTACTTGTCCTGAATTTTGAAACTTACCTTGTAGAGGTTCTTTTTCCTCTGGAATCTCCTGCCGTTGGATAGTTTCTGCCATCTTGCACTGCAATGGCTCTTCTTCCTCAGGGATTTCTTGGCGTTGGACAGTCTCTGCCATCTTGCCCTGCAATGGCTCTTCTTCCTCAGGGATTTCTTGACGTTGGATTGTCTCAATCATCTTACCTTGAAGAGGTTCTTCTTCCTCTGGAATTTCCTGCCTCTGCATACATGAAGGACATGTTCCTTCTTCCTCCGGGATTTCCTGTCTCTGAACAGTTGCCTGTTGAGCTGTGGGAGGACTTCCGATACCTGAAAGCAACCTGCCAACTGCCCTGTTTCCAATAGTACGCTGGAGCTGCATTACATCAGCGTGCGTAAGGGATTTCGGATTGATTCTGGCACGCTGGATGATAGAATAAGGATTTGATGAATGAGTCTGGATTGCGAGAGTTGCTTGCTTTTGAAAAGTGGAATCCGGTATTTTGGATTGCTGCATTTGCTTATGTTCGGGCATGGAAATATCCCTGTGGAGATTGACCGGTTGACTATAGAATACCTGAATAAAATTGATTAAATATGACTCCTTTACAGTATAAGAACATTTCATATTAAGAAAATTTTAAAAATGATGAACTTCAGAACCGCAGCATATAGCCGGTGTAATCGGACTCCTTCAGCTTCCGAAAGAACATTTCTACAAAATACCAGCTATTCGCCCCATCATCAGTTTCCTTTTTTATTGAATTCTGGATAAGCGCTTTCTATCTGCTACAGATCATCCAGAAGATGTTCATCACTATTTTTGTATAGTTCCCCTGCTTGAATGATAACCTGCGTTTTTTCTTTCAACTCAGAATCCGGCTTGTGGTCTTGGCTTTTTGGGAGTTTGTTAAGAAAAACGCACATGAAATTCTTCGAATAACATGCCCAAATAAATGAAAGTCCTTTTCACTTACCTTTTTTGTATATTAACTCCATCATTCTCTTAGGGCAGGAAGGTTGTCTTTTATTTGGCTCTTCGAAGCCGTAGAAAAACTAACCATTGAATTGCCATCGAAGGCTCAAATGTGACTTTGATCACGGATGCCAAATTGCCTTTTAGGTAATTCTACTGTCCTAGAAATGATGGAGTAATGTAAATTGGCAGGAGAAATAAACAAATCTTGCGGTTTAGATATCCACAAACGTTTTTTGATTGCTACTATCCTCAGCAGATCCGGTGAAAAACAACAACAACGTTTCGACAGAGACGAAGATGGAATTTTAAGCCTTAGAAATTGGGTTACATCAGAAAAATGTGACGTTGTTGCATGTGAATCAACAAGTGACTTTTGGGTTCCGATTCATGATTCATTAATAAAACATCTGCCTTTTATAGTTGGAAATGCTCGCGACATGAAAGCATTTACACATAAAAAGACTGATAAGATAGATTCCGAAGTCATTGCAAAACTTGCACTGAATGACATGGTTCAACCCTCAAGAGTTTTCCCAAAAAAACACAGAGAATATCGTTCATACGTTCGGCTTCGCCACAAACTTGTACAAAAAAGCGCTAAGATCCGAGAACTCCTGGACAGAGAAATCTCCCAGAGTGCTGCAATCAGGCTTCAGATATGTTTGAAGCTGATAAAGAATTTTGACGATTCAATCGAACTTTTGGGAAAAGAAATTTTCAATTATGCTTATGGAAATCATAAGCGAGAAATGGAAATTTTAATGTCTGTTCCAGGTATAGGAGAACTTGGTGCGGCAACTCTAATTGCTGAAATAGACAATTTTAAGGATTTTGCTTCAGGGGACAAGCTTGCTTCATGGCTTGGACTGGTTCCTAATGTGTACCAATCTGCAGATAAATACCACAATGGAAGGATCACTAAGAGAGGATCAAAGGTAGCAAGGTGGATTCTAACACAGATTGCTCAGGCAGCAGCAAGAACAAAAAATAGCAAGTTAAAAGAGTTTTTTAACAGAAAAAAGAAGTCAATTGGACATGCAAAGGCAATTATTGCCCTCGCAAGGAAAATTGCAATAATAATATGGCACCTTATCACAAATGATGAGATGTACGAAGATGAAACGGGATATGTCAAGGGAGAAGTTAAAAGGAGGAAAATTGTTGAGACCGAGATATTTTCAGTTGATGAACGTATCTCAATAATTAGTGAAATATTTGCAATTGTTGAAATAAAGAAACCTGACATTAAGTGAAGGCGAAGTATCCTCACGTCCACATTCCGGACCCTGGCTTCGATTTAACAGGACAAAAATGCTATATTTGCTTCCAACATAATCAGAAATTCTGAATGAGGGTCCGGAGTGTGAAATCAGAGGTACTTTCATGCCAAATATATACCACAAATTTCGGCCATTTGCTCGGAGAACAAAGTCACATCCACAGGTGTTTAGGTCAGGCTACTAATCTATGAGGGTTTATTATAAACGTGCTTCGTCTGACCAATAATTAACGTCCTGAGAACTAGCTAGAAACGCACGTGCATCCTCTTCTCTTTTGTTTCGACCAACAATATCCGACACATTTGTCAAAAATGCTCTTATTTTGTCTTTCCTGTGTTCTGGAATTGGGTCATAGTGTACTGCTTGATTAAATTCATCTCTTGATTTGTATATATCTATCGGTTGTGATTGATCTTTATCCACATGTACATGATCACAGTACATATGGTCCTTACGATTAAATTCCTTTAGATGACCTTTAACAAAACCTTCATTTTGTGGTCCATTCGCTTCGTTCATCGCATATCTTTGATCATTAGGATCGTTGCATCCAACTGCACTCAAATTTTCCGTGGTGATTCTTACTCGACCACTATCATAGTGATAAGTGTGCCCGTGTTCTTCTGACGTTTGCGAAACTCTTGGCGCTCGAACTCGTGACAAATATTTTTCCCTAATATTCGGGTGGTTGTATAGTGCTAATGAGTGCTCTCTGACCCATCTTTCAGCCGATGTGATGCCAAATACCGTAGTTCTTAAACTTTGTGAAAGTTCGTTCATATTTTCTGCTATTAGGTCAGCAAACATTCTATCTCGCCATCCACTCGATACGCCAAGATTAATTACTAGACGTTGCTGAACTTCACCGGTTATTCCGCTGCTTCCAATTTCTTCCCGGATTTGGCCCATCATATAACGTTTGTTTTTGAGGAAATCTACTGGGTTCTCGAATGCTTCTCTGTCGAATACTTGTTCTGCAAGCTGCGTCACTCTCATACCATTTAATGAACTCGTCTCTTTTCTACCTAATGTACTTACCTTCTTCCTATCAGTTTCTGCTATATTCCCAATCATTCCCCCCATCACATCGGCTTCCTGCTCCAATCCCACATCATCGTTTATTGATATATCCTTCATTTGTAATGTAGGTCTGACCCTCCCTTGTGCCTGCTGCACCACATGCCAGGCCTCATGTGGCAAATGCTTCTCCTGTCCCGGAGCTACATGAATATTAGTCCCTTGAGTATACGCCAACGCCCCTACTTCAGCAGGTTTATCTGAGTTATAATGCACCCTTACATCGCTCATATCAATTCCAGATAAATTTTCCACGCCAGCCTTGAGGTTATCAGGCATTCCGGTGTTATTTCCCCTCTTTGTCTGAAGTGATTCTTCTTCCTCTGGAATTTCTTTGCGTTGTATAGTCTCTTTTATCTTACCCTGCAATGGCTCTTCGTCCTCAGGGATTTCTTGACGTTGAATAGTCCCGATCGTTTTTCCTTGAAGAGGTTCCTCTTCTTCGGGCATTTCCTGCTTTTGAATTAAAGAAACAGCGGAGCAAGAGGGGCATGTTACTTGTCCTGAATTTTGAAATTTACCTTGGAGCGTTTCTTCTTTCTCTGGAATTTCCTGCCTCTGGACAGTTTCAATCATTTTACCCTGCAATGACTCTTCTTCCTCTGGAATCTCTTGGCGCTGGATGGTTCCTATCATTTTTCCTTGAAGAAGTTCCTCTTCTTCTGGTATCTCCTGCCTCTGCAATACAGGGGCTGCGAAACACGAAGAGCAGGCCATTTCAGGCTTGTTTTCAAACTTGCCTTGAAGAGGTTCTTCTTCCTCTGGAATTTCCTGCCTCTGCATGCATGAAGGACATGTTTCTCCCTCAGGTTCCTTTCCAAACACGCCCTGCAATGACTCTTCTTCCTCAGGTATTTCTTGCCGTTGGATGGTTTCAATCATCTTGCCTTGAAGCGGTTCTTCTTCCTCCGGGATTTCCTGTCTCTGAACTGGTGCCTGTTGAACTGTGGAAGTATTCCCGATACCTGTAAGCAGCATGCCAACTGCCCTGTTTCCAATGGTACGCTGGAGTTGCATTACGTCAGCATGGGTAAGGGATTTTGGATTGATTTTTGCACGCTGGATGATAGAAAAAGGATTTGATACAGGCGTCTGGCTTGCGGGGGTTGATTGCTTTTGAAAAGTAGGGTCCGGTTTTTTGGATTGCTGGATTTGCTGGTGCTCGGGCATGGGGAACATCCCTGTGAAGATTGAACGGCTGGCTATAGAATACTTCAAAAATTAGTGATATATGACTCCTTAACAGTATAATAAGATTTCATATTGGGTAAAATTATTTTGATTTAAAGAAAGAGTCCAGAGATCCCACAACAAGAATGTGAAGTTTTGGTTAACGTCACAGGTCGTTTTTCCGAGATTGTGCTTGTTTTTCCTGATATATAAATAAAAAGTTATAAAATTTGGACTGTTACTTAGTATTTTATATACGGACATACATACTATAACTTGAATTCAATCACTTGAAATATGCCGCTCGAAATCGCCTGATTACATAAATTCCCCAGAAAATTTGTGAGAGAGTTGATAAGCTTCTCCAAAAATTTTGGTACTTAATATTTCAGTACTTAGGAATGATTCAAATATAATATAGAGGGGTTTTGTTGCCAAGAATGGTTATTGGGGGAAATGGAACTATAGATCAATTCCCAAACTGAAATTTAGAAGTTATATTTTTATCATTCCTTAGCTATAGTTTCCTGTGTTTCAGCAGAAATTCACAACAAGTGGTCGATATTTGAGAGATGAATATGACTGCATCGGATAGTTGGGGAAAACCGATAGTTCGTATTGCATTACTACTCTGTGTACTCAGTTTTTTGCTGATGGTATATGCAGGATATGAGTACAGCAATAATACGGACGACAAAATTCTGGAATGTGCAGGGGAAGAGGCAAACAAAACAGCCTGTAATGCGTCGAAGAATATCTCCAGTGAACTTAATTCTACGCGCTTGTTTACCACAGGGGTTGCACAGAATCTGAGTTCGGGAAAACTTAACGATTCTACGCTCGATAAATATTTCCGGGCTGAAATTGAGAAAAATCCAAATATTTTCAGCATTGCCGTTGCATATTCCCCTGACGTCCATAACGGGAATCGGACTGTGATTCATTGCAAAAGAAACGGTTCGGAACTCGATGTATCTTCTACGCTTCCATACGATTACGCGAATAGCAGTGAAGAAACAGCGGCATGGTACCGCAATCCTATGAAAAGTGGGTGTGCGGGATGGAATTCGCCTTATTTCGGAATCGCAGACGGCGCATATCAGATCGATTATTCGGCCCCTTTTTATCTTCCGAAATTCAAGAACGGGAGTGAAGCTGCAGGAGTTGTGTGTGCAAGTTATTTCCTTGAAGGGGTAAGAAAACAGGTAGGGAAACTTAAACTGGGAAAAACGGGTTACGGTTTCGTTCTCTCTCAGGAAGGAGTGATCATTTCTTATCCTATCCAGGAGTATCTGTTCGGAAACATTCACGAACTGGCAAAAGAAAATGGAGAAAAAAACAGAGACGAAGACAAAAATAATCTTCGCCTTATATACGAGAAAATAAGCAAGAACAAAACATACGACTTAACATACGACTTAACAGACGACTCTATAAGAAGTAACAAGACAGGGAAATCTTCCTGGGTATTTTACGAAAACATCTCTTCTATAAACTGGACTACAAACTGGACCGTGGGGGTTGTCCTTCCCAAGGAAGAAGTTCTGCTGGATAAAAAGATAGAGCAGGATTGCTCCGTTATCCGTTTCATCCTCGCAACTTTTGCTTTTTTGTTCTTCCTGTCCGTGCTTTTTGTATCCCTTTACAGGTATGATGATAGAATTCTCTGGATGTTAGCACTTATTTTTTCATTCCTCTGCATCCTGGGAATGGGCACCGTCTGGCACCTTACTTTAAGTGAATCCTTGCTTGAAGATAGGAATGAGGATATTGTTGTCTTCGACATGGCCGACGTTGAAACGGTACTGCTGCACTACGATACGGACCCGAAAGCCCCCAGGGTTCCCACCGGGATTTTTATCCAGTCCCTTGAGTTTTCGACTGCTAATGACGTCACCATGACCGGGTACGTCTGGCAAAATATTTCAGAGCTGGATGCTAAGATGATTTCTCCAAGCTTTAGTTTCCCCGAATCAAAAGAAACAATAATTGAAAAAGCCTATGTGAATGAGGACAAAGGTATTATCGGCTGGCGTTTCAAGACTACTCTGCGCCAGCAATTTGATTATTCCAGATACCCGTTTGATGAGGAAGATGTCTGGATCGAATTCTGGAACAACGCGTCTGAAAAAAGCGTCTTGGTCCCGGACTTCGGTTCCTATTACAATCTGACTCCGGAAAGCTGTCCAGGCCTGAAAGACTCTCTCGTGCTTGAAGGCTGGAAACCACAAAAAACCTTTTTCAGTTACAGAGAAAATTCCTATAACACCAATTTCGGGGTAAAAGATTTTAAACACGATAACGTATCCGAACTTTACTTCAACGTTGATGTCAAAAGGGACCTCAAGTCTCCATTTGTTTCCGACCTGCTGCCCATAATGGTGGTAGCCATCCTTCTGTTTGTGGTGCTTTCGATAACGACCAGGGAAGATAAGAAAAAACAGTTCGGGTTCAGTTCTTCCGGAGTCCTGGCCTACTGTGCCTCCCTCTTTTTTGTCCTTATCATTTCCCACTCCTCCCTCAGAGCTAAAATTCCAACGGACAGTGTCATCTATCTTGAATATTTCTACCTTATATTATATCTAGCAATCCTTGCCGTTTCCCTTAATTCTATATTGTTTGCGTCCCACGTGGATATCCCCTTTATTGATGCAAAAGACAACCTGTACGTGAAGGTGCTGTACTGGCCTATCATCACGGGGGTCCTGTTGTTGATCACGCTCATGAATTTCTATTAACGGGACAATTTTTTTGGAGGTTAATTCTGTTACCTGGTCCTCGAAGTAATGAGGATTTAATTCTATTTTTATGAATAAGAGTCCTGCAGGCTCGATGGTCCCAGAATAGTGGATGCCTGATTGAAAAAAGATGGAAATGGAACGCGAATATAAAAGTAAAGTCAAGCGGCATGTTTCGCAGTCTTGCTTTTACTCTTTATTTACTCTTTATTTACTCTTTAGAATCACGGGTATGGAAACACGAAGCTGACAACCAAGCCATTAATCGGTTCAAATGAAGACCTGCAAGAAAATCCGGCAATTCACTCAGCCTTATTATTTTTAACAATACTATATATTTTATTTTTATAAGTATACCGGTACTTTATACTATGACGATATTCAATTTTATTAGATTTACGATATTGAGCGCTGACGTCATGGCATCAACCGCATAAGTCCTGTATTAAAATGAAATCCATCACCAGGATCAACGTACTTCACGTAATAAATTATAGTATTCTAATGTGGGATCATAATTGACGGGAATAGAAGATTCTTTAAATGGTTATTGCAGCAGCTACGAAAAGATTGCTAACGACATTTGTGAAAGCATAGATGAGGGTTTCAACGAAGGGCTTCGAGAAGGTATTAAACAGGGCTTTATAGAAGGGGTCAAGGAATGCAGGAATACGGGCTTCGATAATATCGAAGTGAAAAAAATGGAAGAGATCCTCAAATGTGCCTTCAGGACTGCTTCAGACGAAACATGCTCCACGGCTAAGCAGGCGATCAGTAACAGCTACCTGGCAAAAATAGCCCCGTCTTTTAAGCAGAAAATGGGACAGGCATGTAATAAGGCAGTCGAGGAAATAAAGGATGCTGATTTTGAGCTGGATAAAAAATCTGCCTTTTGCACAAAAAGCTGCGTAGACGCTTCGGTTAAAAAGATCACGGTGTGCATTGGGAATGTATGCGGAGATATGAGAAAAAAATTCTCGACAGACGTGACATTCGGGAGCTTTTTCGACCGCCTGCAGGATGTGTTCAACAGTGAACTGGAAAAGAATCTGAAAGCGTGTGAGGAAAGGATCTGCAAAGAGATTGATAGTAAAGTCAACAACAAGCGGTTAGATCATGAGCGACATTAAGCAGGATGTAAAGGCTATTGTAAAGGTTTTCATCCAGATGTTTGTCAGCATCGTAGTCAAGGAATCGACTAAAAAGCTGATCAAAAGCCTTACACAAATACAAAAAAAGCTACTCGAAGCCAAGATTAAAAATATGTCGGATGATCAGCTTGAACAATATTTTGATAACAATCCCTACTTCAAGAATTCACTGGAAAATACTATAAAATCGGTAAAAGGTAGTCCGTCAGCAAAGGGATCAGGATCTTTTCGGGAAAAATTACAGTCGATTTATGAGACCACATTTACTGAGAACTTGTTAAAGATCTTAATCTGGCCGACTCCTAAAAAGATCCTTACATGCATGATATGTATAGCATTATTGGCCATAATTGCTATTTCCATGCCAGGCAATGAAAAACCTGTTGCAAACTTCAGCAGCAACGCTACTGGGCTTTCTGTGCAGTTTACAGACCTCTCACAAAATGCAAAAGGATGGTACTGGGATTTTGGAGACGGAAAATATTCAACCGATCGAAATCTTACGCATAATTACTCTGCAGCAGGAAACTATACCGTTTCCCTGACTGTAAACAATATAATCCGTAAAAATTCAACATTTGCCATAATAACATTTCCAGAACCACCA
Source organism: Methanosarcina sp. (assembly GCF_028693135.1). Classification (GTDB taxonomy): domain Archaea; phylum Halobacteriota; class Methanosarcinia; order Methanosarcinales; family Methanosarcinaceae; genus Methanosarcina. The sequence continues at coordinate 114,245 of NZ_JAQUVZ010000008.1, forward strand.
GATGAGCCTTCAGTAACGGCATCTCATGTTTATGCATATATTACGAACACTGGCAGCAATACTGTCTCTGTAATTGACACAACTACAAACAATGTTACAGCCACGGTACCTGTAGGAAACAGCCCTTATGGAGTTGCAGTCAACCCTGATGGAACAAAAGTATACGTTACTAACTCAGGCAACGAGTCCGATAACTCCAGCAATGTTTATGTCATTAACACCACAAACAACTTTCCTATAGACACCGCAAACAACTCTTCTATAGGCATGATAAATGTAGGAATTTGGCCTGTTGGAGTTTCAGTGAATAATAATGTTTCTGTTAATGTTTCTGTAATTGACACAACCACAAACAACGCTACTAACACGGTAGATGTAGGTAAAGGTCCCTGGGGAGTTGCAGTTAACCCGGCCGAAAAAAAGGTATATGTGGCAAACTCAGGCAGTAATAATGTCGCTGTAATTGACACAGCCACAAACAATGTCACAGCCACTACGCCTGTAGGGAAAAGTCCTTATGGAGTTGCAGTTACCCCGGATGGAACAAAGGTATATGTTACAAACTCAGGCAGTAATAACGTCTCTGTAATTGATACGGCAGCAAACAATGTTACAGCAACGGTGAATGTAGGTAAAGGTCCCTGGGGAGTTGCAGTCAACCCGGATGGAACAAAGGTATATGTGGCGAATTACAACAGCAATAATGTCTCGGTAATTGACACTGTAAATAACTCTCTTATAGACGCAGTGAACGTAGGAAGTAGTCCTTACGGAATTGCAGCTACCCCTGATGGAACAAAGGTATATGTGACAAACTACAACAGCAACAATGTCTCTGTAATTGACACAGCCACAAACAATGTTACAGTAACGATGAATGTAGGAGAAAATCCGAAGGGAGTTGAAGTAACTCCGGATGGGACAAAGGTATATGTGGTAAACTCAGGCAGCAATAATGTTTCTGTAATTGACACAGCCACTAACAATGTTACAGCCACAGTGAATGTAGGAAAACTCCCTGCTGCCTTTGGTAAGTTCATAGGTTCATTCCCGGCACAACCAGTACTTCCTGTTGCAAACTTTAGCACTGTTACCTCAGGAAATGCACCACTGAAAGTTAGTTTTACTGACAGAAGCACAGGAAACCCTACAGAGTGGAACTGGACCTTCGGAGATGGGACCAGTTCAGCAGTCCAAACCCCTGTACACATATACTCTTTAGCAGGAAATTACAATGTAACGCTTACAGTAAGTAATGCAAACGGTACAGCTTCAAAAACTGATTTAATAACTGTTCTTCCCACTAAGCCTGATCCTGAACCTTCCAAGCCCGATCCTAAACCTTTTGAGCCGGTACTTCCTGTTGCAAACTTTAGCAATGTTACCTCAGAAAAAGACCCATCAAATGTCAGTTTTACTGACAGAAGCACAGGAAACCCTACAGAGTGGAACTGGGACTTCGGAGACGGAACTAATTCAACAGTCCAGAACCCTGTACACACATACAACCCTAAACCCACATACCCTTCACCAACACAAAATTACAACGTAACGCTTACGGTAAGTAATACAAAGGGCAAATCTTCAAAAACCGGTTTAATAACTATTCCTCCCGATACTATCCCTCCCGATACTGTTCAGATCCCAATAGTACTTCCTGTTGCCAACTTTAGTAGCAATGTCACTGGAAGTTATGCTCCTCTCTCAGCCCAGTTTACAGACTTATCGAAAAATGCAACAGGTTGGGACTGGAACTTTGGTGACGGTAATACTTCAACTGAGCAGAATCCGGTGAACACTTACTTTGCAGCGGGAAACTATACTGTTTTCCTGAAAGCAACCAATGTAAATGGTACAAATTCAACATCTGCCATAATCAATGTCCTAAAAGCTGCTCCTACAATTGCCTGGGATAACCCTGCTGACATAATCTATGGAACAGCATTGAGTAGTACTCAGTTAAATGCTGCTGCATCGTATAATGGAAATGTAGTGTCTGGAACTTTCATTTATAATCCACCAGCAGGAACTGTACTAAGTGCAGGCACACAAATACTGCATGTTGATTTCACCCCTACAGATACTACAAACTACAATACAGCTTCAATCGATGTTACAATCAATGTCCTTAAAGACCCGGAGCTATATGCATATATTACGAACTACGGCAACTCCAGTGTCTCTATAATTAACATAACTACAAACACTGTTGTAGAAACGGTGAATGTAGGAATTCATCCCTGGGGAGTCGCAGTTGATCCTGCAGGAACGACGGTATATGTAGCAAACCACGGCAGCAATAATGTTTCTGTAATTAACACTGCCACAAACAAGATTATAGCTACGGTACCTGTAGGAAGAGGTCCTAAAGGAATTGCAGTGAACTCAGCAGGAATAAAGGTATATGTGACAAACCACGGCAGCGGCAATGTCTCTGTAATTGATACGGCAACAAACAATGTTACAGCCACGGTGAATGTAGGTAAAGGTCCCTGGGGGATTGCAGTCACTCCAGATGGAACAAAGATGTATGTGACAAACTCAGGCAGCAACAATGTCTCTGTAATTGACACATCTACTAACATTGTTACGGCCACAGTCAATGTAGGGGTTAATCCTCAGGGAATTGCAGTCAGCCCTGATGGAACAAGGGTATATGTGGCAAACTCAGGCAGTGATAATGTCTCTGTGATTGACACAGCCACAAACAATGTTACAGCCACAGTGAATGTAGGAATAGGAAGCTACTCTCGAGGAGTTGCAGTTAATCCTGCAGGAACAAAGGTATATGTGACAAACTACGGCAGCGGCAAGGTATCTGTAATTGACACAGCCACAAACAATGTTACAGCCACAGTGAATGTAGGTAAAGGTCCCTGGGGAGTTGCATTCAACCCGGATGGAACAAAGGTATATGTGACAAACTACAACATTAATAATATCTCTGTAATTGATACAGCAACGAACAATGTTACAGCCACTGTGCCTGCAGGGAAAAGTCCTATCGCCTTTGGTCAGTTTATAGGCACTCTCCAGAACTGAACCATTACATCCTGCTGTAAATTTCAGTAGCAATATCCCTCAGAATTATCTCTCCTGACAGTGCAGTTTAAAGGTCTCCAACAAAAGACAACAAGCGGCTTAAAGACCTTTTAAATTAACTAATACAACCGTGGAAACAGAGCAGGTAATAACCAAAGCTGACGAGGAACAAGCATAAGTCTCTAAAATGGAGAGACTTTTTCCATAAAACTCAGGGAAAATCCGTCCACAGTCTATTTCTGGCAACTCAACCTGAACGAGGGGGTCACCATCCTCAGTGATGAGTATACTCAGGATCCAGCTCCTAAAGGTTATACTGGTGTTCCAGGGATTCATCAATGGGAAATAAAAGCCATTAATCAAGGCAGCCAGCAGGTAAAAGAAATATACAAACAACCCTGGAAGGATACAACCGGGACTGAGGATAATTTCACACTCAATGTCGAAGTTGTCTGAAATAGATTTTCACTTTTTGTGTCCCTCCATCCTTTTTACTTTTTTATTTTATGCCGTTTTTGTCTGGAGATAGTTTCTGACTAATTGGTTGGTCTATCCGTGATCCCGAAGAGAATATTTCAGTTTTCGTCTCCTTGAGCCGCACTGCACGGGATCGGCTTGCCCGGGAAGAAGATACATGCAAACCAGTACCGCAATCAGGTAAAATAAATTAATAAAGAACTTTGCCTGGCTTGTGTTGGCTTGTGTTAATACTTTCCTCAACCCTGAAAACCGTTTTCAATTCAGATAAATATAAGGGCCTCCGCCGGCTTGTCTGGCGGCCTTACCCAAAAAGCAGAAAGAAGTAGAAGAAAAAGAATTGAATGAGGAAAATAAAGAATAATGAAAAGAGAGTCGAAAAAATATATATTAAATAAATTTAATTTGTACTTTGCTTGGTATTACAGGTTTTCTGGTTGTTTTTACTTCGTGTTTTATTTTTTATCTTTTCATCTTCTTTTCTTCTTTATTATCTGCAAGGCCGCTCTCCTGCGTCGAGCGTGAAAAGAACGACACGATACAGCGAATATGGTTGTATGGGTCAGAGATAATCATATACAGTCCTCTTGAGCTAAGCTGAAAATAGCGAAAAGGACTTTGTTATGTTGCACGCGCAGTGCAGTCAGGAGGAATTCAGGATCAGGATAGGTTAAGCAATAAGTTAAGCAATAAGTTAAGCAATAAGTTAAGGAATAAGTTAAGCAATAAATTAAGCAATAAGTTCAGGATGAAAAGGGGATATAATTAGAAGGAAAATTAAGATATGGGGAAAATATGTCGAAACTGAGTGAAAAGCAAACCAGAGCTGTCGAGAAATTAAAAGAAATCGCCCCTGAATCTGAAATTTTCTGGGATTCCCGTATGAAAATTCCGAAATTCATCAAAGGAACCCTTTCGATACCCTCAACTGAAAGTCCTGAAACAATAGCAAAAAAGTTTCTGGAAGAATACAGGGCGCTTCTGGATATGCAGTCGGAGCTTGATGAAAACCTGGAACTTTTCACCGTAGAAACTGATTTCAGCGGTTTTCACCATGTTATTTTCCTCCAGCACATAAAAGGCATCCCTGTGTTCGAGGGGTCTGTCCAGGTCCACATAAACCCCGCAGGGGAGATTATCGCGTACAAAGATTTTCGCGTGACAGAGGTATCTGTTGCCCTTGAGCCGAAAATCAAAATAGAAGAAGCTATTGAAATTGTCCGTCAGGATATTGGCTCAAAACACGTTGTTACGGTTCCCCGTTCAAGGCTGATGCTTTTTCGGGACAGTAAAAAACAGCCCCCCCTGAAACAGCTTCATCTGAAAAGGCTTCATCTGGTCTGGCAGATTGAGTCCATATTTGCCGAAGGTTTTGCAGGGAAGTTTCATTTCATTGATGCCCATACCGGCGAGCAGCTTTACAATTTTTCCCAGATCAGGTCTGCCCTTTTTAGAAAGACATACACTGCAAAAAACGAATCTTCCCTGCCCGGCGAACTTCTGCTTGAAAACGATCAGACTGTCGCAGATGAGGTAGCCCGGGCAGCTCATGAAAATATGGGAATAGTGTACGATTACTACAAAAACAATTTCGGAAGGGACAGCTATGATAATAAAGGCTCAACTCTCGTGTCTACGGTTCACTTTCAGCGGAACTACAACAATTCTTTCTGGAGCGACTACCACAAACAACTTGTTTTCGGGGACGGGGATGGTTTTCGCTGGAGACCCATGGCGTTTGCGCTCGACATTGTAGCTCATGAGCTGACACATGCCGTTACCGCCCAGACAGCCAAATTCGTGTACTGTGAAGAAGCCGGAGCTATTGATGAGTCCTTTGCCGATGTTTTTGCAGTTTTTATCTCAAACGAAGAGAAGATCACGAACTGGGAAATAGGGGAAGGAGTCTACACCCCTTTTCATGAAGGAGACGCCCTGAGGGACCTTTCCGACCCACCCAGGTTCTGGCAGCCTGACCACATTGACAATTACATGCAGCTTGCTCCCGGGGAGGTTCCTGACCTTCACAGGAACCAGGCAGGGTATATTCACCTGAACAGCGGGATCCTTAACAAGGCCGCTTATCTTACCATTGAGGGTGGGACCCACTACGGGATTAAAGTCAAAGGAATTCCCAGAGAGAAAGCCGAAAAGATCTATTATCTTGCTCTTACCGCATACCTGTGCAGTGCGACCCTTAGCAGGTGGACGTTCCGGGAAGCCAGGTATGCTCTGTTGAACGCCTGTCGCCAGCTGTATGGGGAAAATGGGTCCGAGTACGCGGCAATCAAAAATGCCTGGGCTGCAGTAGGCCTTGGAAAACCGGCAGGAGACCTTGAAGGCCTGTTTCTGGTTGAAAAGGAGGTTTCTCCCTGGATCCTTATCCCGGATGTGAGCCCTGATGGAGTCCTGAGTTCCATTTATGTTTCGGAAGAGGGGCTTATAAAAGACATCCGGGTCAGTGTAAATATCGAGCACTCCTATCTAAGGGACCTCAGAATTAAACTGTTTACACCTGCCGGAAAGAGCATAGTCCTGCATGACCGGCTAGCCCGGAAGGACAGGAGCCTTGTCAGAACATATAACCTGGGCTCAGTTCCTGCACTCAGAGACTGTATAGGGGAACGGGTCTGGGGAAAATGGACTCTAATGGTTGAGGACCTTGCGAAAGAAAATAAGGGTTCTTTCCTCAACTGGGGAGTTAAATTCCTGGTTAGGGAGGTCGAAAAGGAGGAACTTAAAAGGGAGATTTTCCCCTTCCTCAACGTCCCAGATAATAATCCGAAAGGTATCAAAAGCCTCATTGAGATAGAGAGAGGGGGAAAAATAGTAAACCTCAAAGTGTCCCTGGAAATAACCCACCCTTCGATAGGGGACCTGAAAGCCGTACTTGTCACGCCGTCGGGGGAGGAACTGGTACTGCATAACAGGGCCGGAAACGGCAGAAAAGATCTCAAAAAAACGTTCAGTACTGAATCTGATGAGGTCCTGCTGCCTGCTGTGAATAAAGAGATGAGAGGAGTCTGGACCCTGAAGGTCGCAGACCAGGCAGAAGGAAATGAAGGCAGCCTTGACAGCTGGGGGTTGTGCATTATATACGAGAGTGACCCGGAGTTCCTATAAGAGATATCCCGATGGATATCGGGATCTGCTCTTTATTCAAAGATTCTGCTCTTTATTCAAAGATTTGAGTATTTTCCTCTGACCAGCCAGGCTGGTTTATGGCAAGGAATTTGAGGGTAGTGTTTCCAGTGTTGTATGTAGTTTGAATCGCACCTGCAGGGATGTATATGAGCTGGTCCTTACACAATTCGACCGGGATTCCATCAATATAGAGGATGCCTTCCCCTTCAAGGATATAGTGAACTTCCGGATTTTTCATCAGGTGGGGAGCGATATGTTCTCCCGGGTCGATAACGGAATGAGCTATGCTGTAGTTCAGGTCAAGGTTTCTATTAACATTTCCCGGGTTCAGCAGTTCCACGACACGGATATTTCCAGGCTCTTCTAGATACGTGCATTCGCTAAGGTTCTTGCAGAGAATATAGTCATCCGCATAGAAGTTTGAACCAACTATGTAAGCCCGTCCTTCAAAGGTAGCCTTTTTAACGAAGGTGAACCTGTGGGAAGGCTCGGAACTTCCGGGTTTCTGCCAGCTGTAATCTATCCAGCCGTCACCACTTTCGCTCTGAGCAGCCTCTATGAAGAGCTCTCCTATGGGCTTACCGTCTGCATCCAGGAGCCCTTTCATGTCCTCTCCTTCACTCCCCCTATCTGGAGGGCAGACTACCTGAGTCCCATTTATTGTCCAGACAAAAATAGAGAAGTCACGATCGTACCAGGGGGAATTTTCTTCTCTGAAATCAGGAAAGAGCTTTTCTCCCTGTCCCTCAAGAAGTCTGACTGTAGCCCTGACTTTAGATTCAATGGTTCTCCTTTTAGTCGCCATTTTACTCTCTCCTTTTGCAAGAATAAGAGGGTCTGGCGGCGCAGGTCCCAGGACAGCCTTTTCTTCGGTTGTGTTTTCTCCTGTAACCAGAGCTTTTTCGGTCACTCCTGAGGGAGATTCACCTACGGGTTTATTTTCGAGTTCTTCCGCAATTGCTGCCGGCTCGTCCTGAGCCCCACAGGTCAGGATACCCAGAATAAGTGCAACTGCAAGCATTCCGCATATAATCCTTATTAAATCCATATGACTCCCTTATTTTTTTCACTTATCATTCGATGCTTCTGAAGCTGCCTTCAGGATATGCTTAAATATATACTTATAATAATTATCAGAAGTATTATTTTATATTTTTCACTCAATTTATGCAGGAATCTGTTTAGGAATGCTTGGAAAATAACTTCACGTTTTTACTTCTGGAATTGCTCTATAATTCCATTTTCCCAAATAATCATCAAAGACAATTTTCATTTTTTCCTTGAAGTTTTCACTGACTTTTCTTCCCGTGGCATAAACTTTATTTTTGATAGTCGAAAACACTTTAAGTCCCGTGGATGTTGAAGTCTTATCAACAAGGCTTTTAACCACATCGATACTGCTGAAAACAGTACCTTTGCAGGCACTTGTAACATGACAGAATAACCTGTGTTCTATTGGATTGTATTTCGAAGTATATGGTGGATAGTGATCCATTCTGATTTCAATTCCAATTTCATTTACCAGTTTTTGCAGGTCTTCCTTGAAAATATAATGCCTGCTTGAGTTGCTTCCACCGCCACCTGATAAGACTAAAATGCTACTTGCCTTGTGGTAATCTTCCTTATCGTAGTTTTCCCACCAGTATTTAATGCAGTCACAGCAAAATTCATCCGTACCCTTACTGGTTCCCAGGGTAATGTATCCTTCGTTATGTTCCGATCATATATGCCATGTGGAATTACAATACCATCTGAAAATGTATTGAAGTGAGGGTTAAGGGCATGTTTTGAGGCCCTGTTCTGGTGAGAATGCAAACTGTATCTTAAAATTCGGCATGTGAAATGAAGGGGTTAGAATCGAATAACATGGCAATGTCTAATAATCCAGTAAAAAACTTGTGCTTCTAATTTATTCATTGAGGATCAGAGGCATGTTTTAGGTCATGTTCTGGCGCGAAGGAAAACTGTATGTGAAAATTCAGCATGTGAAATAAAGGGGGTTAGAATCGAGAAATATGGCGATGTCTAATAATCAATAAAAAGCTTGCGGGGAAGTGCGGTTGAAGTTTTTCATTTTTTTCACTAAAAGCCGTCGGGCTCAAACCGCGTCGGATCGCTGATAAGAAAAAGCGGATGGATACCATTAAGGTCCCCGGAATAGTATCTCCCGATTAACCGAGCCGCCCGGAACCTTAAAAGAAAATATGAATACACTGAGAATTGATAAGGGGCCTGATCACAAAAACATTTACGAAAATCCGTAAAATCTCACAGGTCTCCTCCTCCTGATTCAGTCTCAATATGGTCATAGGTTGTAACCATTGCCTTCACAATTTTGAACATATCTTCAAGTATCGGTGTTGTGTTTTCAGGCTGCCCGAGAGTCGCATTTGCAGCATCCATCATATCCTGCGGATATACGAGGCTTTCATTCAGGTCTGAAACAGCGCCATCGAAGGTATTCATAGCTAAATTTGCTTTACTCATGTTTGTGGGATCTTCCACAAAAACAATCGTTGAGTCCACCGCACCTATGCCTGTAGATGTCCCCTCTATTGTTGACTGCAAGAAAGGATATTCCGTAGCGTGGTCATTCAGAGTTTCATTTATAAGGTTCAGGTTGAGGTCAAGCAGGTGAAGCATGGATCCGAGAAAACGGAGACTCAGGCCCAGCTCCTTTTCAACGACTTCGGTTTCGTTATATGAAACCGTAGAGTTATCTATCGGATTTATTTCCGCGGTTTCATTTTCAAGAATCATCCCAGCTTCAAAACTTGTTTCTGCTGAAGCCGGTAGCACAGATAGAGTGATGAATAGGCCTACGGCTATCCACAGGCAAAAAACCTGAAATATATTCATAAAAATATCCCCCACTGTCGGTTTATCGGAACTTAACGAAAATTAAAGAAAATTAACGAGATTTAACGAAAACTAACGTATTTTTCTTCCCATTAAAAAATAAACCGATCTGCCTATAAAAACGTAAGGAATCGTATAAAATTATCGAGAAAGTAAAGGAGCTGCAAAAGGACAATATAATGCAGAGTTCTTACAGATTTTTTCATATTTGACAAAATTTAAACTACTGTGTACGAAAAGTTTAGAAAATAAATTACTAAGTTGCACCCTAAGAAAAGAAAATTCCCCAATCTAACTCAAAAACTTTATATATTTACAACCAACAAAATTATAATTTCAAAACTATTTTAATAAAACTTGAATAGTCTTTATCGAGCTTTAAACTCTTCTTATCATCCACTCCCCTCAAATACGCAATCAATAGAGCAATCGGGCATGTGGAATTCAGAACAATAACTAAGAATTAAGAGACTGAATCTCTCTTACTTTCGCCTCCTGAAATGCCCGAAGTCCCGGATAATCTCCTGCATGATAAGAGTGAAAAGGACTGAAAACTGTTAATCGCACAATGAAACTAAAAAAAATGAAAGGCTTTAGCTTCTCATATGAGCCCTCCTGAACGACTCTCACTTTAAAATCCATCAAGTAATCCTCTTGAGTTAATCTATCTTTAAAATCCATCAAGTAGTCCTCTTGAGTTAATCTATCTTTAAAATCCATCAAGTAGTCCTCTTGAGTTAATCTATCTTTAAAATCACTCAAGTAGTCCTCTTGAGCGCAGCGAAAAGGACCGCGTACTCCCGAGGCGCAATTCGGGCGAGTCGCAATTCGGGCGGCAATTCGGGCGAGGCGCAGGATTTACATGTAAGGCGAGCATACAGTGCACAAAAAGCCGACAGAAAGCCAGGCACACATAAAAATAAGATTAAAAGACCAGAAGAGGAACAGAAATGGCTGTATGGAAGGGAAAGAAAGTGGTTTTGCATACCACTATGGGTGACATCACTCTTGAACTGTTTGAAGACATGCCGATTACGGCAGGAAACTTTGCAAAACTTGTGGAAAAAGGCTTCTACGACGGCGTGATTTTCCACAGGATAATTGACAAATTCATGATCCAGGGCGGAGACCCGACAGGAACAGGCATGGGAGGGCCCGGCTATGAGATCCCCGACGAGTTTACTAAACACAACCGGAACGACAAGGGCACGATCTCAATGGCAAATGCAGGCGCGAACACAGGCGGAAGCCAGTTCTTCATTAACCTCGTAAATAACACCCACCTTGACAAAAAGCATCCCGTTTTCGGAAAGGTTGTAGAAGGCATGGATGTTGTCGATGCCATGGGGAAGGTAAAGGTCGATCGCCAGGATCGCCCGAAAACCGAAGTGAAAATCGTGAAAGCTGAGCTGGTCTGAAGACTTTTCGATCTTCAGGTCAACCCTTATTTTTTATTTTTTATCCTTGAAGGATCTATTTTCGTGAACTACCCCACGCTAAAGCTGTGAGACTTCCTGCTTCATACCTCGAACTACGTTCACAAGTCCACAGGCTCTACCCTCTGTCCCAGAGGTGAAAAATTATTTAATACAAATATTTCTGGTTTCCTTGGCTTGGTTATCGCTTAGGAATTCAGTACATCGTATAGGACTGAATAGTATTTCAAGGTTAGAAGATAGCGAAAAGGAGAGAAGTTTACGCCATTCATCCCGCAAGCTAAAGAGGCTGTCCGACAATTCAATTTCAGGGCAAAAACATGCAAAAAATAAGGCATATAAAGCCTTTAAATAGAAAAAAAAGGATTTTGTAGATTACTGATAGTAATTGTCGGACAGCCTGTAAAGCAAGGGGCTTTATGCCTGTCACAAGTAAATGCATATGACTAATTCAATTTTTCATGTTCATATTTTCGGATTATTTTTTAGGATTTCTGATTATGTTTCAGGATCGTGGTTTCTAATTATTTGTGGGAATCATGTTTAGGATCATAGATTCTAACTATTTGTTCGAATTATGTATTCTCATCAGCCGTTCTTATCACTTTTTCTAACTGCGTTTTCGGATAAAATGATAAAAAATCCCGTATAATTATGGAATACTATTTCTTTAGCGAAAAACACCGAACATGCTTTTAAAGAAGCCTGCAGAATATTCACAGGAGAAACGATTCAGGTGCTGGATACTGAGAAAGGATGGGATGCTCTGATTGCCGAAGCTCTGAAAGCCAGGTATCTTCGTGAAGGGGAGAAAGGCTGGGAAGACATCTGTGAAAGGGTTGCAAAGGCAATTGGAGCAACTGAGGAAGAATATCTGGAATTCAAAGACCTTATGGTCCGTAAAATCTTTCTTCCGAGTTCTCCCACGCTTATGAATGCAGGTACGGAACTGGGCCAGCTAGCCGCCTGTTTTGTAGTCCCTGTGGCGGACAGTGTAGAGGAAATATTTGATGCCCTCAAAACCGCAGCCCTTATCCAGAAGACTGGAGGAGGAACCGGGTTTAACTTCTCAAAGGTGAGGCCAAAAGGGTCTCAAGCCCTTTGTGTTGACGGGGTTGCCAGCGGCCCGCTTTCTTTCATGAAGCTCTTCAACGAAGCAACTGAAGTCATAAAGCAGTTTGGCAGGCGCAGAGGAGCAAATATAGGAATTCTGGACGTTTCGCATGACGACATCATCCCTTTCATCAGGGCAAAGCACGTTGAAGAGAGCTACAGGAATTTCAACATCTCAGTAATGATCCCTGATGCTTTTATCAGGCTTGTTGAAACAGGCAGCACCGGAGAGGTCTGGAACCCCCGGACAGGTGCAACGGTTGGGGCTGTCTTCTCCGAAATCGTTGATGGGATCTGGAAAAACGGGGAACCTGGCGTTCTCTTCTATGACCGTATAAACAGAGATAACTTCACCCCGGAACTGGGGGACATCACTGCAACAAACCCCTGCGGAGAAGAGCCTCTCCTGCCTTATGAATCCTGCAACCTGGGCAGCATCAACCTTTCCCTTTTTGCCGTGGACGGAAAAATCAACTGGGAATCTCTGAGGGAAACAGCCGAAAAAGCTGTCCGTTTCCTGGATAATGAAATTGATCTAAATGTGTACCCTGTCCCGGAAATTGAGGAAGCCACCCGAAAGACAAGGAAAATTGGTCTTGGAGTTATGGGATTTCACGACCTGCTTTTGAAACTGGGGCTGCCCTATGACTCCCCAGAAACTCTCGAGCTTGCAGAAAAGCTTATGGAACAGATTACCTGGGCTGCTGTCAGGGAATCAAGAAAACTTGCGGCAGAAAAAGAACCTTTTCCGAAATATGAAAGCTCCACCTGGGAACTTCCAATGAGAAACGCCGCATTGACTGCAATTGCCCCGACAGGCACTATCAGCATTCTTGCCGGCTGCTCTGCAGGGATTGAGCCTGTTTTCAGCTGGGTCTACAGGCGGACCCATACGGTGGGAAAAGAATTCCTGCTTGTCCACCCCCTCTTTGAGGCACATTTTAAGCCAGAGCTTTCGGAACCTGATTACCGCTGGCTCCTTGAGCATGTCTACACGCATGGCACCCTGCAGGACATAAAAGACCGGAAAATAGTCAACGAAGATGAAAAAAGGCTCTTCAGGTCAGCCCTTGATATTAGCTGGAAGACTCATATTGATGTACAGGCAGCCTTTCAACGCCACTGCCATGCAGGAATCTCAAAGACCATAAACATGCCTGCAGACGCCATAAAGGAGGATATTGAGAAAGCTCTGATTTACGCCTGGAAGCAGGGATTAAAAGGGCTTACAATCTACAGGACCGGGAGCAGACAGCATGTGGTTCTCAACTTAAAAAAGTCCGTTAACTGAATCCGCTAACTGAATCCACTAACTGAATCCACTAACTAATCCGCTAACTGAGTCCGTTAGCTGAATCCACTAACTAATCCGCTAACTGAATCCGCTAACTTAGTCCGTTAATCGAACTGTCCCTGCCAGAATAAATTATGGAGTATTGGTTTTACGAAAAACGAAGGCAGAATGCCCGTTACTTTAGAGGCTGTCCGACAATTATCGCCAGTAATAATTAAATTCCTTATTTTTCGATTTAAAGGCTTTAAACACCTTATTTCTCACATTTTTTGCCCTGAAAATGAATTGTCGGACAACCTGTTTAGTGGCGGGATGAATACCGTCAACTTCCGTACATTTATTATTTTTCGATAACTATTGATTTAATATAAGTTCAAAACCTATATATACTTGATAAATATGAGAAAAGGAAGTTTATATAGGATTTATCCTGAAGAGGGCCAAAAGCAGGTGCTTGAGCAGCATTTTGGCGGCGTTCGTTTTCTCTATAATAAACTTCTTCATGTTAGATCTGTATTATATAGCCAATGTGGATGCAGTATCTCAAGATCAGAACTCGATAAGCACATTCTTGTCTTAAAAGATATTTATCCGTGGTTGAAGAAGGTTAATTCTCAATCTTTGCAACAGGCAAACAAAAACTTAGATAATGCTTATCAACGTTTTTTTAAAGGATTGGGGGATTATCCAGCTGAAAAATTAAAGAAAAAACAACATTTCTCATTTCAGGTTCCTCAACATTATAAAATTAACTTAACTACTTCTGAGATCTTTCTACCTATTATTGGCTGGATTAAAATCAATATACATAGACCCCTTTTTGAACCTGAATTCTTTGAAACTCATATCAAAACAACTACCATTAATAACGAAATCATAGTTGAGAAGGATCTTAATTCAGAATTCTTAAGGACTGCGACCGTTTCCAGAACATCAGCCGGAAGATACCATATTAGCATCTTAACCGAGGATCTGAATAAATATCCGGTAACTCAACAATGTTCCGAATCAACTATGGTAGGTGTTGATGTTGGTATCAAGACATTTGCAGCCGTATCTACAGGGGAGAAAATTGATAACCCTAAGTTTCTTAAAAAATCTATAAAGAAACTTAAAATGCTACAACAAAGAGTCAGTAGAAAGGTTAAAGGTTCTAAAAACCGGAAGAAAGCTGTTAACAAACTTGCAAAACAGCATCAATTAGTTTCAAACCAGAGAAATAATTTTCAGCATAAAGTTTCATTGTCACTAATACGCGAAAACCAAGCAGTTGCAATTGAAACTTTAAATATAAAAGGTATGATTAAAAATCACAAATTAGCTCAAGCTGTGGCTGATTCTGCATGGAGCAGTTTTGTAACAAAGTTGGAGTATAAGGCTCAATGGTTTGGCAAGACAATTTTGAAGATTGGAATGTTTGAACCATCTTCTAAAAATTGTCATGTTTGCGGATACCATAATTCTGAATTAACTTTAAAGGATAGAGAATGGCTTTGTCCTTCTTGTAATACAAACCATGACAGAGATATTAATGCAGCCATCAACATTAAACAATTTGCAATTAATAATCTAATCACCTCTGGGACAGAGGGTAGAGCCTGCGGAGTTATTCTAAAAAGAGAGAGCCGTGAAGCAGGATGCCCGTCATTTCAATGATGGGTAGTTCACACTGAAGAATAAAAACACCACTCTTACGAAGTTTCTTAATTTTTTTATGAAGTGTTATACTACTGAAGGTGCAGTTATCTTACTGAAAATATATATACATTCGTCCCCCCTGAATATATATGACTGTTTCTGTATCTGCTGCCTCAAAACATCATCTTGAATTACTAACGGCGTGTATTATATATGGCACCGTTGGAATTTTCATGGAATTACTTAAGGATATGTCTGTAGGTTCCATTATATTCTATAGAGTTCTTTTTGGACTTTCAGCTATAATATGTTATCTTGCAATTACCGGAAATCTCGGGCAACTCTCGTTGAAACGAAAGAAAAAATACCTGCTTCTTCTGGGAATTCTGTACGTATCTCAAATGTTTTCCTACTATTCTGCAATCCGCTACCTTGGGGCTTCTTCTGCTGTTCTTCTCCTGTATACTGATCCTATATACCTGACTTTTCTTGCACCAGTTCTTCTGGGTGAAAAGAACACTGGAAAAACTATTTTTGCCCTTTTCCTGGGTCTTATAGGCGTCTTCTATGTAACAAGACCTGAAGGAGGTTTTGAACAGCTTGAAATTGGAAGCAGCTATATGAAAGGTGTAATCTTCGGGCTCGTAGGAGGCCTTTTCAGCAGTGGAGTCATAATATCCGTCCGTTTCCTCAGGGATGAGTATAACGGCCTTACCCAGCTTGTCTGGCAGAGCGCAATCAGTCTGGTCTTCCTTTCTCCTTTCGCAGTCTCCATTCCAGGGAATGTGCTCGCTGCAAACCTTCCTGTCCTTATGCTTTTTGGCTTCCTCATCACCGGGGTAGGTGCAGTGTTCTATATAAGAGGCGTGGCAGGTGTAAGCGCCATTACAGGCAGCGTCCTCACCCTTCTTGAGCCGGTTTCCTGTATCTTTTTTGACCACACGGTTCTGGGAAGCCCTGTTCACAGTGGGATGCTTATAGGTTCCTTCTTTATCCTTGCAGCAGCAGTCGTAGTAAGCCTGGATAACTCTGATTTCCTGAAGAAGTTGATTTTCAGGGAAAAAATGGCATCAAACAAAAAGATGCCTTCCTGGAAAAGAGAACTTTTGAGGCTACAGGATGAATAAACACTCTATTTTCTTTTTTTAGTAGTTATGGGTTTTTTCCGCAATAAATTTTCCCCATTTTATTCAGTTTCCAATAAATATATATCTCTAGTCTTATAATCATCGAATATGCCAGTGCAGGGAACTTCTTTCAAGCCGTACTCCGAAACCATAACAGGCAGCATTATTTACGGCACCATAGGAGTTTTTCTGGACAGGATCCAGGACATGTCCGTAGGATCCATTCTATTCTGCAGGCTCTTTTTCGGTTTATTCCTGATTTTCTTTTACCTGCTGTTAAGTGGAAGCCTTGAACAACTCAGGCCCGGCAGGAACAGAAAATATCTTCTGCTGCTGGGTTTTATGAATGCAATAACCGGCATATGCTATTTATCAGCTATAAGGTACAGCGGAATTTCCGTTGCTGTACTGCTCCTTTATACGGCTCCTGTATATGTCAATCTGCTTGCTCCTTCAATCCTTGGAGAAAGAAGCAGCAGCAAAAGCCTTCTGCCTCTTTTCCTCTCAGTTGCAGGAGTATTACTCATTACACGTCCCGGAGAGGTCCTGGCAAGCCTGAGTACAGGGTCCGATTTTATGAAAGGCCTGTTGTTCGGCCTGCTTTCAGGGCTCTCTTTTGGCACCACCATAATCACGATTCGCTACCTTAGGCATGACTATACAGGGATATCCCAGACTTTCTGGCTGACCGGAATAAGCCTTCTCTTTATGCTGCCGTCTGCACTTTCGACTCCCATTCCGGTCTACTTTAGAAACTTCAGTACTTTGCTTCTCTTCGGTTTGACCATTACATTCGCTGCCATTCTCTACCTCAAAGGGATTTCGGGTATAAGAGCGCAGACAGGAAGCATTCTTGCCCTTCTCGAACCTGTATCAGGAATTTTCTTTGACACTGCAGTCCTGAGAAACCCCTTCTACATCTCGACTTTTCTGGGCTGTGTACTCATCCTGACAGCAGCTTATCTCGTGAGCAGGAAAGGGACAGGAGACAGAAGTCTGTCAACCGATTTTCAGCAGGACAATTTTCAATAAACGGTCTACCCTTCTGCCCAAAAGATCTTTACTTAAGAACCCCTCTATTTTTAATATTAAATTTTTGAAAACGCAGGAAAAGCATGACAGACGGAAGCCCGATTATAGAGCTTAAAAACCTGACCAAAGTTTACAAAAACGGAGTGGAGTTTAGCGCACTCGACAATGCAAACCTGATAATTAAAAAAGGAGAGTTTGTTGCAATTGTAGGGCCTTCTGGTTCAGGCAAAAGCACACTTATGCATCTCATAGGTCTGCTCGACACGCCCAGTTCAGGGACCCTCCTGATAGACGGCAATGACGTTACAAAAATGTCGGATAAGGAGCGTTCCGGGATGAGAAACAGGATGCTCGGCTTTGTCTTCCAGTATCACCACCTGCTACCGGATTTCACCGCTCTGGAAAACGTAATGATGCCGCTCTTGATTGCGGGAAAAAGCAAGGAAGAAGCAAAGGATATTGCCAAAAAACTTCTGAAAGAGGTCGGGCTTGAAGATAGGATGGACCACAGGCCAGGGGAACTTTCCGGAGGGCAGAACCAGAGGGTTGCAGTAGCCCGGGCTCTTAGCTGTTCTCCTGCAATCGTACTTGGGGATGAGCCTACAGGCAACCTTGACACTAAAGCAGGAGATTTGATCTATGAACTGCTCCGCAAGCTGAACAAGGAATATAACCAGACCTTTATTGTGGTAACCCATAATGAGGACCTGGCCGGAAAGGCCGATAGGATTATCAGAATTGTAGATGGAAAAATAACGGATCAATGAGGAAAAAGAATGGAGTACGCAAAAGGAAGGATAGGCAGGGTTTTTACTGTCAGGGTTGACCACGGGGATGACCTTCTCCTGGAACTTATTAAACTTGCAGAAATGGAGAAGATTGAGTCGGCTGTGTTTATGCTGCTTGGCGCGCTGAGGGAAGGAAAGCTTGTTACAGGCCCGAAAGAAAATAGAAGACCTCCGGAACCCGTCTGGTCTGGATTTAATGATGCCCATGAGATTCTCGGAATAGGAGATATTTTCCTGGAGAATGGAAAACCCAAAATTCACCTTCATGCAGGAACAGGCAGGGGAGAAAGCATTAAACTGGGGTGCCTGAGAGGTGAAAGTGAAGTTTTTATGGTTGTCGAGGTATTCATTTTCGAGTTGGAAGGAATTTCTGCCAGAAGGGTAATGGATGCGGAGCAGGGCTTTGCTCCCGTGAGCTTTATGCAGATCCCTGATCAAAAATGACATTTCGAATAGAGTAAGCGTTAAAAAGGATCGGGAATTGGGAGTAATTAAAGCTGGAAACGATTTATGGAAAATCAGATCTGGTAGATTTCCTTACATTTATTGTTTGAAAACTTAATTTCCAGTAAACTTAATTTCCAGTAAACTTAATTTCCAGTAAACTTAATTTCCAGTAAACTTAATTTTGCATTATAATTTCCAGTAAACTTAATTACCAGTAAACTTAATTTTCAGTAAACTTAATTTTGCATTATAATTTCCAGTTCTCTCAGCCTTTTGAGTGCGATCATTTTCTCGTTGTTATCTTTTAAAAACTCCTCTTCGAGAATTTGTATTATCTGCGGGAACGGTACTGTTAATTGGTAGTACTTCACAGGTCTGCCTTTTCCCTTATTCTTCTTTTCGGACCTTTCATCAACCCAGCCCCTATTCCTTAGAGGACGCATAGCTACACTCACTTCCGGCTGTCTGAGCCCGGAGACAAGTTCTATATGAAGGGACCTGAGTTCCCTGCAGTCTTTTAAACACACAATTGCGGTGGCCTCTGTCCTCGGGAGTCCCAGGCTCTGGAGTTTATCAATAATTGAATACTCTTTTTCGGTTAAATTAACTGGAGAATCGTCGGTCATCGGGAATAAATAATACTTTCAGGTTTATATATTTTATGTAGATAAAATTGTCTTTATAAATAAATTGGATATTATCCGCAAGTAAAAAAGGCATCTAACCCTAGTAAGGCTTTTTTTTGGAGTTTTTCTATAAAAGACTGGGGGAATGAATCTATAGAAAAAAATAGGTTTTGTAGTTTTAACCAAAACCTTTAAAGCAAGTGTTTGCAGGAATTAAACATCCTTTAAGTAGAAAATAGGCTTTCCAGAAACAAAGAGATAGTTTTTGCCATATAGAATATGGAAGTTCCTGAAGGAACCAGTTTTAAGCGCATTGATATCTTCAATTCTTTAATCGGGGAAGATTAACTCTAAAAGAAAAAAGAGTAAATAAAAGAAAAAAGAGTAACTCATTAAATCAGGACTCATTAAATCAGGACTCATTAAATCAGGACTCATTAAATCGGGACTCATTAAATCGGGACTCATTAAATACTATTGTTCTAAGATAGAAAGGACACTGGAAGCGTGAATTAGAGGAGTCTCTATTATGAGAAAAACAGGTATAAATTCAGGCAAATTGATTCATTCAAACCGGATAAACAGTTAAATACCATTCGGACATGTAACGGTTAGGTTAAGTTAAAGTCAAGTTCAAATAACAGAATATATGTATAGATAGATCAGAGATTTAGAAAGGGTGAAATGATGTCGTATATCGGTTTACAGCAGGATTCTGGAGAATATAAGATCCAAAAGATACATGCTCGGGAGATCCTGGACTCAAGGGGAAATCCCACTATTGAAGTTGATGTGTTTACACCGAAGGGATTTGGCAGAGCAAGTGTCCCTTCAGGAGCTTCCACGGGTACGAACGAAGCCCTTGAACTGCGCGATGCAGACCCCAACAGGTACGGTGGAAAGGGCGTCCTGACGGCAGTCAAGAATGTAAATACCATTATCCAGAAGGAATTGCTTGGACTTGATGCGCGAAACCAGCGGGAAATCGACGAGCTGATGATCGAGCTCGACGAAACCGCAAACAAAGCAAACCTCGGAGCGAACTCAATTCTTGGCGTATCCATGGCGGTTGCAAAGGCTGCAGCTGACTCCCTTAACATGCCTCTTTACCGCTACTTCGGTGGTTCTAACGCTTTTACCCTCCCGGTACCCACAATGAATGTCCTGAACGGAGGCAAGCATGCAGGAAATGATCTTGCAATCCAGGAGTTCATGATTCAGCCCAAAGGCGCAGACACCTTCTACGAGGCCCTGCAAATCGGGACAGAGATCTACCAGATCCTCGGGAAGTTTCTGGAGAAAAAATACGGACGCTCTTCTACTAACGTGGGCTATGAAGGCGGATATGCCCCCAAAATGAGCGAGTCTACAGAAGCTCTTGACGCCCTCGTACACGCAATTGAAGAAGCAGGCTATACCGAGTCCGAGGTTACAATAGGGCTTGATGCGGCAGCAACCGAGTTTTATGAAGATGAATTATATGCAATTGATGGAAAGAAACTGGCTGCTCCGGAACTGATTGACTACTATGTAGAGCTTGTAAACTCTTACCCCATCCTTTCTATCGAGGACCCCTTCCAGGAGGAAGCCTTCGAGGACTTTGAAGCCCTTACCAACGAACTCTGGGACACGATCATTGTAGGTGACGATCTCTTTGTCACAAACATCGAAAGGCTCTCAAAAGGCGTGGATATGGGAGCAGCAAATGCCCTTCTCCTCAAAGTCAACCAGATCGGCT
The DNA here is from genome assembly GCF_028693135.1 of Methanosarcina sp. Taxonomy (GTDB): domain Archaea; phylum Halobacteriota; class Methanosarcinia; order Methanosarcinales; family Methanosarcinaceae; genus Methanosarcina. The sequence continues at coordinate 135,006 of NZ_JAQUVZ010000008.1, forward strand.
CAATCTCCGAAGCCTTTGACGCCGCCAGCATGGCTTCCAGAAACGGCTACACTGTAATCGTAAGCCACCGTTCTGCCGAAACCGAAGACACCACCATCTCAGATCTCGCAGTTGCCATAGGGGCAGAAATGATCAAGACCGGAGCTCCGGCACGTGGCGAAAGGACTGCAAAATATAACCAGCTCCTCAGAATAGAAGAGGATCTCGGTGAAGTTGCACATTACGTGCAGCTCTAACCTTTTTTTTAATTCATTTTTAAACTCTGTTATTTAATTTTTTAACTTTTTTATTCACTTTTTTTAACCTTTGTTCATTAGTTTCTTGCTCTTCATTTCTTAGTCCTTGTCTTTTAGTTTCATTTCTCATTGACCCCTGACTTTTAAGTCTTTCTGACTTTTAAGTCTTTATATGTTTTCTGACTTCGGCCAGTTCGTGGGAAACCAGCTGGTCCTACTCCGGGATGGCCTGAATAGAATTACTTGCCGTTCCTGTCCCGCGCCTAAACTCGGCTGGAGCCCACCGCTTTGATGAAATCAGAAAGCAAAATACCCCCGCTTGTTCAAGAAGTATTTCCTTTTACCCCTGAAAAGCACATTTAATTTCACAAATAAATATACGCGCCTCCGCCAGCTTGTCTGGCGGCTCGTCAAAAATAGCAGACAAAGAAGAAAAAGGATAAAAAGAGATAAAAAGAGATAAAAAAGCTTACTGGAATAAGAATATTTTTTAGATCGAATTTAATTATGTTCCTTTTGGCATCATTACAAGTTTTTAGGTTGTTTTTACTTGCTATTTTTTTGTTGATCTTTTATTGGGCTTCCCGGTCATTTTTATCGGTTAGTTTCTTACAGGTGTCCTCAGTAGTTTTCACTTTCAGGCTCTTATTTTCTCTTCTTATTTTGTCTGAAAGCCGCTCTCCTGCGTCGAGCGTGACAAAAACGACACGGTACAGCGAATAAGGTTGCACGGGTCAGAACAATCTAATTTCGTCCTCTTGAACGCAGTCTTCAGTATTAACATCCATAAACATTCATAATTTAGTCCCCTGGGCAAAGTTCACTGCTAAAATCCATCAAGTAGTCCTCTTGAGCGCAGCGAAAAGGACCGCGAGCTCCCGAATCGCAATTCGGGTGGCGCAACTAGCGCGAGGCTTAATTCGAAGGATTTTCGTATCCTCTTCAAATTAAATGGATTTTCAATCGCAGGAAAAATATAATAGTTGCTCCATTTCCTCTTTATCATATCTTGGAGTCACAAAATGGAACTCGAAGCTTTAAAACAATTGCTGGCGTCAC
>NZ_JAQUVZ010000034.1 GCF_028693135.1 Methanosarcina sp.
TGTTTTTTATTGCTTTCTGTACAGTTTTATCGACAAGGGAAAGGTCCTCTGGAAGAATAATATCAGACCACGATAATTTTTGGGAAATGAACTCCATTTTAGAATAACCGGTTAGTTTCTCTACACTTTTACCGATGTAATGTATAGCCCAGGAAGACTCACTCGACACTCTAAAAACAGTTACCGGAAGGCTGTCTATTAGCGAGCTTATCTCCTTTGCTGTTGAATCGTCATCCTCAACTAAATTATTTAAAGAGTTATTTTGCTTGGCATTTCCTAAATCAAGGACTGTTGAAGGCATGTATAATCAATCCCCTAATTATTTATATATTAACTCTAATTATAATTAGTGGAAGTATTTAAAATTATAGGTAAGAGAAAAACCATTACAAATAATGACATTTAAACTATTGGTAACAATTTATTCATTTTAGACAGTAAAAAACAAACCTAACAATTCTGTGATCTAATATTGAAAGTAGCACTTCTTAGAAAAGAAAAATTTGCTGAACACTTTGATTCTTAAACAATTTGTGAACATATTTCAAGAGAATCCCACTCTTCCCGCTTGCAGAGATAAGACTTGATAACTTCAGCCAAATGGAATTTCAAAAAAATAGAGCTCTATAATTGGCAGTGTACTTTATAAATTTTTTGAGCCACATGGATTTAGACTTTTTGAGAGTTAAAAAGCAATTGCATGCTTCCAGGCTGCAATAGAATTAACTAAATTATTTACAGGTCTAGAGATCCTGTCAATTTCCAAAGGGAGGAACAAAATTATTTAAATAAAGTAAAAAATGTATATATCCTTGGTTTCAATGTGAAACTTTATATACATCCAGGTAATCTGTTTCAGAAAAGTATTGTTCAAACTTGGGGTTCTTATGACAAAAGTCGAAAAGGTATTACTGCTACTAAAAAATATGGTGTACGAAAGCACCAGCCCGCAGGAAACTCTCAAGTTCGCTAAGTATTATAGAAGTAAAGGACTCAACGTTCTGGTTATTCTATGGGGACCTATGGGAGTATTACTTGCAAAGAAAGATAAAACTAGAGGGTCACCCAAGTACGATGCCGCGGTTCGGGAATGCATCGAGATGGGAATAGAATTCCGATGCTGCCAGCTGGCCTCAGATATGATCGGCCTTAAGAAGGAAGAATTGATCCCGGGAATTGAGTTTATTTGCTCAAAAGACGTGGCTGAACTTTTTCTGACGTACCGCGAGGAAAACCAGCTGACTATAAACTTCTGAATTTGACAGTTGAGTCAATAATCAACTTAAAAGAATAGTTAATATTCTTTTAAAATCTCTTTCAAAATAATTAATTAGAATTACTTTTTAATGATTGTATTTTTAAATCACTTTTTTAAATCAATTTTTAAAGATTATTTTTCAAAATTACCTTTTAGCCTACATTCGACAGTAAGCACATCCTCACAAATTAATATTTTTGATCGTTATTATTTGTAGATTCAATTGGAAATCAGTCTCATGAGGATTATGCATCTAATGAAATTGTTCATTTATTCAATATTTAATAAATATATATTAAGGATGTCATGGAGAACATTTAGGAGTTTTTAATTTAAATAAAATTCCAAAAATTCTGAGAAAATCGATATCAATAGAAAAATCAAATGGATTTTTACGTTTACATGCCGAAAGCAGGATTCAGGAGCTATTTTTGTAAACGGCTGCTACAAAACAGACAACAATTTTTATGCTTTCCAATATATCTTGATGAACTTTGTAAGGTAGTCTGAAAAACTACTTTTAAGGAATGAATTATATGCTAATATGTAGATATTTAGAGTAAAAATGGATCTTAATATAAAGGCGCCATATTCAAAAGAGCAAAATATTCGAATTAGCGTTTCTTACCGTAACACTATATAAATATTGGTAAAAAAATAAAAAGACCAGCTGGTGATTTCATGTTTTTAAAAGATTATGAACTTGGTGAGGAAGAAAAGCTTCTTTTACAGAAGGTTCTCGATGGGGATATAGCCTTTCGTAAAATTGAAGAGTTTACAGACCCGTCAACAGCCGTAAAAATCCGGCGACTTGCTATTCAGGAATACGCAAAACTCGAATTTGAACATATCCAGAAATTCTCTTTAGACGTGGAAACTGTAACAAAGAAGAATATTGAAAACATGATAGGAGCAGTTCAGATTCCTCTTGGGGTTGCCGGGCTTCTGAAGGTAAACGGAGAATATGCGGACGCTGAATACTATATACCTCTGGCTACAACGGAAGGTGCCCTTGTTGCCAGTGTAAACCGCGGTTGCTCAGTCATCACAAAGTCAGGGGGAGCGAATGTCAGAGTCTTTGAAGATCAAATGACCAGGGCCCCGGTCTTTAAGCTTGAGAACCTTGACAGGACTAAAAAATTTTACGACTGGGTGAAGCGTCCTGAAACTTTCGAGCAGATGAAAGAAGTTGCTGAAAAGACTACCAGGTTTGGAAAACTGCTCTCTGTACAGCCCTTCGTTACCGGAACATATGTCTATCTCAGGTTTTCCTATGATACAAAAGATGCAATGGGCATGAATATGGTGACCATAGCCACAGATGCAGTGATGCACCTCATAGAAGACGAGTTTGGCGCACAACCTGTTACCCTTTCGGGAAATATGTGCACTGACAAAAAACCTGCGTCCATAAGTACCATTCTTGGAAGGGGAAAGACTGTGGTTGCCGAAGTTACCATTCCTCAAGAGATAGTCAAAGAAACCCTCAAGTGTACTCCAGAGTCAATGTTTGAGGTAAATTACAGTAAAAACCTGCTTGGTTCGGCAAGAGCAGGAGCCCTGGGATTTAATGCCCACGCAGCAAACATTATCGCTGCCGTCTACCTTGCCTGCGGGCAGGATGCTGCCCACGTTGTCGAAGGTAGCACTGCAATTACGAGTATGGAACTTACAAAATATGAGGAAATTCACTGCTCTGTAACCCTCCCAGCCCTTCCTGTAGGTACAGTCGGAGGAGGCACTGGCCTTGGAACCCAGAGAGATTGCCTGAATATTCTCGGCGTCGCCGGGGCAGGAGATATCCCTGGAATAAACTCTCGAAAGTTTGCAGAAATTGTAGCCTCTGCCGTACTTGCAGGAGAGATTTCCCTCATAGGGGCTCAGGCTGCCGGACACCTCGCCCGTGCCCATGCCCAGCTCGGCCGTGGAAAGTTCTGAAGCTCCGGAGTCAACTACCCGCTAAATCTAAAGATTTAATGAGTTTCCTGCTGAAGGTTTATGAAAAATACAGGGAAAAACTCAGTCCAATCCACTCAGGAAAAAATAAAACCATAACTTGAACCTGCACCAAAACCCTTTACCGAAGCTAGAAATCCCCTTCCTTAACGAAAGCAGCAGGAAGGGGTGTTACACTTTTCATTTTGTTTAGTGCCGCCCGCATTGCCGCCCGAATTGCGCCTCGGGAGTACGCGGTCCTTTTCGCTGCGCTCAAGAGGACTACTTGATGGATTATAGCAGTGAGCGTAATTCAAGAGGACAAAATTAAAAATGTTTATGACCCGTACAACGTCATTCGCCTTATCGTGTCGTTTTTGTCACGCTCGACGCAGGAGAGCGGCTTTCAGACAAAAAAATAAGACAAAAGACCCTAAGAAAAGCCGTAAAGTAAAAGTAAAGTAAAAAGTAGGGAGATGCAGTCCGAACCGAATTAAAATATACCTGAAAAAGACTCTTTTCCACGTCTGTTTTTATTGATTTTTACTGGAGATTTCAACCTCTTGTTTCTTCTTTTATTTTCTTTCATCTTTTATTTTCTTTCATCTTTTATTTTCTTTCATCTTTTATTTTCTTTCATCTTTTATTTTCTTTCATCTTTTATTTTCTTTCTTCTTTTATTTTCTTTCTTCGGTCTTCTTTTTTGCCGGGCCGCCAGACAAGCTGGCGGAGACTTTTATATTCACCTGCGAATTTAAATTAGGTTGCCGTGGTCAAGGGAATTATTCTCTGTCAAGAGGGGCATTTTTTGATAGAAATTGTTTTCTCTTAAGGTCAACATGAATTTTCCTGTTATCCCCTGTTGTTTTTTCTTGCATGGCTGGCGAGACGGCTTCAGCCCTGCGGGGTGCAGAAAAGAAAAACAAAGATTTCATCTTAAGGATATTTTGAATAACATCCGTTCTGAATAACATCCCTTATGAATAACATCCGTTCTGAATAACATTCCTTCTGAATAACATCCGTTCTGAATAACATCCCTTATGAATAACATCCGTTCTGAATAACATTCCTTCTGAATAACATCCGTTCTGAATAACATCCGTTCTGAATAACATTCCTTCTGAATAACATCCCCCAATTAATAAGGAACCACCACTGTCTACTGGTTAAAGAGTTATTTTCGGAATATTATACATCAGACAATTATTAAATTTTTATGAAAAGTAGAAATACTTATCATGATGTGAATTTATATGCTTGATATGGAGGCAGGTATGAGCAATCCTGTTGATATTCTGGCCTGTGCTGTCACTTCAATAATTTGTTTTATTATATTATATGCTGTGCTCCAGACGGAGATATTGATACTGGGAATTGCTTTAATTGGCTGTATTCTGATTGGAAAAACCTTATATTTATTTTGAAGGTTGAATAATTTTGATTCACACCATTATATTCTTTTCAGCCAGTTCCAATCTCATTTTTTCCAGGAAAAATTACTATCTGAATCTGATCCTCATCTATCCTTTCTTAAAACTGGCTCTGAATGGATCCTGTATTGGCTCTACCTTAGATTTTTTGTTAGCTTGCTTCGCTCTTATTTTAGTTCATCCTCATCCTCATCTTCCTCATTCCAGGTTAATTCCTCCTCTTCGTTTTCAGAAATATAATCACTCAGCGTGAGGAGAATAATTCCAATAAGGACCACAATTGAGGCAATAATTTTGTTAACCGTAATCAGAAGAGCTCCAAGAAGTAGGAGGGAAAAACCCAGCAAAACACCCCGGCCTTTAGCAAAGAAGTCTTTTACTGCATCTTTAGATAACATTTTAGCTATTTCTCCTCTGCAAATATTCTTCAAAAACATTTTATTCTTAGAGACTTTATTTCAGATAAGCAGAATATTTTCAGCTTATGGATTCAGGAAGGAATCTGACAAAAGACCTGCTCCCAACATTATGCTCATCTTTTGTACTCACATGTGAACTTACTTTACTAGTACTTTAATGTCACGTTTTATAACTGATTTGCCACCCATTTTCCGGATCAGGTGCAGAAGCAAGATTATTTAAGGTTTAATATTAATATCTCTTTGGGTTGAAAAGGGTAAAAGCCTGAAAAGGCAGGGGAGAATATAATAAGAAAGGAAACAAAATAAGGGAAATTTCTGTTTTATGGCAATTATTTTAGAGGAGTTACATGCTCCATTTTTTATGCATTCTCATGATTTTTATAAAGTTGTATAAAGTTGTATACAGTTGTATACAGTATTAAACTCACAGTTAAGGAATGTGGGAATTACCTGAGAACTCAAAAAAATAAATAAATTTTGGAGGTTATGTTTCTGGACTATACACTTCGAATAGGGGGAGAGGCCGGGCAGGGGCTGCAGACCATAGGAGGAGCTCTTGCAAAAATATTTTCCCGAACAGGATACCATGTATTTACACACCAGGACTACATGTCCATGGTCCGCGGCGGGCACAACTTTTACCAGATTCGCTTTTCCGACCAGAAGGTATCGGCTTACAGGGATATGGTCGACATTCTTCTCGCCCTTGACCTGAACACGATCGAAATTCACAAAAAAAGCGTAAGAGACGATGGATTTGTACTGTATGACTCCGAGACTATAAAGAAGAAGTTTGAAGGGCCTGAATTTATAGATGTTCCCTTCAAAAAAATAGCCCTTGATGTCGGAAAAAGCAGTATCATGGCAAATACCGTAGCAACCGGGGCGGTGCTTGGCCTTTTTGACCTCGGACTCGAGCGCCTTAAGGAAATCCTGAAAAGCGCTTTCAAGAAAAAAGGAGCCGAGATCATTGAGAAAAACATAGCCTGTGCAAAAGCAGGGTATGACTATGTCCTCTCAAACTGTCCCAGGTGCGAAGCTGTTGAAATCCGGGAGCCGGAAGAAAAAAAACTCATGCTTATAGACGGGATTCAAGCAATCGGGATGGGAGCTCTCATGTCCGGCTGCAAGTTCTATTCTGCATATCCCATGACGCCTTCGACAGGGATTCTGAATTACCTTGCCTCAAAAGCAGAAGAGTTCGGTCTTGTTGTAGAACAGGCTGAAGATGAAATCTCAGCCATAAACATGGCAATAGGCGCTTCTTTTGCAGGCGTAAGGGCAATGACCGGAAGTTCGGGAGGCGGGTTTGCCCTGATGGTAGAAGGGCTCTCCCTGGCAGGAATAACCGAAACCCCGATTGTGATTGCAGAAATACAGCGTCCCGGACCGGCTACGGGTTTACCCACTCGCACCGAACAGGCGGACCTGCTTTTCATATTATACGCAGGGCACGGAGAGTTTCCAAAGGTTGTCTTTGAGCCCGGGACCCCAGAACAGGCATTTTATCTCACTAACAGGGCTTTCGAACTTGCAGAGAAATACCAGATCCCTGTATTTATCCAGTCCGACCAGTACCTTGGGGATACCGAGTGGACCTTTGAAAACTTTGACGTTGAGCACCTGATCTACAATGATTACCGGCTGAGGGAAAAAGACCTGGAAGGGGTAGAGGAGTACAAACGCTACAAATATTCGGATACAGGGATTTCCCTGCTTGCAGTCCCCGGAGAATCTGGAAAGCACCTTGTCGTAGCTGACAGCGATGAGCACGACGAAGAAGGGCATATTATAGAGGACGCTGAAACCCGCATCAAAATGGTCCGGAAACGGCTGCTGAAAAAAATGCCGCTTATAAAAAAAGAAATAGAAGCCCCGTTGTTGTATGGAGATCCTTCTCCTGAAATCGTGCTTGTAGGGCATGGCTCAACTTACGGCGTGATGAAAGAAGTAGTGGATATCCTCTCTAAGGACAGGAAGATTGCTATGATGCATTTCAGCCAGATCTACCCGCTTTCCGAAAGGGATAGGTTCGATTATATAGAACTTCTTGAGAAGGCAAAGCTTGCCATCTCTATAGAAAACAATGCCATGGGCCAGTTTGCAAAGCTCATAAGAGCCGAAACGGGATTTGAATTTACCCACCAGATCTTAAAGTACGATGGAAGGCCGTTTACCATTGAAAACCTGAAGGAGGAAGTAGATGCCTACCTCTGAAGACTATAAAGGCCAGGTCCCTGCCTGGTGCCCAGGATGTGGAAATTTCCAGATCCTCTCAACTATCAAGCAAGCACTTGTCGAACTTGGCATTGAGCCCTGGGAAGTCCTGCTGGTCTCGGGAATAGGCCAGAGTGGAAAACTGCCCCACTACATGAAGTGCCACACCTTCAACGGGCTGCACGGCAGGACTCTGCCTGTCGCAACAGCTGCAAAACTTGCCAACCATCCCCTGCACGTGATTGCAGTTGCCGGAGATGGGGACTGTTACGGGGAAGGAGGAAACCATTTTCTCCATGCCATCCGCAAGAACCCGAATATCACCCTTTTCGTGCACGACAACCAGATCTATGGGCTTACCAAAGGGCAAGCCTCGCCCACTACAGCCAGGGGAACTCACACAAAAATCCAGCCTTACGGGGTCCCTTCTGAACCCCTCAATCCTCTTGCGATGGCAATTTCTCTTGACTGCAGCTTCGTAGCCAGAGGTTTTGCTGGAAACCAGGAACACCTGAAAGAGCTGATGAAGGCGGCTATCACACACAAAGGCTTTTCCCTGCTTGATATTCTTCAACCCTGTGTCACTTTTAATAAAGTGAATACCTTCAAGTGGTACAGGGACAGAGTTTACAAACTCGAAGAAGAATATGACCCTTACAACCGCGTAAAAGCGTTTGAGCGGTCTCTTGAATGGGGAGACAAAATCCCGAACGGCATATTTTACAAAAACGATAAAGAAACACTGGAGGAAATGGTGCCGACAATTCGTAAAGAGCCCCTCGTGAGGCAAAAGTTTTCAATCGAAGCCGTAAAGCATGAGATTGAAAAATTTTATTAAAAAACCTCACTTACTTTCTTTTTATTAGTTGGATCAGTCAAATATTTTTTATATACACTATTTAAACACATTCGAATATTTTTTATAGATCATGCTTAAAATCAGTCAAAAATTATTTTTAGAAATTATTTAAAACTCAGTTAGATATTCTACTTTTCCCTCAAAACACTCTGCCTGCAGCTCTGTGATTTTTATTATATCTTTATATTTTTAAATAAACACTAATATATAAACTTTGTAATTTTTTGGCAAAGGTTAATAAATTAAAAGGTTCTAGTATCTGTTGTAAAATACTAAGTATGTATATGGGGGGTCATTAACCGGGAACCATAGGTCTCAGCTCCTGAGCAGATAGCTCATATAGCAAATTAGAATTAAAAAATATCAAGTGTCATGACCTGGAAAATGGAGCCTTGTGACTTTTCTATATACTTTTCATAGATAAATAAATTATGGAGTGAAAATCGAATGAAAGGAATTTTTAACATCTTTAGAAAAGACGAGAAAGCCTTTACAGGGTTGGAATCTGCAATCGTGCTGACCGCTTTCGTAGTGGTGGCAGCAGTATTCTCCTATGTAGTTCTCGGGGCTGGGTTTACAACCTCCGATACCGCCAAGAAAGCCATTGACGAGGGTGTCAAACAGACTACTTCCTCCGTTGAGCTTGCAGGCGACGTGATCGCAAAAGGTACTACTGGAAATTCCCCCGATGTAGATAACTTAACTGTTACCCTTCAACTCACAGCAGGCCAGTCCCCGGTGGATATAGGAGCAGCCAATAGTTCAGGACTGATGATTGTATCCTACACTGACAACTCGACCTATGTTCCGGACGTAAATTGGACATCGACCTTCATCGGAGCCAACGACAGAGATACTGTGCTGGAACAGCACGAAAAAGTGGAACTCACCATCATTGTCCCTAATCCCTCAATGCTGAAAGGGACTAAAACTCAAGTGGTTAACAGAGAGTTTAGGATTGAACTGAAACCGAGTGTCGGTGCAATCGTGCCTGTCACCAGAATTACGCCTCCGCAGATAGACAATGTCATGAACCTGAAGTAACCCCTAAATCTTTAGGGGTTACTTCACCCCTCTTTTACTGTTACTAAAACGGGAAAATTTATCTTCGTTTTCAGGTGATCAGTATGGAACTGGACAAAAGAGTAAACGAAATTGAAACCGAACTGAAAATAATGAAAGGGGTGATTAAGGAGTTGCTTGTGGACATAAGGGATCTGGTAAACAAAAGTGAAAATCCTTTCTGCAGCATCCCGAGCCTTGAATCACTGAAGATTGAGGTACCGGAAAAAGGGGAGTCTGTAAATAACCAGTCAACTAAGACTGGCAATGAAGAAAACGGACTCGAGCCCAATGCAGAAGTTTCAGATTTAGGGGATCAAATAGTAAAAAACAGTGAAAACGTCTTGAAATCCCCCGGATCCAGCCAGGAAAATCCTGTACAGAATATCCCGATACCCGCCCAACCCAGCCAGGAAAATCCTGTGCAGAATACCCCGATAAAAGAAATTAACATGCCTGAACCTGAAAAACTCAGAAAAATTGACACATTCATGCTTGTCGAGCTTATGCGGTGGGTGGATTATGCTGTCAGAACAATAGGACACAGCAACCTCGAAGAATTGCTGAACCTCTATACTATTACCGGACATCTCCCTGAAGAGACAAAAGGGATTATTGAAAACATTGCAAACCTTTCAATTGAAGAGCCCGCAGGAGAAGACAGGGTCAGCATGAAGGACAACATCATGGTGCTTTCGCAGTTGAGCGCTATCTTGAGCCCGGAAGAATTCAGAAAGAATATCCCGCAGCTTTATGAAACCTCTTCAAGCTGGAAAGAAAAAGAAAACGAGAAGAAAGCAGGGCTGGTCTTCAACTGAGTTTGAAGTTAGAAAGAACTGAAAGTTGAAACCAGCTGTTCATCCTCATTAACAGTATCATTTGAAATAATATCATTTGACACAATTTAATCTCATAATACATTAACCAAACTTAATATCATCATTAACCAGTTTGAGAAACCGTTTAGTCAGAAATTGACATCAACTTATCCGGTTTGAAAAGACTGGAAAATAAAGCGAGGGTCGAAAAATGAGTGGGGAATCGATAGGCTCTGCAATTCTAACAATAGCATCCGTTATCTGTGCATTTTCGTTTGCTTCAGTTGCATATCCCTCGGTTATCTCTGCAGGAGACCCGATAATGAGCCGTACGGACTCTATGGGAGACCAGATCCTGACAGATATGGAAATCCTGCATGAAACTACCGGGGCTGAAGGTACCGAGATTCATGTCTGGATAAAGAATGTGGGATGCAAGGGAATATCTTCAGGCACGATCCCTGAATCTGACCTCTTTTTCGGAGAGATAGGGAACTTTGAGCGCATACCCTATGATGAAACCGGAAATCTGACTCCGGGTTGGAGCTACCTTATCGAACAGAATGGGGACGATAACTGGGATAAAGGAGAGACTCTCCGCATAAAAATTAAACCTGTAGATTTGCCTGTTACAGGAGATAAATACTTTATCAAGTTCAGTACATACAACGGGGTTTCTGAAGAGGCCTATTTCACGGTGTCATAATGGGATTCGGGTCAATAATTGCAGCAATGATCTCGGTTGCAATCATCCTCCTGGCATCGTATGTCTGCTCGAATGGGGGGTTCTACATGGCAGACGGACTCGCTAATTCAGTCATTGATATGCAGGAAAACAAGAACGAAATGTTAAAAACGGAAATAGAGATTACAGGTATCTCAACTGACATGGCAAATATGACAGTTCAGGCATCCCTGCAAAACACAGGCTCGACAAAAATCGGGGACTTCACTTACATGGACGTTATCGTTACCTATCAAAATGAATCAGGTGACATGAAGACGATTTGGATCCCTTATCAGGAAGGTGAAATCCCTTCAAATGACAGGTGGACAAAAATGGATATCGTTCCTGACCTGATAAACCCGGGAATTCTTGACCCGGGAGAGAGAATGGAATTGCAGATCAGGCTGGATGCCTCAGACCCACCTGGGAGCTCCACCGCAAACTGGCTTCTGGTAGCTGCCCCCAATGGGATAAAGGCTTCACGGTATTTCAGTGGATAATACTTCAGAGGATAATATTTCAGTAGATAATATTTCAGTAGATAATATTTCAGTAGATAATATTTCAGTGGATAATTACGTATCAAGGAAGATCCTGATAAGCAAGTAAACGGAACAAATGGATACGGATACTAAAAAATCAGGGGATTTGTGGGAGAATCCCGGAGAAGGGGGGAGAGAAATGGAAGGAAATAAGGACGACGAAGCACTGTTTGAAAAAGAGTCGTTCGAGGAAGAAGTATTCAGCGACCTGAAAGAAGAAGAAGAAGAAGAAAAAGCATCATTGGAGTTCATATCTACCGGAAACATGGAAATAGACAGGAAACTGGAGGGAGGCATTCCTACAGGTTCGCTTTGCCTGCTGGAAGGAGGAAACGATAGTGGGAAGTCTATTTTACTACAGCAAATAATGTGGGGAGCTCTGAACGAGGATAAAAGAGTTCTTGCTTTAACAACGGAAAAGACCTCAAAGGAACTTCTAAACCAGATGGAAAGCCTGAAGCTCGGGATTTCGGACTATTTCATAATTGGAAGATCAAAAATATTTGAAATTAATGCAAGCTATGTTGAGGAAAATCCCCAATTGAGCGAAAGCCTGCTTCTGGTACTTCTGGAATGTATAAAAAGATGCGATGAAGAACTGATCCTTATAGATTCCCTGACGATCTTTGCGGTGAACGCTTCGGAAAATGCAGTGTTAAATTTCTTTACTGAATGCGTAAAGCTGTGCGATAGGGGAAAGACCATTCTTATTAGCGTGCACGGGTATGCATTTTCCCAGGTAGTGCTTTACAGGCTAAGGTCAGTTTGCAGTGCCTGCCTTGAACTCAGGATAGAACAGGTTGGAGACCAGAGGGTAAAAACTATGGAAATCCAGAAACTGAGGGGGGCAAAGAAAAATACCGGAAATATGGTGAGTTTTAATGTGGACAGTGAGTTTGGACTGAAGATCATTCCGGTTTCAAAGGTAAAAGCCTGAAAAAAAGAAAAAGCCGGAAAGATGGTAATCAGAAAAAAAACCGGAAAGATGGCAATAGGAAAAAAACCCGAATGAGGATTCTAGATGGAAGCTCTGCCTTTTGACCCGTTGCCTACACCAGAGAACGGGGGGCGTTCCAGAGAAGAAATGTACTCCAGCCTTTCTCCAGAAATGCAGGAGTTCGTTGGCAGAGAAGAAAACCATCATATCCTTGATTATATCTGCAGGCTTCCAACGGAAAAAATAGGATTTCCGGAATTTTATCCCAAAATTTCGAGATCCATGAAAAGCATCAAACGTCCTAACCTGATCTATCCTACCGGAAAAGGACTTGCCGTCCATATATACCCGGATAAGGAGGATGTAAGAAACTATTACATTCCCCTGGAACCCTGCCTTTTCCAGAAACTTGACAGGAAACTGGAGGAAGTTGAAAAGTTACTCATTGACGTGATATATGACCAGGATATTACTACAAAAGATCCTGAAGAGAAAAAGGAGCTCCTCGCGAAAGCCCTTGAAAAAGTCTGCGACGTAAGAGAGGATTTAAAGGAAAATTCCGGGAGATCGGAAGGAAAAAACGAGGGAAAAAGAAAAGTTTCAGGGCAGGAAAAAACTTCCCCTGGAGAAGGAAGTAACAGCCAAAAACCCGGAATTTTTGGAAACCTGAAGGAAGCCGGCAAATCATTCAAAATTAGAAAACTGCAGAAAATTTCCTTAACGCCTGAGGAATTCAGGGCGATCAAATACCTGATGCTAAGGGACAAGGTGGGGATGGGAGTGCTCGAACCTTTACTTCTCGACTCAAATATAGAAGACATAAGCTGCAGTGGGCTTGGCAGGGTCTTTATTGAGCATAAGGTGTTCTCGTCTCTTAAAACAACAATCTCATTTGAGGAAAACGAAGAACTCAATTCTTTTGTTATACAGATGTCCGAAAAAGTAGGAAAGCCAATTACATACAGGGACCCGATAGTCGATACTGCTCTTCTGGACGGATCAAGGATTAATATCGTATTCGGAGAAGACGTGTCAAAGCAGGGGAGCAATTTTACCATCAGGAAATTTATGGGGGTCCCTATTTCAATCCTTGAACTTATTGATTTCGGAACACTTGACTACACAATGGCTGCATACATGTGGATGATGCTTAGGGCAGGAATGAACTGCTTCGTTTCAGGGGAAACAGCATCCGGAAAGACCACAATGATGAACGCAGTGACCGCTTTTCTTCCACCGGAGTCCAAAATAGTCTCTATTGAAGACACCCCGGAACTGCAGGTCCCTCATAAGAACTGGACCCGGGAGGTTACGAGAAGTACAAGGGATGACAGCGGATCTGATGTCTCTATGTTTGACCTGTTAAAGGCAGCCCTGCGCCAGCGTCCAAATGAGATTATGATAGGAGAGATTCGTGGGGTTGAAGGAAATATCGCTTTTCAGGCAATGCAGACAGGACACCCTGTAATGTCCACGTTCCATGCCGCCTCAGTTGAGAAACTTATCCAGAGACTGACAGGCGACCCGATAAGTGTTCCCAAAAATTATGTGGATAACCTGAACGTGGTTATTATCCAGAGTGCTGTAAACGTTCCGGGAAAAGGGATGGGAAGAAGAGTCCTGAGCATAAACGAAATCGTAGGCTACGACTCAGAGAGCCAATCTTTTAATTTTATGGACATATTCAAATGGGACCCTGCTACAGATACATTCAAGTTCACCGGGAAAAACAACTCTTACCTGCTGGAAAATAAAATTGCCCCTCGCCTGGGGATTCCTGAAAACCAGGTTAGAAGAATTTATTCAGAACTTGACAGAAGGTCAAAAATACTAAAGAAAGTCCACCAGGCCGGCATTACCAATTTTTACGATCTGTTCAACACCCTGATCCGGCTTGAGGAAGCGGGGCTAACAGCATGACTTTCGCGCAGATAGTTCCAAACTTAAAACTGAATGCTGCAAAACAGGGAGTTGAAGGATACTTTAACCTCGCCAAAAAACTGAAAGACACTAACGTTATTGAAAGAGTCAATGATGATATGCTCTTCCTGCTAACATATATGGCTGCAATTTCAACTGCGGATATCGAAAGGAACAAGATCTTTAATTATGCAGGAAGCCAGAAGGAGTATGAAGCTTCGAAATACTTTAAACAGATCTATATCCTTGCCTCAAAATGGGGATATGAGTATGCAAAAGCCTGCAAGTATATTTCTCAGAAATTGAAGGATGCCTATCTTGCAAAACTATTCGGCAGGATGGCAAATATCCTTTCTTCCGGAGAGCCTGAGAAAAACTTTCTGAAACAGGAACAAATCACAACGGCCGAGATCTACTCTAACGAGTACGAGAGATGTATTGAATCCCTTAAAAAATGGACCGACGGCTATACTGCCCTGATGGTGTCTGTAAACCTCGTTGTTACCATAATCCTTGTTTCGGTCATGATCTATCAGATAGGAAATATAGAAACAATTGCATCCCTGATTATATTGTTAACTCTTACCATATGCGGGGTTGCCCTGTACATTATATACAAGTCAGCTCCTGCCGAAAAAAAGGTACATGCCCTTAGCCGTAAATCAAAGGAACAGAAGCAAATCAGATTCTTGAGCCGGATTCTGCTCCCTATCGGTGCGGTTTCTCTTATTGTTCTCATTTTGTTAGGGACAGAACTGAAATTTATCCTGATTGGAGTGACCTTCTTTACACTTCCGATAGGCGTCCTTGCTATAATTGACGACCGGAAAATCGGTGAACGAGATGCCAGTTTTCCTGCTTTTGTAAAGACATTGGGGACCCTTGCAGGAACAACGGGAATCACTATAAGGAGTGCAATGGAAGACCTTGACATGGAAACTATCGGCTGTCTCAAGCCTGGAGTTGAAGAGCTGTACATGGGTCTTTCTATGGGGCTTAAGTCCAGGCTTTGCTGGGATAAATTCATAGGGGAAACAGGCTCCGAACTGATCAACAGGTGCTCAAGGATCTTTACCGATGCAATCGACCTGGGGGGTAATCCAGCTGAGATAGGGGACATAGTTTCGACATCAAGCCTGGCAATTGTCCTCCTGAGAATGAAACGGCAGCTGGTCAGTTCCGGCTTCAAGGGACTTGCAATAATCCTGCATGCTGTGATGGTTGGGCTTCTGATCTTTGTACTGGAGATAATTTCCACATTCGGTGGGCTCGTCTCCGAGATGAGCGAATCTTTGGACGGCGGGATGAATGGGATGCCCGGAATAGGAATGAGTATGTTCAATATGACCGAAAGTTTACCCACGCTCTATAAATTAACTTTTTCCGTGATAATTATTCTTACGATTTCAAACGCTCTCGTAGTAAAGATTGTGGAAGGCGGAGGAAATTCTAAACTTTTTTTCTATGGGGGCCTGATGTCCGGAATTTCGGGGCTTTGTATGATCATTATCCCTCCTGTTGTATCGAGGGTATTCACATTTGAGATCTGAAAGAAGTTTTCAGTTGAGAAAGATATTTTCAGTTAGAGTAGAAAGAAAAGTATCGGAAGACAGTTTAGAAACAAGAATAAATCAGACTTTGTGGGAGGTAATAGGATGAACAGTTTAAAAGATATAAAGATAGACGGATTAAAAGAACTTAGAGAAAGTGGATTAAAAGGTTTGAAAATGAGTGGCTTAAAGGATTTAATACTCAAACCAAAAACAGCTGATGTGAATCTCGAAAAAGATGTCAAATATATGGATGATTTGACAAAAAATAAAGATCAGGTTAAGAGAAAAATAATAAAGCTAATAAAAGAAAAAAGGGAGCTTGAAGCCCGCATTGATCTGATCCAGAAAGCAGGAAACGAAAAAAGTGAAGAAATATCAGAATTACCCTGGCGGGAAGAAATTTTCCCTCCACTCCCCAGAAAAGTACGTGTAAAAATATCCGAGCTTTCAGAAGTCAAAAAAGGTTATTTACATGTGGAAAATTCCGGATTTTCAACGGTAAAAGTTAGTGGAATGGAGATGGAGGTTAAAGGAATAGATGAAAAATCTGAAGATAAAGCACTTGAAGGAAAAACATCTGAAGATGTAATACATTACACTAGCCAAACTACTATAGTAAATGATGCCGAAAAAGCAGACCCAAAAAGTGGAACTGGTGAAATAAATAAGGGTAAAAATGTTCCGGAGAAGGCAGAACAAATAAAAACCACATATCCTTTCTCAGAAGAGAAAGTGAAAGAAAATAAAGTTTCCAGTGGGAATTCCAGCGAAAGTCCCATTGAGAAGAGCAAGCCTGAAAGCAAAAACAACCCTACAGCGAGTCTTTTTGGGGATAGCCTGATTGAAGATCTGCTGAATAGTGATGATCTAAACCCTGAAGAGGAGCAGGGTTTTATGAAATATCTGGAAGAACAGGAAGTGGGAGAGCTAATTACGGATTTAAAAAATGTACGGGCTCTCCTGGCTCGGGCAGAACATGTAGGGTAAATTAGTGAGAAAGTAAACTACCCGCTAAATCTAAAGATTTGAGATTATGCCAAGTTTAAAGAGTATAAACATTTGTACACAAATCCTCAAGGTAACAGGATATACGGTTACCGGACAAAACATGTGTTTTTTGGACAGGAATTTACAACTCTTGTTCTCTACAATGAAGCCTCATACAAAAAACAGATGAAAAGCCACGAAGAAAGAAAGGCAAAGATCTGGGAAAAACTAACGGACCTGAAAATAAGACTGGAGAGCAACAGGGGAAAAGAAAGGGATAAAAGCAGTGTTGAGAGGGAAATTAATGATATTATTCACAAAGATTTCAGGGCATTATTTGGGTATAAAGTTGGAGAAGTACCACCAGGAAAGAAAAAGCCGACTTTAGACATATGGACTAAAAAAGAACTGGATTTTGTTATCCTTGAATTTGGGGTTCAGAGGGCTGATTCTCAAGAAATAAGGTAAAAAGATCCTGAATATTTCTTATTCTGATTGGAAATTACTTTTTCATTTTTTATAGTTGTTTACACTTTAAGGACAGCAATGTTTATGGTTAAAATATTGCGTTCCTGGTGAAGTCTTGAAAATTGTGATAAGTTCGAGAACTAGACGTAATATAAAATTAAAGTGATAAATAGAAAAAATCCCCGTTATATTGGAAAAGTTCCCTTTATATATTAAAAGGTTGTATATTTGTTGATTTATAATTATTTTTATTGCAAATATCCAAAATCCGCACGGGGGGATTTAGATGAAAGAAATGACATGTGGTAAAACACACAGAGGGCATGCCCTCATAACAGTTTTAGGAGTAACGACGCTGGCGCTTTTAATGCTGGCAAATATCGCAGGCGCCGCGCCATTTGCATATATTTCGAACTACGGTGACAACACAGTCTCTGTAATTGACACAGCCACAGATACTGTTACAGCCACGATACCTGTAGGACTCAATCCTAAAGGAGTGGCAGTCAGTCCAGATGAATCAAAAGTATATGTGGTGAACGAAAAAGACGGTACTGTCTCTGTAATTAACACGTCCACTAACACTGTTATGTCCATTGTGCCTGTAGGAGACGGGCCTTTAGGAGTTGCAGTCACCCCCAATGGATCAAAGGTATACGTAACGAACTATAAAAGCAGCACTACCTCGGTGATTGACACGTCTACTAACACTGTTACAGCCACGGTGCCTGTAGGATCCTTGCCTTACGGAGTTGCAGTCAACCCGGATGGGACAAAGGTATATGTGGCAAACGCTGCCAGTAGCACGGTTTATGTAATTGACACAGAAACAAACAATGTAACATCCATTGTGCCTGTGATGGGCGCTCCGGACGGAATTGCAGTCACCCCTGATGGAACAAAAGTATATGTGGCGAATAACGAGAGCAACATCGTCTCTGTAATTAACACGTCCACTAATACTGTTACAGCCACTGTGCCTGTAGGAATCTGGCCCTATGGAATTGCAATCACCCCGGATGGATCAAAGGTATATGTGTCAAACTGTTACAGCAACACTACTTCCGTAATTGACACGTCTACTAACACTGTTACAGCCACTGTGCCTGTTGGATTGTATCCCACCGGAATTGCAGTTACCCCTGATGGAACAAAAGTATATGTGGCAGACACCAATATCTCTATAATTAACACGTCTACCAACACTGTTACAGCCACTGTGCCTGTAGGATCCTTGCCTTATGCCTTAGGGAAGTTTATAGGAGATCCAGTAACAATAACCACCATAGGAGAGCCAGTAACAGTAACCACCATAGGAGAGCCAGTAACAGTAACCACCCCCACAACAGCCACGGAGACCTATTGTAAGGAAGTTAATGATTATCTACCAAAGTATGCCGATGGCGTTGTTCTTAATATAATAAACAAAATTGGTAGTGATATCCTCGTAGTTTGGACGAAGGCAGATTCCAAAAAACCCGTTTTCAAAGTGAATGTCCCCACCGGGCAAACCCGCACAGTTACAACTCCTGCAGGTAATTTTGATGAATATATCAGAACAGGATGTTTATGGTACCGTGTAATCCAAACTAATGATGAACACACTCAGTTGAAATCTGGTTATAAGTACACTGTTACATACTATTGGGGATCTAATGGAACCGGGCTTACACCAATCCCTGATAGCGAAGTTCCGGAAATCTGATACAAAGCTTAATTCATTGATTCTCGGCTAAGGAATATTCTTGCTTGAAGGGTGTCGATCATCTAAGAAATCATCAGGAATCGTCTGCAGATTTTGCCTTCATTACCTGAAATCGGCACCTTCTTCCAGCACAGAGATGGATTGAAAAAAAATAGATCTTCATCTGGGTAGCCTATTGCACACCAATTGAGAGCCCATTCTCCAGGAGAAAGTTGCTTTTCTGACAAGCTACTCCTGTGTTTCCGGGTCATGTAGAACACAAACATCTTACTCTTTTAAGTTATGGAGTTTGCCCGTTACCTGGACGGAAAAATGAAAGCACTGGATTTTTTTAGCCCTGAATATAGGGTTCAGAGAATGTACATCTCGTCGAAAATGCACATCTTACCGAAAATGCACATCTCACCGAAAATGAGGTGCAGAGAGGATGTATGCAATTTTCGGGTTTCCTCTATGACCCTCGACAGCTTTTCCATGTAGAAATGCAGATGGGACTTTTTTAATCCTGACCCCTTAATTGAAGAGGTTCAAGCCTGAATGGAGACTCTGTGCGGGAGGATGACCTGTGGCAATTACAGGCCAGGCAAAAGAAGGAAGTAAAATACATACAAAGGCAAAAAATTAATAAAGATATACGACGTTAACAGTATAAGGACATTCCAGAACTTCCATAAGGGATTAAAAGTGAATTTAACAGGATCTGACAGGATAAAGGCAGCACTGTTTGCTCAATACTCTTGTTTAATCGGTGCGGCAGTTAACCTGATGTATGCCTCGACACGAAGTCTTTTAGCACGGATAATAAGTAAAAAACAATATGAAATAATTCGAAATTATGGAGATTCCCTGCATGAAACGAAAATTCCAATCAGGAAGCGACTATCTCATTTTGTATGACTGCGGTACTGCCTTCTTACGCTATGGAGATTCTTCTCCTGTCAAATGCGATTATTACGAAAGTGGAAACCTCATAACAATTAGATTAGAAGGGGATACAATGCAGATGCAGGTAGAAGAAGGGGGTATTAGTTCGGTTATGGGTGATAGATGGGAGGAAGTTTATCCTTTTGAGGTTGCAGTATAATAGATATTCTCCTTCTTTTAGTTTGATGAGTGCGATTTGAACCCATGAAATCCTTTGATGCCAGATCTTAAACTTAGCTACATACAAATATTTATATATTTAGAGAGACGTATTTATAATTACTTAATTGTGTGAACAGACCTCCCGCCTGAAATGTGCAATCAGGCGGGAAAACCCCAATAAAATCTCTCTTTTTCATCTCTTTCCCTTGCTTGAAATTACTTTTTCGGGAAAATAACAATTAAATTCTGATAGCGTCTAAAATCGGGGACAAGTCAGGGGCACATGTGGATGTAGATATGCAGGTAGATTCTTAAAAACAGCCCGGGAACGATTATGGCTCAAGCATGGCCCGTAAACAACAAGAAAAATAAAAAAAATTCTGGATGCGAGGGGTGCGATTCGAACGCACGAATGTATCCAGTTCTTTGAGAACACAGGTAAATTACTTTTATACCCCTTCCTTGACAGACATCAGTCTGCCTGGAGGGGTAGTTTACCAGGGATTAACTTACGAAAAGAAAGTTTTCGAATTGCCATGGATCAGGATTGTGTTTCACGGCTGGGTTTTCTTTGAAAAATATTTTGCGATTTTTAAGTGGTGTCCAGTCCGAAGGTGTGGAAATAAATTTTCCAAGATACGGTTTGGCAATATCCAGGACAAAATCATGAGGCAAGTCCTCAGGTGTTTTAATACCTTCTCGTGGATTTTCAAGCATCCAGAGTATAGCAGCAACAATGCCTGCAGCTACCTGAAGAGTAGTAGCATTCTGCCCGGGAGCAAGGGGTCTGGCCTCTTCAATGCTCAATGAACTCCCAGTCCACCAGGAATTATAAGAATGGCCCATCAAGAGTGCCCCTATTATATCCTCACCAGATGTGATTTCATTTGTCATAATCCTGAGTCTGGGTTGAAGCTCATAATTCCGGCCTCGCAATTCGCAAAGAGAGGAAAGTGTGTCGTGACAGGGCATATAAGCATAATGTACGGTAGGCCTATAGACCGCCTCGTCATCTTCCCAAACAGTTAACAGTTTTGAAAGTCCATACGATTCGCCATGACGGATCGCCATACCTACAATTTCTTCATCCGGTATCCACGATCTGACCCATGTATTAATGCCCATCTGGGGCAAGAGAATCACGTTTTTTGGTCCGTAAGGAGGTATATGCGCCAGGGGCGGCAATTTGCTCTCATGCGTTCCCCAGGCTATTTCAACAGGAGCAGTTCCTTCTTCCCTCAATCCTTCAATGCTCCATGTCCCTACAAATTCATTTACCTCCTTTGCCCGGTTTGCGACTTGAGTATCTCGCTCGCTACAATGGATCACTTTGACTCCCAATTTCTTAGCCAGGCGGGCAAAATCCCTGTTCTTTGCAAGAAGGGAAATTTCCTGTTCATCCTCAGGAGAGACTTTCTTATCTTCACAGGTGCGGGCGGCAATATCCAGCAAGCCTTGCTTTACGAAGTGAGTTATCAGGCCAGGATTTGCGCCATGGTCAACAACAGCAGTCGGCGCATCTTTCCAATCATGGGAAAGTTCAAGCAATCTCATTTGCCGTAAATAAAGCGATTTTTCCAATAGACTTTGAGTCATAAATTTCTCGGCAGGGTCCCATACTTCAACCGAAGTGTTAACATACAATACATTGTGCTCATGGCACCACTTAATGATGTCATTGGCATCGATATTCCATGAAAGATCAATGAGCAAGCCTTCATCTTCCATATATTGTGACAGAACTTGATCCAAATTTTTTGGGGTAATCTTTTCACAGACAAATCTTAATCCTTGATTAGTATATTTTTTCAGGGCTTTTGATTTGTCTTCAAAATCAATTAAGGTAATGTTTTCTAACGGAACATCGAGTTTGTCCAGTAAAATAGGTAGGGTGCATTGTGAAACTGAGCCATAACCAATAATGAGGATTTTATTGGAAAATCTTTTTTTCATAGGATTCGTAAACGCAAGACATGAATATAACTTTTCTCATATTAACTTTTCACAATAATGTGGTCTGATCCCCCCAAACTTAAGTGGAGGTCCATAAATGAAAAAGATATTAGCCTTGCAGATTCTCTCAAAAAATCTGAACAACTTCATCAGATACAACATACCTGCTAAAACTTATTGTGTTATTTCAATTCAGACGGAGCTTTACAGGTCGTTCAGGACTGTCCCAAAATCTGGATCACTGGTTAAGAGACATTTTTAACAAAACTGAGAGGGTGCAAATATGAAAAAATCAAGCTCTGTATTATGAAAATATATGCAAAGTGATGGCAATGAATCCTCATGGAAAGGAATATTAGAGCTTTAAAAACTAAATCATTAAGATCAGAGATTTGTTAAAGAAGCAAAAGCCTTGTTTTACCAGACAGGTCGGGAATTCACGACACAAGAATAATTCTTGATAAAAAATAATTTGATAAGACTTTTATAATACCATATAGTGCTATAGTATAATGCTCTAAATAACTGCTACAGATGATTCAAGTTTTGTTTTGCTCAAACATAGGAGTTTTGTGTTGATGGAGGAGTCTCTGGAACTTAGTAGAGTTTATTCGAAACACAAGATAACAAATTCATTCGATTTGAAGCCTATTGTGGCTGATGTATGTAATTTTGTCTGAGTGTAAACTATAAAATACTGAATATTTCATAGAGGACTTAATAATAAATATTGTTATAACCTCCCCCAGGTGATCGTTATGTTTAGACGAGCATTAGTAACTTCTTTTCTTGTATTTTCTTTTATCTTTGTATACGTTCCTTCTGCTTCATGTATGAGTTCTCCGCAAACAATTTATGTTGCAGGGGACGGCAGTGGAGATTATAATTGCGCTGGAAAAAGTGATCAGGTACAGATAAACCAGGCACTGCAATTTGTAGCAAATAACAGTGAATACACAACTGTCCATCTTAAAGGACCTTTTACTTACGTTATTGATGATAGTATCCTGATTGGCAACAATACAATTCTTGAGGGAGACTCTACTGCTGTGATCAAACTTGCTAACCACGCAGGCTGGCCTTCGATGAAACCTCTTATCCAGCAGATGGGCGGCAAGGGAAATAACATTACAGTAAGGGGCTTTGAGGTCGATGGAAACTATGAGGACAATCGTGAAATTCTGCTGGGTAGAGGATACTACAATGTAATGTACTTTACTTACTGTAATAATGTAAAAGTATACGACATGTATATGCACGATGGGAATGGGGACGGATTGAGGATAAACAAGGGTTCCAACATTCAGTTTTACAACAACACTGTATACAAGCTGGGACACGACGGTCTGTTTGCACTCAGGAGTGAAAATGTGGAGGCATGGAACAACCGAATAACCTGCAGGACCAATAGCGCTCTCAGAGTATGGAACTCAAACCACGTAAAATTCCACGATAACGTCATCGACTCTTTCCACCATTGGAGTGCAGGAGGTCCGGGAATACAGATTGAAAAAGGACCTGATTCCTCAAATCAGACTGCGATCGTAAACGATGTAGAGGTGTATAACAATACTATCTATAACAGTTTTGGGCCCGGGATCTGGATGCCAGATTATGATACCTCTACTAGCATCGGGGATCAGGGAAAAAGTGTCCATATTCATCACAATATCTTCTACAGCACCGGCACTAATCCCAGTATTACCTCAATTGGGGGCATTGTAGCGAATGGGTTTAATGGGACCCTTATCGAAAATAACTTATTTGACAGCTGCTATGGTGCTGCGATCTCCCTCACGTCCCCTCCTGAGTATATTCCATCAGGTGGATTATTCAAGATTACTGTGCGCAATAACATAATCGTAAACACTCAGGAGGGTATAACAGACCCGAATGGGACGGGATATGCAGCAATAAATAATTTCCCCCAGATATACGATTTAGTGCTGCAAAATAACGGCCTTTACGATAATGTGCGTGGAGATTATAAAAACTGCACATCTACAACAGATATATACGTAAATCCTCTCTTTGCAGACCCGAAAAATCATGATTACCGTCTGCTGTCGGTTGAAGGCCGCTGGGATGGAAAAAAATGGGTAAAAGACAAAGTGAGTTCTCCCTGCATTGATGCAGGTTATCTTCATTCCGACTATTCTGCTGAACCGGAACCAAACGGAAACCGAATAAACATAGGTCCGGATGGAAATACGATATATGCCTCAAAATCAGGGTCAGATGGATCAACCCCTATATCTTCAGAACCCTCAACTGCATGGAAATGGAGTAACAAAATCAAAAAATATATAGAAAGATTATGGAATGATGCTGGAAATGATATTGAGATAATACCCAATTACACTATCGTTTCCCCTGCTCCCGCTCAAAGTGCTCCCTCTATCGTAAATGAAACTCAAATCACTACCAGCGTATCATACAAGGAATCTCCTTCGATCTACGGTGAGAGGATAGTGTGGCAGGACTAC
Organism: Methanosarcina sp.; assembly: GCF_028693135.1. Classification (GTDB taxonomy): domain Archaea; phylum Halobacteriota; class Methanosarcinia; order Methanosarcinales; family Methanosarcinaceae; genus Methanosarcina. The sequence continues at coordinate 24,369 of NZ_JAQUVZ010000034.1, forward strand.
CGAAATGGAAACCCGGGCAATGCAAGCTGGGACATTTATATGTACGATATAACCGCTTCAGAGGAAGTCCGGATCACTACTGATGAATCGTGGCAGGAAAATCCTGAAATTTTTGGGGATAGAATAGTATGGGAGGATGGGCGCAATGGAAACCAGGATATCTACATGTACAATATTTCCACCAGCACGGAAACACAGATTACAAACGATGAGTCAGATAATACTCGCCCTGTTATCTATGGGGACAAAATCGTATGGGAAGAACGGCTCGATTCCGGAAACCATGATCTCTACATGTACGATATACCCACTTCAAAGGAAATCCGGATTACAAACGGTGAATCGGATAAATTGGATAATATTCACCCTGCTATCTACGGGGACCGGATAGTATGGCAAAGGCATGCCGGAGAAAACCATGATATTTGCATGTACACTATTTCCACCCGTAAGGTAACTCAAATAACTAAAAACGGAAATGCCTTTAATCCTGCCATCTATGAGGGCAGGGTCGTGTGGGAGGATCATCGCCTTGCAGATGAGTATGATCTCTCAAGTTCGGATATTTTTAACTATGATCTCTCCACTCGCAGGGTAACTCAGATCTCAAGAAGCGGAAGAGCACATAATTCTGCTATCTATGGTGACAGGATTTTGTGGTATGATTTCCGTAGCGGCAATGATGATATATATCTGTATAATATATCAACTTCCAGGGAAATTCAAATTACCACAAATATGTCAGAGCAGGAATTTCCCGCAATCTCCGGGGACAGAATAGTGTGGCAGGATTACCGAAATGTACCGTATAACGCTGATATATATATGGGTAGTATTAGCTACCCACCTGCCGCTGATTTTTAAGTATCCGCCGTATCCGGAAAAGCACCTCTTATGACTAGTTCAGGAGCGGGGCTTTTCTTAACAATGGCTGAAGCCAGATTAAAAGAGCCTGGAGCTATTTACGTATACTTCGCATCAGAGAGGATCTTGCGAACTTCATTAAAAAGCAAATAAATTTGAATAATTGAGCAAAAATGTGACTAAAAGAAATTTAATCGATCAAAAAAGTTTGATGCGAGAGGTTCGATTCGAACGCCCGAACTCCTACGAAACTGGACTCTGTTTTATCCCAAAATTAGTTCGCTTTTTTAATTTCTTTTGTTGTAGTTATATATCATCTATATATATGACTCACTGTTGACTTCAACTTCGAATTTGTTTTATTTTACATGATCACCCCACAATATCAGAATAGAATTCATTGGTCATCGGTTAAGAACTTCTTTCCATCTACCAATAGTGTTTTTCATTTCACCTTTTCATTAAAACCATTTTTCTCTGAACCTTTCTCTGTTTACATGCGGATCCAATGCTTGACTTTCATATACACTCATTATCGTTTCAAAAGTTCTTTGAATTCCACATCTATTCAGAATTACTGTCAACAAATCTGATGCATTCTCTGCAAATATTGTGCTCCAACGTAACTGCGTATATTGAGCCATTTTTTCAGGATGAGCTGTTGAGTTTCTTACAAGAGAATAAATTCTTCTGCTAACGATTAGTGTCAACATTGCTGTCCATATTAGAGCCTCAATTACCTGCACATTCTTTGTTTCAAGAACGTCAAGAGCGTATTTGCTTTTCAACTCCTTAAACAGCAGTTCTATGTCCCATCTTGCTCCATATAATTTTGCAATGTCTTTTGCATTCAAAACATCTTTCTGAATATTTGTGATATATATGTGATGCTTTTCATCTTCATCATTATATACCGCAACAAGACGTACAAGCAGCTCATCCCGCTTTTGTTTGCCTTTATACGCTCTTCTTTTGAATGCTATTTTTACAACTGCATCAATATCTTTCCCAGAGAGTTGTTTAATACACTCACTAACAGGTTTTTCCGTGAACTCTTTGCTTTTAGTCTTAGAAAGTCCCTCTTCAACAGAAACAAGAATCGGATCCATATTCTTCCTTATTCTTGAGACAAAATATCCTCCGTTTTCCTCAACTCTTGCAAACATTTGAGTTTTGTAAAATCCAAGATCAACAAGAAGAATACGGTCTTTGATCCATGGACCGATTTTCAATGTTTTGATCTCAGCTGTTTTTTCAGAGTACAGAGCAACTGTTTTAGGCCCATTAGCAACTGCACTTACCATAACTCCCACTTTTACCCCAGCAGCTACTGTTCTTGCTCTTGCTGCTGGAAACTTGTCTGCTAAAGATGAGTGAAGACGAACAATTGTACTGTCTTGAATGAGAACATCCTGAAAGTTTTCGAGTTTTTTGCTAAGTTTTCTACCAGGTTCTTTTGCAAGCTCTTCTATGCCGTGAATAACACACTGATGAAGAAACTCAACAAGTTCTGGAGTGAATCTATAGTACCAGCTGCTGTCGCTTAGGGTCTTATGTGATTCTTTTTCATATTCTCTTTTTAAACTGGCAAGTGTACGCTGCAAGCGTACACCAAAACCAAGAGTTAAAACCCAAAAGATGATGACAGGGTCAATTTTACGCTCACGTACTATGAGACCAGTTTCTTTGGCAGTTTGCCTTAACCACTCTTCGGGAAACATTTCCCGAAGAGAGTCTTCAAGAGTAGGTGGGGGATGAGGAGACATAGATGCACTAATATTTAGATTATTATTATAAAAACACATACGAGAGTGATTCCCTAACGCTTAACCGATGACGCATGGAATAGAATTGAAATTTACTAAATGTTCTACATTTTACGTCGTCTGCTACGGTATCATGTATTGAACATTCAAATAGATTTGAATCCGCGAAATAATTTCAGGATACAACATAAAATTTGGAAAAGCGGAGTGAAGAGAACGGAAGCTTCCACTTCAGGGGGTGTTTTTGCTAATATTTGTTAACCGGTTGAATTTTCAGCCAATCTGTATTACCATAATGAGCACTATTGAAGTTATACAGATTATGACTTCCGGAGATTCACACTTAAAACTGAACTGGTCATTATTCAGATAAATTTACATTTTTCTTTATGTGGGCAGTCAAATTCAAGTGTATCGCATTTCCTAGGTCTTTTGTTTAGATAATCATTTAACGTTATTGAGTAAAATAATTCATTTCCATCATCTGTTCTTAAGCAAATTACTCTTACTGTTTTGTCTTTGTTAAATTTTAGATTTATAAAATGTTTTGAGTACTCACTTAAGAATAATACTAGTTTTCTTTGGATCTCTTTTACATGATCTTCAACATTTTCTATGTTTATTTCATTAGGAGCGCCTTTTCGTTGATTATATGCTTTTTTATATGAGTAACACGGTCCACTCGATTCAGATGTGGAGATTAAACCAGTTAAAAAATGAGTTGCTTCTGACCTTATGGCGTGAACTTCTACATACCAATCCGTTTTTTCTAATATTTTCGAATAAGATTCATCAAGTTTCTGTTTATCATTTAAAAACTGTTTTTTCTGTCTATCAAAACTGTTACTTAATACGTCATTAGAGTAGAATTTTTTTACTAAAAAGCTAAGATTTTCACACAGGCCATATATCGAATTTAGATATGCCTCATATCTAATTGTTAAAAGTATTCCCTGAACGTCATAAGGAATTCCTTCAATCTCTCGTTTCTTGTTTTCTTTATCCCACACCGGAATTTGTTCTAATACCTCTCTATATGAAACTAAAACAGCCACAAATTTGTCTCTTATTGATCGTGCAAAATTAGATACGTCTGGAACTTTGATTTCAGAGGTACTGAGAAATAGTACAAGTAGATCAAACTCTGAATAATTGTTATTTTCTGGGAAAAACACGTATCCTGGGAATTTCTGATATATTGCATTATTTTGTACCATATGAATACACAAATTTTTATCTTTAGCTAGTAGTCGTTTTTCTCAGGATATATTGAAAGCTATTTACTTGGATCGGATTTTATTTGTCCTATTTGATTGTGTAGTATAGGATGTTTACAAATCATTAAGCATCTTGAAAATATTCATCAAAGTTTTTATAAACTCGATACGCTTCTTGCGCGCACTCATCAGGTTTACTAAATATTTTGTCTAAACTATCGCTTATACTTACAAATTTTAATTCGTTCGCTGCTTCTCTAATACGAGTCACAGTGTTTGTAACTTCATTTCTCAATGTAGAGGTAACACCTCGTATACCTCTACAGAAACGTCAATGTATAATTTTGCATAATCTGAAAGTATATCTCTCGCTTCTGAAATATTATGTATGTTACTATTTTTATAAGAAGTCCAATATAAGTAAAATTTTAACAGAGCTTTTTTAACTAATCCTTTAGCGATATTCAATTGTTCTTTTTTGTCCGCTCTCGCATCGCGGAACCTAGTAAACTCAGAATCAAAGTTGCGTTGGTGCACCCTGGCGCAAGCAACGGAGTATGTTCGCGCCACCGCTCTAAATTCCGTTAAAGGAAACAATAACCCTAAACACTTTAGTTTGAGTAGAAGTTAACAACCGGAAAATGGAATTGATAAATTACATATTATCATTAACGGTTATCGGGAAAGTTTTCCATCCCCGCAGCAAGCTAGCGGGGTATTCGACTGATAATAATTGAAACCGAATGACTATCCGCGAATAGCGTATGAGTCCATTGCCTTAGAGATATATCTTGACGCAACTACATAAAAAGCAAGCGAATCAGAATAATTGAGCAAAAATGTAACTAAAAGAGAGTCAATCGATTAAAAAAAAGTTTGAGTGCGAGAGGTGCGATTCGAACGCACGAACTCCTACAAGACTGGACTCTGAATCCAGCGCCTTTGACCTGGCTGGGCAACTCTCGCAAATTGATATTACTTGTCAATAAAATATATTTCTAGATGCAAAACTCTGAAGCAGGCACCTTTGACCTGGCTGGGCAACCCTCGCACGATATGGCTCCTGTTGCAGCAGCAAATAGTGGCGCTCTTTGTTCTTATACTTTTTCCTTGAAAGCCCTTTCGGAGAGTGAAAAAACCCTCAAACTCATTATAAATATTTATTTTTTGAGGGGTTCAATCACTAATCTCGGGAGTTTATTTTGGAATACTCGAAAATTCCAGATAGAAGTATGGGAAATTGATGAAATTTTCATCTCATCAATTTCAGGATAAGGGCTTTCTGGGCATGCAGGCGGTTTTCTGCTTCTTCGAAGACCACAGAGTTCGGGCCGTCCATGACCTCATCCGTAATCTCCAGACCTCGTCTGGCGGGCAGGCAGTGCATGACTATTACATCCGGCTTTGCAACTCCAAGGAGTTCGGTGTTGACCTGGAACCTGGTAAAGTCCTTCAGGCGCTTTTCCTGTTCGGCTTCGTCACCCATGGAGACCCAGACATCAGTATAGATAATATCGGCATCCTTTGCGGCAACTTTCGGGTCATCTGTAATTGTGAACTTGCCTCCAAGAGCTTTTGCCTGTTCAAGGAACTCGGCTTTTGGCTCATAGCCTTTCGGACAGGCAACGACAAACTCCATTCCCATGATAGCCGAGCCAAGCAGGGCAGAGTTGCAGACGTTGTTTCCATCTCCAACCCAGGCGAATTTAAGGCCTTCTAACTTTTTCTTGAACTCCATGATGGTCATGAAGTCACCCAGGATCTGGCAGGGGTGTTCCCGGTCGGAGAGGGCATTGATCACGGGTATGGTTGAATATTCGGCCAGTTTCTTCACAGTTTCGTGGCTCATAACCCTGGCCATGATTCCGTGCAGGTAACCGGAAAGGGTCCTTGCAGTGTCCTCAATGGTCTCGCCTCTTCCTACCTGGATGTCCCTGGAGTTCAGGTAAAGGGCATGTCCCCCGAAATCGCTCATTGCAACCTCAAAGGAAACTCTGGTCCTTGTTGAGGATTTCTCGAAAATCATTCCAAGGCTTTTATGCTTCAGGTACTCGGTATATTCTCCTGCCTTGCGCTTTGCTTTCAGGTCCACTGCCGATTCAAGGAGTTCGTAGATCTCCTCTCGGGACAGGTCAGTTATAGAAAGTACATCTTTCTTCATAGGTCTCAAACCCCGGCTTATTTCTAGCTGAATTTAAACTTTATATTACTTGCATAGTACTTATTTACAAGCGTTATCCCTGCATATTTTTTCAAACAGTTAGCTTCTAAGTTCTTTCATATGGTCAATTCTTTTCTGGATAAGATCGGCAGTGCCTATATCTTTCCGGAAGAAAAGTTTACCCTTAATATTTTCAAGAGCGTTCTGGGCGATTTTTTCTGCAGCCTCTATTGTTTCTGCACGCCCCACGACAGCAACTGCACGGGAGCCGGTAGTGTAAATTTTCCCCTCTTTTTCATACACACTTGCATAGTAGACTGAAGCTTCTCCCACATCTCCTACAACTACTTCGCTGTCTTTTTCAGGATTATCCGGGTAGCCTGCGGGAACTGCATATTTACAGACCGTCGCTTTCTTGCTGAACTTTACAGGCAGGTTTTCAAGGGTGCCTTTTACTACAGCAGACATAATTTCTACAAAATCAGTCTCGATAAGGGGGATAACATTCATAGCTTCAGGGTCTCCGAACCGTGCATTGAACTCCACGACTTTGGGGCCGCTGGCTGTCAGGATAAACTGCCCGTAGAGAATGCCCTGGTATCCTGTCCCTGTTTCCTCATACAGCGCTGTTACCGTATGCTGCATAATCTTTTTTGCCTGCTCAAGGTCTTCGGAAAGCATGAAAGGAAGGATTTCTCCTGTATCGGTGTATGAGCCCATGCCGCCTGTATTCGGTCCGAGGTCCCCTTCATAAGCTCTCTTATGGTCCTGCACTGCAGGGAAAAAGGCAAGGTTTTTTCCATCCACAAAAGCCTGTAGAGTAAACTCTTCTCCTATGAAACGTTCCTCAATAACTACAGACCCTTTTTCCAGAAGCTCGCTTGTATATTCCCTGGCAGCTTTGAGGTCAGGGAGCTGGTCACCCATCACCTTTACGCCTTTACCGCCTGTAAGCCCGGAGGGCTTGACTGCAACGTCGCCCAGCTTTTCAATGAAAGCATGTGCTGGAGCCTCGTCCGTGAAAACTTCATAGGCAGGACAGCCTTCAATTCCATATTTCTTCATGAAGTTCCTTGCCCATGCCTTATCAAACTCAATAACTGCACAGGCTTTCCTGGGACCTACAACAGGGACCCCGGCTTCCCAGAGGGCATCTGCAACTCCTGCTGCAAGCGGAGCTTCAGGCCCCACAAAAGCCATCTCAATTTTCCTGGCTTTCGCATATTCAACAATTTTTACAACCTCGGTTTCCTTTTCAAGCAGGAAATCCTCACAGAGGGCGGCAATTCCGGGGTTTTTCTTTGCCATTAACGCATAAAGGATGGGGTTATGCTTGCTTTTCTTAATTCCTTCGGCAACTGCGTGTTCCCTTCCGCCGCCGCCGATAAGCAAAATCTTCATTTTCATTCTCCTTGTTCAAAAAAATTTATTTTTAACCTTAAATTTGTTTTTGATACCTGATGAGGAAATATGGTGAAGAAAAGGTGAAGGATTCTTAGGATCGCAAGACCTTTTTTTCTATCTTAAAAATATATTTATCTTTATAAACGATAGTTTTAATCAATAACACAATAAAGGATTCCCTAATTCTCTATTTCTTCTAATAAATATCTTCTCATTGTTTATCTTCAAGTTTATCTAAAAATTCAGCAAGTTTCAGTAGTTCCGAATCTCCTTATTTTGAGATGATGAATCTTAAAACAATGTTCATGACATAGCTGTTGACTTTCATGGCAGATCCTATTGACTTTCATGGCAGATCCTATTGACTTTCATGGCAGATCCTATTGACTTTCATGGCAGATCCTATTGTGGGAGTAGAGACACTCCAGATATAGGGTGAATTAAACCAGAGAACGGAACTTCATGGAGCTTTTTAGTGCATCTAAATCCAACAGGACAATAAAGGGCATAATTAAAAAGCCCACAAAATAAAACTGAAATACGTCTACTGATTTTGAATAACAGACCGGATTGAGTCATTATGTAATATTCCAGTATTCCAGTCAAGTTGTTCCTGGATTGCTTTACGAAATTTACTTGGAACTACTGTTCGGTGGAATTTACATATTAAAAAGATTAAAAAGATTAAATATATTAAACATTTTAGACCTTTTAGACCTTTTAAACATCCCTTAACTTAATAGACCTGATATCAGAACATATATTCCGGCTGAAATCCCTGCCCCCACAAAGGTTGCAACAAAGTTTACCCCGCTGTTTGAGAGCACATCCCTTTTCTGAAGAGTAGCCCCGAGCAGGCTGTCCACATTTGTGCCGATAAAGCCTCCTGCAGTTGTAATAAGGACTGAAAGCAGAAGGTCGTCAGATATTCCAAGAACATAGCCAAGCACGCCTATGACTGCAGAACCTAAAATTGCGGCAAGTTCGCCCAGCGAGGAAACAGCCCCATCAGCCCCGGGTTCCGAAAGCTTGAGAGTTGTGATCATTCTGGGTCTTCCTTTTGCCGTGGTCCCGATTTCACTTGCCAGAGTATCGCCTGTAGCAGTTGCAACAGTGCCCATGTAGGCATAAATAATCGGAAGGCTCTGATCAGGGAAGATACCATAAGCTACTGCAAGGACAAGGGCTGCCGTACTGTTCGAAAATACGTTTTCATAGCTCCGGATTCCGTTTTTTGTCTGAGCAATCCCGATCGATTCCTTGTATGCGTACTTGTACCTGGTAAACCCGCCGCCCAGAATGAAAAAAGTAAGCAGAAGCAAAAACCACTGAAATCCACTGAAAACAATTATCAGGACTCCGAGAAGGGCAGCACTGAGGAGAGCAGAAACGTCGGCAATTTTCGCCCTGTAAGCCAGCGCGCCGAGGAAAAGGGAGAAGACAAGGGCTACAAGCATTTTCTCCGGAGGGACCCAGTACCTGAACTCCTCAAAAATCCACATCGTCATCCCTGCTCCCAGAGACACCGGGATATTACTGTCTATCTTTGAAGGAATTGACTCAAAAAGAGAACCTGTAACTGCTCCAATAACAGCTATGAAAAATATAAAGTTATACGAGATTGAAAGTTCCTGCCAGTAGACAATCCAGCTTGATGCAAGAAACGCCGCAATAATCCTGAGCGCAAGAAAAATCGAACTCCAGAGTAATGAAAAACTTTTCTTCTTCATCCTGCTCTTTCTGGACTCTAAATCAGCAGTAAAGCCTCTTTCCGAAAAAAAAGAGCTGTGGTTTCCTACAGCTGCAACTGCAAAGGCTGCAAGGACTATATAAAATGGGAATGTGTACGGAAGGTCTTTAGAAACTGCAGAAACAAGCAGCATCAGTGTAAGAGATAAAGAAAGGCTGGCTGCATCTCTGCTGCAGGAAAGAAACTTCCCAGAAAACCTCAACCCCAGGAAAAGGACAAAAGAAAGGAGGAGGAGCAGATCTACTCCTGCAAAAGGAGCTATCAGAATAAGCAGGAGATATAAGATGTGCATCACGGGAATTCCGTGGTAGGAAGTCCCATTTTCGAGGAGGGGGGTGTCTCTGTTCATTCTAGGACATCTTTTGTTTTTTATTCTTCCTGAGAAGCTACATAGAATAAGCTTTTCTTTATAAATAGATAGTTGTTTTTCCTTCCGATAATTGTTTAAAAATGAAATAAGATTTAAAAATATTTATGTATCTTATTACTTACGCTTGGAGTGATTTTCACGTCAGCCCTGGCGGTTATTCAAAGAACAAAGTAACTTTTTTGTCAGTGATTTCACTCCACAGACACCTACTACTAATTTTTTATCTCAGAAAGTCTCTCTCACCTGCGATCCGGGAGAAAGCCTTTTTAAGAATTTTGTTGAGTGGTTTTCGGTCGTCTTTTGCTATAAGAATCATTTTATTTAAGGATAAGTGTAATTAGCAAAGCAGACAGATAATTATTGCAGTTAACAAATCCAGTTAACAAATCCATTAACTGGCTGAGATCTGATTTTACGCTTTATGTGAGGGGAAAATAATGAAAAATTATGACCTTATTGTGATAGGTACGGGCTCCGGAATGAATTATGTGAACTCTATTATCGATTCGAATCCGGAGCTAAAAATAGCTGTTATAGATAAAGACGAACCCGGAGGGATCTGCCTGACCAGAGGGTGTATCCCTTCAAAACTTCTGCTCTACCCTGCGGAGCTTGTAAGGGAACTTGAGACAGCTCCGCTTTTCGGGATCAAACTCGAGATAAAAGATATTGACTTCCGCATGATCATGGAACGGATGCGCAGAAGGATAGAAGAAGACATCGATATGATCAGGCAAGGGCTAACTGAGAGTACTTATCTTGACTATTATCCCGAAGCTGCCGAATTTACATCGCCGTATACCCTCAAGGTTGGAGAAGAGACCCTTCACTCCGAGATGATTTTCCTGTGTACGGGCTCAAAGCCTGCAATCCCGCCTGTTAAAGGGCTTGAAGAAACCGGCTACCTTACAAGCGACACCGTAATCAAACTCGAGGAATGCCCGAAAAGCCTTGCCATCCTCGGGGGAAGTTACATCGGAGCTGAGTACGGGCACTTTTTTTCAGCTATGGGAGCTGAAGTCACGGTTATAGGGAGAAATTTGCATTTTCTTCCCCAGGAAGAGCCCGAAATCTCCGAACTTGCCAGGATAAAGATGTCGGAATACATGAGAATCGTTACAAACCACGAAGCCATAGAGGTCAGAAAAGAAAGTAACGGGCAGAAAACCGTTATTGCAAAGGACAGAACCACGGGAGAAGAGACAAAAGTTACTGTAGACGAGATCCTGGTTGCAACAGGCAGATCCCCGAATACTGATATCCTCCACCCCGAAAGGGCAGGAATCAAGACAGATAGCCACGGCTGGATTTTAGTTAACGAGTATCTGGAAACCTCCCAGCCAAATATCTGGGCTTTCGGGGACGCAAACGGAAAATACCTGCTCAAGCATGCAGGAAACTATGAGTCCGGAATAGTTTTTCTCAATGCGATTATGAAAGAAAAAGTAAAGGTAGACTACCATGCCGTACCGCACGCAGTTTTCTCCTATCCGGAAATTGCAGGCGTGGGGATGTCAGAACAGGAAGCCATAAAGGAGTATGGGAAAGACCGAATCGTTATGGGCTTTAAACTCTTTGAAGATACGGCAAAGGGAGCTGCTATGGAAGCCAGGGGTTATTTCGTAAAAGTGATTCTGGACGGACAGGAAGACAAAATTCTGGGTGCCCATATTATAGGACCCCATGCCTCGGTCCTGATCCACCAGATAATTTCTCTCATGTATACGGCATCAAGAAGTGCAGAGCCAATTATCCGCAGCATGACCATCCATCCATCGCTCAGTGAAGTCGTCACAGGAGCCTTTTACTCCAGACTCTCCCCTGAACACTACCACCATGTCATGAAGCATCTCGGGCTAGAGGACTGAAAAGCCAGGTTTGAAGCCTGAAAAAACCGCTGAAAAGACGAATAAAAGTGCTCTGGGCTTGTATTTACAGCCCGTGAGCCTAAACATTTGAGCAAATAGTCAACGGCTAGCTCGAATTTATGAGTCTGAACTTCAATCCCCATACAACCTTATTCGCTATACCTAACCGTTTTTGTCACGCTCGACGCAGGAGAGCGGCCTGTCCCAAAAAAGAGAAGAAAGAAGAGAACAGACAAATAATAATCTACCTCTGTTTTTTCCACATTTCCAAGCTTCTTCTTTCTTTTCCACATTTCCAAGCTTCTTCATTCTGTTTTTCGTCCTTCTACGCGTTTCTGCTTTTTGAGAAGAAACTCCAAACAAGCTGGTGGGAGCATCCATATTTAATCATAGAGCTCATCCCAAAACCAGGTTTATCCCTAAATAAATAGAAGTTTCAGAATCTTTTATTATCGCGAATTGGCTCTTTACATTATTTAAAAATCAACTTATACTAGAACTTCTTTCTCCCTTACAGTGTTAGAAAACCAATATTTTTCTTTTATCATACTTAACGTGATACCATGCCTGCTCCCCCTCAAATAATTGAACTTGTCACTCGCTTTGATAACTATTATGAGAGATATAAGTCCCTTTCGTACAATGAAACACAAGTAAGAAGAGAATTTATTGATCCATTTTTTAAGGCATTGGGGTGGGACGTAGATAATACACAGGCATATGATGATAGATATAAAGAAGTTATTCACGAAGATGCTATAAAGGTGAGCGGGAAGACAAAAGCGCCTGACTACTCTTTTAGAATAGGTGGTATCCGAAAGTTTTTTGTTGAGGCAAAAAAGCCAGCGATAAATCTCAAGGAAAACCCTGAGCCTGCCTATCAACTCCGCCGTTATGCGTGGAGCGCTAAATTACCATTAAGTATACTAACGGATTTTGAAGAGTTTATTGTATTTGATTGTACAAAGAAACCCTTACTCAATGATAAATCATCTATGGGCCGAATTGAGTATTACACCTATAGGGATTATATCGAAAAATGGGATGAAATTGAATCAAAGTATTCCAAAAACTCAATTTAGACCGGCAGATTTGATGATCTTGCAGAAAGTTTGGTGAGTAAGAAAGGTGGAAAAGGAACAGCTGGAATTGATGATTCATTCCTGACTGAAATCGAGGGATGGCGTGATATTCTTGCTAAGAATATTGCACTTCGAAACAATGAACTTTCTGTGCAGGAGCTAAACCTTGCTGTGCAAAAAATCATAGACAGAATTATCTTTTTAAGAATCTGTGAAGATAGAGGAATAGAAGAGTACGGACAACTCAAAAAGAAAGCTGAATGTAAGGAAATTTATGAAAATCTGAAAGATCTATTCATATATGCAGACAATAAATACAACTCCGGACTCTTTCACTTCGAAAAAGAAGATTGGATGGAAGAGCCTGATATTTTGACACTTTCCCTTAAAATAGATGACAAGATTCTCAAACAGATTTTAAGTCATCTTTATTATCCTGAGAGCCCATATGAGTTTTCCGTATTCCCTGCTGATATTCTTGGCCATGTTTATGAGCAGTTTTTAGGCAAGGTTATCAGGCTCACAGACACTCATCAAGCAAAGATTGAAGAGAAACCCGAGGTGAAAAAAGCCGGAGGTGTATTTTATACTCCTACCTATATTGTGGATTATATCGTCAAGAATACTGTTGGAAGGCTTGTCGAAGGCAAAACTCCCAATGAAATTTCAGAGTTAAAAATTCTTGATCCGGCATGTGGTTCAGGTTCTTTTTTAATAGGAGCTTATCAGTATCTTCTGGACTGGCACATTGGCTGGTATATAGACAAGCTTGTGCCATTTATAAAGGCAGGGAAACCTGCAACTGACAAAGAAGTACAAAAATTCCTGCCTGTAAAACCTATTCCAAAGAAAAAAGGAAAGAAAAAAATCAGGTCTGCAGGACTTGACTATGATTTTCCAATTTATCAGATGAGCGAAACTGACTGGCGTTTAACATCGGACGAAAAAAAGAGAATTCTATTGAATAATATCTATGGTGTTGATATTGACCAGCAAGCAGTCGAGGTTACAAAACTTTCTCTTCTTCTCAAGGTATTGGAAGGTGAAAAAGGAGAACGCATCGCAAAGCAGCTTACAATCACTCAGGAAAGAGTACTACCATCCCTGCATGAGAATATAAAGTGCGGGAACTCTTTAATCGGTCCGGATATCTATAATAATGTTCCTGTAAGTCTTGATAATGAAGAAGATTTATACAAAATAAATGCCTTCGATTGGAATCGGGAGTTTACAGAAGTTTTTGAGAATGGAGGATTCGATGCAGTTATTGGGAATCCTCCTTATGTCCGGCAAGAACTTCTTAAGGGTCAAAAAGAGTATCTCAAAGACAAATATGAAGTATACCACGGAAGTGCTGATCTTTATGCTTATTTTATAGAGAAGGGAATTTCCCTTCTTAAAGAGAATGGACAGTTTTCTTATATTGTTGCAAATAAGTGGATGAGAGCTAACTATGGAAAACCACTTCGCATATGGTTAAGTAAGAAATCTATTGACGAAATTATTGATTTTGGCGATCTGCCAGTTTTTAAAACAGCAACAACATATCCCTGCATATTGAGAGTTTCAAACGGAAAAATAAAAGGGCATTTCAAGGTTGTTCAGGTTGATACTCTGGATTTCTTGGATTTATCTCAGTATGTAGAAGGAAGTGGATATTTTGTAAATCAAGAATCACTTGATGATAACGGATGGTCTCTTGTAGATCAAGAAAACAGGTTACTTCTTGATAAGCTCATGAAATCTGGTATGCCTCTTGGAGAATATGTGGGAGGAAAAATATATCGTGGGGTTTTAACTGGCCTAAACAAGGCATTTGTTATTGGTGAAGCTACAAAAGACCGGCTGATTGCTGAAGATCCAAAGAGCTCAGAAGTTATTAAACCATTTTTAGCAGGCCGTGACATTAAAAGATACAAGGCGCTAATATCCGACAAGTATGTGATATTTGCTCGCCGTGGAATTGATATCAGTAAATATCCAGCAATCCTTGCGCATCTTCAGAAATTCAAATCGGAGCTTACACCAAAACCCGAGGAATGGAAAGGAGAATGGAAAGGGAGAAAGCCTGGTTCATACAAGTGGTATGAAATCCAAGATTCTATCGACTATTATAAAGAGTTTGAAAGAGAGAAAATATTGTATGCAGAGATTGCGACAATGGGGCAGTTCACTCTGGATAATAATGGATTTTATTCCGATACAACTTCATATATTATGGGAAATAATTCACATTATTTATTAGGCATTTTAAACTCAAGATTATGGACTTTTATGTTTTCTAATGTTAGTTCAGTTATCAGAGGGGGATTCTTTAGATGGAAACGTCAATATATGGAAAATCTCCCTGTCCACACCACCGATTTCTCCAATCCCAAAGATGTAATTCGGCATGACAAGATAGTATCACTTGTCGAACAAATGCTTGTAATGAATAAAAAACTCGATAACTCAAAGCTTGGCAGTGAAAGAGAGATGATCCAGCGTCGGATCGACGCAACAGATGCAGAAATTAACAGGTTAGTTTATCAGCTCTACGATTTGACTGAGGAAGAGATTAAGATTGTGGAAATGAAATAATGATCGAGCCTATTATTTAGACTACGGTTTTATTTTTTGATCAGGTCAAAAACCCACCTGTTGACGCCTGAAGCAACGTTTCCGCAACGCCTGTGAAATTCAACCTCGAACCCCATTTTCCCATACTCTTCAATCAAACCAGGGATCTGCGAATCCGTATTGAAAGTGTAAAAATGGATCTTTCCTCCTTTTTTTACATTTCCTGAAACCTCATCAAGAAAATAGTCCATACCGTAAGGAGTTGGCACAATTGCTCTGTATGTCAATGGCGGTTAAGAATCTTCCAATTTCGGCGGTTTAAAACCTTCCAATTCACAATCCTTGAGAAAAGTTCGAGGATTGTAGATAATGTTGAAAATGGAGGAATGGCTATTGATACGAGATT
>NZ_JAQUVZ010000009.1 GCF_028693135.1 Methanosarcina sp.
CAGGAATGTATATTCAGGAAGTGTGTGGAAGGTGTGGATACCTCAGACCTTGTTGTTGCAATTCTTGACGGTGTGGACGTGGACTCCGGGACAGCCTGGGAGATAGGTTATGCCTATGCAAAAGGAAAACCCGTTATAGGACTCAGGACCGATTTCAGGGCTCTTTCGGACGGAGTCGTGAACCTGATGATTGAGATGGCTATAGTTGCCCTTGCCAGAGATGAAGAAGAACTGCTCAAAATAATGGAAAAGTTCCGATAACTTTTTTTGTTCCTGTTTATGTGTATACAAACAGACGTACATCTCATTTGCCTCATTTATCTCATTTGTCTCCCTTTTTTCTTCCGATTCATCCCTCTCATTTGTATCTCAATTTGTCTCTTTGTCTCCCTTTTTTTCTTCCGATTCATCCCTCTACTTGTCTCTCTGTTTACCATTAAAGGTCATTCCTTTTACCGTTAGAGAGAATCATTTTACAAAAACATAGAGGGATAAAGCCTGTTAACTGGGTCTTAAAAATAACCTTTGTGTTTGCAGACAGATCATAAATATTCGTTTTTGTCGAATATATATTATCTCCCGATTGAGATAAATTTCTAAAAAAGATTCAATATCAGTACCCACAATATATAACGATTATTAATTGGAAATATGTTTATATGGAAGATCCGACATATTAAGTATAGGAGGTTAAAAATATGACCTTTTCAATGGGATATACTTTTATGAAAGTGAAGACTTCACACGGGCCCGAAGTGTACGTTACCCAGTTCGGGAAACTGGTGAAAGTTGTACCCTGCAGTCCGCAGGTGAAAATATCCGAAAGATATGCAAGCAACTTGATCAGGCAGATCGAGTCAGATTAAAAGATAAGAAATTATCCGACTTTTTCTTTTTGATTCGGACAATTTTCGTTAAAGCCCTTTTTTCGGCCGAACCTTTTTCGGTTTAACCTTTTCTGCACAACTGCTACATAGCGTACAGAACCTTTTTTTAACAAGATCCTGTAATCCGAATTCTCCAGTCTGGCACTAATAAAATTGAGCTTTCCGCATGGAGTCTGTTAACCGGATACTTTTCCAGCAGGAGCTCCTTAACTGGAGACGAACATGTAGCCCTGGAAATTAACACATCGTCCGAGAGATTGGTTGTCCCTTATTAATCGGCTGATTTTTATTCGGATCTCCGAAAATGGAATCTTTTGTTTTCCTGCTATACCCCTTGCAGGATGAACATGTCTCGTCTGCAACGCAAAAAAGTAACAAAAAAGTAACACGCAGATTCATACTGTCTCCAGGAAGTAACAAAAAAGTAACATGCGAATTCATACTGTCTCCAGGATAAACTGAATTCAGAACTATCTTCCCTGTCCTAAGAATACTTTTCTTGACCCGGGGAACCTCATTCAAATTCACAGACAAATATAAGCACCTCCGCCAGCTTGTCTGGCGGCCCTTCCCAAAAAGAAGAAAGACGTAGAATAGAAAGAAGGAAAGATGTTTGAGGAAGTAGTAAAAATCGATAGAATCAGATGTGTAATGGATTATTTTCAGGTATAATTAAATTCTGTTTTGATTGCGTTTTCACAGACTTTTTACTTCAATTTTAATTTATAAATTTTATTTTTGGTCTTTTTTCTTATTTTTTGTCTGAAAGCCGCTCTCCTGCGTTGAGCGTGACAAAAAAGACACAATACAGCTAATAAGGTTTTACTGGTCATTAATATGTATTCTTCTGCCCATTTGACCTTGCGAAGTTCACATTATAACCTTTAAATTGATCCTCTTGAGCGTAGCGAAAAGGACAGCGCACTGCAGAGCCGCAACTCTGCCGGGACAAAAAAGACACAATACAGCTAATGCTGTTGCACAGGTCAAAGAGATTTATCAAATAGTCCTCTTGAATGAAGCTAATTGACATAACCCATCGCTTAGTCCTCTTGAGCGCAGCGAAAAGGACCGCGTACTGTTGCACTTGCAGTGCAACTCCCAGAAAATCTCCGATTTCCTGAGATCCCAAAGCGCAATTCGGGCGAGGCGCAATTCTGGCAGCAAAACTAGGGATATCAACCATTTAAAGGTGGACGACCAATAAATTCAACCATCCAAAATATAAAGATATAATTTTAATTTTAGATAGAGAAAATAAACCTAACAAAAGAGAGGAATGGGATAAATTGATCAGAACTTACAGGGAAACAGACCTTGAAGAGATGGTAAGGATCTGGTACGACGCATCAGCCATTGCCCATCCCTTTGTGCCAGCTTCTTTCTGGGCTTCGTATAAATCCGCAATGAAGGAAAAGTATCTGCCTCTTGCCGAAAATTATGTTTTTGAACAAGAAGGAAAAGTTACAGGCTTTATTTCACTCGTTGGAGAGAGGGTATGTGCCCTCTTTGTAGCTCCCGACGCGCAGGGAAAAGGAATGGGAAAGGATCTTCTTGAACACGCAAAAGCCCTGAAAGGCAGGCTATCCCTTAAGGTCTACAGGGATAACAAAAAAGCTATCCTCTTTTATGAAAAGAGCGGACTTAAAGCATACGGAGAAGAGGTTGATGAGCATACGGGCTGCATACAGATTTTTATGGAGTGGGAAATTTCTAATATGGGGTTTCAAGACTTTGATGCATGAAAACTTTGATGCATGTTCAGTTTTAAGTGCACTTACTAAACACAATGGAGTGTCACGAAATTAAAGAAAGAAGAAAGAAAAGAAAGAGTAAAGGAGAGAAAGAAAAGAAAGAGTAAAGGAGGAAGAAAAGAAAGAGTAAAGGAGGGAAAGAAAGGCCATGAACCATGAAACCGGAGGTAGATCCATTAAAGGGGTAGAAGACTCACTTTTCCAGCATCTTGCACCCGATACGCCGGAAGTTAAGAAAATAAAAAGCCTGCAGGGTAGAGAGTATGAATACGCCGAGCACATAGGAATAGCAGAATATTCAATTGCCAGGCATTTTTACGAGGCTGACAGAAAAATAAAGGATAAGGATGCAGTATCGGCATTAAAGAATATCAGAAAAAACGGCAACAAAAACATTTCTTTTTTTAAAGAGGGGCTTGAAAAAGAAATTGTCAAAAACCTGATAGACCTCCTTGAAGAAAAACCAGTAACCCACCATGAGTTGAAGCTGGTAATAGACTACGTTTTAGAGATTATCGATAACAGATCATGGATGGAAGATGAACAGGCATACATAAAGTGGGTAGCTTACGTTATGGACCTTTTCACAGAAGAAGAGAATGAAGAGTATGAGAAGAGCATAAAAAAGCTTGCTGCTAAACTGGGTTTGTCCAGTAAACATGCGGACCTCATACTCCTGAAAGGGGACGAAGAAGATTATTTTGAATTTGTAGAGGGGTATGGAGAAGAAAATGAAGGAGATAAAGGAGAGAAAAGGGACGAAGGAGGGGAAAGAGACGAAGGAGAAGAACTGACCGAAGAAGAGATGATAGCAGAAGTGGAAAGCAGTTTCCTTTCAATGGAAGACTCCGAGAAATTCGATTTCCTGCTGGAAAACGGCCCGGAGTTTTACGAACTTACAGGAGTTTACATCTCCGAACTGTCAGAAAAAGGCGAATTTGAGAGGATTCAGGAACTTTACGGCAAACTCACTGAAAAATACGACGACTTCATTTACCTGTACGTTTTCATGGGAGCAACCTACTTTGAGATAGAACCTGCCCTTGCAAAATCCTATTTTGAAAATGCACAAAACGCCCTCGATAAACTCGATGGTCTTTCGGACTCCACAAAAGAAAGATTAAGAGCCAGCTTCCTTAACCTGATCAAGAAAATAAACTGATTGCAACCGAGGTTGGGAATAAACAGATGAAAAACCGGAAAGCCTTATCAGAAGATCATTTATAAGGGCAACCTTCCCGACAAACTTTTTTTGTCAGGAAAATTTTATTCACTGCCTGAGAATGAGTCTTTTTTATCCCCATGTCTAAGAAATTCTCCTGCTTTTTAATGGCATGATTATCATTATATCATATTTTGAATTTTATGATAATTTGGATTAGCATATTTATCAATTCTGAAAAATTACCTCAACTATGCAAACCGTTGAACAATGCCCATAATCAGCAATTTTATAACAGTTCACGGATTATCCTAAGCCATCATTACAGTGTTGCTCACCCATGGCAAAAAACACAACCGGTTCAAACGGCGCAAACCTCGGTTTTGAAGAAAAACTCTGGCAGACAGCAGATAAGCTCAGAAACAACATGGACGCAGCGGAGAAGTCCTCTTTATTGACGCCCGGAACATGGGAGCTTTGCGGGACCGCACCCCCCGCGAACTTACAGATGAAGAAGTCCGGAAAATTTCCGACACTTATCATACCTGGCGTCGGGAAAAAGTAGAATGTAGAAAATACGAATACGTCCCCGGTTTCTGCAAGTCTGCAAGCCTTGACGAAATTAAGAAGCACGATTATATCCTGACCCCTGGCCGCTATGTAGGTTTTGAAGAAACCGAAGACGACGATGAGGAATTTGAAGAGAAAATGGAGAAGCTGACTACTGAACTTTCGGAACAGCTCAGGAAGTCGGAAGAGCTGGAGAAGAAAATAAAAGAGAATCTGACAGGGCTCGGGTATGAACCAAGTTGGAAATGAACAATTAAATACGCCGGTTGAACATAAAAAGAGGTGCTGGCTGAACTGAAAAAATAACCAGTTCAACCACGTAAAAATAATTGTATCCATCCATCCCTGTTATTAGAAATCAATACAAATTAACAATCGGAGAGCATTAGTTATGGTTTCTGAAGAAAACAATGAATTTGTTGAGGACAAGTTATCTTTGTCCGAATTTCTCGTGCCGGATACTCCGAAGATTAAGGAAATAAAAAACATTTACGAGAACGAATACGAATACAGCGAGTATCTGAGTGAAATCGAGTTTTCAATTGCCGAATATTATTACAAAGAGAACCGGAAAGTTACGGATAAAGATGTCATAAAGGCATTGAAGAATATAAAACAGAACCGTGACAAACCCATCAGTTTCTTTGAAAAAGCTCTTGAGATTAAAATTGTAAAAACCCTGATTGAACCTCTTGAGGAAAGCCCGCTTACCGACCATGAATTCATCCTTGTTCTTGACTATGTTTTGTGGGTCGTTGACAACAGGTCCTGGTTGCAGGATAAACAGGCCTATGTAAAGTGGATAACGTACGTGTTAGGCTTTTTATCAGTGGTAGAGGAGAAAAAATACGAAAGCCAGTTCAAAAAATTTGCCCGCAAAATGGGTGTATCCGGATCTCAGGTTGATATGCTCCTTATGAAAAAAGAAATGACTGATGATTTCTTCGGTGATGCAGGTTTATTTGACGAGGAAGACCTTTTTGAAGGTATTATAGATAAAACCGGGATTCTTGATGAAGACCGAACGGCAGATGACCTTGAAACCGGTTTCTTTTTAATGACAGATGATGAAAAATTCAATTTCCTGCTGGACAAAGGCCCTGATTACGTCGAACTCGTACAGTCCTATATCTCCGAACTTGCGGAAAAAGAAGATTTTGAAAAGCTGCAGGACTTTTACAAAAAGCTCAGTGAAAAAGAAAAGAAATTCTTCCCCCTGCACCTCATGGTGGGGACTGTCTACATCGATAAAGACCCGGCATTTGCCAAATCCTGTTTTGAAGAAACTTTGAGAATTGCCTCAAGGTCAAAAGAAATTCCTGAAGAAATGAAGGGCGCCCTGAAACTAAATATCCTCCTTCTGGAAACCCTCCTCCCGGAAGAGCTCACTGAGAAACCAGAGGAAAAAACCGATGCGGGCAAAAAAGGCAAAAGTAAATGCAAATCCAGAAAAAAAGCTTCAAATCAGGATGTTGAAAGCGAAGAAGATATTTAATAGTAGCTAAAAAGAAGATTCTGAATAGAAGATAAAAAGAACTCGAAAGAAACTCCTTATAAAGGGGACAGGCTGGTTAGGCAGCTTATTCTGGAAACGGAACCGCCTGAAAATCTTTTAGTTTGAATTTTGCCCTTCACTGCGCGGCTTTTTTGCAAGCCTCCGGAATAGATGCAATTGAAAGTACAACCGCCGCCATTCCAACCTTCTGGAAAGAACGATAAAAAAGGCCGTGAAAAGGAGATTCAGCATACAGAAAAAGGGCAGCCAGAAAAGGCTGAACAGAAAATAGATCAACCACCGGAGAGCATTGTTTATGGTTTCTGAAGAAAATAACGAGACTGTTGAAGAAAGAATTTCATTATCCGAATACCTGATACCCGACACCCCTGAAATACTGGAAATAGAGAGCCTGGAATGCAGGGAACCCGAATACATCATGTATCTGGGTGCTGTTGAGTATTCGATTGCCCTGTATTATTATGAAGGAGACAGAAAAATAGAGGATAAAGATGTCATACTGGCACTTGAGAATATAAAGCTAAACTACGAATTGGATCTCTCCTTTTTTAGCAGGGACCTCGAAATACAGATTATCAATTATTTGATCGGGGCCTTAAGTGAAAAACCGATTACACATCACGAATTCCGGCTTGTAATTGACTATGTCTTGTGGGTTATTGAGAAGCGGACCTGGATGGAAGATAAGCAGGCCTATGTTAAGTGGATCGCTTACGTGATGGGCCTTTATTCGGAAGTAGAGTCGATAAAATATGAAACGGACTTCAAAAGGCTTGCTGAAAAACGCGGAATGTCCGAAGAAGATATAGACCTTCTCCTTTTGAAAGGTGAAGATGATGACTTTTCCGAAGCGATGGATTTTGAAGGTTTTCCCGGAGAAGATATTGGCAAATCCAAACCGGAGATGGACTTTGCTTTAATGCCCGATGAAGAAAAGTACAATTTCCTGCTCGAAAAAGGTCAAGAATTTTCCGGAATGCTTGAATTCTACATCTACGAACTTGCCGAAAACAAAGAATTCGAAAAAATCAAGGAACTCTATAGCAAACTCAGCGAAAAATACCCGGACTTCATGTATCTGCACTTTTTGATGGGAGCTATTCACATATCCATAGACCCGGTCCTGGCAAAGTCCTGTTTTGAAAGAACTCTGGAAATGGCAGAAAAGGATGAGAATGTACCCGAAACTATATTAGAAAGCCTCAGGCTGAATATCTCTTCACTGGAAGAACAACTTTAAGAAGAAATCGAAAAACTGGGATATAAAACAAGGCCAGGTTCATATAATAATCATTAAAAAAATTGTTGGATTTAAATATACTAGTTCAGACACTACCTGAGAAACCAAGAAGCCCAAATCAAAAGTACAAAACAAAAGATGAAATTGTAAAAATAATAAAAAACATGTATGAGCCCCTAATTGATGAGAAATCGAGGCAAAAGCTGAACAAAAAAGAGGCAAAAGCTGAACAAAACTAGGAAGAAAATCAAACTACCCAAAAACACCCCAAAAGACTAACTCAAAGACTAAACAACAAGCGCCGGAAAAAAGTTCGGTGAACTCAAAAACAGGGGAGCCGCAATAGCTGTCTTTAACGTGTATTTTCCGCTCGCAAGCGAGCGGCCTTGCCGATGAAATCACAAAACAAAAAATAACAAAACAAAAAGCCAGCCTCATAAAAACGAAGTGAAAAAATCCACCCTGAGTTCTAAGGTTTGAGTCAGAAGCCCATAAAAGTAATAAAAAATGACATGGAGAAGAGCAATTTGCCTCTGAAATCAAATTCAAAGAAACCGAGATCGGGATGATTCCTGAAGGTCTCAAATTAAAGATTCTCTTCTTCCTAAACTCATGTCAGGAAAAATTCGTGCTCAGATTTAAATAAGTTCAGAGCTGGCTTAAATTTCAGCACTTTATTCTTTTTATTTTTCATCGGAATGGCCGCTCTTCGAGCGTGACAAGACACCACAAAGATAGCTAATACGGTTTTACGTTTTCTAAAAAAACATTTCTTCAAAGCCGCCTGCCGGACCTTTTTCAAATCAGTTCTTTTTGCCGGCTCCGTTTTATTTAATGGATTTTTTGAAAACGATGGACTGCGCCGCCGACAGAAAAAATATATTAAAAGAGCTATGCCCATTTTGTATTCATGGCCCCCGATTCTAAAGCTGAAAGAGCATATAAGCAGATTACCGCAATATTCGTTTCCGAAGTTCAATGCTTATGGGATCAAGTTTCCCATTTTTAGCTTCAAGAATTTCTTTTTTTATAAAACGAGTTCTATTTTTAGCTTCAAGATACTCTACTTTTGCTTGAAGCTTCTCTTTTTTTGATTTAAGTTTATCTTTTTTTGCTTCAAGTTTCTCTACTGTGGATACAAGCTCTTTAAGGTAAGAATCAGCAGCCTCCGGGTTTGAGCGGGCAAGATTGAGAATATCTTCACGTTTCATAAACAGCTCTCCAAAATCCTGTTACTTTTATAATAACCAATATGATGAAGATGACAATTGAACTTACATGAAATATAAGTTAGAAATAGGTAATGGTAGGAATAGACAATAGCCATACCGGAAGCTCGATCAAAGAAACACCAAAAACGTAGCATTGGACTATCAGGCCGCCTGTACTAATCACGGTTAGTACTAATTTAGATTAGTATTTTGAAATACTAACAACCTTGTAAATCGCCAGTACATCTCAGAAGCTTTAAAGCTCACCGGCAAACCGGGGGTATACGATCCCTGGGACCAGAGGCTGCCAGATATTGCCTGTTTTTCCTAAAGCGAGGTAGACGGTCCAGCCGACTTTGGCCTTTGAACTGATCTCCGGAGAAACAATGACAGGACCTACAGTCTGACCTAAGGTATAGTACTCATAAAGCCAGAGCTTGCCGGGTTCTATTTTTTCAACCTCGAAATAGCTTGAGAGTCTTTTGGTGTATTTTTTAACAGGGTGAGATTCAATATACTCAAAGAGGAGGAAAGCAAGTTCTTTGGCTGCGGGGACATCATCCTTGAGTTCTCGGACATCTTTTTCAGTTTCCTCATACATTTCATCGGCCATGTAGCCATTTGCGTGCAGCCATTTAACCAGATCATGAATAACTTGCACGGAGGCTTTCAGGAAATCCATGCCTAAAAACACATTCTGGATCATATAAAAGCTGAGGAATCCTTCCACTTCGGAATCTTCGATGTGTTCGGGACTGAAGATTTCACAGTACTCCTTGCATTCTTTCTTGCATTCTTTATTGTGCAGGGCATTGAAACGCTCTGCGTCTTTTTTGCTCAGGAAAAGGTAAGCTGAGCGGTTAAGAAACTGCACAAAGAGATCGATCACTTCTTCATAGTCGCTATATGTTTCAGGATGCAGGCGCTGGCACTGTTCACCAAGAAATTCTTTGAATACTGTTTCTATAGTCTTCATGAAAATCACCCTTCTGAAAATATCCTGCAGAGAATATTGTTCTTCATTGGAATTATGGTTTATGCAGTTTTTACTAATTGATTCATATGAAAACTTGAGAGTAGCCATTAGAAACAAAGCAAAACTTTTTGCCGGCTCCGATTTATTCAATGGATTTTTATGAGTTTTTAGAAGCGGTGGACTGCGATGATTACAGAAGAAATATATAAAAAATGATGTTGCGGTTCTTTTTTCAACTTTCTTATATACCCCATTGTGAATTCCCCATATTGGTTATAAACAATCCACGTAGTCGAAAGTTCCCCGAACCACTCAAAAAACGAAGAAAACTCTGAGAATTGATTGAAAAATAAATGACACTTATTTATAAGATTAAACTGTTAAATAATTATGTATCTGTATAATTTACTTTACAGAGGTTCATAAATTGGTGACCAGGGAAATGAAAGAACCAGAAAAAAATTTCGACAAAGCGATAGAATTTGCCGAAAAAAAGAAAGAGGAATCACTAAAGAAAGCAACCAGTACGATTGAAAAAGAGTACTTGGCAAACGCATTCGACAAGGAAATACAGGAACTTAAAGAGAGAAAGAAAAAATTAGTAGAGAGTCGGGAATTGTCAGAAAAGAAAAAAAATGAAGAAATAGAGAAACGGAAAGAAAAGAGAGGAAAAAAATTAAAGGAAGAAACTTAAATCCGGCTCTCATTTTTAAGCTTATATAAAAGCCATTTTCGGGTTGATTCAATTAGTTTTTACGAGTTTTTAGAAGCGGTGGACTGCGCCGCTGACAGAAAAGACATATTGAAAATGTTAGGGAGTGGGTTGTTTTTCCAGATTTTTTTCAATTTATTCAATCACCGCCAAAAACACTAATCACAATTGGCACTAATCCAGATTAGTGTTTTTTAAATTCAACAACATTTTACAGAGCGGATTTGTTTAGTTGATTACCCCGTGAAACCAGTAAATCAAGGCGATACCTTAAAAATGAAAATGGAGTGTTGAAATAGGTTCAATGAAATTGAATAGACCTTTAAGGTCTACTTAGAAATTTATAACATCCCTTATTCTTTACCTATTTCTTTTTTTCTCATCGCTAACTAAATTACCATCTTCGAAGGTAATCACTCTGTCAACATACTCAGTATGCCACAGTTCATGTGTTACCATCACAATTGTCTGGCCATATTTTTCATTCAGTTCTTTAAACACATCCAGTACTTGTTTTGAGTTGTTTGTGTCCAGATTTGCACAAGGCTCGTCAGCAAACAATATGTCAGGCTTTTTTGCTATGGCTCTTGCGATTGCCACTCTTTGCTTTTCTCCACCGGATAATTCATCAGGAATCCTGTTATGTTTTTCTTTTAGACCAACCTTATCTAATGCTTCAAGAGCAATCTCATAAGATTCCTTTCTGGATTTTCCTTCCATCATGGAAAGGATATAAACATTTTCTGCAGCACTCATTTCATTAATGAGTGCATAATCCTGAAAGACATAACCGACTTGCGTTAGCCTGTAATAACTTCTTTCTGCTTCAGGCAAGCTGGAAACCTCTAATCCCCGAATGGTATATTCCCCTTCCGTTGCGTCGTCCAATAATGCCAATATCCTTAACAGAGTTGTTTTTCCGCTTCCGGATGCACCCATTATCGCTACAAATTCCCCTTTCTTTATTTCGAACGAAACACCCTTGAGAGCCTTGACAGCAGTTTCCCCTGTCCCATAATACCTTTTCAGGTTCTTAACCAGGATCACTTTTTATCGACTCCATATGGCTTTAAGTATGCTCTCTTTTGATACACTCCAGGCAGGGAGTATCCCGGCTATCACTGATAGTGTAAGCATGGTAACTATGCTTTCAATAAGCAGCATATAATCGATCTGGGGTCTTATTTCCATAGTCTCGTAGAATACTACCGGATTCACCTGGAAGTAAAACATAAGTGAAAAGTATAGTATCAATCCTGCGAATATTCCTAAGGAAACATAGAACGTGCTAAGGAATGCATAGGATAGGACTATTGATCTTGGAGTAATGCCTACTGCTTTTAAAATACCAATCTCTTTTTTTCTATTAAGTACATTGATATAGATAATGATGAGAACCAGTGCTGCACCTACGATCAAACTCACAAACTTTGACATGGTATCTATAGCACCCATGCTTTGCATTGCTTGCTTTATGAGAGTTTCTGACTTATCTGCCCATGTAAAGATTTGCTCATTCACCCCGGCTTCTCTTATTTTATCCTTTACTTGATCTTCACTCCCTTGCTTGTCAACCCTTACAACTACACTGGTAGCTTTACTCTCTTCTAAACCATAAACATCTTCAATTTCTTTGTAGTTAACTAACGCATTAAGGTCAACAAGTTCAAATGAGCCTTCCATGATGCCTTTGACTTTATAGGTCCTCTTTACGCCATTGCTGTATGTTACATCAACAAGCGATCCTGGTCTTACTTCACCCAGGTTATCATATATTTCGGACCCAAAACCTGTGCCTGCGATCATAGCCCCAATGATAATCTCATCCCGGGAAAGCTCTCCTAAGAAATCTCCTTCACTGATAATATATGGGTACTGTGAAACGTCGTACTCTTCTGTGGGAAGTAAGCCTGTAATAGTTGCTCCTACAACTTTCTGCTTATGCTCAATAGATGCTCCAGCGTCCAGTCGTTTTGTTGCAGCTCTCACACCTTCGACTGCTCTGACTTTCTGCAAGACACTATCAGCATTGTTAATGTAGGTGTTGTCGCCTGACGGTTCAATGACAATATCCCCGTAAGGGTAGTCTTGCATCATACCAGTAAATAGAACGGTCATTCCTCCTATCATTGATGGAAGGAATACCAGGTTCATAAAAATGAGCGAGAGAACAAAAACTATGAACATTAGTGTTTTTTTGTTTCCTCTTTTTACACTGAAGTATGCAATGAGGGCTCCTACTCTGATATCATTGATCATGCTGGAGACCTCTCATTATTTTTCATCTTTAGCAGAATTACCGCTGCCTTCCATCAACTGCTTAATTATCTCATCTTTTGATTTTTTTGTTTTATAATTAATGTAAATTAGTCCTCCAATAACTGCCAGGATAAGCAATACAATTGCAGCTGTTCCTACTCCACTACTACTTTCGAGGACTATAAGATTGATTTTCTTCTCAATTTGTTCTTCACCAAAATCATCACTGTACGTTATGGTTACAGGGATTTCGTATTCTCCTGCTTGATCAACTATAAAAGTAATTACTGCAGGTCCGTCTTCATTTGGGTCAAGAGTTCCTATGAAGGATTCTTTTAAGCCTTTGAATGGATGGTCAGCATAGACTCTTATTGAATTTATTGTTCTGTCCCCGGAGTTTTCAATTCTCATAGTCAATTCTACAGTATCACCCGTGTAAGGAAGAACAGGATCAACCTTTACAGATGCAAGATTCAAACTTCCTTTTTTGTCAAGCACAGTTATTCCAATCTCATATTCATCCTGTTGCTTGCCAAAATCATCTTCATACTCTATAATGACAGGGATTTTAAACTCCCCTGAACTGTTTGCCTTAAACTTGAATAATGCAGTTTGACTTTCATTTAAGCCAAGAGTTCCAATTGTAGAAGTTTTAATTCCTTTAAAATCGTGATCCAGGCTAATTGATACGGATTTTGCTATTGCTTCCCCGAAGTTTTCTATGCCTAACCTTAAGTCAACCGTATCTCCTTCATAGATATATTCAGGATTGGTTTTGACAGAAGAGATTCTTGGTTCTGCATCTTCGCCTATCACCCGGATTTCAACTTCATAATATTTTTCTGTGTCAACGGGTGTGTTTGCATATGTTAATTTCATTTTAATCAGATGAGGACCAGGTTTAGCATCAGGGGTTGTTCTCATGTGATATATCAGGTACCTTTCACTTGTACTATAAGTTAATTTTGAAACTTTAGTAACTAAATTTTCTGTAACTATTATATCTGAAGGAATGCTGATTATCTCAAAGGTAACATCTTCAGGAGTTTTAGTACCGCAGCTCTCAAGATTAATTCCCAGGGTGAATTCTTTATCGATACCTATTGAACTGGGACTTATTTCCTGTACCTCTGCGTTTACGCATGCATAACTGGAAATTTCGGCTTCAGCAGGAGAAATTCCTGATAAGATAATTGAAAAAACTAAAAGAAGCAAATATCTCAGCTTTGTATTCTGGCTCATTTTCTGGCTCATTTTTTAATCACCTCGTTTTGAATTTTTTCCGTAAATTCAACAAGATTTTTAAAAATTAAATCCAATGAAATCATTTGCTGATAATAATCTTCGATTATTTTGAGCAGTTCTTCAGAGTCCTCTGCGTTACTATTTTTACATCTTTCGATTATTGCTGGAAGCTCTTTAATCGCAGGACTGAACATGAGTTCATTTTTGGATTTTACTGCTTTAATTGTCATTGTCAGCATATCTCTTTGAACTGAGAAGTAAAATTTTTTTGAACCGGCTTTCTTTGTTTTTTCCACTACTTTTATTCCACTGAGCATTTTCATTGCTGCACTAACTGCTGAAAAACTATACCCGGTCATTGTAGAAAGATCTTCTAAAGTTAGCGGATTCGATTCAGAGTAAAGTATTGCTAATAATTTGGAGCAAAGCTCATCGAGTCCCTGGGATTTTATCCCCTGATACACAAGATTCTCAAATTCTTTTTTTGCGGATTCCATTTAAACGCCCGATTTACAGAATTTACAATATTTCCAGTAATTACTATATATTACAGAAATAGTAAATATATTCTTCGATTATTAAGGCTGTGACCAAAAAGTCAATTTTATTTTCGCGAGATCAGATACTTAAAAACAATATGCTCATCCAAAAAACAGTCATATACCTGAAAAACATCCAAAATTAATTATGATACCCAAAAAATACCCCTCATACCCAGCAAATACCGGTTTTTGGGTTATTTGCCAGGCAAAATGCTAATCAACCATAATCATATAACATATAAAATCATATTAGTATGTCAACAAGACACATTAGTAGATTATTCATGAGGTGTATAGATGGATGAAAAATTTTACTCCAACATAAAAGTTGTCGATTCTATCAAAAAAGATGGCTTCACGGTTGAAATTGTTGAATATAACCACCTTAAAGGCAGCAAAGATGCTTCCCTTGCAGAAGACCTGTTTTATATACAGAATGCAGGGATGTCCCTGAAAATGGTCAAGGTGACCCTTAAAAACAGTGGACTTGTCACCGAATCAGGAGCCCTTTATTTCCATAAAGGAAACATCGAAGCCGTATCGAATATAGGAGGAGTGAGCGGACTTGCGAAAAAGTTGATCAAAAGCAAACTCTCCAATGAATCTACTTTCAAGCCCCTTTACAAAGGGACAGGAGAAATCTTCCTCGAACCATCTTTCAGCCACTACATCATCATGAACCTGGAAAACGAATCCATTGTCGTGGATAAGGGGATTTTTTACTGCTGCGAAGAGGGAATGGAAATCGGAGTAGCTACCCAGAAAAACCTATCATCGGGACTCCTGGGGGGAGAAGGCTGGTTCCAGACACAAATCAGCGGCACGGGTATTGTGGTTCTCGAAATCCCCGTCCCGATGGAAGAAGTGCTTAAATACGAACTTGACAACGAAAGAATGCAGGTTGACGGGAATTTTGCCCTGCTCCGCTCAGGCTCGGTCAATTTCAGTGTTCAGCGATCAAGTAAACAGCTCCTCGGTTCTATGACAAGCGGAGAAGGCCTGCTCCATACCTTTGAAGGCAAGGGACAGGTATGGCTCGCTCCAACCCAACCAGTCTACAACCTCCTGAAACGCCGTGGAATTCCACAGATGGGAACCGCAGGAAAGAACATAAATAATTCGACATGAAATCTAAAAATTTATTACAATCCACTCGCTCAATTTTCGGTTTTTTTCTTTTTTCTTCCTTTTTTTTGCAGAGAATTACAATTTGTGTACTGTATACGCTTTGCTTATAAAATAATTTTACCTTAAAAATACACCTTGAATCTAAAAAATAAGGGTGATACCTAAAAAATACCCCCTATACCCGAAAAATACCCCTCATACCCAGCAAATAGCTGTTTTTTGGCTATTTTATAGGCAAAGCCCACTGTGGCCGCTTTGCCTATAAAATGATTTTACCTTAAAAATACACTGTGAACCTAGAAAATAAGGGTAATACCTAAAAAATAGGGGCGATACCTTAAAAATCCGAATCTGAATTATTAATATATTCATTAAGGCATGCATAAGATGTTGACATCAGTACTCATTGAGATTAATAATTAAATTTAGATTAAACTGTGTACGATAATTTATATACTCATAAAGATTTTATTATTTTATGGTACATTACCTGATTGAGTTTAGATTCCACGGTAATGCAAAATATGAGATTAGAAAGTGGGTAAATGAAATCAATCAGAAATTCGGACTGAAATCTAAAAGAGCGATTCCTCACATCACTTTGGCGGGCCCGTTTAGCACGAACGATGAGATTAGATTAATCCGAGACTTCAATTTGTTATGCTCAAACTACTCGCTAATGGATTTCGAAGTAAATGGGTTCAGCGCATTTGAGGATACCAAAGTTATATTTCTTGATATTAGTCCAAGCCAAGCATTAGAAAAGTTTAGATGGAATCTTGCTCAAACACTCAAACCATACTGCAAGCTTAATCAGTTCGATTATGAAAGAAAATACGAATTTCACTCAACAATTGCAATGAAGTTATCTGATGACAAATTCAAAGAGACAAAAAGATATGTTATGAGAAAAGACGGACTGAAATTCAAACATATAATGGTCCGAGCAACTCTTGTGAAAGATCAGTTGATATTACGTGAATATGACTTTCTTTTAAGGCGACCATTAGGCAGGAAATTGGCGCTGGACAAGGACACTTATGCCCATACACTGAATCTATTAAATGCATACTTTGAAGGGAGTTATAATCCAGGTGAGTATATAAGTGAAAGAATCGGGGTCCCCCAGAGAAGCGTGGTCGATAACATCAAAAGTGTATTTCGAAGGCCAAGAGTCTTTATAACTTCTGATTTACACCTGGACCATGCTAACATTATTAAGTACTGCAAAAGACCCTTTCTGGATATCATCGATATGAATAAGACACTTGTGCAAAACTGGAACAACATCATCAGTAATAAAGACACAGTCTATTTTTTAGGAGACCTGGCGTACGGAAAAGGGGGTAGATCAACAGATTATTGGTTAAAACAGTTGAATGGAAACATTATTTTCATAATAGGAAATCATGATGAATCGGATAAAATAAATTTTTATGACGATTTTATTCTTGAATATGCAAATCACAAGTTCTTTTTAACACATCGACCTGAAAACGTCCCTTCCAGCTGGAGTGGCTGGGTTATTTGTGGCCATACCCACAATAACAATATCCATACGTACCCCTTCATGGATAAAGAAAATAAAAGGATGAATGTCTCCGTAGAGTTAACAAAGTATAAACCTGTTGATATGAATTATATAATAAAACAGATCGATGAGTGAACTGCAGACGATTTCTTTTCTATAGTTAACGATGTGGTAAATGCTATTAGAAATCACCTCATACTCAAAAAGTTGACTTTATACCTAAAAATCTGCCCCATATCCGAAAATACTCCTTGTACTCATAAGATAGCGTTTTTTGACGTATTTTATAGGCAAATCGCGAAATATAAAAAAAGTGTAGGAAAATTAAAATGTGTTAATTAATAAATCGATGTCTCCATCGACGTATGCTATGTTATGTTATTTTGTTCAGACAAACAAGAAGAGTAGACCGACAATATAAACAATTATTGATTTTAGATCTGTGAACGTCCAGTTTTTAACACAACTATTAACACCAATCATACCCAAAATCAACACTAATCCAACAACGTTCAGCAGCGAAATTGCTTCAACTAAAAATTCCCAAAAAAACTGTACACCAACAGTAATCAGTGCTGTGACAGGGACCGATACTAAAAATATCAGGAGTGCTTCAAACTTGTTTCTGAAAAGTCCATCGCTTAAAAATGCGTTACCTACTGGAGTGTAAAGCGCAATCCCCAATATACTCATTGTGCTACCAGTTAACATCATTACTAAATTCTGGGATATAAACTCAAGAAGGTCAAATCCAGTCATACTTTATAAATATATTTACTTGTGTATATTAATTTTTACTAATGTCTTATAAAGATCTTCAAATTCAACTCCCTGCATCAAAGTGCAGTTGAATTCTCTTTTATTACATTTCATCTTTTTTCTTATGTTATGAATATCAGGGTTGATGTCAACAGATATAGATATTCGTTTTGTACCTCAAAAATCATATCGATACCCAAAAAATCAGTCCTTTACCCAAAAAATAACCCCTTTACCTTAAAAATAGCTGTTTTCGCAGGATTTTATGGGTATTGCTATTACCGACTGAGGCTTATTTTTACCCAAGGATTTTCCATTACCTGAAAATTCCTATGCTTACCTGAAAATTCGTTACATACCTATAAATTCAACCACTAACCTAAAAAATGCCTTGGAACAAAGACCTTTAATTTTCAATGTTTTTGATCTACCCTAATTTCCCTGAAAAGTCAACTGTCAATGATTTTTTTATGCAGGTTAACAATGCGATGCTATATACCGAAAATGGTCGCTTACCCAAAAAGTTGACCTGATACCTTAAAAATACCTCCAATACCCGAAAAATACCCCTCATACCCAGCAAATAGCGGTTTTTTGGCTATTTTATAGGCAAAGCCCACCGTGGCAAAACGTTTAAATATAATGAATACTAACTATGTGTTAGTAACTGGATAACACTAACAATCAAACAGTATCCACAAATAACTTTAAGATTGGACTCCAGTTACCTGACCAAAAATCTGCGAACAGACTGAAGGTGAACCTGTACCACCTTTAAAAACGGATTTCTCCCTCCACAAGAACGAAAATGAGAGCCTCAAACTCTCATATATCTGGCCTGTGAGACATGGAAAGAGCAAACAAAAAATCTCCACTCTTAAAGCTCCACCCCTGGCAGGGTTTCCAGTCTTTCAGGCAGGTTCTTCGGAGAAAAAAGGAACTGTTTCAAACCTCCACCTCTTATAGATCAGGTTAGAGAATATCAACCAACCGCAATCAGAAATAAAATAAAAAATATACGAGCCCAGGGAAATCCGAAAAGAAACCAGTAGAACTAGAAGATAGCTGGAATCTAAAGATAACCTGGAATCAAGTAAGGAGGAATTTGTACATGAAGCTACCAATAAAGAGACCATCCCGTGACGTGTACAGCTGGGACCCGTTTGATGAGATAAGAAGAATGCAGGAATATATGGAACAGCTGTCAAGAGCATTTCCTGCACTTGAAACTGGATGCAGAAGCGAAACGTTATCCCCGTTGACCGATGTGGTGGAAGAAGATGACAAAGTAATTGTTACAACTGACCTTCCTGGAATTGATAAAGAAAATGTCGAACTGAGCCAGAGGGATAATGTCCTTGTAATCAGTGCAGGGAAAGGAAAAGAAGAGGAAACGGAAAAAGAAGGCTATCTCAGAAAAGAGAGGTCATTCATGCGCTACTACCGTGAAATTCCTCTGCCGGAAGGCGCAACCGAAGAAGGGGCAACTGCCCAGCTCAAAAACGGCGTATTAACAGTCACCCTGCCAAAAACAAAGTCAGTAACCGGAAAAAGAATCCAGATTGAATAAAACGAAAAATTCAGAGTAATCCAGAAGTTCAGAATCAACCTTTTTTTTACTTTTTTTACTTTTTTCAAACCATTCTTAAAAATATTTTTCTTCAAATACGTTTTTTAAAAATTTCATAAATGCTTTTTTGGTGGTTCCTGATTAATCGGTTGAAATTAATCAGAATATCCGAAACCGGAGTTATTTCTTTTTTCTTCTGCACCTTGCGGGCCTGAAGCCGTCTCTTCTGCCACGCACGGAAAAATAACAGGTTAATTCATGCTAGTAATTAATTACTCTGGTGAAATCCTTTCCTTGACCACGGAAACCTCATTTAATTTCGTAGATAAATATAGGGCGCCTCCGCCAGCTTGTCTGGCGGCCCGTCAAAAAAAATAAAAAGAAGCCCGAATGAAAAATACACTCGAAAAAAATATTGATCAGGTAGAATTTGATTTGTTCGTTTTTTTCTTTTTGGTGGTTTTCCCGATAGTTTTTACTTTAGGTTTTTATTTACCCTTCTTTCATCTATTTTCTTGTCTGAAGGCCGCTCTCCTGCGTCGAGCGTGACAAAAACGACATCGTACAGCTAAGGTTGCACGGTTCAGAACGATCTAATTTCGTCCTCTTGAACGCGGTTCAGTATTAACATCCATAAACATTCATAATTAAGTCCCCTGAGCAAAGTTCACTGCTAAAATCCATTAAGTAGCCCTCTTGAGCGCAGCGAAAAGGACAGCGCACTGCAGAGCCGCAACTCTGCCGTGACAAAAACGACACCGTACAGCGAATAAGGTTGCACGGTTCAGAACGACCTAATTTCGTCCTCTTGAGCACAGTTCAGTATTAACATTCATAATTTAGTCCCCTGAGTAAAGTTCACTGCTAAAATCCATCAAGTAGTCCTCTTGAGCGCAGCGAAAAGGACAGCGTACTCCCGAGGCGCAATTCGGGCAGCGAAAAGGACAGCGTACTCCCGAGGCGCAACTCGGGTGGCGCAACTCGGGTGGCGCAACTCGGGCGTTGGATATTTATCCGGGATTCCCAGCTTTTGCAAGCTCTTTTACAGGCTCTTTTGCAGGCTCTTCTACTTTTTTGATTACCAGAAAACCCGCAAGGAGCATCAGCAGGGCGCATGCGTAGAAAGGCGTTACAAAGGTCACGTACCCCGCAAGGAAGCCTCCGAAGATCGGGCCAAAAGCCATACCTGCTGCCTGTGCCGTTGTGATTATGCTGAGCCTTGAACTTAAGGAAGAGCCGTCCGAGAGGTCGGCTGCAAGCGCCATTGCAGGCGTGTCTATTGAGGCTACAAGGAGCCCCTGAAAAGCCCTGAAAAGAATGAGCTGATTTATGCTTGTGATATAGCCCATCCCGACAACCAGAGGGACGCTCAGGAAAAGGCCGCCAACGATCAGTTTTTTCCTGCCTATCCTATCCGAGAGGCTGCCGAGAGGAGCCTGGAAAAGCAGCCTTGCGAAAATGTAGGCTGAGACCGCAACCCCCAGGGAAAGCTCGGATGCTTCAAGCCTGATCTCATATTCCGGGATAAGGGCAACTACCATCATTATCCCGACCATCATCATGAGCATGGCACCCGCAAGGGAATAAACTGAAGCATAGCTTTTTTTGCCGCTTATTTTTTCGGAAACCGGCTCAGGAGAACCTCTTGTTTCTTTTACAAAAAAAGTCACAAGCACCAGGCTTACCACTCCGAGCAAGGCGCAGAAATAAAATCCGGCATCAAAACCCCAGTATCTGGCTATTGCTCCCCCAACAACAGGCCCGAGCCCGAAGCCGACACCCCGGATGGTTGTATAGACTCCCACGGCTTTTCCCCTGGTCTCAGAGGTCGAGATATGCGTAACCATTGCGATAACTGCAGGTATGGTTGCCCCTACGGTAATCCCCTGCAGCAGCCGGATAAAGAGCAGCTGCTCATAGCTTGTTACCTGCGAATAAAGTAAAGAAAAGAAGGTATACCCTATCAGCCCGAAGATGATGAAAGGTCTCCTGCAGTCAAACCTGTCCGAAAGCCTGCCCATAAGGGGCTGCGTAAGGGCACTGAAAAGCCCAAAAACCGTCATTACAAGCCCTGCTCTGGCAACAAGGGGAAGCCCGGAAAAAAAGGATGCCCCGAGGTCAGAGATATATAAAGGAATTAGGGCAACCAGCATCCCCGAACCCAGATCTTCGCAGAACCTGGACAGGGAGAGAACATAGAGCTCAGGATTAATATTGCCGGTAAATCCCGGAAACGAATTTTTCTGCAGGTTACAGGTATTCATAAATCCTCAGCAGGAAACCCCTGAGTCTTTAGCGCAGGGGTAATTGACGTTTCTTCGCTCAACTCAACTTAAAAGTGAATATTATCCAAAAAAGAACAAATATCTTACACTATAAAACAATGTTGAAATCGTTCTGCTCGAACGTTATAAAGAAAATGTGAAAATGAGTAATTAATAAAGGTGAACATTTTGGTCGTCCACTGATACAAGGTTGGTGTTTTTAGGATAAAATATCCAATGTGACTTTTGATTGCGTTTTGATGCTTTTGCGACACGATAGTTCTACAAATGCCATAAACACGGAAAAAAATGAGAGTAGACGTTATTTCGATTACTGTGGAATAATAACAACTGAATACAAATGAACGACCAACGTTTTATGGGGGTAAAAAATAGGCTAAAAAATAGGCTAAAAAATATGGTCAAAAATGATGAGGCGTTCGGAAACCTCAAAACTTCTCCTCTATGACTTCGCCTCCGGGCTCCGTTTCCTTGAAGATCTGCCCCTCGAAACGATAGACTTCTGCTCCATTAACCCAGGCATCCGGAGAAAGGCCGGCTTTCATGCAGGTATGGCTCAGGAAGTCAATAGCATCCATATTGTTCTCAGGAGCAACCTGAGGAAGCAGCAGCCCCTGGTAGTAGCCCTGTTTCACGATAAGCCCGTGCTTGCCGATCTCCACATTATCAGGGAGGTCTTTTGGAGGTACATTGATCTTTTCAGGTTGAGTCAGTATCGTAACCTCAACGACTATGCTGTCCAGTTCTTCCTTCCCGACCGGAGGAAAGCGCGGGTCACGCGTTGCCGCAGAGACTGCGGAATCCAGAATCGCTTCCTTAAGGGTTGAGTCAGGATAAGGATGACCTATACAGCCCCTTAAAAGCCCATCTTCAGTCAGTGTAACAAAAACGCCTCTATTCTCCCCAAAAACCGGAGAAAGCTCACTGCCAGACTCCTGATGCCCGGAAAGCTTTCCCTCCGATAAAAACGTTTCAATAGTTTTTCTTGCAAGCTTGACTGCAGCCCTACCTTCTGTTTCTGTAAGCATGCTTGAACCAACACCTGTGAATTGCTTTTAACATGTTAATAATGCGCTTAAGCTGTGAACTACCCATCATTTAATGACGGGCATCCTGCCTTCGTTTTTCGTAATTTTGATCACTGGTTAAGTATGATGGTATGTATGAAAGCTGGTATAACAATATGTTATCGGAGCTGGGGGAACTGCCCCTCCCTAAACCTTAAAGCTTTTTAGCTTCCTGATATTTTATTCGGGCAGCCTTCAGAGCCTCAACTCCGGGCAGCTTTTCCCCTGCAAGATAATCAATACAGGCGCCTCCACCTGTGCTGATATGTGAGAAGCGGTGTTCAAGACCGAGGTGTGCAACCTCAACCGAGATGTGTCCCCCGCCAATGATTGAGAAGTCGGATTTAATAGCAGCTTTTATAATTTCATGGGTCCCGAGGGCAAAAGCATCAATCTCGGAAACTCCTGCAGGGCCATTTAAAACAACGGTTTTGGCGTTCTGGATCTCATTTGTGAAATCCACAATAGTTTCGAGCCCGATATCATTAATGGGCAGAGAATCAGAATTAAGCTCTGAAATAGGAGCTTCGACGCGTTTCCTGTCGTCGTTTAAGGCTACATCCTTCGGAAGGCCAATCCTGTCTTTGAATTTTGCCAGCAAGCCTCTCGCCCTTTCGATCTGGTCTTCGTAACCCTGAGACTTGATGAAATCCATGTTGGCTTTTCCGATGTTTACTCCCGAGGCAGCAAGAGCAACATTTGCAACCACTCCAGTAAGAAGCACTCTGTCAGCCCCTCCATTTGTGAGGACGTTTTCAGTCACTCTAAGGGAGTCGTCCACCTTTGCCCCACCCAGCACGAAAATGCTTGGCCTTTCTCCCCCTTTGATTCCTCTTTCCAGAGAGATAAGTTCTTTTTCCATTACTCTGCCGGCTCCCGATGGAAGGACCTCGGTAAACCCAACAACCGAGAGATGAGACCTGTGGGCTACTGCAAATGCATCGTTCAGAAAAATATCGACAAAAGGTGACAGTTTTTTAACCATATATGTATTGGCCTGCTCTGTCGTAGTTCTTTCAAGACTTTCTTCCGAATAAAACCGGACATTTTCAAGCATGATAACGTCCCCATCTTCCATAGAAGCAATCTGGGTTTTTGCAAATGTCCCGAAAATGTCATCCACATAAGTAACTTGCCTGCCCAGATACTTGGACAGCAGGTGGGCATGAGGTTTCATTGTAGTGAAATCTTTTTTCCCGGGCCTGCTCTGGTGAGCGAGCAGAACGACTTTTGCGCTCTCGAGGTCTTTCAAGGTCGCAATATGGCTCCTGATCCTCATATCATCCAGAATGTGGCCCTGGGTGTCCATAGGAGAGTTCATGTCGACCCTTAAAAGAATCGTCTTTCCGCGTATGTCAAAATCATCGATCGTAAGAAAGTTTCTGGCAGTCATTACCCTCAGCACACCTTTGTAAACAAAATTTTATATAGATATGGGAATAAAACTTAAAATATAAAACTATAGAGAATATTATTCATTCAGTATTGGTTATCTTTGTCATGGAATTTTTTCCATAAATAAGTTTGTTCCCGTTCACGCCTTAAAAGATGTGCCTCAAAAAATATGCCTCAAAAAATGGATTATTATTTTTATATGAAAAACAAGAAAAAAGACAATTAATGCAAGAGAAGAAAACAATTAATACCAGAGGAAAAGGCAGCTAACGCTGGAAGAAAAAAGATATTGATTAAGTACCGGTTTCAGGAAAAAGCTGTACTCTCAGGATAACAGGGAAAAATAGGAGGTAAAAGCTATGGCAGCAGAGGAAGAAGACTGTGGAAATTTAGAAGAGAGGATTCTAAAACTGGTGGAAGCCGGGTATGAGACCGTCGCAAGGGAGGCAATAGCCTGTACACGGTGCTCTCTTCATAAAAGTGCAATCCGAAGAGTAATAGGAAAAGGTTCCTGCAACCCAAAGGTATTCTTCATAGGAGAAGCTCCGGGAAAGACCGAAAACGAAACCGGGATTCCCTTCTACGGAAGGGCAGGAAAACAGCTGGACAAAATGATCGAGTATATGGGGCTCTCAGAAGAGGATTGGTTCGTAACAAATACTGTCAAATGCCGCCCTCCGGAAAACAGAAGGCCAAAGGCAAGTGAAATAGAATGCTGCAAACCCTTCCTTGTTGCCCAGATAACCCTGCTTGACCCTAAAATCATAATTCTCCTTGGCAACACAGCTGAAAAGTCATACTGCCCCGAAAGAAAACTGAAATGGGGGGTCCCTGTGGAACACGAAGGAAAAACGGTCCTGAAACTCTACCACCCTGCAGCGTTGATTTACACGGCCTCGAAAATAGAAGTCCAGAGGGATTTTATAGATAAAAACAGGGAGCTGTGGCAGTAAAAAATGACGACTCGGAGAAATCAGGAGCGATAAAACCGGGCAGGAGAGAGATTCGAAGGAAAAGGTGGCAGAAACTGTAAAAGACAGCCAGTGTTCGTGAACTACCCCTCCCTAAAACTCTCGCCTTACAGCTTGAGTTTTTGAGGAAGGAGCTTCCTGCTTCATACTAGGCGGTTGACGTTTTTTCCTGGTCCACAGGCTCAAACCGTAGTCCCTACGGCAAATTTCTTAATATTGATAGCGGCGTTAATGTCCCTATCATGGATATTTCCACATTCGGGACATTGCCACTCTCGAATATCCAACGTTAATTCTTTATTGTGATAACCACAAACATTGCAGGTTTTTGAGGATGGTTCCCACATACCTATTTTCAAAACGGTTTTTCCTACCCGTTCAGCTTTGTACGTTAATTTCAGTACAAAACTATACCATCCTGAATCTGAAATTGCTTGTGCTAATTTGTGGTTTTTCTTCATTCCCTTAATGTTCAAAGTTTCAATGGCTATCGCTTGGTTTTCGCTGATTAGCCGATTAGAAACTTTATGCTGAAAATCATGCCTCTGATTAGAGATTTTTTCATGCAATTTTGCTAAATTATAATTAGCTTTTCTCCGGTTTTTCGATCCAATTACCTTTTTCGAAACTTTCTTTTGCAAGAATTTCAATCTTTCAAGGGAAGCTTTCAAGAATCTAGGATTTTCAATTTTTTCTCCGGTAGAAAGAGCCGCGTATGTATTAATTCCCACATCTATTCCAATCAAGGTAGCATGAGAAAATTCTTGTTTTTCTGGAAGTTTTTCTCCATCATCAGTCAAAATACTAACATAGTATTTTCCTGTAGGAGTTCTGGAAACTGTTAATGTTCTTAACAATTCTGGACTAGAATCCTTATATATAATGTTTCCTTCTAATACCATTTCCTCAAAAAGTTGCCTATGCATCTTAACCTTAATCCATTCCAATTTTGGAATACTAATTTCTGATGTAGCAAAGTTAATAGCATAATGTTGAGGAATTTGAAAGGAAAAATTATTATCCTTTTTCTTTTTCTTTTGAGGATATCCAAAACCATCTTTGAAAAAATGGTTGAATGCAGAATTAAGATTTTTGCTTGCCTGTTGCAATGATCCTGAATTAACTTCTTTTAGCCAGGGATATACTTCTTTAAGAATCAGGAGGTGATTATTAAGTTCAAATTCAGAGATACTCATTCTGAATTTTTTATAGAGTAAAGATTTTATTTCAAAAAGTTTGTTGTAGACGAATCGAGAGCTACCGAAGTGTTTTTCCATAAGGGCTTTTTGTTCTTTGTTAGGATATATACGGTATTGGTTGCCTCGTTTCATCACATATAATACGCTTTGTAACTACATGAAGATATACGAAATTATAATCTTCGGATTGTGTGGAGGTTGACGCTTTCATCCCCTTCCTGTCCCATCCGATAGAACCGGACGTACTGAGGAAGGGGTCTTCCCGCTTCATAAGATAAAATATAAATAAAACGATCCCACTATTATTATTTGATTATTTGAATTTGAATTTAAAGTATATCTGGATTTGTTTTATATTTGTTTTATATTTGTTTCATATTTGATTCATATTTGTTTCATATTTGATATGTATCAGCGTGGGGGTACTAATATATCAATGGTGAAGATGTCACCGGACATATTTCCATGTTCGGACGATGAGGGAAATCTGGACATTGAAATCGAAATGTTTGGGGTAAAGAAAGAGAATATCGAATTAAAAATGGTTGAGGACGGCTTTTTTGTAAGAGCTAAAAGGGAAGAAAACGGGGTTGGGTATGCTGGGACTTATGCATTCTGCTGTGGGGTTGTCCCTGAGAAAGCTGTCGCAAGATACGCTGATGGAAAACTCTATGTGAAAGTGCCTTACAGGGAAAGTACAGAGACCGTAAATGTTGAAATCCAGTAAAAAACCTGTAATGAAAACATGATAAATGGAGGAAATATGCATCCGGTAATCGATTATCACAAGTGTACCGGGGCTCTCGCCTGCTATGAGGTCTGCCCTGGAGATGTTTTTGATGTCAAAGAAAGGGAGGCGGGAAAAAAGGCAGTAGTAGCCCGCCCGGATGACTGCATCGAATGCGATCAGTGCGTAGACGCCTGTCCTGAAGACGCAATAGAACTTGTAGACTGAATCAGGAACATTTCAGCAGAAGGTTCCGGATAGAAGGCCTTGTTCGGAAGGTTCCGGATGAGATATTATAAAAAGAGGTGAAAGAATGTATCCTAAAATTGATTACGACAAATGTGTGGGTTCGCTTGAATGCTACGATGTCTGCCCCGCAGACGTATACGATGAAGAAGAAACCAAAGATGGAAAAAGGGCAGTTGTAGCCCGCCCGGACGAATGTACCGAATGCGAGCAATGCATCGATGCCTGCCCAACGGATGCCATAGAACTGGTAGAGTGAACTGATAGATTGAAAATAAAACAGAGCTTGAAGACGGTCAACTACCTCACGCTCAAGCAGTGGGGCTTGCAAAAGCCCTGGTTGACCAGCCTGAGTCTTAATTGACTACGTTGGAAATGTCATGATACCTACGAATGCTTCCTCAGTTTGTAGCTCTATCGTGTAGCATTAAAAGTCCTGAGAGGTAGGGACGGTGTGCTACACCTGACAAGCATATCCAACATTGGCGAGGGGAGACCGTTTTCCAAAACCGTGTTACTTGCTACGGAAATTCGTTTCCAAAGCAGAGTGGAGAAATCCAAACGTGGAACGGAATGCCAGAAAGTTGACGGCATTCCTCCCTGCGCTAAAGCAACAGGGCTTCCTGCCTGTTACATGTGAATATAAAAAAGGGATCTTTTGCCGTAGTTTCATGCCATTTTCAGGATACCGAATATTCCTTTATTTTTCCGAATTTCTTTTTTCCTGGATAGTTTCAATCCCGGTCATGGGTCTCCTTAACAGGAAAAAGTACGGCATAGCGGGTATGGGCTGGGAGAGCTTCCTGATCATTGTACTTTTTGTCGGAGGATGCACGCTCATCATTTCTTCCTGAGCCCTCGAAAAGGTTATCTGCCTGTCCAGAAAGATTTGCCCGGCAGTTTTCCAGATTCTTTTCCAGACTATCCAGGACGAAAGGGTCACTATCTCTGTTTGCCCGGGGAACCAGCAAAACCGGCTGTTCCGCAGGGGCATAAATTTTAACTTCACGGCCTTTGCAGCTCCATTTCACCTGCCCGACCTTTATCAGGCCAACCTTTTCCAGCACTGCAAGGTTGTATGTCAGTGTATTCAGGCAAAGCCCAAGCTCTGATGCAAGTTCACCTGCAGACATCTGTTTTTTCTGAAGCTGTTTAAGGATTTGCATAGGAAGGATTCTTGAAAGAGTCCTTGCAAGCAGAGACACCTCAGCCGGTAGCGACAGGACAGGTACGGGAACTAAATCCTCAGTAATCTCCAAACCTTTTGACCTCCTTTCCAGTTTCCGGAAGCAAACAACTAAAAAACCAAATAACTCAAAAATATTACAATTTCCTTATTCTTATTCCTTCTCTTATTTCCCTTCTTATGCAGCAGCCACGAAGTTCCGATATTTTTGCAGATCCATGCTGATCCGGCGCAAAACTTAGGCAGCTTCGGGGCTCCCGTGTTCCCTGAGACGTATCAGAATTCCAAAACCACCGGCAGTTGATTGCGAAAACTATTTCGGGCTGGCATATTAAAAAATAAGAGGATCTGCCGTGGATGGGATGGAGAATAGGCTGAAATAGTAAATGAATGGGGCAAAGAACCAGGCAAATAGGCCAGATGAAAATACAGGTAAATGAATAGAGCCGAAAAACAGACATGTTATGGAGAGATTAAGAAGAAAAGAACTAGAAAAAAGACCTCTCCTGAAAAAAGTAATCAATTTCATCCTTTGTTCTTCAAACTACCAGTTTTTTTAAAGTATAATTTTTCCTTCTAAGTGTCAGTTTATCTTCAACGTTAGCCTCATATCAACTGCAAAGGCTCCCTTTCCCTCTTCCAGAACCATCATGGGATTAATTTCAAATTCCTCGATTTCCGGAAAATCACAGACAAGCCTTGAAACTTTCAAAATG
Organism: Methanosarcina sp.; assembly: GCF_028693135.1. Taxonomy (GTDB): domain Archaea; phylum Halobacteriota; class Methanosarcinia; order Methanosarcinales; family Methanosarcinaceae; genus Methanosarcina. The sequence goes on from NZ_JAQUVZ010000009.1 coordinate 28,855, forward strand.
GTATCCACCAGAGCATCAATATCCGAAGGCTTTGCACCCCTGGCTCCGGCAAGGACAGGGTAGGTTTTGATCCCTGTGATCATCTCCCTGGCTTCATCTTCATCCACCGGGGCAATTGCAAACCGTACGTCCTTGAGGATCTCCACATAAACTCCGCCAAGCCCGAACATCAACATGGGCCCAAAGGTCGGATCGTGAATCATCCCTATAATTACTTCTTTTCCCCCTGAAAGCATTTGCTGCAGCTGGACACCTTCAAGGGACGCATCCGGCCTTTTCTTCGGGATCTTTTCCATAATTTCCCGGTAGGCAGCCTTCACCTCATCCCCATTTTGCAGGGAGAGCCTTATCCCACCCACGTCGGATTTGTGGGAAATCTGCGGAGAAACGACCTTCATTACAAGAGGATAACCTATCTCCTCTGCAGCTTTAAAGGCTTCCTCTTCAGTCTTTGCAAAAGCAGTTTTCACTGCAGAGATGCCATATGCCTTCAGAATGCCGAAGGATTCAAGGCCCAGTGTGCGCCGCTCAGCGACTCGTGCAGCTTTGAGAATTTCAGTTGCTAAAACTCTATCTGAACCGGATTCCGGACGGGAGAGGTCTACCTGCTTCATAAGTATATGATACCCTCAGAACAGTTATTCTTTAAGATTAGTAATTTTGTAAACATGTGATAAAATTGTGAGTTTCTGTTTTAAGGTTGAAAAGGTTTTTACGACCTGTATAAAAGTAAAGATAATGATACCCTGTGAAAAGTACTTTTAGTAATCCCAAAAACAGCTTTTCAATTCACAGATAAACAGAAGCGTCTCCACCAGTTCATCTGATAGGCCTTTCCCAGAAAGAAATAAAAAAACAGATTCTCCCTCTTGAGCGCAACTTAGCTAAAACCCATCAAGTAGTCCTCTTGAGCGCAGCAAAAAGGACCGCGTACTGTTTCACTTACAGTGAAACTCCCAGAAAATCTTCGATTTCCTGCGATCCCGAGGCGCAATTCGGGCAGCGAAAAGGACCGCGTACTGTTGCACTTACAGTGCAACTCCCAGAAAATCTTCGATTTCCTGAGATCCCAAAGCGCAATTCGGGCGAGGAGCAATTCGGAAAATAGAAAAAGGTAAAGGAGAAATCTCCTTTACCATCAGACAGATATTGAGCTGCGTAGCTTTACTTCTGTCTCACAGATTTCCTTTGTTTCCCTTGCAATTGCAAGTTCTTCATTGGTTGGGATAACAAAGACCCTTACTGTTGCAGCCGGAGTGCTGATATCGATTTCCTGGCCTCTGATCTTGTTCTTTTCCTCATCGAGCGTTATGCCAAGACCTTCCAGACCTACGAGGATTCTCTTCCTGATGCTTGCACTGTTTTCTCCAATGCCTGCTGTGAAGACAACCGCATCTGCACCGTTGAGCACAGCTGAATATTCGCCTATGAACTTCTTGACCTTGTATGCGAAAACTTCAAGGGCGAGTTCGGCTCTCTGGTTGCCCTGGGAAGCTGCTTCATCGAGGTCTCTGAAGTCATTGCTGAGTCCAGAAACTCCAAGCACACCTGACTTCTTGTTCATAAGGGTATCGACTTCTCTGGTTGTCAGGCCTTCTTTTTCCATAATGAAGGGGACGACTGCCGGATCAATCGAACCGCACCTGGTGCCCATTGCGAGCCCTTCGAGCGGAGTAAAGCCCATGCTGGTTTCAACGGATTTCCCGCCTTTTACAGCCGTAATGCTTGAGCCGTTTCCAAGGTGGCAGGTGATGATCTTGGTTTCTTCCTCAGGCTTTCCTAACATAAGGGCAGCTCTTTCGGCAACATACTTGTGGGAGGTCCCGTGGAAGCCGTATTTCCTGATCCCATGCTTCTCGTACAGTTCGTACGGGAGAGCATACATGTAGGCATATGCCGGCATTGTCTGGTGGAATGCTGTATCAAAGACAGCAACCATCGGGGTGCTGGGCATGATCTCCTGACAGGCAGAAATTCCCATCATGTTTGGAGGGTTGTGGAGAGGAGCCAGTTCGAAGCAGTCCATGATTGCCTTTTCTACACCCTTATCGATCAAAGCCGAGGTGGTGAAATTTTCCCCACCGTGCACAACCCTGTGCCCGACTGCATTGATTTCGCCCATGTCTTTGATGACACCGAATTCCGAGTCGGTAAGAGCCTTGACGACTTCCTCGAGGGCGGTCTTGTGGGTTGGAAGGTCGGTCTGCTTTTCCAGCTTCTTGCCGTCAAACCTCTTCTGGGTAATAAATGAGTTGTCGATACCTATCCTCTCGCAAAGACCTACTGCAAGAGCGGACTCATTCGTCATATCAATTAATTGATATTTGAGAGACGAACTCCCTGCGTTTATAACCAGTACTTTCATGTGTAAACCCCAGTTCAATCCATTGCTTTTCAGTCAAATTTAGAGTTTCCGGATAAATAATACTATATATGAAAGTTAATAAAACGCTTCCGAAACGTTTTCGATTATTTGTCCTGTGCTGCAGCCTGCACACAGGTAATTGCAGCGGCACCGACAATATCTTCGTCACTGCAGCCTCTGGACAGGTCGTTAATTGGCTTTGCCAGTCCCTGAGTGATAGGGCCATAAGCTTCAGCTTTGGCAAGCCTCTGGGCGATCTTGTATGCGATATTTCCACAGTTCAGGTCAGGGAAGATGAAAACATTGGCTTTGCCTGCAACAGGGCTTCCGGGGGCTTTTGAAGCTGCAACTTTGGGGACAATTGCTGCGTCAACCTGGAGTTCGCCGTCGATTGCAACATCAGGAGCGAGTTCCTGTGCAAGTTTTGTAGCAGCGATTGTTGCTTCGGTCAGCTTGCTCTTGGCGCTTCCCTTGGTGGAGTAGGAGAGCATTGCAACCTTTGGCACGTCCTGGACCAGCAGTTCGAAGGTTTTTGCGGAAATAACTGCAATGTTTGCAACGTCTTCTACGCTCGGCATTTCAACCATGCCAGAGTCAGCGAAAAGGAATGTGCCGTCTGACCCATATTCACAGTCAGGCACAGAGATTATGAAGAAAGCGGATGCAAGAGCTGCGCCCTTGGCTGTTTTCACGATCTGAACAGCAGGTCTCAGGGTGTCTGAAGAAGAGTGGGCAGCGCCTGATACTACACCGTCTACTTCCCCGAGTTTGGCCATCATAACAGCGAAGTAAACGTAATCGCTAATAATTTCGGCTGCACTTTCGAGTGTGACGCCTTTGTGCTTTCTCAACTCGTAGAAAGCGTTAATGTATTCATCTTTTTTCTCATAGGTTTTAGGATTTACAATTTTCGCCTTTGAGAGATCCAGATCTCCTGCGAGTGCCTTAATATCGGCCTCATTACCGACAAGGACAACTTTTGCAATACCTCTTTCAAGGATCTTAGCAGCTGCCTGGAGGGTTCTTATATCTTCTGTTTCAGGTAAAGCGATTGTCTTGTTTAGTTTCTTTGCTCTTTCACTGATCTTCTCTAAAAATGTAACCAATAGACCAACCTCCTATAATAATTGAAGTAATTTAGTTTAGCTGGGTCTTGATATATAAATTTACGTAAAATGCATAGATAGATATATAAAAATCAAAAATATATATTTAATGTTGCGGATATATATCATTATGCAAATATTTATCCCGAAAATATATGAAGTTACAATATGATTTTTACGGCAAAGGTACGATAATTTAAAACAATTATTACTGAATATAAATGACAGATTAATATAAAACAATTCCGGAATGATACGAATGAAAATTATAGGAATTTCAGGCAGCCCGCGAAAGGGACAGAACTGTGAAAAAATGATTGTAGCTGCTCTCGAGGTTGCAAAAGAAAGGGGTTTTGAAACCGATACCGTTTATCTCTCAAACGAGGAAGTTGCTCCCTGCAAAGCGTGCGGGGCTTGCAGAGAGAAAGATTTCTGTGTGATTGATGACGGTATGGAAGAAATTTATGAAAAAATGAGAGTTGCAGACGGTATAATTGTTGCAGCTCCCGTATATATGGGAAATTATCCTGCCCAGCTCAAAGCCCTTTTTGACAGAAGTGTCCTGCTTCGCCGTAAAAACTTTGCACTCAAAAATAAAGTAGGTGCAGCTCTTTCAGTTGGCGGCTCAAGAAACGGAGGACAGGAAAAAACAATTCAGTCCATCCATGATTGGATGCACATTCACGGGATGATTGTGGTCGGCGACAATGCCCACTTCGGTGGAATTACGTGGAACCCGGCAGAAGAGGACACCGTTGGAATGCAGACAGTTTCCGAAACTGCAAAAAAACTCTGTGATGTCCTGGAACTTATTCAGAGAAAATAAAAGAGTTTAAATAAGTGGGTTTAAAAGTTTACGCAAAAATAAGAAAGAAGACCAGTTTCCTGAGGATAGGATATTGAGAAGAACACCCAAATATTTTATATAAGGATACATTTAAATAAATGCTCGAAATCCTTAGAGCAGAATAAATATTTCAGGCAGATTTGAACCTGAAATTACTTTTTTTGCTCATGAAAAATTTAAGCATAAAAAGTCTCAGAGAGGCGCAAACATTTGGAAGTTGACCCAGAATCCAAATTCAGATTTCATAACATAAAAGAATACCCCAGGATAACGGAGTATATCTCCCGGTTTGATACTGAGACTACCAGGGTCAACTCAATTGCCATTATAATCGGGCTCCTGACAGGGCTCGTAATAGGCGTTTATGACCGCATTCTCCAATACAGCAACGTATTTTTGGGTATGCAACAGGGATACTCATTACACGAGTTCCCATTCTATTATGTAATATTCACGCCTGCCCTTGGTGGGCTGTTGGTGGGGTTAATCACCCACTTCCTGATAAAAAAGAAATACGGAGTTGAGGGGCTTATAGAAACCGTAACCCTCCGTGGAGCAAGGATTAAGCTCAAGGATGCTTTTCTGGAGGTCTTTACTTCAATAATCACTATCAGTTCAGGAGGCGCCCTGGGAAAGGAAGCGCCAGGTGTCCTTGCCGGAGCCGGGACAGGCGCTCTTGTAGGGAGAATCCTGAAGAGCCCGGAAAGGCAACTTCAGACCCTTCTCGGTTGCGGGGCTGCCGGCGGAATTGCAGCTGCCTTCAGCGCCCCGCTTGCAGGTGTGGTCTTTGTAGTAGAGGTGATTTACGGAGAACTTGAAACCAGGACCTTTATTCCGATAGTTATCTCTTCAGTCTTTGCAACCCTTGTCTCAAGCACGCTTTTCGGGATAAAACCCATCGAGATCTCTTCCTACCAGTTAGTCAGCCCCTACAAAGAACTGGGGCTCTACCTTGTCCTCGGACTTCTTGCAGGGATCACCTCTACAATTCTGATCCGGACGCTTTACTACACAAAAGACCTTTTTTCGGGAATCCCTCTGCATCCAGTCTTCAAACCTGCCCTGGGAGGGCTTGCAGTAGGTATAATCGGCCTTTTTTACCCCCGGGTCCTGGGAATGGGGTATGATGTTATTATGGACGCCCTGAACAACCAGTTTCCCTTCAAGCTCCTGCTGGTCCTGCTTTTCCTGAAAATCCTCGCATTTTCCCTGAGCCTGGGTTCTGGGGGATCGGGTGGGACGATTGTCCCCTCCCTTTTCACAGGCGCAATGTTAGGGGGAGCCTTCGGGACAGCCGCAAACATGTTCTTCCCGGGGATGATTGCAGAGCCAGGAGCCTATGCTATGGTTGGGATGGGAGCGGTCTTTGCCGGGACTGCCCGAGCTCCCCTTACCGCCATCCTGATCCTTTTTGAGATCACCAGGGATTACAGTCTCATCCTCCCTCTCATGTTTGCCTGCGTGCTGAGCAATGTGATGTCCAATGCCCTGTATACGGAGTCCATTTTCACAGAAGGGCTCCGCAGGAGAGGGTTTAAGATCCGAAAAGGCCGGGAAGTGGATATCATGGTCTCCATGTTTGTAAAAGATGCCATGGTCACACATGTCCAGACCGTCTCCGAAGAAAAAAACGTGGATATCCTTATTGCACTCATGCAGGCAAGCCGCCATGCCGGTTTTCCAGTCCTTGATTCAAAAGGCAAACTTTCAGGGATAGTAACACTCTCAGACCTCCGAAGTAAAGTAAAATACGGAGAAGTTGACAAAAAGATAGGGGATATCGCTACCCGGGATGTGGAAGTCGCCTACCCCGACGAAACCCTTGAAGCCGTCCTCAAACGCCTTGGCTCAAAGCAAATAGGCAGGCTCCCCGTTGTGGACCGCGAGGATAAAACAAGACTTCTTGGCCTCATCACCCGGAGTGACGTCGTAAACTCATATAACAAGAAAGTCGTGGAAAAAGTCCGGGACACAGACTAAAAGCAGTAAACTAAAAAAGGTCCCCTGACAAAAAGAATAGAACCAAAAAAATGGAATCTATTCGTGCTAAAATTGTGGGGACCTTATGCCTGTAACAGAGAGCATCTCAAAAGGCGGACTGGATAAACTGGATAAATACCTGAAAGGTTTAATTCAGGAAGACAGTACAGAAGATATCAGTAATTTCTACACCAGTAATTTTTACACCAGTAATTTTTACACGGAACTTTCGGTCAGGGAAATATTACCGATCACCCGCCAACTTTTTGAAGAAAAGGTCTGTCTGAACCGTGAATTTGGAGTCCTTCAATTTGTAAAAAAAGAAAAACATTTAATAATTTACGGAGAAGCAGGTTCGGGAAAGACCTGGACCCTTAGATGGCTGGGTAATGCCTGTGCCAGGAAATGCCTCGATAAAAAAGAAGGCTTTGTCCCCATTTACGCAGCACTTGATTCCTACGTTAAAGGCTCTTTTTATGATTATTTGAGAAGGACAACGGGAAAAAAAGGTATATCAGGACCTGATTTCAGGAAACTGCTGGAAGGAAAAGCCCTGCTGCTTCTGGATGGGCTTGACACGCTTACCCCTTCCGACAATTTTTCTCCTTTCGATGAAATTTCCGATTTTATCTCAGAATACGAAAACTGCAGATATGTTCTAGCCTCAAGACCCCGGCTTTCCGGCAGCATAAGAAACAGGTTTGCGGTTTGCGAACTTGAAAAACTGACTGATGAAAAAGTCAGGGACTTTATAGAGAAGTATATCCCGGATGAGGAACAGGCAAACTTTCTGAAAACCGCTGCCCTGAAAGAAAACAATTCAAATACGGTTCTTCGAAATCCCCTGATGCTTTCCCTCTGGCTCGAAATTGCAGAGTCCAGCCGGGGGATAAAAGAAAATGAAAAAAAGATTGAAGCTTCTCTTCCATCCAACCGGGCGGAGATTTATAAGGCTTTCATTTCAGAGCTATTAAAAAAATTGACAGAAGAAAAATCAATTCTCAGCGCCGAGAATGTATACTCGGAAAAAGAGAATTCGGAAAAAGAGAACTCGGAAAAAGAGAACTCGGAAAAAGAGAACTCGGAAAAAGAGAACTCGGAAAAAGAGAATTCAGAAAAAGAGAACTCGGAAAGGATAATAATTGAAAATATCCTTATTGATTTATCCTTCAAACTCCAGTGCATGAATAAGGTTTCATGCAAATACAAATACGCCTTTGAAGTGGCAGGGAAATATGTAAAATATGATTCATCCGGCAGATACGGTTCATTCTTCAAAAAAGAGGCAAGAAAAATTCTTCAGGCGTGCTTTGAGCTAGGGATCCTGAGAAGAAAAGGTTCCGAAATAAGATTAGAAATACACCAATCACACCAATCTTTTCAGGAGTACTTTGCTGCCTTAAAGTTGAGAACGTATTTTGAAAACGGCATGGATATCTCAGATGCGTTTGAGCATCCTGAATGGGAAGACGTGGTCATATTCACCTCTGAGCTGGTTGAATCTGGGGAAGAACTGGTAAATTCCATTATTTTAAGCGGGAATTTATGCCTTGCTTCAAAATGTGCAGGGAAAACCGGGCCCGAAACAAAGGAAAAATTATGTGCATTGCTTGCCAGGAAGCTTGACAGTAAATTTACAGTGGAAAAACTGAGGACAATTCAGAGCCTCGGAAGCCTGGGGACTTGCGGGATTGAAGCTGTTTCGGAAGCGTTTCACGATGAAGAGATAAGTGTGAGAAGGGAAGCTGTGAGGATCCTTGGGGAAACAAAATCAGAAGCGGCTCTTGCCCCGCTCACGGCCGCACTTGGAGACGGAGATTATTCGGTAAGGAGGGAAGCTGTAAAGGCTCTTGGAGTGATCGGGTCCGAGAGAGCAACCGAACTGCTCACGAACGCATTTGAAGATCAGGAAAGGGCTGTCCGTCTGGAAGCTACGGAAGCGCTGGCTCAGATTGAATCGAAAAGAGCGCTCGAAATCCTGGTAGGTGCCCTTGAGGCTAAAGATGATTTTGTGCGCTGGGGAGCTATAGGGGCTCTTGGCAGGGCAAACTCCGAAAAAGCAGCTGACCTTCTCATAGAGGCATTCCGGGAGGGAGATAACTTTGTTCGCCTGGGAGCCGCAGAAACCCTGGGCCAGATGAAATCAGAAAAAGCTTCCGGAATGCTCATAGAAGCCCTGGGAGACGAAGAGGAGTTTGTGCGATGGATAGCAGCAAAAGAACTTGGAAAAATAAAACTGGACAAAAGTCCTGATATTTTCATCGGCGCACTTGGGGATAAAAGCCACTTTGTCCGCAGGGAAGCGGCAAAAGCCCTCGGGAGGGCAGGGGTTGAGAAAGCAATTTCCCCTCTGATGTCCGCACTCTCTGATGAAGAAGAGTCTGTAAGAAAGGCAGCCGCTGAAGCCCTTGGAGATATAGGGGCAAAAAAAGCAGTTGACTCCCTGATCAGCTTACTCGGGGACGAGAGCCATTCAGTCCGGATAGAAGCAGCAAGGGCACTCGGGATGATAGAATCCGGGAAAGCCGTTTCTCCGCTCCTCCTCGCACTTGGAGATGAAAACCGCTTCGTCCGGAGAGGAGCGGCAAATGCCCTTGGACAGCTGAAACTCGAAAAAACCCTCGAACCGCTCATCTGTGCATTCGGATCAGGGGACCATTTTGTGAGGCGAGAGGCAGTAAGAACTCTCGGCCTGATAAAATCAGACAGGGCGTTGGAATCAGACGGGGAATTGAACCAGATGCCAGATACAGCCTCAGACCGGACCCTTGACATGCTGATTAGTGCCCTTGAAGACGAAGACGAGTTTGTGCGAAGAGAAGCTACAAAAGTTCTCGGAAACCTTTCAGAAAAAGAATCCGAAAGAGCTCTTAACCCCCTGATAAATGCTCTTGAAGATAAAGATGAGGAAGTTAGGAGGTTTGCAGCAGAGGCTCTTGTGAACCTGGACCCCGGAAGATCCATTGAACCCCTGATCTCCACCCTCAAGTCCGGAGACGAAATGGTGAGAAGGCTTGCAGCAGAGGCACTTGGCAGGATAAAATCAAAAAAAGCCATCCAGCCCCTGATAGATGTCCTTCTTTACGATGACGCTGGATTTGTGCGAAGGGAAGCTGCAAGAGCCCTTGGAAAAATAAAATCCGAAAAAACCATTGACCCGCTTATTAAGGCACTAATTGATGAAAACAATGATGGCAGATGGAGTGCAGCAGAAGCCCTGGGGCGGATTAAAGCCGAAAAAGCAATCGATCCTCTAATCAATGCTCTTGCCGACATTGACGATTTCACAAGGTGGGCGGCGGCAAGAGCCCTGGGCAGGATAAAACCGAAAAAAGCAATCGAGCCCCTAATCAACTCACTCTATGACTGGAACCGCTTCGTAAAAGCAGAGGCTGCATGCGCACTCAGTGAAATCTGTACGATATCCGATAAAGCACAGCTGCAGGCTTTACTTGCCTCGGAAAATAGATTTGCAGCAAATCTTGCTTTTGAGATCCTAGAAAGCCTTGAAACCGAAGAAAAATCAAAAGCCATATTGTTCCAGGAGCGGAGACATGTTCACATGGATCATGTTTGAACAAAAAGGCAAACCGGAATTGGAACATTGAAAAATTAGAAAACTGAAAATTAGAAAACTGAAAATTAGAAAACTGAAAAAAATCAATAAATAGGAGCCAGAAAAATGGTACAGAATCTCAGGAAAAACTTTCTTAACGCGCTTCAGGGAAAGCCCGTGGACAGAATCCCCGTTTGCTCCGTGACCCAGACCGGAACTGTAGAACTGATGGACCTGACCGGTGCCGCCTGGCCAGCCGCTCACTCTGACCCGGAAAAGCTGGCAGCTCTTGCCCTTGCAGGCTACGAGATTGCGGGCCTTGAAGCCGTACGTTATCCCTATTGTCTGACCGTGCTTGCCGAAGCCATGGGCTGCAATGTGCGGATGGGCACAAAAGATATCCAGCCCTCGGTCCTGTCTCACCCCTTCTCGGAAGGCCCGGAAAAACTGAAAGTCCCTGAAGCCCTGCTCGAAAGGGGAAGAATCCCCACCGTGTTCAAAGCAACGGAAATCCTGGCAGCCCGGACAGGAGGAAAAACCGGGAATCAAGAAGTCCCTCTTATCGCAGGGATGGAAGGGCCCCTGACGGTTTTTACCCACCTTGCGGAAGTCAAAAACTACCTGATCTGGACTATAAGAAAACCCGACTACGTCGACGCCTTCATGGAAACCTGCACCGAAATATGCATTGAGTACGCAAACGCTCTCTTCGACCACGGCGCAGATGCCCTCTGCATGCCCGACGGCGGAATAGTCGGCTCAAGGATGATGCCCCCTTCGGTTCTGGAAAACTCTGTCAAACCCTTCTACAAACGCCTCTGCAAAAAAGTGAAAGGCCCCGTAATCCTGCACATCTGCGGCGATGCAGGAGATTCCCTGAAAACCCTTTCAGAATGCGGGTTTGAAGCCATCAGCATCGAAGAAAAAGCCAGCATAAAAGCTGCAAAAGAAGCCATCGGAGACAGGGCAAGGTTAATTGGAAACGTTTCTCCCTCAAGGACTCTGCTCTTCGGAACCCCCGACGATGTGAAAGCAGAAGCAAAACAGTGCCTTTCAGCCGGTGTGGATATTCTTGCCCCGGGCTGTGGGATTGCTCCGAGAACTCCGCTTGCAAATATGAGGGCACTGGTGGAAGCCAGGGACGAGTGGTATGAAAAGACGAAATGAAAAAAAGATGAGAGGAACAAAAGTAAGGGGAAAATTCAGGCCATATTTTTAGCTGTATCGAGGCATTTACTTAGTATCTTATTAAATGGGCTTAATGGGCTCCTTTTCGATTATATAGTATAAAACTTCTCAATGTTCACATATCCTGTCACTCTTGCCACTCCTACACATGGCGAAGTGGTCAGAGAATCTTTTTTTAATAGGGTTTCATGTAACCAAAAAAAGTTACGATTCAGATAAACAAAACTTACAGGAAAACAAAACATACAGGGACCTGTTCAGCTATAATTATTAAGATTAGTTAAATTTAAGTTCATTTATAGTATTATACATATAATACCGCAAAATTGAATAAGATATACACAAATTTAGAAATTTCAGATCGTTACCAGTCTATTTTCGTTGTAAAGTGTGTAAATCATTCAAAATTAAAAAGGTACATCGGGGGGGGAATTATGGCAGAGAATGAATACTTGAAAAGATGTAGTATGTGTATACTGCCCGAAACAACACCAAACATTACTTTTGATAAAGATGGTGTTTGTAATTTTTGCCATTCTCATGTAAAAGTACAGTATGAAGGGGAATCAAAACTTAGAGAATTACTGTACTCGTACCGCAAAGATAGCAGCAAATATGATTGTGTTTTAGGAATCAGTGGTGGGAGAGATAGCAGTTATACACTCCTTAAACTTGTAAAAGATTATAATCTAAAAGTTCTGGCAGTTAATTACGAAAATCCATTTACGGATCCCCAGGCTAAAACCAATATTGAAAATGCTGTAGAAGCGCTAAACGTTGATGTTGTTAGTTTCAAATTGAAGAATAATATTCATGAAAAAACATTTAAACATAATTTTACTTCATGGCTTCGCGAACCATCTCCTGCGGCTATACCTATGATGTGTATTGCCTGTAAATTGATTCTTCCAAATGTAATTAAGTACGCAAAAAAGTATGGTGCGGGATGTGTAGTAACAGGAGGTAATCCATATGAGTACATATCTTTTAAAAGGGAATTACTGAATGTTTCAACAGATGACAATTACATGAATCTCTTAACAAAAAGTTTTGGCATAAAAGGTTTTGGAGGAATTGCGAATGAGATGCTAAAAAATCCTCTTTATTGCCATCCGAAGTGTATTCCCACAATGGTAACAGGATTTTTGTACGGAAATCCGTACAGTTTTGGACCCCGGTTTTTGTCCCCGAATATTAAGTTTATAGACATATTTCACTACATTCCCTGGAAAGAAGAAGAAGTTTTGTCAAGAATAAAGCGGGAATTGAACTGGGAAAGCCCGAGACGATTCAGTTCATCCTGGAGATTTGACTGCACTGTAAGTCATTTAAAAGATTTTATGTATATGAAAACTCTCAACATGACAGAAAAAGATGATTTTTATTCCAAAATGGTAAGAGAAGGTTTAATTACTCGTGAGGAAGCGCTAACAAGGCTAAAAGATGAAAATAAATTACATATGAATGAAATAAGGAAATTACTTGATAGCACCGGAATCACCGAGATTTCTTACTTAAAAAGGGATAAAGAGGAGCTCATTCGAAAAGAATTACTGGCTGAATAAGTAAGATAGTCTCTCTTTAAAGACCTTCTTTAAATACCTCGAAAAACCGACCAATTTTTCAAGGGCTAATAAACCTTATTTAGCAGGTGAAATTTCGAGGATACAACTTATAGTGAAGGCATTTGCGGAGACAAGGGGCATTAGAAGAAGGATTGAATAAAAGGTTAGAGGCGGGTGAAAATAAGGGGAAAAAATAAGACTGAGCCACCTTATAAGCTTTATTCTGACCGCCAGTAGTTCCGATTTACTGTAGTTCCGAATGACTACTCTCACTCATTTTCAATTTTTCCATAATAGTTCACAAGAAAAGCCTTCATTTCATTCCTCTGGAGTATATTGTTGATAATGTAATCTAAAAATTTCAGTATTGTAAAGTCCCTAAGTAAAATTTGTATATAGTCTCCACTAACCGATTTTATGTTTTTTTGATTATATCCTGATATTTATATATCTCTTAATCGGGCGCGAAGCGCCCGACTTCTTTCTCGATTAAATTTCATTAAGTAATCCAGGAATAACTTGACTGGAATATTGCATAATGACTCAATTCCATCTGTTACCGCTTTAATAATATCTTGATTAATTACTGATTTCATTTGATATGCTGTAATCTCAAGAACCGATTTTAAGACATTCAAAATGTTATACATGATACATTGTATTACAAAAAATAGCGTCCTTGCAACAGGTGATTTAGAGCATGTTCGTATCTTAAAATCGTTTTTTACTCTATATCCAGTTTCTATATTCCATCTTTTTCTGTATTCTTCAGGTATTTGCTTTACGAATGTGTCTATCATACCCACTTTTTTATTTGTTGCAAATAGGATGTATCCTTTCTCCTGATCCCACATTGCTATAATGTTAAAAGTTGGTCCTCCTTCCAGAAACCGATATTCAAAAACAGTAGACGTATTTCCATTTTCTTTTGTGTGTTTCTCAAGTATGCCCTTTATTCTCTTGTTGGATTTAGCTGCAATTACGAAATCCAGTTTGTGTTCATCCATCTTTGAGATCACTTTCTTATTAAAAAATTCTCTATCCATGTATACAGTTCCCACTTTTACCCCCATATTTTCAATCCTTTCAAATAAAGAATCCATAAGAATCGAATAATCTTTGCTTAACCCATTGATATCAATAACATCAAATGTTAGCTTAGAATTTCCAATTATATCTAAAGTGCAGAAAGAATATCCCCATGAGGTTCCATTCTTTGGTTTGATTCCCCTTATCAAGGGAGTGTCTCTACTTCCATAATATGCCTTGTCGTGAAAGTCCACAGCTATGTCATGAACATTATTTTTAAGATTCATCATCTCAAAAATCTCATTATTTATTTTTCGAAATGAAGAGAGTACATCTTCAGTGGAATTGGATTTGATGTAATTAAAAATAGTATCAGCTGAAGGAATTCTTAGATTAGGTATTTTGGACCTGAGATCATTACTTGCAGATTCAAGAGAATTGGAAGAAGATGTCGCCGCATGAAGTAAAACATTAAGAGTTTCTTGATAGCTATAATTTGCTTCAGCAGGTAAAGTTATTATATCAATGATGCTAAACAATTCAGAAGACACACCCAGTAAACTGGTTGTGTCTATGATCATGGGATCGTTTTTGGTTGGCATTGAAAATGAATTCCATGATCTATTAGAACTTTTTTTTGGGTTATTAAATATAGTTATAAATGTTCCAAATTCAAAGTTCGGAAATTGGGTTATTCGGAACTACTGGACCGCTCCTAGCCCGCCCGAGTTTCGCTTTCCGAATTGCGCCTCGGGAATACGCGGTCCTTTTCTCTCCACTTCTTTTCGCTCAAGAGGACAAATTGATGGGTTATATCAGTGATCTGAGATCAAAAGGACTATCTTATAAGATTTCTGACCAGTACAACGATATTCGCTATACAAAACCGCTTTTGTCACGCTCGACGCAGGAGAGCGGTCTTTCCCGTAAAAAATAGAAAGAATTAATTTATATGGTTTCAATAAGGGAGCTGATCGAGAAGTAAAGAAGAAATGCTTTTGCCAATGAGGATATGATGGTTTTTTCAGAATTAGCTTTAGGCTTTCTTACTAACCTGATATATGATTCTTCCAAGAAAATCCCTAAAGAAATTTCTGATACTTACTCGAAAGTATATGATAAGGCGATTGAAGAGTTTTCAAATAAGCGTTGTAAATTGAATGGAATACAGATTGATACGTTTTTTCATCAGAAAAACGTGGAAATAGCAATCGAAAAATACCTGAAAAACCCGGATAAGCTTGATTGTTCAAATATTTTAATTCAAGAGTTTTTTGATTTATTCAGCGAGGAAGATTTCTCCCGCGAAGATACAGATTTAATCTTAAACACTTTTTTTGAAATCATAGATGCTGAGATCGAGAAATATCCTGAGCTTATAAAGTATCTTGACCATTATCTACTAAAACAAACATATCACAAAGTTCAGGAAATACATAAAATAGTTAATGAAAGTAAAGCGGATCAATGTAGCAAAGAATTAGATACAGATTTCGAGGAATCAATAAAGAAATACCTGAGTAAGACAATAAATGAACATATAGAAATCAGCGAAATATATACTGAACTTTCAGCTAAAAAGATCTTACCAACAAATCTCAAATTTGGCAATGAGAACAATTATAAAAATCAAAGGGATGGGAAAGACGATAAAAAGCAAGAGTTTGGAATTCTTGAACTTGTAGCAAAAGAAGAAAAGTTGATCATTTCAGGAGAATCTGGTTCTGGAAAAACAACTACGCTTAGATGGCTGAACTGTACCTTTGCCACAAAATATCTAGAAAGGAAAGAAGGTAGTATTCCTTTGTATATTGAACTTAATTCATATACAAGAGACTCATTTTTTGATTATTTTAAATTGCAGATTAAGAAAAAAGGTTTGTCTGAAATCACTCTCGAAACTCTCTTAGAAGAAAAATTAATCATTCTACTCGATGGTTATGATCTGCTCCTACCTACCGAAAAATTCTTCCCCTATGATGAAATTTCCAATTTTATCGCCAGATACAGCAACTGCAAATTTGTTATTTCGTCAAGATCCGGCTTTTTTGAATATTTAAGAAATGATTTCAAAGTAGTAGAGTTAGAAAAACTTACCGATGAAAAAATTGAGATATTCATAGAAAAACGTGTTATAGACAGGGAACTAAAAGTAATTTTAATAAATAATATTCTAAATGACCAGCAATTAAAATCTCTAATTACAAATCCTATGTTACTTCACCTTGCGATTGAAGTAACAAAGGATAGAAAAGACAGAAAGGAAGATTTACTTCCCTCAAATCGTTCAGAATTATATAATGCCTTTGTCTCCGGCCTCTTTTTTCATTATGAACGGACAAAAGGGAAAACTCTTTGTGCCAACCGAGTACAGATAAAAAATGCTCTTAAGGAATTATATTTTAAACTTCAATGTTGGAAAAAGGTTTCATGCGAGTATGATAAAGCCTTGGAAATTATCACAAAGCATACTAAAGATTCCAAATTCGAAGAAAAAACTCCTCAGTGCATCTTAGAAGATTGCTTCAAGCTCGGGCTTTTAGTAAAAAAAGATTCTAACATTAAAGGTTTAGAAGTTGAATATGGAATTCATCAATCTTTTCAAGAATATTTCTCAGCCTTAAAGCTAAAAGAGCTTTTTGAAAATGGATTTGACATCTCTAAAGCTTTCAGTCATCCCAGATGGGAAGAAGTTGTAATATTTACCTCTGAAATGATTGAATCTGCTGATGAATATATCAATTCAATAATTCTAAATGAAGAACTATATCTAGCCTCTAAATGTGGGAAAAAGATAAGTTATGAAACAAAAGAAAAGCTTTGTTCCTTACTTGTCGAGAAACTGAACTCGCAGTTCATGTTGGAAAAAAGAAGATCTATTGAGAGTTTAGGATTGCTTGGAACTGTATCTATAGACATACTCTCTGAAGTGCTCAAGTACGGGGAAAAAGATTTACAGTGGAAAGCAGCAGAAGCATTGGGAAAGACAAAATCTGAAAAAGCAGTGGAGCCATTAATAAATGCATTAAAAAATCAAGATGGGCTTGTGCAACGGTGTGCAGCAGAAGCACTAGGAGAAATAAAGTCTAAAAAGGTAGTAGACGTATTGATATCTTTTTTAAAAGATGAAAATCTTTTAATGCGACGGGGAGCAGCGAAAGCATTAGGAAAAATGAAATCTGAAAAAGCAATTGGGCCGCTTATAAACTCACTGAAAGATGGAGATAATTTCGTGCGATGGGATGTGGAAAATGCACTTGGTGAGATAAAATCTAAAAAAGCAGTAGATCCATTAATAAATTTACTGAAAGATGAAAATATTTTTATGCGATGGGGAGCGGCAGAAGTATTAGGAAAAATGAAGTGCGAGAAAGCAGTTAAACCACTTATAAATTTATTGAAGGATGATATTTACGTTGTAAGATGGGGAGCAGCGGAAGCATTAGGAGAAATAAAAAAGGAGCGTGCAGTGAAACCATTAATTAATGCGCTTAATGATAAAGATTATGTATTGAGTAAACCAGATGAAGATTTTGTTGTTAGATGGAGCGCATCAATGGCACTCGGGAACATAAGGTCTGAAAAAGCGGTAGAACCATTGATAAGCTTGTTAAAAGATGAAAATTTCAATGTACAATGGTGTGCAGTAAGCGCGCTCGGGGAAATGCGGTCTGAAAAAGCAGCGGAGCCACTGATAACTGCACTAAGGGATAAGAACTCCATTATGAAAGTAAATATCATAGTAGCTATCATAGATGCATTAGGAAAGATAAAGTCTAAAAAAGCAGTGGAGCCACTAATAGATTCACTAAAAGACAAAAACACAACAGTAAAAAAGGCAGCATCAGACGCATTAGGAAGCATAAGATCCGAAAAAGCAGTAGAACCACTAGTAAACATGTTAAACGATCAAGACACAGAATTAAGAGAGAAAGTAGTAAATGCACTATGGGAGATAAATTCCAAAAAAGCAATTGAGCCTCTAGTAAATAAACTAAAAGATGAAAATTCTAACATTCGACAGATAGCAGTAAAAGCACTAGGAATAGGTAGGAATGAAAAAGCAATTGAGCTACTGATAAATACGTTGGAAGACAAGGATGAAGAAGTGAGAAAAGTAGCTGCAGATACTTTGGGTAAGGTTAGTACTCCTGAAAATAAAAACCGTCTGCGTAATTTACTAAACTCAGACAATGAATTTTTGGTAAACACAGCGTACGAAATACTCCATGAAATCGAGAGAAAACAAAAATCAGAACCTATTTTGTTTGAAGATCTCAAGAAAAGAAGCAAAATAACTCCAAAATTTGGTATATTCGTCAGTTCGGTGCAAAAGGAACTTGAAAACGAACGTGTAATCATTCAGGATCTTGTAGAAAACGATCCTTTCTTATCGGCAGATTATACTTCTTTGCTCTACGAGTATGAACCAGCTTCTCCAGAAAAAACATTGGATGGTTGTTTGAACGCCCTTAATGGCTGTCAGGTTTATCTGCTCATCGTCGGGATGAAATACGGCACTCTTGTAGGAGAAATTTCGATTACTCATAGAGAATACCGCTATGCAAAGGAGAAAGGCTTTCCTATTCTTGTTTTCATTAAAGGAGAACGAAACATAGAACGTGAGCAGGGAACTGAAGCCTTGCTCAGAGAAATTGAATCTGACGACTTCAAGTACAAGAGATTCAGGAATGTCATTGAGCTCAAAAATGAAGTTAATGAATCCCTGAAAAAACTACTTCGGGACGAAGACAAATTCTTAAAAATCTAATTTCATGTTCACGCATTCCATCAATTCCGTATCCTCATGCTTATACGCCGGCGCACAGCAGCAGAGAATTTTCAGCTCCTTTTCGGAGAATAAAAGTCCTGAGCCTTTTCCCTGGAAAGGCCCCTTCCTCGGCTCCAAAGACAGCAGGAAAGGGCGTTTCATTTTCATTCACCATATTACAAAGGGTACTTTACAGTCCCAGCTTTTGTTATATTATCCCATGTGTACGGGGGGTAAGTTACCCCATTCACCGTAAAGGTGAACGTTAATGTACCACTGTTGTAGTCTACATTTTTTAATACCAAGGGATCTGTCCTCCCTTCGTCGTCCGTTTTCTGTTTATCAAACGTTTTACTGGCTGCACCGCTCCAGTTGCCGGAAACTTCTGCATTTTCGACCGGAGCATCTTTGTTGTCAAGGATGGTTACAACAGCAGTTGCGGTAACCTTATTACCTCCACCATTTACGCTTGTTGTAACATTCACACTCCCAATGTGGATGAGATCTCCCTGAGGAACTACAGGAGCGGGTGATTTTTTGACAATGCAGGGAATATATACCGCAATGTAGTCGATGTGAATGTAATGCATATGACCGTTTCCGGGAATTTTTGCAAATATAGAGACGTTGAGGTTTTCAAGGTCTTCAGTGGTTGTAATATAGGGCAAATCGAACTCATCTTCAATGTACGTTATTCCATTGTAATTATACATTTTCATATTTTTATCAAAGAGGACATGTTCACAGGAAGTTCCGCTTGTCTGGTCCCGTACCTCTAACTTGCCCCACCTAAATGAGTTATCATGTTTTGCATAAACAACTTTGATCTTTGCACCGGAAATGTTGAGATGTTCATAATCCAAGAACGTGGCTCCGAAAGACTCGAGCACTGATTTATTAAGCCCAAATTCAAAGTATTCACAGGTTGAAGCAGCATTATTAGGGTAATATGTTGTGTATTTGTCGTCATCTATCTTCTGAACGTCATCGAGACATGCGGATCCATCAACACTTTTTGTGGACGTGGAATTGTCGAGTGCAAGAAGCTGGGGCGGAACCCATATGCCTCCTTCATCGTACTCTTCTCCTGGAATTTCATCATCAAGGTAAATAGAAGGAATAAAAGACTTCTGGATCACCTGTTTAGAAGGAGTGTGTATGAAGAATATGGTTAAGTCCTCATCGCGGTTTTCGAGATCAAGGCCACACATTTCCGACACATTAATCGAA
Source organism: Methanosarcina sp. (assembly GCF_028693135.1). Taxonomy (GTDB): domain Archaea; phylum Halobacteriota; class Methanosarcinia; order Methanosarcinales; family Methanosarcinaceae; genus Methanosarcina. The sequence goes on from NZ_JAQUVZ010000009.1 coordinate 48,492, forward strand.
ATGTATTCCCCCAGATCCCAGTACCCATTATCCCCACATTGTTCAGTAAGCTTGCTGGATAGATTTTCCCCGTTTATAACATACTCTGTACTATCCGACTGCAGAACAAGTTTAAATTCTTTGATGGGAACCGGTTTGCCCCCATTATTAAAGAGAACGACTGTGTCGTTGAATGGATCAAGTTGTTCATAAAAGTCAATATGAGGGACTTCTGAAGGTTTTGATTCAGACAACACAAACGTGCCAATTGATGTCATCACTATAATAATGACGATAGTCAGAAGCACCTCGCCCAATACCTCTGAAACTGCACACTCGTTATGTATAAATTTTTTTGAATACACCCTAACATACCCCTGTTCCGTAGAAAAAGCTTACATAGCATGTTTATAAGATTATTGAACCCCGATTAATTCAGATGACATAAATATAGATGCACTAGTACATAAACAATTTGTTAACAATGTAAAAGCAGGAAACTGTTGAATTCGTGCAGTACTAATGCCCGCGAAAAAATTCGTTTATTTCGAGGAATCGGGACAGGAAAGCACAGTAATTACTTTACCCAGCTGGAAAAACCAAACACATATGCGTTGAGGCTGCGGCAAACAAGATATGCTTCCGGAATACCTTATCAACAGGGTTCAACTGTCAAAAAAGAAAAACGTAATCTAAAAACACTGGTTATAGGAATTTGCTCAAGTTATTCAGGAAAAAGAAGTTGAATTGAGTCAAAGTATTCATTTTTAATTTATATCTCCATTCATTTATAATTTAGTTCAGTAATTGGAAAAACCCCTTCCTCGGCTCCGAAGATATCAGGAAGGGGTAGTTCACTTTCATTCACCATATTACATTAAGGGTAAGCTACCATCCAGGGTACCGTATTTCCATCCCATGTGTATGAGTCATGCGTAACATCATTCACATAAAAGGTGAACGTTAATGCAGTTCCTGTGTATTTTACCTCATTTGAATAAACCATCACTGTCCCTGCATTTTCCGTTTTCTGATTAGAAAACGTATCACTGGCTTCACCGCTCCAGTAGCCGGAAACTTTAGCATCTTCGACCGGATTATTGTTGTTGTCAAGGATGGTCACAACTGCAACACCCTTAACTTTACCACTGTTTCCCTTTACGCTTGTTGTAACATTCACATCCCCAATGTGGATGAGGTTTTCCTGAGGAGCCACAGGAGCGGATTATATTTTGCCACTACTGGGAATATATACCGCAATGTAGTCGACGCTAAGGTCATGCTTACCGCTTTGTCCATGATTTGCCTGTGCAAGTATAGAGACATTGAGGTTCTCAAGGTCCCTGTAATTTGTGATGTGGGGCAAATCGAATACTTCATCAGCATACTCTTTTTTGTGTTCAGGGAGGTCATATTCATAGAATTTCCCTTCCGTTTGATCCCAGACCCGTAGCTTAATCCATTTAAATGAATGGTCGTGCCCACTATAAATCACTTTGATCTTTACATCGGAAATGTCGAGAGTTTTATAATTAGAACGCATGACCCCGAAATTCGAAAACGTGACCCCGAAAGACTCGAGCACTGATTCATTCATCCCGAACTCGAAATACTCATACATTGAAGCTTCTTCATTCGGATAATAAGTTGTAAAACCGCCTCCTATTTTTTGGACGTCGTCGAGGCATGCAGACCCTTTATCGCCTTTGGGAGACTCAGAATTGTCGAGTGCAAGAAGCCGGGGCGAGATCCATATAGACCCTCCTGTGTACCAGTCTCTTGCAATGCGGTCATTGGGAGTCAGGATATCATCATCAAGGTAAATAGAAGGAATAAAAGCCTTCTGGATCACTTGTTTAGAAGGAGTGTGTATGAAGAATACGGTAAAGTCTTCATCGCGGTTTTCGAGATCAAGACCGCACATGTCCGCCACGTTAACAGAAATGTATTCCCCCAAATCCCAGAACCCATTATCCCCATATTCTTCAATAAGCTGGCCGGATAGCTCTTCCCCATTTATGACATACTTTGTACTTCCCGACTGCAGAACAAGTTTAAAGTCCTGGAGGAAAACCGGTTCACCCCCATTATTAAAGAGAACGATTGTGTCGTTGAATGGATCAACTTGTTCATAAAAGTCAATATGCGGGGTGTGTGAATGTTTTGCTTCAGCCAACACAACCACGCTAATTGACGCCATCATTATAATAGTAATGAAAGTCAGAAGCACCTGGCCCAATACTTCCGAAACCGCATACTCATTAAGTCTAAATTTTTTTAAATATACCATAGCAGACCCCCATATATAAGAAGAAGCTTACTAAGCATGTTTTTAAGAAAATCGAACCCCGAATAAATTTGTTAATATAAAAATGGATGTTTGAATACATAAACTATTTGTTAACAATGTTAACCCGGGAAACTGTTGACCTGTTGCATTACTCATGCCGGTGCCGAGATTCGTTCCACCTAAGGAATCGGGACAAGAAAGCACAATAATTACGTTTCCCGGCTGGAAAAACCAAAAACATCTACTTTGGGGCTGCGGCAAACAAAATGTGTTTCCGGAATACCTTATCTACCCATTAGAAAAAATTAGAAATCACTTAACAGGAATTTATTGATCTGTTGATTCTTATTGATCTGTTGATTCTTATTGATCTGTTGATTCTTTTATTACTCCAGCAGTTCCGTATCCTCGTGCGAATAAGCCGGCGCACAGCAGCAGAGAATTTTCAGTTCCTTTTCCCCGGGATTTCGGACCCTGTGCGGAATTCCAGGGGCAATACAAATAGAATCTCCTTTTCTGACCTCGAATTCTTCAGAGCCGAGGGTCATTATCCCGCTACCTTCTGTAATGTGATAGATTTCTTCGGTTATCCGGTGTTTGTGAAGAAAAGTTTTACCTCCGGCAGGCACGATGGCTTCGGCGAGGCTCTGTTCTGAGTTACCGTGGACTGTGGGGTGCATAAGTTCGCGGATTATTGAGCCGTCTTTTGTGATGTAGGGTTCTACCTTTTCATATTCGGTTTTAAGGGACATTCAAAACTACTGGAACTAACAACTATATAAATATTTTACATTTAAAGAGATTGGGGTATTTCGTCTTCCAGAAAAAAGTATCCTTCCAGATAAAAAGCCAGATAAAAAGCCAGATAAAAAATGAGATAACAGGATGTACAGCTGGAGAGAAATTAAAATCCGTTTATAAATCTGTCTATCGGGCATTATAGATCAAGTATCCTAGAAACTCATCTGACCCTTTCCGCCCTTTTTTTAAGGGCATTGTTCATATCTCCAAAGCTGCGTACCGTACCCTTCTCTATAGACCATGAAGTGCTGATAATAGGAATTGCAATTCCATTGAATATCTCTTTCTGGATAAAGCGAACCTTGCGGCCTGAAATTTCTTCGAGGATGAGGCTGTGCTCCCCATCGAGCAACCCAGGGAAAAAGAAACTTCCTTTCCATGTAAGCTCTTTTCCGGGCTCCAGGCGAATGATCCTCGGGTGAATGATCACTCCTTTTTTTTCCCACTCCGGCTTCATATGGACTTTAATTTTGCTCCCGACCTTTGCCTCCCCACTGATTTCCTTTATGTAGGGGTTCCAGTTGGGATAGGCTGCAAAATCCATAAGAATCTGCCAGATGCGGTCCACAGAAGCGAAAATTTCAATTTCTGTGCTGATTTCTTTTTTGAACCCGATGGTTGCAACTCCTCTTTCACTTTTCATGTTTTTTCTTAGTCTATCGAAGGCAAACTTATTAACCCTGCTTATTTAGACCGGGAGCAGGGGAGATTAAGTAGAAAAAAGAAGGTTCGGACTATAAGTTCAGTTAACTCAGTCAGTTAACTCAGTCAGTTAACCCAATCAGTTAACCCAATCAGTTAACCCAGTCAGTTAACCCAGTCAGTCAACCCAGTAAATCAGTCAGCTCAGTCAGTCAGCTATTCTTACAGCTCACTCAAAACTCATTTTGCATAAAGTCCTTTAAAACCTTCCGAATAATTTATTTCTCATTTTTCGCTTTACGCTCCCTGCCATCTGTTTCAGGATTATAGGGGTGGGCGTATTTTTCCCTGCAGGAGCAACTTTACCTTCTCTTATTGCTTTCAAAACGGCTTCAACTGTGTTTTCAGAGGCATCAATTTCAGTGTATGCCTGCCCGACCATTTCTGGAATATGGGAATCGCTTCCTGCAACTCCAGGGAGTCCAAGTCTTATTGCCTCAGCCAGAGCTTCCCGGTTGGCTGAATTGAAAAGGCAGCGAGAATTGAAGACCTCAACTGCATCTATATCAAGCCCTTCCAAACTTCCTATCCCGTGGGAACTGCTCTTGAAAGGGTGAGGAATAATAACCGTGCCTCCAAGTTTTCGAGCCCTGCGGATAGTTTCTTCCGGACTTAACAGAGGTTCAATATTTTCCCTGACCCCGAGAACCAGAATATGCCCTTTTGAAGAACTAACCTCTATCCCGGGAATGACTGTGATTTCAAAACCAAGCTCCAGGGCTTTTTTAGCACAGGCAAGCCCTCCTTGAACCGTATCATGGTCACAGATAGCAAATCCGTCAAGTCCCCTTTTACGGGCAGTCTCAAGAATATCTTCATGGCTTGACTCACTATCTTTTGAATGCTCGGAATGTACGTGAAGATCGAATTTCATGCTAATATAAAAATGAGCGATGAAGTTATATAAATTTTGAAACGGAAACGAAAAAAGAGATAAAGAAAGGAAGCAGGCACATGATACCTTGCTTTATATCACATAAGAATTCCGAAAAGAGAATCGGGACAACTGAATAAGGATAACTGAATAAGGAAAACTGAATAAGGAAAACTGAATAAGAAAAACTGAATAAGGAAAACTGAATAAGGAAAACTGAATAAGGATAAACAAACCGAAAAAAATGACAGGAGGAATAGCGAACGGGCAAATGGATATAAAAAATCTGGTGTAGGGGTAGTTTAGGATATTAGGAGGGTCTGATGTATTCAGTAGACACCCGTTCGCAAACAAACAAACAACTTTCGGGTATAAATATCTTTCGTAGACATACGAACAATATTCAGGTTATGAAAAAAGAATTTCGGAACAGAAAAAAATTAGGAAATGTATGGATAATATACTAATTGATTTATATAATTAGAAAAGCTTTTTATTTTTCCATACTGCCTTAAAAAGTACCAAAAAACGCAATCTTCATCATTCACCCTCATTCAGTTCAAGAGATTTAATCCTGTTGAGAATCTCTGTTCTTGCCTCATAATCCACTGAAATTCGCTCCCCGTACTCAACATTGTGTACAATACCCTCATCGTACAGCCAGGAGAGAATTGACATCCCTTTTTCCGAATTTGGAAGGGAAAAGGAGTAGAAAGACCAGGCAGGAAGATGTTTGATTATCTCGGCTTTTAACTCCTGCATGCCAGCCTTTTCTATTGCGGAAACGAACACAGGATTGGGAGCCATATAGCCAATTTCTTCCATAACAGCTTCAAGTTCGGATGCTTCAAGCAAATCGGTCTTGTTAAGCACCGTAATCATCGGAACCCCCTGAATACGGTCCCAGAGAGTATCGTGAGCTGTGGAAAGTTTCTGCAGGATTATCTCGGGTTTTTCGCTTACATCGACTACCAGCAGGATAAGGTCGGAAAGAAAGATCTCATCGAGGGTGGATTTGAAGGCGTCAACCAGCCAGTGCGGGAGCTCCTCTATAAACCCTACGGTATCTGTCAAAAGAGCCTTTCTTCCTCCAAGTTCAAGGGCCCGGGTAGTCGGCACAAGAGTTGTAAAGAGCATATTCTGTGCTTCAACGCTTTCGTCAACAATGGAATTGAAGAGAGTGCTTTTTCCGGCATTGGTATAACCAGCAAGGGAAACCAGGGAAAACCCTTTCCTATGCCGGAAAACCCGCAGAGACTCGTCATCTTTTTCTGCAGACTCAAGTTCACTTTCAATCCTTGTTATCCTTTTCTTCAGGCCCTGTTCATAAGCGTCCTCATAGTCCCCAAGCCCCATGAAACCTGCCTTTTCCTCCTTTTTAAGAATGGAAACAATAGCTCTTGCCCTCGGGATCTCGTACCTCAGCCTCGCAAGTTCAACCTGCAGCTTGGACCTTCGGGTGGTAGCTCTTTTTGCAAAGATCTCAAGGATAAGCTGGAACTTGTCTATTACCTGGCACCCGCAGGTTTCCGAGATATTGAAAAGCTGAATTGTAGATAGCTTGTTATAAAAGATGACCTTTTCAGCCCTATTTAGTCTCACAAGTTCGGCAAGCTCTTCTATCTTTCCTCTCCCCAGCTGGTACTTGGAATCCGGAAATTTTGTCTGCGTAAGTTCCCCAACAGGAACATAGCCTGCAGCCCTTGTAAGTTCCCTGAGTTCCTCAAAGAGATATTCGCTGCGTTCAGGGTCAGCCCGCGGATTGGTTCTTTTTACGAGAATTACCCGGTTTTCGGTTTCTATATTTTGTTCTGCTGTAATGTTTCACGCCTCAATGACAAGTTCTTTAATAAGTAAATTTCGAGCGCTCAAAGAAATATGGTGAGCAAGTTCGATAGCCCTTCTCTCAGCCAGGGACTCCTGGTACTTAAACGCCCCTGAAAACATACTTTCTGGCACCCACAGGGGCTGGTTATACATATCCCCTTTTTCTGCCACAATTGTCCCCTCAAAGGAAAGCTGGTTAGCCGTATCCTCAATCAGCTGCACGACGTCAAGCAAACCGGGTGCTTTATTAAGCCAGATCGGAAGGATTTTCACCTGCTTAACTTTCTCGATATGGTCCGCAGAAACAGTAAGGGCTGCTGCCGCACAGACCATGTAGTAGCCGCCTTTGATCCTGTGCCTGCCCGATATGTCCACTGCAATAATATCCCACATTTATGCTTCACCCTCCTTCCTGGATGAAAACCAGGTTTTCACAAAACCCTTAAGAGAACGACGAATGTGTTTACTCAGATCTAATCTACTCAGATCAATAATCTTTACTCAAGCCTGCTCGAAGAAATATAATATGAAATATAATATGAAATATAATATGAAATTTCATTTAATATGAAATTTCATTTTGACTCTACGTAATCACATTTTGACTCTGCCAATATCCAGGTACTCGACTCCGTCCCCTTTCTCGATTGAAAAGAGCATTCGTTTGCGCACGCTGTTTGCAAGCCGGACAGCCCCGGACAGAACCGGAAGCCTGAACTCGTAATCTACAGGGATTACGTTTACAAGATACTCGGAATGGGGAATTTTTTCAATGGAATCGACTTTCCTGTAGACCCTGAAATGGGTCCCGAACTTAAAACCTGTCTTGACCACGTGCCCTGAGTCCCGCAGAGCTTTATAAGCAAGGTATTTCCGCAGGAAAGAACCTTCGATTTCCGAGGCTTTCTCAACAAACTCTTCGAACGAAAAGACCTTTCCTTTCCTGTCCCTGACAACTATAATCCCCCGCGAAAAGAGGTAGAGGGACTCAACAAGGGAAAGCTGCAGCCTTTCAGGGTCGAGCATTTTTCCGTAGAAACCTCTGGCATAAAGAGCCCCGGAAGCCTGAGCGTCCCAGGCGATTACCCTGTCTTCGAGGAAAGTTGCATCGGTTTTGACTGCAGGGAAAGGCTCAGGCATCTCCCCTTCAGGGGCAGCGGTTTTAATCTCGTAGAAGGTGAGGTCACTTTCTTCATCCACCACAGCCAGGATAAACTGCTTGTGCACATTTTCTGCCGAGACGACTGAATCCTGCAAAAGCTTTACAGAAAGAAGCTGCCTTTCCGACAGGACATGGACAAAAATTTTTGCCGCACTTTTTCCGGGATGGCTGCCTCTAGGGTATACCCTGAAGTCCACAGCTGAAGGCTGGACATAATACCCCCTCTCTTTGAGGTCTTTGTAAACGATATATTTCAGCTCGAAATTCGGCTGCCTCAGAGAAGCCTGTTCGAAAAATGCCCTGAAATCAAGCAGTTTTCCTTCAAGCTCTATCTCGAGTTTTCCTCTGAACTGGAGGTATGCTGCTTCCACAAGAGAGAGTTCAAGCCCGCCGTCCCTGGGACGCCCGAAATAACCAGTTTTGTAAAGCTCGGCCACCGCGTCCGTTCCGGCAAGGACTCGGTCCCCTTTAAGTTGTGTTTTCAATAGGTTCACCTGAAAAGAAAATAGAATAAAAATAAGTTTTATGGAATATATTTTGTAATATTCGAGGTTTTAACAATCTGGTTTATAACCATCTGGATTATTATTCTGGATTATAATAATCGGGATTATTATTCTGGCTTTTAAAAATCCAGCCTGTAATTCCTGGTGTGTAATAATCTGCTTAATATAATATTGTTTTTTCGACCTGCAAAAGCAGGTGACCCGCAACTGACAGCACGATTATGTAACTTTGACTAATGCTTATTATAATTTCGAATAATACCTTTCGGTTGAAAACCCGGATCGAACCGACAGGAGCACGCAGGCATATATTATATTTTTACCGGGAAGCCCCGGAAGCCTTTGAATCCCTGAACTTACGGGCAGCTTCGACAAGTGAACCAGCAAGTTCCCTGTATGCGACTCCGTGCAGGTGAGCGTAAGAACCAAGGGTATTGCTGGCAATAAGCCCGTCCCTGTCTCCTTGTATTCCGGTTCCCCTTGAGAGGGTTATTGCAAATTCCGCATCATCGGGGATTTCCCGTATTTCGGAGTGGTGGAACTCATGCCCCTTGAAGCTGTTGCCTGCTTTTCCGAGAATGCAGTCCCTATCAAGGGTCCCGATATTGTAACTGACAACCCTTGTCTGCCCCATAATTGTGTGCCCGGGAAGCGCCCCGACCATTAAATAGGTAGACTCGGGCATCGAAGCATCATGGTATGTGCCCTTTCCCGGGACCCCGGTACTGATTTTTTCTGTGAGGTACATGAGCCCCCCGCACTCGGCGTATATGGGCATACCTGCAGCAGAAGCTTCTTTGATACTTATCCGCATGGACTCGTTGGCTTCGAGTTCGGCTGCAAAAAGTTCAGGGTAGCCGCCTCCTATATAGAGCCCGTCAACCTCAGGAAGCCGAGAATCTTTTACCGGGCTGAAGTAAACAATCTCCGCCCCGGCAAGTTCCAGCAGGTCGATATTATCATGGTAGTAAAAGTTGAAAGCCTCATCAAGGGCAATACCTATCCTCGGCCCGGGAGATTCTGCACCAACATCGGGGGAAAAAACACTATTTTCGGAACTTTTCAGGGGTTTTGCGCTCCCTGCGATTTCCAGGATGCGGTCTACATCAATTCCTTTAGTGATAATCCCTTCAATTCCCCGAAGCCTGTCCTCAAACCCTTCGTCTCCAAGCCTCCGCCTGCCTTCAAGCGCAGGCATGAGCCCGAGGTGGCGCATGGAAATCTGCATGGCGGGATCCCTTGGAATGATTCCTATAACCGGCACGCCAGTATAGTATTCTATTGCCTCTTTTGCCTTTTGTGCATGGCGGAGACCCCCGATATTATTAAGGATAACACCTGCAATTTCCACGTCAGGGTCGAAATTCTTATAGCCGCTTACAAGGGCTGCAGCAGAACGGGTAATGCTGCGGGCATTGATTACGAAAACCACAGGGCATTTGAGGATCTTTGCGATCTGGGCGGTACTTCCCAGGTCGCTCAAGCTTTCAAATCCCTCATAAAGCCCCCTGACACCTTCGATAATTGCAATGTCAGCTCCGCCCCCGGTTTCACAGGCATGGGAGTAGACGTCAAGAATCCCTTCTTCGTCCATCAGGTACCCATCAAGGTTCCGGCAGAACCTGTCGGTGATTTCAGTATGATAACTGGGGTCAATATAGTCAAGGGCGACCTTGAAGGACTGAACTTTATACCCTCTTGAAACAAGGGCAGCCATAAGACCCATGGAAATCGTGGTCTTGCCTGAAGAGGAACGGTCTGCAGAAATAAGGACTCTGGGAATGCTCCCTGCCTCTGTTCCGGATTGTTTGCTGTGGGACATGATTTCAATACCCTCTGAAGTCAGTTTATCCATTGAACGTATATTGTGGCACAGGTAAGTTTTTGCGGTTCACTTTGTCATTTCCCTTAACCGCTCATCGCTCAGGTGGGCTGCCATAACCTTCTTTTCGTTATTCAGAATTGCTTTTCCAAGCTGGCGGTAGATTTCAGCAATGTCGGAGTCAGGAGCTTTTTCCATGACAGAATACCCGTCTCGCTCGCAGACCTGAACTACATCCCGCTTGGGGATAAAAGCCATAAGCTGACTGCCGATTTCCTCAGAAAACTTCCTGACGATTTCCTCTTCCCGGATAGCGTTTCTGGAATTACAGATAATCCCGCTAAGCGGCATTCCGATTTTGGAAAGCCCTTTGCAGATGTTGTTTGCTGCATAGAGGGGCATATATTCCCCTGAGGTCAGGACGTATGCCTCATTTACATAGCCTTTTCGGACAGGGGCAACAAACCCGCCGCAGACGATGTCTCCTGGCACGTCGTAGATTATAAAGTCCTGTTCTTTAAGGAGGTCTGCGGAAATGCTTTTCAGTTTTTGAATTGCAACTATGATCCCGCGCCCTGCACAGCCTATACCAGGCTCGGGCCCTCCGGCTTCTATACATTTGACGCCGGCATACCCTTCAAAGACCACATCTTTTTCCTTTACTTCCACCCCTTCGCGGATGAGGTCGAGTATGGTTGGGATTCTCCTGCCCCCAAGAAGGGTTATGGACGAATCGCTTTTGGGGTCGCAGCCTATAATCATGACTTTTTTCCCTGCTTCCGCACAGGCAGCTGCAACGTTTGAGGCTGTGCTCGACTTACCGATGCCGCCTTTTCCGTAAATTGCAACGATCTTTTGTTTTTTCAAATGATCTTCCTCCCGTTACTTTGATTTTATCCTGAATTTTATCCTGGCTTTATTCTGGATCTTATCCTTACTTTTATCCTGACTCTTTTCTGTTCAGGCTTCATTTACAACTTCTTTTGCAACTTCTTTTGCAACTTCCCTTAATGTGGCTCCGAACTCGGATTCCACTATTTCACTGACTCCGAGGGTCTTTGGGTGGAGGTCGATCTCAACCATAACATGCTCGTGCCCCATCTCTTTTAAGGGCAGGACCTGCCTTGGACCATTCGTAACTGAGATCAGTTCCATGTGCTGGAGGGTCTCCATCGGGATTGCATGAGGAACGCCTGTGATAACTGCAAAATCGTAATCACTGTATTTTGTCTTTATTAGTTCGCTAACCTTTTCCCCCGCAATCGGGTACTCATCCATGCCGCCGATGATTTCGTGAATCTCAATCCCATGGGATATGAAGTCCCGCATGATGAATTTGGCATGCTGCCTGACCCGCGGGAGCCCGAGTTCCGGGTTGATATTTGCCATATTTACCAGGTTTTCCTGTTTCCCGAGCGAAGCTGCAACCTCATTGACCGCAAGGGTGATATCTGCAAACATATAGCCTGTTTCTTTTTTGGCGTTCATTATAATGAGGCCTTTCTTGCCTTCCTTGAGGAGTTCAATAAGCCGCCTTGCAACCTGATATTTGAGGTCTCCCCTGGAGGGAGCAAGGTATTCCCTGCTCGCAGCCCCGAACCTCTTTTCAACCTCTGTAGCTTTCAAGAGAAGGTATTCCTGGCGCTCGAATTCTTTACGGTCAATTATCCCTGCATCGAGGGCAGATTCAAGGGCAAAGATCACGCCTTTTGTGTTGTTATGATAGCCTGCGTGCACTTCGACTTCAATAACAGGGATATCCGGGTTTGCTTCAAGCACGGCGTCGTGCATTTCCTCCCCTATGATCATGCTGGCACAGGTGCCGACAACCCCTATAATTTTAGGGTTGAAGAGTTCGATGGACTTGTTGATAACCTGTACAAGCCGGTCATGCCCACCGAAAACAAAGCCATTCTCGTCAAGCCCTGTAGTGACTACATGTATCCCGTCTTCTTCAAGCAGCCTCGCATGTTTGAATGAACAGCCAGGGGGTCCGTGCAGGATTGCAACATCGACGTTTAAGTCCCTGAGGGTATAAAGAGCCGCAACGATTGAACTCGGACGGGGATGAATAATTGAAATCTCTTTTTGAGTCATGACAAATCCTCTTATTCTGATTATATGAATGTTGATATGAGTTTCACCCGGGAGATTCCGGAATCTCGCAGGACTGTGAAACCCGCCTGAACGGGAAGAAGGTATCCGGAAGCAGGATCAGTTGAAAGTTAAACAAGCAATGGAAACGAATACAGATTGGAAGACCCTGTATAAAATTGTATCATAAAATTCCTGTGAAAAGCCCGTGGCCTGATCCGGAATTCCTGCCAGTTTTCCAGAGCCGGCCTGATAATTATCGAAGGAACAACATGCATAAGAGATCCCCGGAGGAACAGTGCTCATCGAAAACATTTCACTGATGAGAGAATTATGTCTTCTATTCCTGCAAGTTCCGAAGCTTTCAATAGCCCTTCCGGAAGACTGCCTGCATAAGAGATATTAGAGATATTTTTAGCCGCTACTGCCTTCATCCTCTCTCCAACGAGTATAATATGCCTGCACTTTGTACCGAACTTTTCTACAAACTCCTGCACTGAGACAGGAGGCAAACCCTCACAGACCTGAGAGGCTTCTTCTCCGAGGACAAGGATTATGCTTCCCTTTTTTTCGTCCTTTTTCTTCAGGAGAACGTACTCAAGGGCTTTTTCTGCAGAAAGAATGTCCATTCCGGAGTTGGAATTGTCAACCAGGGAAACCCCATTAAGCTCTTTTTCTTGCATCCTGCCTGAAAGCCCCCTGAACTCCTCAAGCACCGAAACAACAGCTTTTCGCTCAACCCCAAGTTCGAGAGCTGCTGCAGAGGCTGCAACAAAAGCTGTCCTGTATGCCGAACTGTTATATCCGGGGCGCAGGGAAGCTGAAAAAAGCTCTTCCCCTCTGCGGAGAAAATGCAGGGCAGAGCCTGAAAATTCGTGAGGGGCTGACGATTTTACAGTCCCGTCTTCAGTTTCCAGAACAAAATCAGGCACTTCAGACATATTTACATGGGAATCTGCATAAAATGGATCTTTAAAGATGAGAACCTTTGCCCGGCTTCCTTTTGCAGCTTCAAGGGCTTTTTCTGCCCCGGCATTAAGAAGAAGGGTGCTTTCGGGTTTTGCGTTCAGGATAAGCTGGAGCTTTGCGTCGCTTGCAAGGGATGTATTGTTTGCAATCCCATAATCAGGGGAAAGGGTTGTAAGGATTCCGAAGTCTGCGGCACCCGTACCTCCGATAGAGATTTCAAAGATAAAGAATTCCGGCCTGATCCCTGCATCAAGGCTTTTTTCGATGGCTGTCAGGATACTTCCCGGAGTAATGCTCAGGCCCCTTTGAATAAGAGACGAAGTTCCCTCTTTCCAGGCTTCAAGCCCGCGCGAGGTATGGAGCACGACTTCGAACCTGCGGGAGAGCATGTCAGCGAGCAGGGACGCAGTGCTTGTCTTTGCTTTTACGCCTGTTATCTCAACTATTCTTATATCCGAAAGCTCCGGGTCATCCTGCAGGATTTTCCCTATGGCTTCGTGGTGTGAGATAACTGTTTTTCCTTCCGACCTGGCTTTTGAAAGCATAGGATAGGCTGGGTCCAGATGCACAGGCGCTATAAGAAGATCGAATTCGGATAAAGGGAGAGGAGCTTTTGAACAGCGTATGCCGTACTTATCCTCAAGCTCCCTAAGCAGCGCCTGGTCCACGGTCCCGTAAACGTCTACTCCGGATACATCATTTCCCAGAGCTGCGAGTTTTTTTGCGATAGGAATGCCGCCGTGGGTCAGATCGAGCACGGCGAGCTTCTTCCGAAAAAGGTCCATAATAAAAACCGGACCTGGATGTTCAAATCTACAGGGATTCCTGGACCCTTTTAAAGACGAGTTCAGCTACCAGGGAGTCGGCTCCGAGGGGTTTTGCGTAGCAAAGAGGAACTGCTTTCCCATCAATTTCCAGGGTTCCGCAGCCGTTTTCATCCAGATTCAGAATTTTTGGGATATCCTTTGTGATATGGACACCTGAAGCCAGGAAAACAGGTACTGCTGAAATCTTTGTTACTCCTGTACCTGAAAAGCCTGCAATTGCTTCTTCCAGAGTTGGCTCACTGTTTTCCATAAAGCCGGCTCTAACAACAACATCAGAGTGATTCTGTGCAATGTAATCTGCGATCTGGCTAACTACTTCTTTATTGTAAGGCAGTTTGCTCCCGTGACCGATGGCCAGGATTCCTATTTTTTCTGTCATTTTTGAGACCTCATTTTAAGTTTAAACTTAATAACATTATCAGAATTTGTTTAACACAATTTGGTTAATTTGTAACATCACAGGGTTTAACATAGTTAGGATTTATGTGATATAATATCTTCGTTTCTAAAAGGAGATATGTATTAAGTAATTTAGCAAGTCGTCTGCAACCGTTCCACATCATAAAAAACAGGAGAATTCCAAAAATAGTTAAGGCGGCAATTGATAAAAACTGGGGCACTGTTTATATTATAACATAGTGTAGGCTCTCGACTTGATCTGAGCTAATTGAGTGCCAAAAATTTGAGTGCCAAAAATAAAATTGCGTGCGGTCACCCCACCCTAAAAAGGCTGTCCGACAATTACCCTTAGTAAGAACTGAATTTCGTCGGTCTTGTTTTGGTGACAAGAGTAGCTAAATAATCGGTCAAATGGGAGTCTTTTAAGACACGCTCTTTTTTAAGACAAGCTCTTAGAGGGGTAACTTTTTCTTTCATTTCTCTGTAATAATTTATATTCACAGCTGTGTATTAAAGTGTTCCACCGTAATAACCAGTGCCCCTCTTGCCCAAGAAAATTTCGATTTTACCATATCAGCGAGTTTTCCTGATGTTTGAATTTCACCTTTTCCAGAGATGCTACATCCCTGCCCAGGACCATTGGTCCCCTGGACTTTACTTGAAGCAGCCAGCAACTCCACCTGGTTATTTTTTTTGAGGTTATTCTCGGTTATATTATAAAATCCGGCAGGAATAACGATTATTCCACTATTTTCAGTTTTTAGTGCTTTCACATACCCACCCCATGTCGCAACTAGATGAGGACCACTATCTCCACAGGTTACAATGGCAATCCATTCTGTTTTATCTAGAACTTCCTTGCACTTCCCTTCTATTTGTACTATATTGTTTCCCCCTGTTAACTATAATGGCTCTTCGTTGTTTTGTGTGGATATCCTCATAAAAACCAACGCAACCTTGAATTGAAAATCATTTTATCCACAGAGAATGACGAGGAGCAACTATAATTAAGTGATTTTGATCCTATATCCTCCTTTTGACAGGTAACTTGTTTTTTTAGTAACATTTTACTGATAGCGTTTTTGCTGGAAAATACATTATCCCTGATACTAAACATTATTGCAAAAATGGTTCATTATCTATATGTCGTGAGATTTTGGCCATATGTTAACCAGTTTCAAATACATCACAGATTCATAGAACGTTTGAAAAACGCCATCTACATAATGTCTAAAAATTTAATGTCGACCTGCCGAATATAGGCTATATGAGACTTTTTATTATTTTCTGGTCTTCTTATTTTCTTCTCTCACCATGCAAAACAATAAAATTTTAATTCATTGGTCATCGGTTAAGGAATTTTCTTTCCTGAAGACTATCGATTTTGTACCATAAGTATGCCCCAAAATTTGCCCAATTTACCTCAAATCGATACCTAGCTCCACCTCCTAAACTGAGATGGTTTTTGAAAACTGTTGAGGAAATGGATGCGATTTATCATGATTCCTCTCTTAACCGAAGACGCATGAATTTTAATTATATTGAGATAAAGTTTATATTTATAGGAAAAGGATACCTCGCAATAGATAAGTCAATGATAAAAATGATAGTTGACGATAAAATAATGATTCCTTTGCCGAACTTTTTGGTTGGAAATCGATACTATCCTATATTTTCCATATCATCTCCTACTCATTATGATGATTGTGGCAATAAGTTACATGTGAACTCTCATTACACTCGTTTTATATAATCAAGTCACGGCACTATAGCTCGCGATGTTACATACTGGTTTTGTCGTGCTTGTAAGAAACATTTTCATGATCAGATTATTAGTGTTCCTGGGATCAGGGATGATGGTTACCGTGAGATTCCTGGAACAAGATTAGCAGATAGTGAAGCCTCTATGTTCTGGGAATATCTATTCGAGGATCTGAAAGAAAGAGGGTTAAAAGGTGTCAAGTTAATCGTTTCTGATGGTCATAAAGGAATACAGAAAGCAGTCAGAGAGTCATTTATTGGATCAAGCTGGCAGATGTGTCACGTACATCTGACAAGACAAGTTCTCAAGAAGGTGCCAAAAAAGAAGCAGAAAGAAATGACTGAAAAGATAAAAGAAGCATTAGTAGATAGTCAGAAGTTGAATTACCTGATTAAGGAACTGGATGGTATGGGGTATAAAAACGCAGCTGATACCCTTGAAAGTTTTCAGTATGATGAGCACCCGCTCGTAACGGGCTTCAAAAAAATGAGAAGGAAATATATCAGAAGCAGCTTTTTAGGGATAAGCTCGAGGACGAATTGATTTTTCTTAAATCCATCATATTCGACCCCTAAACAGCGGGAGAAAGTGGATGGAGACGCAGCAGTATAGAAAGAAACTGAGGATATGGATAAAAAGAAGGGTTTTAAAAAAGGTTTTAAAAAGGTTTTAAAAAGGACTTAAAAAGGACTTAAAAAGGGGTTTTAAACGGACAAAACTTTCATTCATTCATTCATTCATTCATTCATTCCTGCTTTAGAACTCAATCAGGCCGTTCGGATAGTATATAATACATCCCCCCTGGAAGTATACGCCACCTGGATGTCTGTACCCGTTTGACCCGCTCCAGTCGAAGTTGAGCCAGTACTGCGTCTCCTGCCCCTCTCCAGGCACCCTTTCCGAATACCAGATAGTTTCGGCAGAGGGGTATCTCTCTGCGACATAATCCAGTATCTCGTAAGCCGTGTCCCTGTCATCCCCGATGTAAAGTTCGGGATAGGCATGCCCGTAAGACTCGTTGTATGCCGTAACTACCCTTGTATTGAACCCCATATTTTTCAAAAGAGCAGACATAACAATCGAATAATCGTCGCAGTCCCCTATATATCCGCTGTCGATAGTCTGTGAAGCCCCGAAAAAGAACTCGGCTTTTTTGTCGTACCTGTACTGCCAATTCCTGTTTACGTAATTAAAAACATTGCAGGCATCTTCCATATTGTATCCTGAAGTCTTTCCTGTGATATTGAAGACCTCTCCCCCTATCTTTTCCTCTCCTGACCCTATAGCCCTCTGGAAGTTCAGAGACAGCAGCCTGTATTCTTTTGGATAAACAGCACCTGATCTCTCTTCGAAATACGTGGGCACCTCAGGTATCCCT
This sequence comes from Methanosarcina sp., assembly GCF_028693135.1. Classification (GTDB taxonomy): domain Archaea; phylum Halobacteriota; class Methanosarcinia; order Methanosarcinales; family Methanosarcinaceae; genus Methanosarcina. Next base: position 65,884 of record NZ_JAQUVZ010000009.1, read on the forward strand.
GGGGAGACAATACTTTCGGCGCTTTCACCACTTCCGGCAAGATCAACCTCTTCGGCTTCGAACTCTTCCTCCGGCAAAGTACCTCCAGGAAGCAGTTTATTCATCCCATCATCGACAAGAATCCCCTTAAGGCTGCCAGTATCCATACAGCCGGCTGTCAGGGAGACAAGAAAAATAAGGGATATAAATTTCAAAGCCTTTGCATGAACCACAAAATCAGCTCCAGATATTCTTTAAGTTCAGAGCAAAGTCTAGTTGACCTACTTGAGTCTTTTCAACTTCTGGTAGCAAAAACTAGCCAATATAGAATAGTAATGGAAGACAAATTAATATTTACAGGTAACGGTTAACAAGAGAGTTGACGGCTGTATCCCGCCATTAAAATGACGGAGATTCGCCTTCTACGCTCTTAACTTCGAAATTGACCTCTGGTTTCAATACCAGAGTTTACACGCCCCTCTTTTTTCTCAAAAATAGCCCGCATTTGGGATAATCGAGCCCTTCACAGTATTTTCCTTTAGGCTGAAATTGAGAACAGGACGAACAATATTTACATTTTACATGAAAGATAATGGATAAGATTCCCATATACAGACTCCCCGGTGTGTATACTATTTAATCCCCCTATTTATAACCAGATGTGTCTATACATATATAAAATTTTGCATTGTTTCCCCTTCAAGCCCGGATCGGCCCTATTTCACTCCATGATTCCCTTGCATTTCCGGAAGAAATTTCGGTTATTTTAAAGTATGGCAGCCCCTTAACTGCCAGCTGGGCCATTGAGTACTCGAGATCTGGAGTAGGTTCCTTAATCTTGAGAGGGCTGGCTATGGCGTTGAGCAGTTCCGCAAGGTTGGGGCTGTTCGACTTCCAGATCCCATTACTCTGTGTTTCGGCTGTAAAGATTTTCCATTCTATTTTTACGGACATTAGTATTCTCCCCTTAAAAAATGATTATTCAGTCGAGCCAGATGCTCAAAAAAAATAAATTATAAGTACTCAGTCTTAAGTATTTAAATAAGTTATTGTATATAACTTTCTATCATCGGTGTAATTCGGCTTTTCCCCTCCTTAAAAGCCTTAGATCGTCCACCGTTACATGACTGATGTTTTAAAGTTCCTAAACGTGAATATATGTGTGATACTTTCAACATCAAACTTTATAAATTATTAGATAGGTATATAATTATATTTAGACAAATAAGTCAAAATTTTACATATTGACGAATATCAATTATATAATACGATTTCAAATAAAGATAATAGAAAAAATTTTCCTTGATATGAATAAAAAAAGAAAAGTAGGACAATAGAAAAGTAGGACAATAGAAAAGTAGGACAATAGAAAAGTAGGACAATATAAATTGAGACAATGGATTTTATTATAATAGTATTTCGAGGAACCCCGGATTCAGCAAGTTGATTATAACCAATTTATACGCGTGAGACAAAGTGTGGAGGTTTTCGAAATTATCTTAAAAAAATTCCACATGCCGTTTTGCTGCCTCACAGAAAGCTCAGGAAATCCAGCACAATCTGATTAAATTCAGCAGGTTTTTCCATATTTGGCACGTGGGCGGTATCGGATATGACAACCTTTTTTGCTCCTTTAATCTCGTTAGCAAGCAGGTCAGCAGCCCGCAGGATTTCAGGATTATCAAGAGAGCCAGCCATGACTAACGCAGGAACACTGATCTCCCCAAGTCGCCCGGCAGCCAGCGGATTGAGCGGATTAAGAGGATTGGCATCGGCTATGGCCCATGTTCCATTTTCGACCGGGATCCGGTTCATCTCAGCCGCACGTTGACGGACGTGAGGGTCGACCTGCTCAGACTGACGGAAAGTGCCATCGACCCAGAGAAAGACCTGCAGTTCACTTACACGTTTCAGGTCTCCCTGTTCGAAAGCCTGCAGCATCTCCAGAAGCTGAGATGGAGGGTCCCCTCTCATTTCAAAGCCCCCCGGAGTCCCGCTGACAACAATCAGCGACCGCACTATCTCAGGGTGCTCAAGAGTAAAATCAATGGCTGTTTCTCCCCCCATGGAGCATCCCAATATGTGTGCATGTTCAATACCGAGCTCCTGCAACAAGCGGTACAAATCCTTACGGCGGGAAACCGGCCCTGTTGCAGGATCGGATTTTCCGAACCCGCGCATATCAAAACGAAGAACCCTGTAATGCTGTGTAAAGACATTCCATTGCCCATCCCACATGCGGCTGTCAACAAAACCCGCATGGATGAGCACAAGCACCTCGCCCTTTCCCTCAATTTCATAGTAGAGATTACAGTCTCCGATGTCAGCGTATCCGGCAGGCATGTCTCTTGTCCCTCTTCCTGTAATTTCAGCTCGGGTTCTATTTTAGAGGAGATTTAATTATTATTGTTTGAACCCAGGCTCCTTAATTTTAGTGGATCTACTATTGGATCTTCTATTGGATCTTCTATTGGATCTTCTATTGGATCTTCTATTGGATCTTCTATTGGATCTTCTATTGGATCTTCTATTGGATCTTCTATTGGATCTTCTATTGGATCTTCTATTGGATCTTCTATTATCGTATCTAAATCCTGTCTTAATCCCGGCATTAATCCGGTCTTAATTCTGGTCTTTCTCCTTTCTGATCCTTGCATATACCTTCCGAACAGATTTATTCAGCAGGTAATTCAGACTTTCTTTTGAGATCGGCTTTGATTTTTTAACTATCATTACCGGTTTTCGGGAATGCCTTGCAATCCTCTGTGATAGAGTCCCGAGCAAAGAAATCTTAAACCTCTCGCTCGAATCACCAATAATTGTCAGGTCGTAGCCGTTTGAAACTTCCAGTATGGCGTCCTCTATAGAGTATCTTTCGAGCAGTTTATAGCTTGCAGGTACCGAAGTTATCTTTGCGACCAGCCCTTCAAGTTCGGTGGAGATTTTTACCTTAGATTCCGGATCTTCATCGGGACTGATAATACTAATTATTCTAATTGATGCCCCGGCATTTACAGCAAGTTTTTTTGCCAGATAAAGACCGTGTATCGAATTATCTCTTCCATTATATGCTACAAGGATTTTCTTAATGCTGTCAGGCAGATGTCCTTTTAATAGGGCGATCTGGCTTTTTGAGGACAGGAGAACATCATTTGTTACATCTCCGAGTGAGTAGTTAAACCCCTTTGATTCGTGCCAGCCCATAATAATTATGTCTGCCTTCTCAATTTCAGCCTGTTCAATAATTGAATTCGAGATTTCGTGGTCAAAAGCAAAGATAAATTCCCTTTTATTCCCGAATTTTGCAGGATAATGCTCAAAATCTTCCTGGAAACGGCAGTCCATTTCTATCTTTTTCTCGTGGTAAGCCTCCTGAGCTACCATTAAGGTTGTCTGGCGCGGGACTTCAATTATGTGCAGGCAAATTATCTCACTTCCCAGGAAATCTGCCAGCTTCAGAAGGTCTCGCTCATGCCCAGGATTGGAAACTGGAACAAGCACCCTGCCAACAGCGCTCGGTTCAATGCTCACTCTTTCGACATTGTTTTCCAGCAGGTCAAACAGGTTATATTCTGGCATGGCTTTGCCTTTTCCATAGAACATGTACCAGCCGGCTCCGGTAAATATCATCAATACGATAAACAGTAAAGGTAAACCCCCAAGAAGAGGCAGCAACAATACACTCCCGACCACCCCGAATATTTGCGTAAAAGGGAAAAAGGGGTCGCGAAATGTGGGTTCATATCCGGGTAAAGTCCGTTTTCGGAGGATGATTACTGCCATATTGAGCAGGATAAATATCAATATGTTAAAAGCCCCGCCAAGTCTTGCCAGCTGCTCTATGTTGAAAAAAAACAGAAGCGCAACCATTACAATTCCGGTGATCAGTATAGCATTGTGAGGAGTCTCATATTTTTTATGGATCGTAACAAACCATTCTGGCATCAGTGCATCTCTGCTCATTGCAAAAGGAAACCTGGAAGATGACAATATGGCGCCGTTAGCTGTTGAAAGCGTTGCAAGCAGGGCAGCAAAGGCAATGAAAAATTTTCCAGTATCTCCTGAAATCAGGCCTGCGATATCTGCCAGCGGAGTGACTGTTGTTACTGCCCCTTCAGGACCTGAAAATCCTACAACTACTGCTATTATACCGACATAGAAGAGGGTTACTACAACCGCTGAAGCGATAAATGCCCTCGGCAAGTTCTTTGACGGATTTTTGACTTCCTCAGCGACCGCGGCAGCTTCTGCGAGTCCCAGGTAGGATATGAAAATAATCCCTGTTGTAGTAAATATTGACATTATCCCATGCGGGGCTACCGGGAAAAAACTATCCGGCTTAACAAAGATAGATACTTTTCCTATGAATAGAACCAGTATTACCAGTAAAACAACAACAGTAATGTTCTGCAGGGAACCACTGCTTTTTGCACCGCGGTAATTAATTACTAACAGAAGCACTCCTGTAACAGCTGCAACTAGATAGAGAGGCAGAGGGTAAAAGACCTGAGTATACTGTGCAAGCCCTATAAGGGCAAACGTACCTTTGAATATCAGTGCCAGCCAGGAACCGAGCCCGATTACTGTACCAAATGCGGCTCCCATTGTCCTGCTGATATAGTAATAGCTGCCGCCTGCTACAGGCATGCCTGTTGCCAGCTCTGACATGCTGATTGCTGTAGCTATTGAAATGAGTCCGCCCAGCAAAAATGCGATTATTGCTCCTGGACCTGCATTTGCTACGGCCAACCCCGGAAGAATGAATATTCCGGCTCCGATCATTGTTCCGGTGCCTATTGCAAAAGTAGAGAAAAAACCCAGGCTGCGTCCCAGCCTTTCCGTTGTTTCAACTGGTGCCATCTATATCCCCGTCTTTCCAGGACTCTAGAACCGACAAATCAGTCCCTGTATAAACCCTTAATTTATAATTATTCAGATAATGTTGATCATAGATCTCCGCACTATGCATCCGGGCAGGCAACGAGACTTCAAATCCCTGCTTAATGGATACTGCTTTCGAATAAAAATCTCCGAAAAACGTCATATTCCTCCTGCAGTACGGTTTCAAGCTCTGTTTTAGCGGGTTATGTATTACAATTATTTGTAGAAAGAGGTATCCTGTTTCGGGTCAAACAGTTTCAATTCAGTCTTAATGGTTCTTGCTTTCGAATAGTACATATAATTATCCGTCGGGGATATATTTAAGTAAAAATTCCTGTTTAATGGGCATCGCTTTCGAAGCATTATTTTCGAACCGTTATTTTCGAACCGTTATTTTCAAAGCTTATGATTTATCTCCGAAGGCGGGAAGACCCTTCTTCAAAAATCTGAGCCGTCAGACAAAGATGTTAGGGAGTAGGAGTTCATTGGTAGTTCATTGTTTTTACCGTTCTTCCCTTGATGATTCCAGGTACTGTTATGGCTTTCCAGAGTTTTTCTGCTTCCCTGAATTTTCTTTTGTTACCGGGTGAACCGTAAAAAATCTGGCTACATCCGTTTCCTGTACAAACCGAAAAATAACCAGAGTATTGTTTTACGAGCTCGTCCTACTTCGTACGTCTTCTAATGCGCACTGTTTGAACCGCTTCTTCTTCAGATGCCCGGAATTTGTCCGTGAATCCCTCAGTCAGATATTATAAAAAAAAGTTATTTTTGGGAGTGATTGCAAAAGAATCATCCGGACCAAAACTGAATGCTACTAAAAATTTAGAGTAATTAAAGCTCGAAATCAGAGGTTATAGTATTCTATGACACACTCTCTAAATAATTCTTTGGATTTTTTAAACCCTTCATGTATTCCATCTAAATGGTCCCGGGAATAATTTGGTTTTTCTTTAACTGCAATCGCGTCTATCATAAGATTAAACCTTTCCTGCAGGCTCTGTATTTTTGCAGCTGGACCTTCACCTGAAGCGGGGAAAATAAATTTATCCACATTTTCCTCAAAAGTATCTTTGGCGATCTCCAAACCTTCATTTATTCCTTCTTTAAAATCTGAATAAGCCCGGTTATCCTTATTTCTCTCGATCAAATCACTAAATTTTCTAACTGTTTTAGTAATTATTATTTGATCCAAAGTTTGCCCCTCCGTACAAAAAGATAAAAAGAACGTTTATGCCACAAAAAGAAGTCAGGATCCCTATTTTAGCAGATCTTGCTTATGAATAATGAATTTAGTTATTATTATCACTACTTTATATGTACTTTCGTTTCAGTCCTGGTTTTAGCGAATTTGCTTGCGGATATAATAATCCAGGATCTTCATCATTCTCTATGGGAATCTTCGTCGTTCTCTATGGATAAGGTGATTTTCAATTCAAGACCGAATTGATTTTTATGAGGATATCCATACAAAACAACGAAAAGCCATAAAAAGAAAAAAAGAAAAGGGAATAAAGATTACCAATAAATTTTATAATCTTTCACAGTTCCCATGCTATCAAAGTATGTATTCGAGCAGAATAAAGGAACTCTTATATACTGTTTTCCGGCACTTACTGACACTGTTGTGTCGTAGCATTCCCCGCCTTCCGGAGTGCCAGTGCAATCAATAAACACAAGCCCCTTATCAGACGTTTGGAACGCATTGCAGGCATGATTGATGCCATTCAACGAAACCCACCCTGCTTTAATCCCTGCGTTCTCAGCGTTGTTATGGACGGTTTCCGCAAAATCTCCGCAGGCATAAGTTTGGGTATATCGCTTCTGATCGGTGGTGTCTTTTTGGATAAATGAAACTAATTGAGCATATGTCGGGTCTTTTGCCTGGTTGCTGTTAATAAGGGCTATTCTCTGCCCGTCAGCTCCGACCCACCAGGTGTTACCTTCATGCGGGTTTACTGTTGTTAGTTCAGGAGTTGCAGGTTCGACAGGAGTAACCGGATCTTCTGGGGTTATAGGGTCTTCAGGAGTTGCAGGTTCGACAGGAGTAACCGGATCTTCTGGGGTTATAGGGTCTTCGGGAGGTGCAGGTTCGACAGGAGTAATCGGATCTTCTGGAGTTAGAGGGTCTTCAGGAGGTGCAGGTTCGACAGGAGTAACCGGATCTTCTGGAGTTAGAGGGTCTTCAGGAGGTGCAGGTTCGACAGGAGTAACCGGCTCTTCTGGGATTATAGGGTCTTCAGGAATTGCAGGTTCGACAGGAGAAACCGGCTCTTCGGGGATTATAGGGTCTTCAGGAGTTACAGGTTTATCCCATTTTTTAGAATCCCTGTGATTCCTCGATTCTTTAGAAGTTCTATAATCCTTTGAATGCGATACGCCCTGATCTTCATGATTCAAGTATTTGTCTCGCTGATCAGATACACAGGAATTCGAGGACTGCCCTTTGTCATAATGATCCCCGTTTGCATGTGCGGCCACGGCGGGCATTGTTACTACCATCAAAACAAATAGAGTAATAAATATTTTGTATATGTTCATATTTAGCTCCTATTTAATGAAAAGATGTGGCTCGTCGCTTTTGTGAGAGGGTTAAAAATACTTTTTTAGTTTGGAGATGACCCTGCCAAAAAAAGAAACATCAAGCTTGAATATGATTTTCAACAACAAATGTTTTTAAATTTTACATATGTTAGGTCAATATTTAGGAAATGAATGTAAATTACCAATTCGAAACAGCGAATAGCCAAAGGTTTTCAACTCTTGTTTGGGGAGGATTACTGGCAAATCATATGTATTTTTTATTGGATGTAATAATATATAATACTTTGTGAATATATTATAATATTTATGATATATATTTACATGATTAAAATAATTACTAACACTTCATTTAGTGGATAATGATAGCGAATCATTGATTGAGCAGAAGGTGAAAACTTAGTTTCCAAATATTAAGTATATATAAATATTTTTACAAATATACGATCGCGATAGATGCCAATTTTGAAATCCAGTAAAAAGGATTATGTGCTTACATTTAAGCGAATAATTCAACATCATGAGACGTTTATATGCCTAAAAATAAGGAACTTCGGGTGAAAGAAAGATCTTATGGTTTCAATTCGTGTTTTAGTGGATCTTGCTCACAAAATTTTCTAATACAATCGTTCCAACAACCTGACAGGCATCCGCTTGGCAGAGAATTTTATCAAGTAGTAAAAATAGAATATAATAAATATAATACACAATTTGAGTTATTTGAAAAATTTGTTATATATTGTAAAAATAGCGCTCGACAGATGTTCTTTCTTCAGGTGTCCGGCACCGCCGGGTCTGCAAGAATTGACCAGCCAGTTGTAAAAGAGCTTAGAGAATTCCACACCCACAGTGTCGACGTACTTATAAAATAGATAGCTCAACGGAATTATTAAAAATAATGACAGGAAGCATGAAATTAAAGCAGCCGCTCCATATGGCAATGCCGGGTACAGGACGAGGAACACTGCACAGGTGAAACTGCTTATCACCAGGAAATGTATCAGGTACAGAGAATAGGAGATTTTTCCAAGGAACACCGGCACGGGGGACGAAAAAAAGTTTTGCAGCATTCGACTGTTCAATAAGACAAAGATTGTCATGCCGGAGCCTATAATATGATAGGTCACCTCCGGGGTTTTGAAAAGGCCGTTATTGAGAAACCCGTATAAGGAATCGGTTGTTACGGGGCTTAAAGGGTAGGACCCGAGAAACAATCCCAGGATCAGAATAATGGATAATATTGTTTTATTACCTGTTTTATTACCTGTTTTATTACCTGTTTTATTACCTGTTTTATTACCTGTTTTATTACCTGTTTTAAGTACCGGCATCTTACTGCTGGACGTGTCGGCGAGCACCATTCCTATTATAAAACCCAGATAGAAAGAGTTGAGGAAAAGCACGGCTGCGGCAAGGTAAAATATAAAGCGGTTGCGCAGCGATCCGAACAGTAATGCCATTGCGAAAACGAGCATCGACCCAAAAAATTCTATTTTCATCGTCCATAAAACCGGGTTATAAGCGGTCTTGCCGCCTACAAAAAACGAGCCCCATACCGCCTGCTTAACCGCATTGACGATATCCGGCGTAAAGTTCCAGTAGTCGCGGTAATTACTGCCTGCGGAAATTACCATAGTTTCGAGATAATAACGGTACAATCCGGCTGATGCCAGTAAGTATGAGAGCATTACTGCTGCAAATACCGGTACAAACAACCTTAGATATCGGCGCACTGCGCTGCTTATAATTACGCTGTTTTCCTTCGTTTCAAAGTATTTTTGAGTTAATACGTAGCCGCTCAGGACGAAGAAGATACTCACTGAAAAGTTGCCGGCGCCAATTAATCCCAGGGGTGTGCTCGAAAAAAGCAGGTCAAGGTTTCCGAAATGCGAGGGCAACTGACTGCCATAGACCATCGCCGGAGCTAATGCGACAAAGAAGTGCATTATCATAACATTAACAGCAGCTATACCGCGCAGCCCATCAAGATAGGTGATCTTCCCGGTCATATTTATCACTCCGGCTTCGTTGCCATCGTCTTCGTTTTCAATCCCTGTTTCAATGGATCTTGATCTCGAATATAAAAAAGATTTCTATTTGTTCACGCATCGCCCGTTTGTTTCAACCCGTGTTTTAGTGGACCTTACCCGGGAATCTGCCGTAGAGCGGCACAAATCCCTTTTCCGGACTTTTGCCACTTTTGAAAAAACACACATGAAATAAAGGAATACAAATTCAAAGTTTCGTTCTTCGTTCAGCTTCAGCTTTAAGGTATTGAAGCCCGGAGTTGATTGCTTTTTCCAGCGTTTTTTGCATATTGCCACTGAAAATGCGGGTAATGAGCCCTTCCCACGATTCTTCGGTCCTGATGGCAGTACTGCCATTTCGAGGTTCCAGTTTCCATACATGGATAGCATATATGCCCAGAGTCTTACCTGTCCACGCCATTATACGGGGCCTTTCGACCTGCCTTATGGTTGAAATGATGGTTCCGGGCCCGCTTTTCCACCGGAACTTTGACCCGGCTTCAAACTGCCCGGAAAGAGCTGCCCAGCCGACATCCCGATTCCAATCCGGCCATTTATCTATGTCCGCCATGATGTCCCAGATTATTTCCGGACTGGCAGCGACTTCTATCTCGCCAGATGCAGAAACCGGTGCATTTTTGTTGATCACGGTCATAATCCTGAATCACCCTTTTAGAATTTAGTACCTTTTATACATAAAGTTCTTCGAAATGGAATTAAATCTCTCTGGAATTAAATCTCTCCCACAATTTTTTCGGTGTAATGGCAGTTCACAGCCTGGCAGTTACAATCCCTTTTTTAGTGGAACTAGCTCGCGAATGATTATATATATAATTAATATTAATTTAGAAATATGAAAGGGTTTTCTATTAATATCGAAGAAGCGACTCTGGAAAATAAGAATTTCCGCAAGGTACTTTACACCTCAAAGCACAGCCAGCTGGTCCTTATGAGCCTCAAGCCCGGGGAAGAAATCGGGATGGAAGTCCATGAGGAAAACGACCAGTTTTTCCGTTTTGAAGCAGGCCAGGGGAAGTGCATAATTGACGGCAACGAACATGAACTCGGGGACGGGGTTGCAGTGGTAGTGCCCGCCGGCGCGCAGCACAATGTCATCAACACTTCAAAAACAGAGGACCTGAAACTCTACACGATCTATTCCCCGGCGCATCACAAGGACGGAATCGTGCGCGCCACGAAGGAAGAAGCCGAAGCCAATGAAGCGGAATTCGACGGAGTGACCACGGAATAAGCTGATAAGTTCATAAGAAACGGTAATCGATTAAGCATTGACAATGCAAAATAAAAACGCTTTATTTTCAGAAAGCGTTTTTACTTTTGTATCTTTTTTATCTTTTTTGTTCCTTTACGGCATGTAAAAATTAAAAACTGTATAAGAATTTTTTTCACCGATTTATTTCTGAATCACTTCTTTACGCCAGCCGACAGCAAGAGGAAGAACAAAAGTCAAAGCGTAATACAGGTAAACATCCAGCTTATAATATCCGTCCGCCGGCTTGAAAGCTTTTAAAAGGAAAAAATAATCAAAAACAATTGCTATCAAAACCCAGACGACCGCCAGAAACGCATAATAACGAAATGAATCTGCTTTGATTTTCTTTAATAACACCCAGAGCGTGACGATCGTCCCGACCGGCATAATAATCCAGCCGATTATGGAAGTTGGAATAATTGAAAAAAGCATAATTCCTAGAGCATACTCGATAAGCCAGAGAATAAATCCCCAGCCGAGCGCATCTTTATAAAATTGATTTATCACAAAAATACCCCTTTAATTTTTATTGTTCGACCCTGTTAATTATATCAATTTTGGTTAAGAATACACGAATGTATCTATATAAAAATAAATTAACAGAACAAAGCATAGAAGGAGACAAAATTAGCGAAATGCTGAAATTGCAGAAACCAGAAAAATTATAATTTTGAACTGGATTCGGCTTTGCAAAAATCTTCGATGGAGAGATGCCGGAGCTTCCGACTTTCCAGAAGACGGTGATTGTAGTTTCTATCCTTGTTTTAGAGAACCTTGCTCGGGAATGTATATCGACCGATATTTCCCGGGTATTTCTGCAACTGGAATTCAAAATGCCCTGTGTGGATATAAACCTGTAGGACCATATATACAAAGATATTACTTTTAATTGTCAAAGTTTATATACTAATCCGACATATACATACATAGAATCCGACGTATGTATACAGGGCAATCTAGTAGTTGAATTAGTTCGTCGGGTTCGTTCGTAAAAAAACATATCCATATGCGGGTGATGTTGTGTGTTTCAACCACATGACACCACTCCTCCATCCTTAATATCTAATTCTCATTTTGACGGATGTTTCTCGCAAATATTGAAGTACAGGTTATTGTGTTGGTTTTTCTGGCAATTTGGCTTCGTCTTTCATAATAGATCTGCTCAAGAATAATTTTTATTGCACTTGTTTGGAAAAAACCACCTGATGTTTCCGTCCTTTTTTTAGTGGTTCTTGTTCGCGAATAATGGCCTTTTGATTAATCAATGTTTTAACTCTGAGTTTCTCTTAAAATTTAGTATTAGGAAATATAAAATACATATTCCTGATGATGTTCTTGGTATTACGGCATTAAAAAAAGCCATAAATCATTTCTGCTAAATAAGCAAAAAGCGCACCTAAATCGATAGCAAAAAGCATGTCAATATTCACCTCTTATTAGCTGCTCTTTTTCTATGAAGTGTTTTAGGAACTTTGGATATTTAATTGGTTTTGCATGTTAAAATGTTACAATGTGGGGGTAGACATTACCAAAACTTATACCATGGCTTCTTATTTCCTGGCGTTTCGATGGCATTCTAATTGATGAGCGTTTGAACCTGCAGGAAGTAGTTATTATACGTTATTTTAAGATTCTATTTATTCTGGCTGTTCTTATGTTTCCATCTTTGTTTTAGTGGATCTTGATCGCGAATCCACCATTGGGGCAGAATCCCCGAAAGTGCGGGCTAATTCCCGCACCTGTCCGTTGCACATGGTGTTAAGAGGCTTAGAATCAAATTGCTACCAGACTTTCACCTGACCATTCGAATGAGTATGAAAATTAAGAATGCCGCCAATCCACTCAGGTAGATCCAGCGAATATAAATTCGCCGATTTACTATTCTCGAGTCTAGCAATTTACTCGTTGAGTACAGAATAACTACATCCATCAGTAAAATGGAAAACAGATAAATCCACTCTAACCAGCCCAACAAAAACGGCAAGCTACTTGCAACAATCACCAGTAAGAAAATCGCTCCGCTGATTTTCAACGCGTTTTCGCGGCCAAGTACCAGAGCTAAGGAACGGGACCCTGCCTGACGATCGCCTTCGACATCCATACCATCTGCCGCAATTTCTTCCCCTAAATTTATAAGCGACACTATGATTGCGAAAAACCAGACTATTATTTCAAATGGTTTACCTACTACTATACCACCAAAAACAAAAGTCATACCAACCGAAAAGCTAACCATCAGATTTCCAATCAAACCAGCCTTTTTGAACCGCCAATTGTAAAGAAAACCCACTGCCCAGACTAAAATAACTACTAACAAAGCCTCCAGGCTTATCAGGTAGCCTATGATAAATCCAAGCATTGTCACTACAATGGAGAGTAAAACAACATCTTGCTCAGTAACAAGCCCTGCCGGGAGCGGCCTTTCCGGCGCGTTTATTCTGTCACTTTCGATATCAAAATAATCATTCAGGATCAGAGCAGCAGCCGAAATAAAAAAAATGCTTAGAAACCCCAATACAATTTCGGTCATTGTGGGGAGTTCACCTAATGCCAATAATTCCCCTAATATCACGCACACCCCCGCAATAAGTGGCAGCTCAAAACGGAATAAGCGAAACAGACCCAGCATTCTTGTTCTAAACATAACAGTATTTCCTCTCACAATTGACTCAATATTTGCAGCCCAGCTATTAAGATACGGAGGGTTTCAATCCTTTTTTTGGTGGATCTTGCTTACAAGCGAACGGCCTACACTTGATAAAAAAGAGATAAATGTTGGGGACGGTATTTGTGTTGAGGAAGGTCTTTGAGAAGATTACGAAATAATCCCTGGCACAATTGGTATATATCACTATTTTCTACTCATTTTTCTATAATGTTGACATCATTTGGAGTGAATACACCAAATATGTCAGATTTTCATACTAAATATGCCAGGTTTTCATACTTCATTTGTTACTACTTCATTTGTTAGACTTCATTTTTTCATGCTTTTTAACATAATCCCGACTACTGCCAGAGATACAACCACGATCACGACACTCAGTACGGTATTTTTGTCCTTCTTAGACTCTGTTTCTTCGGGATTTCCCAGTTCGCCCACGGATCTGCTTTCAGCAGAAATCTGAGTGCTTTCTTCCGGGGTCTTCTGCGAGTCATTGCCGGTAATCGCAAAAGATGCATAGCCAGGAACTTCTGAAGTGAAGTACAGATACTTATCAGTCTGTCCTGTCAGATTGGCTGGCAGCTGCTCCCAGGTTTGTTCTTTGTACCTGTTAAGCACTATAGAAGCAGGATCGATATGCTCTTCCTGGACCCATGCCTTTTCTACCCTGAAACTCAGGACAGGATTTTCTATTTTCTTTGAGGTTGAATATCCGGCGGTTCCTACCCACACATTAAAGGATTTGTAGACCTCTCCATCAGGCAGGTCTGATACAAGTACGGACTTGCCCTTTAATTGCTCAACAGTGGTTGTGGTCTTGCCTACACTTTCAACCGAATCAAAGTCCACATACACAACACAGGTTGCACCCTTTGCAAATTCAAACCTGACAGCCTCACCGTTTGTAATGAATACCTTTGAAAGCTCCCTTACTTCAACATTATTTGCAGGCTCAGGAGACACGCTGTCGCCACCTCCACTACTGCTCCTGCTGCTGCTTCCACTGTCATCAGGGGGAGTTACAGGGGACTCCTCAGGAGTTGGGGTTGGGGTTGGTTCAGGAGTTAGATCTATTGGTTCTGTTGGATCTGTAAGATTAGTCGAATCTGCTGGATCAGTCGAATCTGCTGGATCTGCTGGATCTGCAGTATCTTCTGTATCTGCTGGATCAGCTGGATCTGCAGTATCTTCTGTATCTGCTGGATCAGCTGGATCTGCAGTATCTTCTGTATCTGCTGGATCAGCTGGATCTGCAGTATCTTCGGTATCTGCTGGATCAGCTGGATCTGCAGTATCTTCGGTATCTGCTGGATCTGCTGGATCTGCAGTATCTTCGGTATCTGCTGGATCAGCTGGATCTGCAGTATCTTCTGTATCTGCTGGATCTACTGGATCTTCTGTATCTGCTGGATCTGCTGGATCAGAAGTTGGCTCAGGGGTAGGTTCAAGAGCAGGATCCTGGTGCTTCTCCAGAGGCACCAGAGGCTCATCAGCAGAAAAAAGTGCAGCAGACGTACTGCCAGAAATAACCTGAAGTATAAGAGCTACTGTAAATAAAATGAAGAATATCCTTTTTGCAGTCAGAATAACACCCCTGTGTTTTTTAATTCCGTTATTGCCCACACTATATAAATTAATATTTATTTTCTCCTGATTCAACCCTTAATTAAGTCACTGGAATTTGCACTCTCGGCTGTGTGTCCAGGATAGACTCATTTTTATTGTACCGTTTTTTGTCACAGATTGAGAGGTTTTTTGCTTTCGAATCCGAACTCATATCATGTATGGATGTTTTTAGACCGCTGTTTCAATCCCTGTTTTAGTGGATCTTGCTCGCGAATACCGCTTAGATTGACAAAGTTGACGGAAAAATTAAGTTTCAATCTCTGACGAGTTTTCAAACCAGTTGCAATCAGGATCTTTCGATTTCACGTCGATGATCAACATCAATATACATCGTCATGATGACCATAATATTCCAGAATAACAATTTTTTCCTTTTCATCCACAGAAAAAAGCAATACAAAGTGAGAGTCAATATGCACTCTTTTCCAGTGATTGAGAGGGGATCTCAAATTTTGGTATCTGTGAGGGTCCTGAACTATCTCATTCACCTTGCTGAATATAATTTCAACCTGTTTTTTGTCTTTTTTGCCAGCTTTTCAACAGTTTTGTTGAACTTCTGGCCTTACCTATAGCCGATACATGTCAGGTCAACAGTTAAGCATTTTTTTCAAGCATTTTTTTCCAGTTCTCAACTGTTCCCACATCTATAAGCTCCTGGTTCATGATTTCCCGGGCCTTTTCAACAAATTCAGGTCTAAGCTCAGGCTCCATAAGTTCTTTTTCATATTCAGCTGCCATACGCATAATAGCAGAACTTTTATCTTTCAAGCCATATTTGGCTTTTATAATATTAAGGATACGATTTGTTTTTTCGTCAATATTGATCATTGCCTGGACCATTATGTATACACCATATATACATTGAATATATACCATAGATATATATTTAATTATGAACCGGGTCATACCGGCGAAAAAAGCGATCCTGTTTTAATCCTTGTTTTAGTGGATCTTGCTCGCGAATATTTTTGCCCTGAACAAAAGCAGTCAGCCACGTCTGTTTCAATCCTTGTTTTAGTGGATCTTGCTCGCGAATTCATCATATTATTCCGAGATCTAAGGGGGGGAGTGAGTTTCAATCCTTGTTTTAGTGGATCTTGCTCGCGAATTGCGCCATATACACATATTTACAAGTGTCATAACTGGTTTCAATCCTTGTTTTAGTGGATCTTGCTCGCGAATTTTACAGATCGTACTCATTTATTATTTCCTCTTTAGTTTCAATCCTTGTTTTAGTGGATCTTGCTCGCGAATAACTCCCTGAAAGTACGGGGGCTTTGTCACTAGCTGTAGTTTCAATCCTTGTTTTAGTGGATCTTGCTCGCGAATTTTTGAACTCCTCAAATAGTTTTATATATGTCTACTTATATACATTATAGTTTCAATCCTTGTTTTAGTGGATCTTGCTCGCGAATTTTAGAGAGGGGATTCGGAAGAGATATGCGGTACATTGTTTCAATCCTTGTTTTAGTGGATCTTGCTCGCGAATAACTAGAGGTAACCCCTGCTATATTTAGCGAATATGGTTTCAATCCTTGTTTTAGTGGATCTTGCTCGCGAATAAAAAGGAGTTGAAATGAATGGAACTTGAAGATCTGTTTCAATCCTTGTTTTAGTGGATCTTGCTCGCGAATGGTATAGAATCCATGTCAACGTCACACAAAAATACGTTTCAATCCTTGTTTTAGTGGATCTTGCTCGCGAATTCAGAATCACCCTGCCCTAATTCAATATCATAACTCAGTTTCAATCCTTGTTTTAGTGGATCTTGCTCGCGAATTTGCAGCATATTTACGTACAAGAAACCATGATACAGTTTCAATCCTTGTTTTAGTGGATCTTGCTCGCGAATAATAGATCAGCTGTCCGGACTTGGCTTTTCTGCAACGTTTCAATCCTTGTTTTAGTGGATCTTGCTCGCGAATATTCGCGAGTACAAATTTTAAGTGCTGCCAGAATGTGTTTCAATCCTTGTTTTAGTGGATCTTGCTCGCGAATGGCTTCCGGCTTGTTAGTTCGGAACAACCTAATTGTGTTTCAATCCTTGTTTTAGTGGATCTTGCTCGCGAATCGGAATATGAAGATAGGTTACCGATGAGTACGGGGGGTTTCAATCCTTGTTTTAGTGGATCTTGCTCGCGAATCTGGGAAGTTGTCAACGGTCTTAATGTTGGAAATGATGTTTCAATCCTTGTTTTAGTGGATCTTGCTCGCGAATTCGACCTGAAAATTAACGGTGTCCGGGTCGAAAGTTTCAATCCTTGTTTTAGTGGATCTTGCTCGCGAATAGGGCAAGCCCGGAAAGGTTAGAAGCCGTATTAAAATGTTTCAATCCTTGTTTTAGTGGATCTTGCTCGCGAATTAGGTCATTCCTTCAATTGCGTCAGTGTTCTTTGAAGTTTCAATCCTTGTTTTAGTGGATCTTGCTCGCGAATAGCATGGGTTATGCCCAAAAGGAACGAACACTGGTACGTTTCAATCCTTGTTTTAGTGGATCTTGCTCGCGAATTTTATTGTAGTAGTAATTACGTATGTAAGTAGATAGGTGTTTCAATCCTTGTTTTAGTGGATCTTGCTCGCGAATCCGAAGAGTCCGGCATGTAGCATGATGGTCTGGAAAGTTTCAATCCTTGTTTTAGTGGATCTTGCTCGCGAATTTTTAGTCCCCCGGTTCTTTTTTGATTGCCCAAAGAGTTTCAATCCTTGTTTTAGTGGATCTTGCTCGCGAATCCCCCTGTTATAAGATTTATTTAGACTTCCTTTTTAGGTTTCAATCCTTGTTTTAGTGGATCTTGCTCGCGAATCGCGTCTGCCCTGCTACGGATAGGATCATCCACTATGTTTCAATCCTTGTTTTAGTGGATCTTGCTCGCGAATGCGACAATGACATTATTGGTGTAGCCTGATGTTCTTGTTTCAATCCTTGTTTTAGTGGATCTTGCTCGCGAATAAAAAATATTATACCGGCAAGTGCGGTATATGGAAGGTTTCAATCCTTGTTTTAGTGGATCTTGCTCGCGAATGCTGTTCAGGAGTGTAGTTTTTGAGCCCTTCGGTTTCAATCCTTGTTTTAGTGGATCTTGCTCGCGAATAATACCAAGGTTATTGAAATACTACGCAACTGGCGAAGTTTCAATCCTTGTTTTAGTGGATCTTGCTCGCGAATATTTGTGGGCATTGTGTGTCTGACTGTCGTCCTAATATAGTTTCAATCCTTGTTTTAGTGGATCTTGCTCGCGAATTTTTTCAAGTCTTTTTGTTTCTGTAGCAGACATTTAGTTTCAATCCTTGTTTTAGTGGATCTTGCTCGCGAATTGAGGAAAACAAAGATAACCCTAAGTACGTTGAAAGTTTCAATCCTTGTTTTAGTGGATCTTGCTCGCGAATCTAAATTACTAATTTCATACCATCCTTCATAATTTTGTTTCAATCCTTGTTTTAGTGGATCTTGCTCGCGAATAATATCAGTGGGAAAGAATATGAACATTTCCTAAAATGTTTCAATCCTTGTTTTAGTGGATCTTGCTCGCGAATTCTGATCCTATGTTGGAATTGCTTACTGAAGATGGGGTTTCAATCCTTGTTTTAGTGGATCTTGCTCGCGAATTAACATACCATGTTGCTGTTGCTTCCTTTGAATAATGTTTCAATCCTTGTTTTAGTGGATCTTGCTCGCGAATATCAATATCTATTACAGTCCATGATATGTCGTCGCGGTTTCAATCCTTGTTTTAGTGGATCTTGCTCGCGAATATGGGCAGTTTGTACCCAATTCGATGAAGTATGGGAGTTTCAATCCTTGTTTTAGTGGATCTTGCTCGCGAATTGTAGTAGAAAACCAACACGCTGAATCCTTCATAAGTTTCAATCCTTGTTTTAGTGGATCTTGCTCGCGAATATCGCCCCAGAAGCTGCGCTGGCAATGACATCATTGAGTTTCAATCCTTGTTTTAGTGGATCTTGCTCGCGAATCTGGTCGTTAAGGCCTGCACCCTCCAGAGTATATTGTTTCAATCCTTGTTTTAGTGGATCTTGCTCGCGAATCATCCGAGAATAGATGATTTGCTTTGTGACGATTGGGGTTTCAATCCTTGTTTTAGTGGATCTTGCTCGCGAATATGGTCCTAAAACGCTGAAGTTTCAGTTAGTTCAGTAGTTTCAATCCTTGTTTTAGTGGATCTTGCTCGCGAATCATTCATCTCCAATAGTATATGAGTATATTATCTGTGGTTTCAATCCTTGTTTTAGTGGATCTTGCTCGCGAATAATGAGAGACATTGAGAGAACATCTGAGAAGTGTAGTTTCAATCCTTGTTTTAGTGGATCTTGCTCGCGAATGAAAGCCGGTTTTTGGGCACATTGTATGAAAAATAAGTTTCAATCCTTGTTTTAGTGGATCTTGCTCGCGAATCTGAGTTTTATACAAATCATACTGCGCTCGATTATTGTTTCAATCCTTGTTTTAGTGGATCTTGCTCGCGAATCGGACCCGTTAAACCAATCATCCCCTTTTTTGTAGTTTCAATCCTTGTTTTAGTGGATCTTGCTCGCGAATATTATTCCGAGTCACATGGAAAAATGACTTAGAGGCTAGTTTCAATCCTTGTTTTAGTGGATCTTGCTCGCGAATGTTAAAAAGACAGTTGTGGAAGAGCCTTCACCAAGTTTCAATCCTTGTTTTAGTGGATCTTGCTCGCGAATCAAACTTTCCCATTTCCTTGGGAATCATGTCTACCAGTTTCAATCCTTGTTTTAGTGGATCTTGCTCGCGAATTATGTTTACCTGCCGATTACCCTACCCTAATTTGGTTTCAATCCTTGTTTTAGTGGATCTTGCTCGCGAATGCCTTTGATGAATACACATCTGGATACATGAACCACATGTTTCAATCCTTGTTTTAGTGGATCTTGCTCGCGAATTAGGAAAACAGCTCGGAATAGATGCAGAAACGCCTTGTTTCAATCCTTGTTTTAGTGGATCTTGCTCGCGAATAATTTGAAGTTCTATTGAAACCCTCCGACTCCACAAGTTTCAATCCTTGTTTTAGTGGATCTTGCTCGCGAATACCCATTGCATACATATAAGTATTACGTATTTGTATAGTTTCAATCCTTGTTTTAGTGGATCTTGCTCGCGAATGTATGTATATAGGGCAGATGGTAGGCATCAGGGTTTTGTTTCAATCCTTGTTTTAGTGGATCTTGCTCGCGAATCTATATATATGAATTTACATATGCGCAACTACTATAGTTTCAATCCTTGTTTTAGTGGATCTTGCTCGCGAATATTGTTACTCAGTGTCGAGTTGGTGTTCTGAACAGCGTTTCAATCCTTGTTTTAGTGGATCTTGCTCGCGAATCCTAAAAAAACAATCCTACAGTATGAAAACAGGATGTTTCAATCCTTGTTTTAGTGGATCTTGCTCGCGAATATCGGGCAGAACAGTTTAAAATATATTTTAAGGAGTGTTTCAATCCTTGTTTTAGTGGATCTTGCTCGCGAATGGGAGAAATAGCGGGAGAATGAACCGGAATCTGCAGGTTTCAATCCTTGTTTTAGTGGATCTTGCTCGCGAATAACGATGGATTCACAGACGGTTCGGATTTCTTGTTCAGTTTCAATCCTTGTTTTAGTGGATCTTGCTCGCGAATCGTAATAATGACGTTCATATGAATTTGCGATCATCAGTTTCAATCCTTGTTTTAGTGGATCTTGCTCGCGAATTATATAATTGATCCTGAGAAATACAAAGCGTTTTAGTTTCAATCCTTGTTTTAGTGGATCTTGCTCGCGAATCGTCTATCAGCTTTTCGGCTTCCACGGATTCACATCGTTTCAATCCTTGTTTTAGTGGATCTTGCTCGCGAATGCGGGGAAAATGAACTGCCATACGGATGGTTATGTGTGTTTCAATCCTTGTTTTAGTGGATCTTGCTCGCGAATTCAAAACACGATACGCCATACTCAATATTGTTAGAGGTTTCAATCCTTGTTTTAGTGGATCTTGCTCGCGAATTTCGTTGGTTGGCACTACAATTGATCCCACTCTCCGTTTCAATCCTTGTTTTAGTGGATCTTGCTCGCGAATCCAGATTAAATATTTTCTGATGGAATATATTTTCTAGTTTCAATCCTTGTTTTAGTGGATCTTGCTCGCGAATAGGGCAAAAATTTCCGGCGTTTGGCCAGAAAAGGCTTAAAATGAGCCCTTTTTCGGGGCTAAAATTCTTGCTGGAAAATTATCAAACCCTTTATAAATACAAGAAAAACATCTCATACGCAGATATTCCGGTAACAGCAATCTACGCATTTTCTAGAAGATCTGGTTGTCTTGGGATATAAGCCTTTTTGAATGATATCGATGATTTCCTCTATTATTTTTTCAGCTTTTTTGAAATCAGAGGCGCTGATCTCCATTTCTTTGACAAGGCTGTTACTGCGGGTAAAACAGAGGTATGCGCGGTTTACTTCAATATTGTAATTTTCACGGATCAAAAGTGCCTGCAAGACCAGCTGGAATTTATAGGTTTTAAAAATCTTGTCTTTATACTCGGCAAATTTGTATTCAAGAGGAGCAGCGGTTCCGTCTTCAAGAAACAGCACCTCGTCAACTATTCCTTTTATATGATGCTGTTTTGAAGCAATAAAAACTTCACTTTCCTTCCTTGTGCAGTTCAGTTTTTTCCTTACATAATCCCTGTTTGTAAGTTTCCTTGTTTCATGGACTTCACGACCTTTGATAACCTTGAATCTTTTTTCTTCATACTGGGGGATATCAAGGCAGTACATATAGTAAATGAAGCGGGAGCAGAACAGGTATTCAAGAACATCTGAAATTCTTATTATTGTTCCGGAATCATTATCAGAATAAGGTTCAACGGCTGTACAGTCCTCATCTTCGGGATCGATTTCAACGTCTGTATCTTTTTCAACGCCTGTTTCAGCCTTTTCCTCATTCACCGAAAACTCAGAACTCGTCATATGAACCTCAAAAACTCAGAAGAATTTAGTAATAATTTCATCGCTTACAAGCTCTTTATCAAAGGCCTGACCTATCAGCTGAACCTTTTTAAAAGATTGGTCATCCATGGGAAAAATATATACAGAATCCCTATCAGTGTCTATCAATTCTTCACACTCAATGCCCAGAGAATCTCTATCATTCGAATTAAGGTCTCCAAGAAATACACTTTTCTGAACTCTGTAAAGCCCATAGTTTTTACAGCGGTCACTGACTTTCTGACGGACTCTGTTTTCCGTAATGTCATATATTACCCAGACAAGCAAACCCAATCCCCTCTACTCTTATTCTTACCGAATTCTAATCTTATACTTACCAAATTCTAATCCTATTCTTACCGAATCTTACCGAATATTACATTATTAGCTTCACAAACTTATAACGTTAAAATTTTTATTTCCCGATAAGGCTGTTTGCAATCCTGTGGCAGTCGAACTGGATTGTGTTTCCAATTTTGATATTCCTGCCGCGGTAAGTAATATCTTTATCAAAGGTTTCATTGACCGCCTGGATAAGGACGGATTTTCCTTCCTTATTGAGAGTCATGCCGTTTGGGATCTCATCAAAAAAACTCTCTGACACCTGTTTTTTTGAGAAAAGGTTGAAAACAGTCCTGTCAATATAGATGCGGTACATCTCAATTAGGTCAAACACAAAAGACTTTTTATTATAGTCATCAGTATGGTTAAAGCCGACATAAGGGTCAAGCCCGGCTATAATGCACGCCTTTTCAACCCTGGAATACAAAACTCCATATCCGTAATTCAAAAGGCAGTTGAATTCATCCTTTGCAGGGCTCCGGCTTCTGCCTGAAAACGTCCATTTATCTGGGAGAAGAAAACTCAAAGCTCCGAAATAATTGCGCGATGCCATTCCCTCAAGGCCCATGATTTTTCCCCGCATTTCATCAAGTTTCCCCTCAAGGGCTTCAAGCTGGGCTTTCATATCTTCCATCCCAGAAATGTAATCATCAAGTTCGTCCTTCTGATCAGGCCGATTCTTTTTGAGGTCTTTCAAAAAAAGGATCTGGCCATCGACCTTCTGCTCAATCCAGCTTTTTGCAAGCCTGAACCCTTCCGGCTCTTCCGAAATTTCAAGCTGCCTTCTTCTGATGTATGTTGTGCTCCCGAGTTTTGAGTGCCAGACCCTGCCGTAAGGGTCTCCGAAATGGTCCAGAAAAACGATGTCGATATTGTTTTCCACAGCAAATTTGATCGCATCTGTAGTTATGGTTGCAGATGTTGTAATCAGAATGCTGTCCACTTTTTTTTCTGAGACTTCGAAGACCTTATCATCAACTTTTACAAGAAAACAGTTGTTCTGCTTTTTTAGAAATGAGCCGTGGGTGTTGATTACAAGCTGCATCGTTTCACCGTGCCAAAACCGCGAGATACGGATTTTCCAAGGCCGAAATAGTCCGGAATGAGGAAATTTACCATAAATTCCCCCTTGAAAGTGGCAATTTCTACCCCTTTCATTCTACCAGTACCAGGACGCAAATTTGTCTCGCATTTGATTTGTCCCGGAACAGTGTAGCCAAGGGACTTGGACATGGATAGAATGTTTCCTACCAGAGTTTTTCGGAGGAGTTCTTTTTGTTCGGTAAGATCCATCTTTTTGTATCTATCAGTGAAATTTTCCTGGTTGAGGGCAAACCAGGGAGTTTCGAAACTGTAGGTGTGGAATTTGTCGGAAAGGCCGAACTCCTGTTCTTTAAAGGATACTTTTTTTTCCAGAATTTCATACGTGGATTCATCTAGCTTGATTTTGTCATATTTAGTGTAAATTTCCTGAAGGACTTCTACACCCTCGTTTATTCCGAAAACTAAAGGAATGCCATTCAAAATTTTATATTGGACTAAAGGATACATGTAAATTACTTTATCGCAGTTATGCTGATGCAAAAGTACATATTCATTAAACCGAGTCGCGAAAAACCCTCGAAGTTTTGAGGCATTTGGTCCTACTTTTCGGTCAGGGACAAGAGTTAAAGTTAGCGTTTTGACTTTCATGTTAATCACACATCATGCTGGACTTTAATTCAAAGACAAAACCGGTGTCAGGATCATAATAATGTTTTATTTGTTCAAAAGGAATGTATCCAATATTGAGGTCCTCTGGCTCTTCACAGGAAAAGTCTTTTTTAGGTATGGAAATTATATATTCACTGAATTTTTTTCTGATCGCCAGAAATCTCTCTTTTCTCTCCAGAGGATTTTTAAGAGATTTTATTAAGATGTACTCTTTCCAGATTTCAACCGCCTCAACGTCAAGTTCAACAAACACATCTATTTTTTCATAGCCTGCTTTATCGTCTATTAGCCTGAAATCTGAAGTAAGAGTTTTGAATTTAAGCTCGTTTATGCATGATAGTAGCTCCTTTGATTCATCTTCACTTGAAGTATCTTTAACTTTCCTGAAGTAGTTGTTATTTAATAAAAGCAAGTCTGCCTCATAAATTTCAGACGGGGATTCTTTCAATACCTCTTTTGTTTTGTCGATAAGAAAACTTGAATATATATATCGATGAAACTCTTTCCTTTCATCTTTCAGGACAACAATATTTACTTCTCCCCGATAACTTTTTGAAGAATTTCTGTTACATCGTCCTGACACCTGATTTATTGAATCAATAGTCGCAAAATCTCTGTAGACAATATCTACGTCTATATCCACTCCGGCTTCTATAAGCTGAGTACTAACGATAATTTTTCTTTTTTCCGACTTTTCTTTAATTTCTTTAATTTTATTAAGTCTCACTTTTGGGACAATGTTGGTAGAAAGATAATAATAACTGCTATTTTCAAGTTCCAGGTCATTTAAATGCTTAAATATATCTAGAGAAGACTTAATTGTATTCAATACAAATAAGAAATCCTTTTCGGGATTCTCTTTAACTTTTGATTCAATTATTTCCTTAAAATCATTAAGATTCATTGGATTCAGGTTTATTTCCAGCTTAACTCGATCAAATTCCCTGAAATACTTATCTTTATTATTAACCAGCTCGAGAATTTCCTTTTTTTCAGGATCGAAAATAAGCGGTTGAGTTGCTGTCACAAAAATGAAATACGTATTAAAATATTCACCAAAACCCGAAATAAGCTGTTTTAACAGTAACCAGTACTTATGAGGAATTGACTGGACTTCATCAAGTATTACAATCGAATTTGCAATGGTGTGGAATTTCCTGAGTGAGCGATTTTTATTAGATACAATTGTATGGAAAAACTGGACAAAAGTGGTAACGATTATTTCAGAGTTCCATCCCTCAATTAAAAATAGACTCTTAAGCCCTTCAAATTCTTCGTCTTCTTGCGTTTTGTAAAAAATATCTGCAAGATGATGATGTTTAAGCAACACGTCTTCAGTAGGATTAGCCCTTTCAACTGTTTTAAAAACGTCTTCAAAAACATCATAGTTCTGATCTATTATGCTCAGAAAAGGTAGCGAATAAATAATTTTTGCCTTGATTCTTTTTTCCTCTCTTAATCTTGCTTTCAATTTTAATGCAAATGAAAGCGATGTGAGAGTTTTCCCTGAACCTGTAGGAACGCTTATTGAATATATTTTGTTATCAAGGTCAAGCTTCTCAATACTTTCTGTGACTTCCTTGTAGATCTCATTACGTACCTTATTGATTGTATTTTCATTACTCTGGAAGCCCTTCTCTACCTTATACTTATCCACAAGTTCAGATGAAATATCGATTTCACTGAAAACATCAATAGAAGAAGCATCAATCTTATCAGAGTTAATGAGAATTGAATAAAGAGTTAATGTAATTAAATAATAGCCTGTAAATTGCTCTTCCTTGAGCAATTTTACGAATTTTCTTCGATTTTTTAAAATCTCGCCAGCAATGGAACGATATTCATTACAAAAAGTGTCGATGTCAAAAGAAATATCATAACCATCTAGTAACTGCTCATAGACTGTTTTCAACTCGCTTATTTCGAGCGATTTTATTTGAAGATCGATAACTTCAAGGGTATCTTCATTTACCAATTCTCGAATTTCATCTTCAGCATTTTTTAAGTTCCCATGATGCCGTTTTACAATAAGATATCCTATGGTGGGAATTAATCTCAGACTGTTGTCATTATTTAATGAGTTTACATATTTTTCTAATATATAGTAGGTAAAAATAGCTGAAATAAGGCCATGATGATATTCTTTTTTATTTTTTAAGCCCCTTTGTATGGCAGGATCTGTCTCAAAAAGATACCTTTGAAAGTACTTTGTACCCTTCCCAAAATCATGACAGATCCCTATAAGAAATGCTATTTTAGAAAAGGTATTTTCATCGATCCCAAACTTTTCTAGAGATAAGATTTTCTCCCTACTGGTCAAGATAGATTTGTTTCCTACATTGGATAAGTGTCTAAATAGTATTTTATCGGGATGGGAATGAAGATGGAAATCACATGAAGACAATTCCTTCTCCATTCTCAAGCCTCCAGAGATTATTTACATTCGCAACAATACTTTTTCCATTTTTTTCAAACAAAACTTTGCCGTATTCTGTAACTTCTCTATTGGGAAGCATTTCTATCGGAATAGTCTCTGAGAAATACTCTTTTCCTTCTTCGAAATGGATTTTTAGGAGCTTTTTTTCGGGGATTACAGAATAGATTTCCCTCTCAGAATCTGAAATTTCACTGACAGCCTCCATTTCCCCTATGAATTCATAATTGGCAATGTGTTCACTTAGACCAAGGCACAGAGTATACACCGACTTGTGTTCTTTTAACATAGAATAAAGTTTGTTATATACTTCTTCCGAGGAATGAGAAAAATAAATCCTGTATTTTACATCTTTTAATACCTCGAATCTGATCTGGGTTCTGGTCTTTATTCTGCTCATCATAGGAGCAATTTTGGTGTCGATCAAATTCTCTGCAATTCTGGTCTTTTTGATAGGACAGCATATTTTTACTGCAATATTTGCATCTTCTTTAGAGAAATAATTCAGGTATTCATCTTTTCCAAGCCCTTCTATTGCACCAATCATTCCAGCAATGGCTGTTCGAGGAGGAATGGAATACGTAAGGGGAGAAGTTGTAGTATAGTGTTTTCGGAAATGCCCAAATTCTCCCCATACATCGAAAACTAATACTTTCATGTTCTTAACTCACATTGATAATTGTTCAGTGCCGATCCCTGCTTCATTAAGACACTTCTCGAAGTCCGTCTCTTCTCCGCCATATATGAATACAAGAGACCCGTCCAGACATAACTGGATATTTTCGATCTTGTCTTTGTTTTTAGCCAGTATTTCAACCAGCCTCTGAACATCAATCTTCACCTGTGAGATGTCCCTAATTTCTTCATCAATCAGATCAGATTTTAGAGTGAAAAGGTTGTTCAGGTCTCCAATGTGATAATTTCCCTCTTTGTAGTTTACTTTCAACAAGAGACGGGGAACCTGTCCTACTTTTGACCTGGAAATCAGATTCTTAGTTCCATTCCACATTCCATCAAGAAGCAGATCTACATCTTCCTCAGAAAGTTTTGTATCCTTTGCCGCATTTTCATTAATAATTCCATAAAAACTTATCAAAGAATAGGGCAAGAAATCTTCTTCTCGGAAGGTTTTCTGGCTGGCTCCTTCCTTGGATGCAAATGCTCCAGTTCCCCTAAAATGTTTCATGAACACTTTGTGCATTGATCTTCCAATCTTAAATTGTACAGGACCGGTATGGGTTATTGAACCCGTTTTCTCTTTTTCTTTTTCTTTTTCTTTTTCTTTCTCTTTTTTGTTTTGGACTTTAAGTTCAAGAGGCACAGTGCAACCAAAAAGACGAACGTCGATACATTTATTTAAAATATTTTCATCGATGTTCTTTTTCCCTGTTTCAAAAGCATCGAGAGGCTCTTTAGTCGTTAAAAAATCTCTAGCTCTCAGTTTTGCATCTTGGATGTCTCCCTTCTCGTCTGAAATTTCTCTCACAAAAATTTCTTCATTTCTAAACTTATTGAGATAATCCCTAATGGTTCTCTTGAGTCTAACATCCGTTACGAGGTTTATCCCTGTCTCTTCATCAATCCTTGGTTTGTTTTCATCAAGTGGGTCTCCATTTGGATTCCCATCTTTCAGATCATACAAAAATACAATTTCAGATCTTCTGTTTACGTCAGTCATTTTTTTACCTCCATCTCAGATTTAGGTGACTTTAAAAGGTTTGACATATTCATACCTAAAACAAAATAAAAACTGATTTCATCGTTTGGCATTTTCCAATTAGTGCCTGATTGAATCATGTATTTAGATATCAGATTTTCGAGTTCTTTATAATAATTTGAATCATACTCTTCTAGTTTATTTATGATTTCAGGGAAGATCCTTTTCACATGACGCTCATCAAGATTCAGGCCTCGAAGTTTAGTTCTGAAAGGAGTGCTTCCACGCTGGTATTTTTGAATATTTAGTAGATACTGGACCAGTGTCCCTTCTAAAAAAATAGCCTTCTTTGCATCGGTATTGAAAAAATTATAAAATTCCGAAAAGATAACATTTGTCCGTTCCTCGTAACCACTGTTTTCCTTTGGTGCTATATCACTTAATAAAACCGATAAATTCTTAGAATTCACACATTTACCTCCATTATAATTTCCAAGCAAATGCAGCTGACTTAAGAAATCTAACATTTGAAACCCTTGAAATAGTGAATACCTAATGGGATTTTCCTTCCTGAAATCTTTTCTAATATGCTGCATTATATACTTTAATAAAAAATTGTAATCAATTGATGTTCCCGTAAATATCCCATTTATTACTTCTAAAAAATATTTGTTCGTGTTCGGGTCATCTGGAGTATTCGGGAAAAAACACCTTACATTACCTAATGTAAATTGAATTGATTTTGTTTCAGTATCATTAGAGAAATAGTTACTGAATATTTGCCTCTTGTCAACGATTTCTTTGGATTTGAAAAGTTCTCTTAGCCTTGAAGGAAGTACATCCTCTATATACAAAAGAATGCGATACGCAGAATTGGATTTTTCATAAAATTGAATATTAAAATTAAGATAATCGTCCTTTTCACTTAGAATGTTAAGGATATCTATTTCATTAGCCTGCAAGAAATTTTGATATCCCTCGTTAAAAGCAAATTTTTTCTCATTGAAATTCTCAAAAACGTCAAAAATATCTTCGTTTGCATTCTTAGTAAGTAACTTGGGGATAAGGAGAAAATTGAATCCATAAAAACCAAAAGACATGTATTTCTCAATGTATTCTTTTCCTGCTGTGATTTTCAAGGCGCATTCAAGGCAAACAGGATTGTTTCTCCATGCCTTACTCTGGTCAAAACCCCCGCTAACAAACCCTCGTTTATCTACGGTATAAAATTCATAAGGTGTAACGAAACCATAAACTTCTTTATGTGTTTTGCAAACAGAACATACTTTATCATCCTCTTTAGAGACAATATCATATTTGCTGTAAAATTTAGAAGCCCCATTATTTTTAAGGATTTTTCGAAATACCTCAAAATCTCCGACATATCTGATGAAGCCATTTTCTTCAAGAACTAAGGTTAATATCGAATTTTCCTTTGCATCTATTGAGTTTACTTTAGGTTCAAGCTCCGAAAGTATTATCTCTTCATTTTCTTTTATACACTTTCCAAGAAGCTCCAAAAATTGTACTTCTTCACCATCCAATATGGGCTTTGCTTCTTTCAAAGGCTTTGAGAACCAACCTATGATCTTGTTAGAAAAAGTTTTTTTGATTTCTGTGACTCTTGCAGTAGGAGTGATGTCTGGACCATTAGATGACCCTCTCTTGTAGAGATATTTTGCAATTTTCTCTTTTGAATACTCCTGATGCTCAATTCCTTTAAACTCAAAATGATCTTGGCTGGACGCAAACTTGATGCAGAATACATGCTTATAAGTTTCATTGCTTGCAGGATTCTCAACTAAGATTGATACGAAATCGTTTAGATCTTTATTTTCTTTTTCGAGTGTATACTCACCAATTTCTTTTATCGCTTCGATCACAGAAATTACACCCTCATAAAATAATCTAATAGATAATGAAATTAATTCATTAAATCAGTTTCTTTTTTCAAATTCAACCCTGAACTTGTACACCCTAAACATTCATTAGTTATATTGTATATATACGTTTCTAAATTTAATTATATTAATCAACATATTATGTAAACTAACCTATACCTCACATCGGAAAACATATAACCGAACCAAACAATACAATCATTTAATGCCAAAACTCACACTTATCTCCACAATCTACGCTCTTGAACCTGTAATTATCTGTGTGACCCGGCTTTCCCCTTCGAAAATTATACTGCTGTCAGAGGAAGGGGCGGGTGATAAGAAGTTGCAATCCGAGGAAATGATTGAGAAGACCTTTAAAAACGCGCTTGAAGTTGAGAAAAAATATACCTCTCTTTATGATACCGTCCGCGTAGCAAAAGATGTTGCCGAGCTGATTGAAAAGGAACACGATAGAGGCAACCAGGTCATTGTCAATGTTTCGGGTGGGCGGAAGCCGCAGGCTTTTGGAGCGCTTTTCGGGGCATATGCCAGGAACGATATGGTACAGAGAATTGTATATGTGACCGAGGAAGACAGTATGATGATTGATTTTCCGGTGCTGAGCTTCAACCTCTCGGAAACAAAGAAACTGATACTTGAAGAGATCCAGAAAGGGGTTTCTGCTGTCACTCAGATTGCGGCAACTGCCGGGATTTCTAAGGGTATGACTTACAACCACTTAAGGGAGCTAAAATCAATGGGGTATATTGCAGACGGGGACAATGGGTACATAATAACTGATGCAGGAAAAATTGCCTCTATTTAACCGCCTGGACAAAATACAGGAAATCAAAACCTTGAGGGGTTTGAGAAAACAAAGCTATTTTCATCTATCTTCTCTTTCCCCTCATTTAAGAGTTTTATATTTCCACATTATCACATTTAATCACACCCAATAAAAATAAAGAGTCACATACTCATTACATCATCGAGGGAAGCATAGAAAAGATAGATACGAAATAAACTTTCTCATCAGAACTTCAGAAATATTAAGTCCTTCTCATTACTGAGCAAATAGAACAAAATACTTGTGAAGACATTTAATTAATTGGCAGACAGACAAAGATTGAATCAATGGATCCGCCCGCAAACCAGACTGCTGGCAAAATATATGGGAACAAAAAAACAAGAGAATATGGGGAGAAAGGAGTTAAAAGATGCAGTATGGGGGTACTGCATCGGAAAAACTCCCTGCTCCCTTAAATTTTTTTAACCTGCGATCTGCCCTTCTCTTAGTCGCCCTTCTCTCAGTCGCCCTTCTCTCAGTCTGCCCTTCTCTCAGTCTACCCTTCTTTTCCTGTTTCCCCACTTTTGATATTTCCACAGCTTGACTTCCATAGCTTATTTTTTCCGCAGATTATTTTTCTGCAGCTTATTTTTCCATAGCCTTAGCCCGGAGATCTTCAGGGAATTTTTCGATTGCGTACCTGAGGGAGGTCCTGGGCATTTCTTTTTTGTTTTTCATGACGTAATCGAAGACTTCTTGCAGGTGGGATTTGCTGGCTTCTTTCAGCATCCAGCCGTAGCCTTTCCGGACGAGGTCGTCTTTATCTGTGAGGAGAAGGTCTGAGATTTCGAAGATATCTGGCAGGAAAAGGCCTTTTCTTGCAGGCAGGATGAGGGTTACGGCTGACGCCCGCCTGAGCCAGCGGTTGTCCGATTGGGTCCAGAGCTTGAGGTTTTCAATGTAAGAGGGGAATTTTTCGATAAAAGAGCCAACCGCGTGGTTGCAGAGAGTGTCGCACTTCGCCCAGTTGTTTACGTAGTTTTCGACCCAGTGCTCAAAAACGAAGAAATCGGCTTCGGTGTATTCGGCTCTTACATCGTATGCCCATTCGAAGGCGATATAGGCTTCCTCGCAGTAGTCCGACTGCAGGAGGTCTTCACACAGGAGAAATATATTTATTTTGTCCGCCTGTCCTGCCTGCTTCAGCTCCTTAAAATAGTCCTTTGCAATTTTACCAGCAGTAGAAGACTTTACCCCGTAGCACTTCACCGCTTCTTTAAAAAAACGGGAACTACTGTTTTTTGTTTTTTCGTCCACGTTTTCGATTAAGTCCTTTCTGACCCTGGATACAACATCGGTTTGCACAGTTTTTTATTTAATCAAAGGTGTTACTTATATCTTGTTTTTCAGGTGCGAAATTTCATTTCTGAAAATGGTCAGGTATGAGAAGGGTACGCAAATCCGGAGGAGAAAAGTATGCTGATCCGGAGGAGAAAGGTACGCAAATCCGGAGGAGAAAGGTAAGCTGACCGGACGAGAAATGTTGAAATGAGGTCCGGAAAGAAAAATCTGAAAGGCATTAAAAACATTTTTCATGAGGGAAGCTCAATTTCCCATCATGCCTCGAGTAAAGATTCGCCCTCAAGAACTTTCCGATGCCGAGCGCCTATTTGAAATTCTCACACATACGGACTTTGAGTTTATAGAAATCCCAATCAAAACCCTTGAAGATGAAAAACAATTCCTGAAGCTGAACGGGGTAAAAAGGATAAACAATTTTGAACACAACTATTCAATTCTTTATGACGAAAAACTTGTAGGGATCTGCGGGATCGGGATCGACCAGCACAGGCCATGGATGGGGGAAATCGGGTATCTTGTTGATAACGCATACCAGAGGCAGGGTATTGCAACCGAAGCTGTAAAGCAGCTTGAGAAAATTGGTTTTGGCGCACTGAAACTACAGAGAATTGTTATCCTGATGGATACTCGAAACTTCGAAAGTGAACAGGTTGCCCGGAAGTGCGGATACGAAAAAGAAGGAGTCGCAAAAAAGATCCACAGAATAAGGAAAGAGTATTATGACTGCTTCGTATATGCC
Source organism: Methanosarcina sp. (assembly GCF_028693135.1). Lineage (GTDB taxonomy): Archaea > Halobacteriota > Methanosarcinia > Methanosarcinales > Methanosarcinaceae > Methanosarcina. The sequence goes on from NZ_JAQUVZ010000009.1 coordinate 98,793, forward strand.
AAAACCAGGTGAACAGCAAGTAAGTAGCAGATAAGCAACAGATAAACAGCAGGTAAGTAGCAGATAAGCAACAGGACAGCCGGGGAGCAGTAAAAATAGAGCTCAGATCAACCAGTGGAAAAAAATCAAAGTTGCGCTGGCGCACCCCGCCGCAAGCAACGGGGTATGTTCGCGCCACCGCTCCAAATTCCGTTAAAGAAGACAATAACCCTAAAAACTTTAGTTTGAGCAGGAGTTAACAACCAAAAAATTGAATTGATAAATCATATTATTATTAACGGTTACCGGGGAAGTTTTCCATCCCCGCAGCAAGCTAGCGGGGTATTCGACTGAAAATAAAAATGGAGGAAAAGAATCCTGAGTTCGGGGGGCTGTAAAAACTCAGACCAGCCCCACAGTTTCTATAAGGCTGACTCCGTACCAGACTACCATAAGGTTGTTTATCGTTACCAGGATGCCTACGGATTCTATTATGTGTTTTGTGAGATTCCAGCGCCCCGTTGAAGTTTTGATTATCGGAGCTACGTAAAAGAGCAGCATAATGAATGCAACTTTTATAAGCAGAAGATGATAAATCCCGTAATTTTCCAGGATCATTGCAGGAACAGGGTTATATTCTGCGCCAAACGGCAAGGCGTAAAAGGTAGAAGCCCAATCCCCGATCACATAGAAAAGGATAATAAACCGGATATCGTACAGGAAAGACCAGAACGAACTCCGAATAGAGTTAACTTCCAACAAAAAACCCCCTCGATTACTTCTCTGTTTTTCGGATACAGCGAATTTAATTTATAAGATTATATAAACGTAAGAAACTAAGATAGAGGTTTACAAATATTAGGAAGAGGAAGGTAAAGGGTTTTAATAATATTTAAGGTGTTTATGAGCTGTCGAATATGAAACAAAGGTCTAAACAAACTTAAATTAGCGAACAAACAGATAAATAATTATTAAACAGAAATTTTTAAGAATTAAAATGAAAAAAGAAAATTTAAAGGCTCCTGAAGTCAGTTAGGAGTAAATTTTGGAAATTATATCTAACCGATGTCCGATGCTTTTAAGATAGGACGCGAAGGAATTTTTCTAGCCATGTTTTCCTGCCAGTTAAGGGATATGCTGCAAGTATGGAAAGGTATAAAAAGGAGAGTTTTTTCTAAGAAGAAAACTCCTACAAAAAGAAAACTCTTACAAAAAGAAAACTCCTGCAAAAAGAAAACTCCTACATAAAGAAAACTCCTGCAAAAAGAAAACTCCTACATAAAGAAAACTCCTGCAAAAGATGATTCCAGCAAAAAGTGGTCCAGCAAAAAATGGTCCAGCAAAAAGCGATCAGCAAAAAGTGGTCCAGCAAAATCCTGAATTGAGCGCCCTGCTGGAGATAACGGCTGAAATACTGGCTGAAAATCTGCTTTCAAACTAAAAGATGATACTAATGGATGAACAATTACAAAACCCGGAGATAGAGAACTTCCCCCCCTTGCTGGAAATGAAAAATGTTACAGTGGTCAGAGGTGGGAAAAAGATCCTTGACTCCGTATCCCTTTCCATCAAGCCCGGAGAACATGTTGCAATTATAGGGCCCAATGGCTCTGGCAAGTCTTCCCTGATAAAGACATTAACAAAAGAATATCACCCACTGGCAAGAGCCGACGGGCTCGTCCTGAAAATCATGGGTAAAGAGACCTGGCACGTTTTTGAGCTCAGGAAGCTTCTCGGGATAGTTTCCGGGGAACTCCAGCAGACGTGCTGCCGCCAGATCCGGGTTCTTGATGTTGTACTCTCAGGGTTTTTCAGCAGCATAGGCATATATTACAACCACAAAGTGACCCCTGAAATGGAAGCCAGGGCAGAGGAAGTTCTGGAGTTCCTTGAGATATCCCACCTCACAGACCGGCTGATGTGCGAACTTTCCACAGGGGAAGCAAGAAGAGTTCTGATAGGGAGAGCTCTTGTTCACGACCCGCAGGCGCTCTTCCTGGATGAACCTGCAAACAGCCTTGACTTAAAAGCCCTGCACAGTTTCCGCGAAAGCGTCCGGAAAATTGCCCTTTCAGGCAAAAGTGTGATCCTTGTTACTCACAACCTGCAGGATGTCATTCCCGAAATCAGCCGTGTGGTCCTCATAAAGGAAGGGAAAATCTTCAGGGACGGGAAAAAGGAGGAGGTCCTGACAGATGCAAACCTCTCGGAGCTTTTTTCCCTTTCCGTAAAAGTCCTGGAAAGAGAAGGTTACTACCAGGCCTGGAGCTGAAGAAAAGCCCATTCCGGCTCCAATCCTGAAAATCCGCCCAATGCCTATTCCGGTTCCAGCCCTGAAAATCCGCCTTTTTCAGAGCTTACCGGGACAGAGGAAAATGAATCAATATTTAAAAACCTCGCAGTATTTAAAAACCCTCGTTTTCTACTAAGAGTTATTAGCTCTCCCGATAAGGATATTCTTTAATAGTCCCGGGCAAAGTCTATATCATGACAGTGATGGGAATAATCGGCTGCAGGGTATTCGAGGACGAAATTGTCCATGTGCTTTCAAATGACCCTGAAGTGGAAAGGATTTACCTCGTAAAAGATGACGAAAACATCGGCCTCCTGCACAAACTTGAAGTTAAGGGGCTTAAGCCGGTGGTCCTGCCTGTTCACGAGATCAGGGCTTGCCTGGAACAAAGTGATGAATTCAGCGTTATTGTCCAGCTTCAGGAGATAGGACTCCATATGAACTCTTCCAGGCTCAAAAGTAAAACATATACAAACCTGAACCTGATATCCCGGTTTGCAGACGGAATCCTCCTTTTCTACGGGCTCTGCGGGCATGCGTTTTCCCGGATGCAGAAAGATTTTGCACATACCGGATGCTCTCTACAGCTGCTGCAGGACAGAAGTGCAGGCGGACCGGCACAGCCCCTTGCAGACTGCATTGCAGCAGCCCTTGGAGGCAGCTCCCGCTACCGGGAAATTTTGAAAAACCACAGTGATACTTTTTTCTTAACTCCCATGTGGGCCGCAAACTGGAAAAACGCTTTCGGAGTGAATGAGAAATCGCCTGGGGGTTTTGAATTCACCCCTGAAAACCTGAGAGAACTCGGGTATCGGAAAGTTGCAAGGGTCGACACAGGGCTTTCCTATGAACCTGATTTTGAGAAAAAAATAGAAGAATTTGCGCTTGACTTCGGGTTCGAGATTATAGAACTTAAAGGTAGCACTGAAATAGCGCAAAAATCGTACAGTCTAATGCAAAGTATGCTGCTCAGGCCTCACTTACAGCCTGAAAACATTTTGTTCAAAAAGAACTTTCAGGGTTTTAGTACTTAAGGATTGACTCAAAAATGATCAACTTTTTTTGAAATTTTTAAACTTTTTTGAAGGCATTACGTCAAGTCATTGGAATATACCAGAAAATTAATTAGTACATTTTAGTAACGCTTATGTATATAAGGGTACACGTAAAATAATAAATGAAGATTTTTAAAGATGAAAATATAAATTTATAGAAAGCCTGTACTATGTGATTTTTTTAAGAATATGATTTTTAAGACATTTTTCTGGAAATTACACGAAATCCCTCAGAGAACGCACTATCAGCTTTCAAAATGAGAAAACCCCGAGTTGCCAGGAATTAAACATGCCAGAGGAGTCTACATGCCAGTAATAACCATAATAGGGTGCAGGATGTTCGAAGACGAGATAATGCATCTTCTTGAAAACGACCCTGAAATTGGAAAAGTGCTCGTAGTGGAAAACGAAGACTGCGACGGCATCATGAAAAAGATGACAGAAGCAGGAATTGCACACACTGCTCTCCCCCTTGAAGATGTTCCCGATAAATCGGCAGGAAAAGATAAAGGTTTAACCCTAATCGTATACATGCTTGAATTTTCCCTGCATGCAATCCCTGAAAACCTTAAAAAAACCGTTTATTCAAAAGTAGAACTTATGGCACCCCGCTCGGATGGAATCCTGCTTTTTTACGGGCTTTGCGGGAACGTGCTCGGGCAAATTGAAGAAGACTTCAAAAACCTGGACTGCAAAGTCTGTATCCTGAAAGAAGAAAACGGAGAAATCGTGGATGACTGTATCAGTGCCGTGCTCGGGGGCAGAGGTAACTACCAGAAAGCCCTGAAAAACGGCAGAAACGGAGCGACCTTTTTCCTGACCCCCATGTGGGCTGTAAACTGGAGGGAAATGCTCCGGGCTGCAGGCCTGAGCCAGGACCCGAATAATATAGAGATGTCGAAGTTTGTCTTTGACTATGCGGGTTACAAAAAAGTTGCAAGGATAAATTCAGGCCTTGCCTACGAAAAAGAATTTGATGCCTATGTAAAGGAATTCGCTACACTCTTTGAGTTTGAGGTCACAGACCTCGAAGGGACTCTGCAGCTTGTAGAGAATTGTTACGCAAAAACAAAAGCTTCAGTGTTCGATGCCTGCCCTCACACCCAGGCTTAAAACCCGGATCTGAAAACTTTTTTCCCCGGCCCATATTTTTTCCGCCCTTATCTGGGCTTATCCTGTTCAATCCTTATCCAGTTCAATCCTTATCCTGTTCAATCCTTATCCTGTTCAATCCTTATCCTGTTTTATAGTTCCCTTCCTTCTCGCCCTTATCAGTTTCCTTTATCAATTGATAGGTATTAATATTCACAGGCGAATTAAAAATAAACACCGAATCTAAAGGCAAAAAACCTGAGGGGGAATTCAGGAATTGGGAAACCATTTCATAATAATTGCCGGAGAAGAGGCAGGACCTGTATCAAATAAAATGGGCGGGATCTGGAACGTCATTAATGAAGAGGCACATACCCTTGCGGCTCTTTTTGACTCCGGAAAACTCAAGGCAAAAGAAGACGCAGAAATCCTTGTTGCAGGGCCATATTTCGGGCACAGAGGCGCGGACTGGAACCGGGGCTTGAACAGGATTACGGATATGAACGGGCTTGCCCCACTCAGCTCTGACGGAGAGCTGGAGAAGAGTTTGAAAGCCCTTGAAAACGAAGGCATTAAAGTGTTCACAGGAGAGGAAATGGTAGGGAAAACCCGGATAGGTTACCTGCAATTTCAGACCTCGGACTTCGGGAAAATACGCTCGACACATCTGGGAAAAGAGATGAACCTCGAAAGCCGGATCAAAGCCGAAGCCTATGAACTCCTGGGGCTTGACTCCCTTAGATATGAAAGCATGCCAAATGGCGCGGAATATACCCATTACCTTTCTCTTTCACATTCGATTTCCGAGCTTATCCGGCTTCTTGTAAGTTCGGCTCCTAAAACTGCCGACACCTGGGCAGAAGAAACAGGCTCGGGTAAAGATCTGATTCCCTGTCCCGGGGTATCCCTGCACTGCCATGAGTTCGGAACATTTTATGCACCTGCGAGACTTAAGAAACTGGGGGTCCCGATAAATACTGTCGCAACCCTGCATGCTACCCTTCCCGGCAGGGCTGCCGGATATAACTCAATTCAAAAAAGAAGAAATAATGACAGCACATGGCCTCCGGGTGTGCCTGAAAACCTTGCTTCCCTCGAAGCCCTTGCCCTGTATGCAGACACGGTTACGGCAGTAGGGGAATCCACGCGGCAGGAAGCCAGACTTTTTTATGGGATTTCCGGGATTGTAATCCGAAACGGGATAACCATCGAATCCGAAAAAATAGACTGGAACCGGAAAGAACGCTGCCTTACACAGATCCGGAATTTCCTTTCCGAAAACCTGTACAGGTATTACGGAGGGGAAAAGATCGAGCCTGAAAAGATCATTCCCATTTTCACAATCTCCCGCATAGAGGTCGAAAACAAAGGATACCCTGACCTTCTCGATTCCCTTGTAGCTCTCGAGCATGTAATAAGGAACAGCATCCTGGAAGGGCATATGGAAGAGGGGATAAAGGTAGTCTGCTTCCTTGTAGCTGCCGAAGGCCCAAAAACTAACCTTCCGGAAGGGTTTCCGGTAAACCTGCCAAAAGATGTGCTTGTAGGAAACGAGCTGAGGCTTCAGCAGATGATAGAGGAGAAAGGGCTTGATTTTCCGAAAATGGTAAGGGGAAAGCGTTCAGTTGCAGCGGTCCTCTATCCCCAGATAATCTCAACAGAGGACGGAGGGCTGGAAATGGGAGCAAGAGACTTTATGGCTGGCTGCTGTGCCGGAGTGTTTCCTTCCCGCTATGACCCGTTCCTCCTCACAGGGCTTGAAGCCGGAAGAGAGGGGACCCCAAGTGTGGTAAGCCGGGTCTGCGGTTTCAGTGATGCCATAAAAACTATCGAATCCCTGGTAGAAGGCCTGGGAGGAGTAATAGTTGTAGACAACATAGACCTTTCTTACTATGAGACAGTCCTTGACTACGCCCTGGCAGTCAGTTACTTCACCCGAAATTTCGTAGACGACCGGGTAAAATACAAACTTCTCTGCAGGGAAGCTTTTCTCCTTGCAAAGGACATGGACTGGGAAAAACCCACAGAACAGTATTATGAACTGATAAGCGGAGCACGCTTCTGTGCGCAGGAATGAGGTCTCCGGAAAAGAGTGAAAACGGAAATAAGGAATGAGTTGAGGTTTTCCGAAAATGTCCGAAATCAGAAAGCATTATTTTCTCCCCGAATACTGCATAATTGCTGAAGAGAGAGCAAAAAGACCTTCGGATTTTGCAGGACCGCCCGAAGGCTCCGAAAAAAACCCTTCTGAAAGCTGCGTGTTCTGCGGGGCAAATGAAGAAAAAACGCCTCCTGCAACTGCGGTATATAAGAATGGGGAGGTCTTTGCCGATACCGGGGAAAAAAGAGTAAGCAACTGGGATTTTCGCTGTTTTCCAAACCTCTATCCTGCACTTTCTCCTCCACTTTCTCCTGCACATTCTCCTGCACATTCTCCTGCGTCACCTCCCCCCGGATTTCCCGGAAAAGGTCTTGAAGTTTTCCCGGGGTCCGGTTTCCATGAGATAATAGTGGAGTCCCCTGTGCACGGGAAAAAACTGAAGGACTTCTCCGACACTGAAATATCCGGGCTTATGAGGGTCTATAAAGATAGAGTTTGCCATTACGCAGCCCATGAAAAAATCCGTTATGTCTCCCTGTTCAAAAACTCTGGAAAATCCGCAGGCGCTTCCCTGGACCATACACACAGCCAGCTCATCGCCCTGCCGGTTTGCCCTCCGGGCCTGGAAAGGGAACTGAAGGCTATTAGAGAAAGAAAAAAGTGCCCTTACTGCACTCTCCTTGAAACAGAAAAAACCTCACCACGTTTAATCCATGAAAATAGCAAATTTGTGGCTTTTGCCCCTTACTATTCAATAGGACCCTTTGAAGTCTGGATCCTTCCAAAAGAGCATATAAGTTTTCTGGGGGATTTTAGTCCGGAGCTCCTTTTTGCCTTCGGGGAGATTTTGAGAGAGGTTCTCAGGAGTTACGCAAAAGTACTCGGAAACATGCCCTATAACCATATGTTCTATCAGCTTTTTGAAACTCCGGAGTACCACCTGAACCTCAGGCTGCTGCCCCGGATCTCCACTACTGCCGGGTTCGAGCTGAATACCGGAATTTACATCAATACGGTTTCTCCGGAAAAGGCAGCCTCATACCTGAGGGGGGATGAATGAGTTACTCATGATAAATTAGGGAGAGAAGTGAACTACCCCTGAGCTAAAGACTCAGAGACTTCCTGTGTCATCCTCCAGACCATTGTCCACAAGTCAAGCAGGCTCTACCCCGTGCCCGGTGAAAATATGTACTTGACCTTCCTTTCGGATTCCAGTTTTTGCTGGCACAGTCTCTAGCCCTTAGAGAATGAGTATGAGAGTGAAGTTTGCCCTGTTAACCAACTTGCCAAAGCATTGTGGTGAGAGCAAAATACCTCGATCCCGTGCCTGGTTATCGCTTTGGGATTTCAGCACAGGGTTTCAGCACAGGGTAATAGACTTCAAAATCGAAATAAGTTTGCAGAAGCAATAACAAGAGAACTTTGGAAAGTTGATGCTTATATCCCACGAAGCTGAAAACTTCGGGTTTTACGCTTCTTCCTATAAACAAATGAATCAAACAAATGAATCAAAAAACTGGAGTGAAAGTTTCCAGTGTAAAACATATGGAAAAAAACGGAGATATATTTATGTACAATTAAAAAGGAATAAAGTGAGATAAGTATAGAGATATATGTGTAATGCGAAAATTGGTCTGTAGACCAGGTATTATAGACAATTTCTGCTCAGAACGGGTATGTGAAGGGTTAGGGAAATACTTTCAGAGAAATTACAGCAGGAGAAGCGAAACCTGAGTTTACCAATCTGGAAAAGATATATTAACCAGGTAAACTGAAGGGTTTGAACAGCACTGGCTGGGGGAGCCTGTAACTTTTAGGATCCATGATGTCCTTCACTTTGACAAAAAGGAATGAGTGAGTCTATGAAAAAGATTCGAATAGGAATGTTTAGCTGGGAAAGTTTGTATTCTATACGTGTAGGTGGGATTTCCCCACACGTATCCGAACTCTCTGAGGCTCTTGCAGCTAAGGGTCATGAGGTTCATCTTTTTACCCGAGGCCCTGAAAACAATGATGAAATGATCAGGGGAGTCCACTACCACAGAATTGCATGCGACCGGAGTGGAGGAATAGTGGAGCAGATGAACCGGATGTGCGATGCTATGTATTGCCGGTTTCTGGACGTACAGGAGGAAGCAGGAGAGTTTGATGTCCTCCACGGGCACGACTGGCATCCTGTAAACGTCCTCTGCAGAATTAAAGCCCAATTTGGACTGCCTTTTGTCCTGACCTTCCACAGTACGGAATGGGGGCGCAACGGAAACCTTCACGGAGACTGGTGGGAAGCAAAAGAGATTGCTCACAGGGAATGGCTTGGAGGGTATGAAGCTTCCGACGTCATTACGACATCTACGATTTTGAGAAAAGAAATCAAGCACATATACGCAATTCCCGATTATAAGCTCTGGGAGATCCCCAATGGGATAAATGTGGGAAAAATTAAAAGGGAACTTGATCCTGGAAATATAAAAAGAAACTACGGAATCCATCCCTGCCTTCCTGTAGTGCTCTTCACCGGAAGGATGTCCTACCAGAAAGGGCCTGATCTGCTCGTCGAAGCTGCAGCAAAAGTCCTGAAGAAGCGGGATGCCCAGTTTGTGCTCATAGGAGAAGGAGATATGCGGGTTCAATGTGAAAACCAGGCTCAGAGGCTTGGCATTGGAGACTCCTGTAATTTCCTTGGTTACGCCCCTGATAACACTGTCATAGACTGGTTCAACGCCTGTGACCTTGTCTGTGTCCCGAGCCGGAACGAACCCTTCGGGATAGTTGTGCTTGAGGCCTGGGATGCGAAAAAGCCTGTGGTTGCAAGCGATGCAGTTGCTCTTGTTGAGAACTTCAGAACAGGAATCATTGCTCATAAAGAGCCCTCTTCCATTGCCTGGGGCCTCAACTATGTACTTGAGGGGCTGGGCCGCAACAAGATGGGAGAGAAGGGGTACGAACTCCTGAAAAAGAAATACAACTGGGAAACAATAGCTGAAAAAACCCTTGAAGTATATGAAAAAGTAATCGAAAAAGCCTGAATGTTTAAAAAATATGAGTACTTAAAAAATATAAGTACTTAGAAAAGTTTGAAGAGGAAGATGTTATAGTATCCTCTTCAAATTCAAGGGAGAATTACCCAACCAGTAAAAAAATATACAATAATTTTATTACATTACATGTAATAGCCAGAAAGCCCCAAGGCTTTAGCGTGGGAATGAATGGCGTAAACTTATCTCATTTTCGCTATCTTCTAACCTTGAAACACTATTCTTTCCTATACGATGTACTGAATTCCTAAGCGATAACCAAGCCAAGGAAACCAGAAATGTTTGTATTAAATCAAAGTTGCGCTGGCGCACCCCGCCGCAAGCAACGGGGTATGTTCGCGCCCCCGCTCCAAATTCCGTAAAAGAAAACAATAACCCTAAACATTTTAGTTTGAGCAGGAGTTAACAACCAAAAAATGAAATTGATAAATCATATTATTATTAACGGTTACCGGGGAAGTTTTCCATCCCCGCAGCAAGCTAGCGGGGTATTCAATAGAAAATAATTTTTCACCTCTGGGACAGAGGGTAGAGCCTGTGGACTTGTGAACGGTAGTTCGAGGTATGAAGCAGGAAGCTTCACAGCTTTAGCGTGAGGTAGTTCACAATAATGTCATCACATATTTACAAATTGGAAAATATCTTTTAAGTATGTTTTCCAGACCTGGCTAAATTTTTAAATTTTCAGCAAAATATGTGAAACTTACTTTTTCCTATAAGATTTGAAGAGGAAGATGTTATGCATCTTCCCCGTCGTCTTCATCAAATTCTTTATAACTGTCACTTCCTACCATTGCTGCCGAGATTGAGTCAATCCCGTCAAGCCATTCTGCAACAATGCCATCTGGAAGCTCAGCCATAACCTCTTCAGGCAGACTTTGTCCTTTGAGCACGATTGCACCGCACTGTGCAGTGTAATCAAGAGCAAGTTCAAGGTCATCCAGGGCTTCGGCTTCAATAGCTATTATTATAAGTTCTTCGATATTTGATCCTTCCTCATAGTCACCCATAAAATAGCATTCAAAGGCGACAAGAGCTCCCATCAGGGAGGTCTGTACCGAATCGATCATAAGGTCGATATCTTCAGAAATGGGTTCGACCTCGGAAAGTACGATCTCCTTGATCTCCTCAAGAATCTTTAAAGCTGTTTCTTTGGAGAGCAGAGCTTTTTCAAAGCGAGCGGTTACTTTCAGGCAGGAAAGGATCACATCATCAACCATATTGACAAATACAGCGCTTTCCTTTCCGGCTTCTTCTGATTCTTTTATTTGAAACCCGCTTTCCCTTGCCCGTCCGAGCCAGTTTTCCCAGCGCTTTTGGGTATAAAATTCATAGGGGGGGACCTGGTTCATTGCATGTTCAGGCACATATAACACCGCTTATATACATTTTTTATTAATTAATAATCAATCTTACTATTACTAAAAGATGTTTGTTTATGTTTACCAGGCAAGTTTCACTTTCTTTAAAGAATTGCCGGCTTCACATTTTGAGTCAAGGCTTTCAAGGACCCCTACAATTTTGCATTTGTCCCCTTTTAAAAGCCCTTCCGGGTGGCAGACCTCATACACCCCGCACTCTTTCTTCCCACATTTGATGGGCTCATACATAATTTTTGCCCCTTCAACTGCTTTTCTAGATTCCATGGTTGTCAGGATAGGAGCCCTGCTGACGTCCACAGCGAGTACCCCGCTGTCGTGCAGGAAACATTCGTGCAGGTCCTTACTTTTTATTCTTTCAACTCTATACCTGCGTCCGGGTTCAAGGTTAAGGCAGGTATTCTTCAGCCGGCATTTCTTGCATTCAGGCATTTCACCTTTGAATATGAATTCCAGCCCTTCCTTTGCCAGCCGTGATCCGATAAGTGTTATTTTGGTATCGCTTTCTGTCATAATAGTTCTTCCATTTAAATTTATTCTGGCATTTGTTGATTTATCGGGATTCCTGGAGCTTACCCCGAAACATTTTGAATTGAGTATTGAGATTAAACCTGAAATCAGGCATTTAAATCAGAGTATGAATAAATTAAATTCATGGTAAGATAAGCAGGATACCCGTGTCTTTAGACATGGGAGGAATGCGTCAACATCCCCGTACCTGCTTTCATCCCTCATTTAAATAGTAATAAGTTGGGTGGGAGCTAAAAAGAAGCTCCCCTCTACTTTCGTAGAGTAATGCGTATCCCGATTGTGGACTCCAACTTCGTGAAGTTGGAGTGTTACAGCGTAGATGGAACCAGTCAATCAAGGAATCCGACCTCCTCTCGATCTGATATGGAAAGGTTTAACGATGCAAGCACCGCCCACAACCCTTTAGGGCTTTTAACCGGCATCCTTAGAGCCTTAAACTGAGGCGACATTCAAGGGTAACTATTTCTTTCCTATCGTTTACCGATTTTGTTAACTCCAATCGGTGATCTGGTCAACTTAGACACTATTACATGCCTGCCAATTTATTGGCGGGTAGTTGACTATTATTACATCTGAACCCCGGCCTTAAAAGGCTCGGATATTTCATGGTGTTTATTTTTATGATATAGTTGCATGATATATCAAACAGTCGCTGATTTTTTATTTAGGCATGAGTTAGAACAACTTTTCAACTTATGACCTTTGTGATTCTTGCAACTTTCTCGGCTGCCGAGAGAGTAAGACCGTTTCCAAGAATTGTGTAGCGGTCCGGGCGGATACTGTGTGCATGTAACAGGGCTTCGACTATATATTTATCTTCCATGCCCAGTTCTTCTGCATTCGTAGGAGCCCCGATCTTTTTTAAGGCGTCCCTGATTTCCTGCCAGTCTCCTCCGTGAAGGTACATCATCATGATTGTACCAACTCCACACTGTTCTCCGTGCAGTGCAGGCTTTGGGGCAATCCTGTCAAGGGCATGGCTGAACATATGTTCCGATCCCGAAGCCGGCCTTGAAGAACCTGCAATGCTCATTGCAACTCCATTTGAGACCAGGGCTTTTACAACAAGCCTGGCAGACGTCTCATGCTCTGGCTTTATCGAATCGGCAGATTCTATAACCACCCTTGCTGCCATGCGGGAGAGAGCTGCAGCGTATTCTCCGAAGTACTCGTTTCGGAGTCTGCTTGCAAGCTCCCAGTCCATTACTGCCGTGTAATTGGAAATGATGTCCCCACAGCCAGCTGCAAGAAATCGGAAGGGAGCCGCAGAGATAATTTCTGTGTCCGCGACTACGGCAATAGGGGCCTGAGCCTGTACGGAAGAGCTTTTTCCATTATCAATTATCGATGCGCGAGAAGACGCAATGCCGTCATGAGAAGCTGCCGTCGGCACACTGATAAAAGGAAGTTCAAGCCGTGTAGAAGCAAGTTTTGCAAGGTCAATAGACCTACCGCTTCCTACTCCAAGAAGAAAAGTCGCCTCTGTCTCGAGGGCTTTTTGCATAATTTTCTCGACTTCCTCCATGGTCGCCCTGCAGGTAAGAACCGTTTCTGCACTGCTCCCCGCGTTTTCCAGGAGTTTGCTCACTCTTTTACCCGCAACATCCCAGGTAGTATTCCCGGTCACTATCAGCGCATTTCCTTTCAGTTTAAGGTCCCTGCAGACATCTCCAATTTCCTCAAGTACACCATGCCCGATCAGCACATCCCTCGGAAGCTGCATCCATTTTGCGCTGTTTTTATTAATTGTCAATTTCATACCCGCATAAATTTTTGGTTGTAATATAGATTGTGATATAGATTGTGATATAGATATAGTGTAAGATAAAGTGTAAGATTATAGTGTAATAACTGATTTCTTAAACACGGCGGTGTTAGCCAGCCGGAATTGAAGCTTACTTACTAAAGATTAACATCTCAATTGTCACTGCAGATATCTCTAATCATCCGGATATTTAACACCAGCAGATAACTACACAGGTATCTGATATCAACAGATGATAATAACTACAGAAAACATCGACAACTTATCAAATACAGATCAAATATAGTGTACATAATTTAATAGGAGAACTTAATTCATTAACTTAATTCTCAGATAATATTAAGAACACAATGCTCTTAACCAATTAATTCCACATCCTACGTCCCTTATTTACCATTTCATCCGGGCTTATGTAAGGAATTTAGGCGCCTGAATGTAATTAAACAGGGATATTTCACCAGTAAATTACTTAAATCAAGTCTTTCTCTGTTGATAAGTCTATTAACTAGTACCTTTAACAGATAAAATTAAATAGCTAAATTATATAAATGTGGAGATATAATAATCGCTGAATACAACACTGGTATAAAATGTTTGCTTTTCCTGAAACAAAACTTCGAGAAGGCAAAGAAATATCTGCAATTAGACCGAACACCGTTCACCAGTGAGGTTAACTACACTTATAATTCAGAAATAAGTTTGTTTCATAAATATGAGCCAGTACACAAATTCAGCTATGTACAGTAAGTATTCTATGTACAGTAAGTATTAATTGTATTAGGTTATTGCCATTTTGAATGAGTGATAAGATGAGTTTTTTAACGGATAACATATCACAATTTATCAATACCTATTATCTGAACCCCATCAGGGGCGATGAAGGGTATAACCTTGTAAACACCATTACCTGGGCAGTGGTACTGGGAATTTGTATTTTTGGGGTTTTCAGGCTCCTTAAAAAGCTTGACGTAAAGATAACCCCCAGGTTCATCCTCTCAATCCTGCCATTCGTACTTGCAGGTTCTTCTCTGCGCGTGATTGAAGATTCTCCGGCTGGCATCTTTCACCCTCCTTTCTCCTATATGCTTATAACCCCGAATATTTATTTTCTGGTTTTCGGAATAACCGTAGTCTGTCTCTGGCTCTCAATCCGACTGCAGAAGGCAGGGCTTGTAAAAGATTATCACCCCATTTTTGCAGGCTTCGGGCTGGCATGGTTTTTAATAAATCTTGGCACTCTGCTACATTTTGAGGACATTGTAGTCGCTTACGTTCCGGTCTTTGTGATTGGAGCGGGGACAGGGTTAACCTTTGCCTTTTACCTGGTTGCACGCCGCTTAAAATCCACGATTTTTACCGACCCTCTAAACCTTTCAATCCTGCTTGCCCATCTGCTGGATGCTTCTTCGACATACATAGGGATAGATAAACTGGGATACTTTGAAAAACACGTGCTTCCTTCTTATCTCATTAAACTTACGGGTACTGCATTGGTTATGTATCCATTGAAACTAATTATCTTCGTAGGGGTTCTTTATGCACTTGATACCCAGTTTGAGAAAGATGAAGAATCAAACAACCTGAAAATGCTTATTAAAATGGTTATTTTGATCCTCGGGCTTTCTCCGGCAACCCGGAACACAATCCGAATGATGCTGGGAATCTAAAAGAAATGGGACACAGGTGCCTGCAGCAGATAGCGGGATTCAGTAGATTAAGTCTATATGGGGGATAAACATGGAAAGAGAGACAGACTATTATTTGCAGGAGAGAAACAGAGAAGTAAGAGCAAAAACTCCTGAAGGGACTGGGGAGGAAAAAATATATGCTACCGCAGAAAATTCCTTTTTAGCCGTCCCCGGAGAAACAAAATCCCGGTCAGGAGGAAGAAGTGCCTCAAAGGTATCTGAGTTTACCAGCTACCTGCGTTTTATCTGGCCATATGTCCTTTTCATGACCGTTGTATTTTTTGGGGCTCTATTTGCAGGTTATGCTTCCTCGGCTAATTTTCCGAATATGGCTGATACGCTCATGGAAAGTTTCAGTTCCCGTTTCGCACCCCTCATGGCGATGTCCCCGATATTTATTATGCTTGGAATCTTTCTTAACAATGCCTTTGTAAGCCTGCTCTTTCTTGTACTCGGGCTTGTCTTTGGTGTCCTTCCAGTAATGTTTATCGCCTTCAACGGATATATTGTAGGAGTTATCTCGCACCTCGTAGCCCAGGAAAAAGGCCTGCTTTTTATTTTCCTTGCTCTTCTCCCGCACGGGATAGTGGAACTACCCATGGTCTTCCTGTCAGCTGGAATAGGGCTAAGGCTCGGACACCAGGTTTTCTCTGCCCTTATAGGCAAGCCTACCGAGATAAAAAAAGAATTTAAAGAAGGGTTAAGATTTTATTTTTACTGGATCGTACCTCTTCTTTTTCTGGCAGCAGTGGTTGAGGCCTTCATAACACCTCTGATCCTGAGTTTCTTTTAAAAATAGGATAAACGTGGAAATTACGGTAAGAGGACAATAACAGATACTACAGCTTACCCTTCATTATATAAATGATTACTTCTATTAGAAAGGGTTTTAATAGGTAAAGCCGTTAATGGGGAAAAATCCAATCAGAGCTTTTATTTCATAAAACCCGGCAAGCTACCTTCGGGACCTGGACTTCAGGTATCTCATCTTGAATATCAGGTTAAGAATCATATATCAGGGAAAGAACCACACAGGATTATACCTGATCACCACCTCACAGAATTATCAATACCTCGAAAAAGCTGAGGGACATTATATATGATTGACAGGAAAGAAATTAAGGAAATCGTTGAAAACTATTATTCGCATGCTGATAAGATTAAAGTAGGGACAATTGCCTCTCACTCCGGACTCGACATCTGCGACGGAGCAGTTGAAGAAGATTTCAGGACCCTTGCAGTCTGCCAGGCAGGAAGGGAGAAAACTTACACCGAATACTTCAAAGCCCAGAGGGACCCTTACGGGAAAATAAGGAGAGGAATTGTCGATGAGACAGTTGTGTTTAAGAAGTATAACGAAATTCTCCTGCCCCAGAATCAGCAGAAACTGGTTGACGAGAACGTGCTTTTTATCCCTAACCGCTCTTTTACTTCCTACTGCAGCATAGATGAAATCGAAGAAAATTTCAGAGTGCCTATGGTAGGGAGCAGGAACCTTCTCAGGAGTGAGGAGCGGAGCGAACAGCAGAGCTACTACTGGATCCTCGAAAAAGCGGGGCTGCCGTTCCCGGAAAAAATAGAGTCTCCCGAGGACATTGACGAGCTTGTAATGGTCAAGCTCCCCCATGCGGTAAAGACCCTCGAAAGGGGATTTTTTACGGCTTCAAGCTACGGGGAATACCTGGAAAAATCCGAAGCCCTTATAAAACAGGGAGTGATTACGCGTGAAGCTCTTGAGATTGCCAGGATCGAGCGTTATATTATAGGGCCCGTGTTCAACCTTGATATGTTCTACTCTCCAATCGAGCCAAAAATGAGCAAACTTGAGCTCCTTGGCGTTGACTGGCGATTTGAGACCAGCCTTGACGGGCATGTAAGGCTTCCTGCCCCTCAGCAGATGGCTCTTGCCCAGCACCAGCTCACTCCGGAATACACCGTCTGCGGACACAACTCGGCAACTCTTCGCGAGTCCCTCCTTGAAAAAGTATTCGAAATGGGAGAAAAGTATGTAAAAGCAACTCAGGAGCATTACGCACCTGGAGTTATAGGGCCCTTCTGCCTCCAGACCTGCGTGGACAAGGACCTGAATTTCTATATTTATGATGTGGCTCCTAGAGTAGGCGGCGGGACCAATGTGCATATGTCAGTAGGACATTCCTACGGCAACTCACTCTGGAGAAGGCCAATGAGTACGGGCAGAAGACTTGCCTTTGAGATCAGGCGCGCTCTGGAGCTCGAGAAACTTGATATGATCGTCACATAAATTTATTAAGGCTTTCCGGCATTAGTAGATATGAGTTTTGCAGGATACCGTAAACTTTAAAAGTATCATGAATCTGCTAGATTCAAACCGTAACTAAAAATTTAAGGACAGAACTTGCCTGGGTTTCCAGCCTGGAAATTTAGAATTTACCTGGGAGAAGGGGTTCGGGCTCATGGATAAGCCCGTTCCAGTAAAATCCCGCTCCAATTTACAGATTACATAAAACCAAGGATCACATAGTGAAAATTAAAGATCGGATTAGGTTTAGAGTTGAAGTCTGCAGCCCCGAGGGAAAAAAGCAGTTAAAATCCCTGAAGGTACAGATTTCGGATAAATACCTGCCTTAGATCAGATTATCTTCACTTTACTGGAGGAAACTACAACTTGAGTCAGCCCTGTGTTAATATCGGCATGGTAGGACATGTCGACCATGGAAAAACCACACTTGTTAAAGCTTTATCCGGCGTGTGGACGGATACGCATAGTGAAGAAGTAAAAAGAGGGATTTCGATAAGATTGGGGTATGCGGATTCCCCATTCATGAAATGCCCGAAATGCCCTGCACCTCAGGGTTATACTGTGGAAAAGACCTGTCCCAACTGTGGAGAAAAAACGGAAGAACACCGGACAGTGTCCTTTGTAGACGCACCTGGGCACGAAACCCTTATGGCAACCATGCTTTCAGGAGCTGCAATCATGGACGGAGCAGTACTCGTAATTGCCGCAAACGAAGACTGCCCTCAGCCCCAGACAAAAGAACACCTTATGGCTCTGGACATAATAGGGATTGAAAACATTGTTATCGTGCAGAACAAGATTGACCTTGTATCAAGGGAGCGCCTTGTCGAGCACTACCATCAGATAAAGGAATTTGTCAAAGGTACGGTCGCAGAAAATGCACCTGTAATCCCGATCTCAGCCCAGCAGAACATCAACATCGATATCCTGATCGATGCCCTGGAAACCCAGATCCCGACTCCTCTACATAAAGCAGGCAAGCCTGCAAGCATGCTGATCGCCCGGTCTTTTGACATTAACAGGCCCGGAGCCTCAATTGATGAAATCCACGGAGGAGTTATCGGAGGCACCCTTACAGAAGGCGTACTTCACCCCGGAGACGAGCTCGAGATAAGGCCAGGAATCAAAATCACAACCGAAGGAAGCACTAAATGGGTTCCTATCCTGACGACGGTCTCATCCATTTATGCAGGCGCAACAAAGGTAGAGGAAGCAACTCCCGGAGGTCTTCTGGCTGTCGGAACCTACCTTGACCCTACCCTGACAAAAGGCGACTCTTTAACCGGACAGATTGCAGGCGCACCAGGCACTCTTCCTGATACCAGGCACCAGTTTGTCATGGAACTACACCTGCTCGAGAGGGTTGTGGGAGTCACCAAGGAAGAAAAAATCAATGAAATCAAGACCAGTGAACCCCTTATGCTCAATATAGGAACCGCAACGACTGTAGGTGTGGTAACAAGTGCCCGGAAAAATGAAGCCCAGGTGGCACTCAAACGCCCGATAAGTGCAGCAGTTGGGGCTATGGTTGCTATCAGCAGGAGAATCGATTCCCGCTGGAGGCTCATTGGAGTAGGGGTAATAAAAAGTTGAAAATCATAATCGATACTAACGGGTTCATGATCCCTGTCCAGTTCGGTGTGGATATTTTCGAAGAACTGAAAAGGCTGGGTTTTAATGAGTTCTATGTGCCTGAAGCTGTTGAATTTGAAATCGAAAAACTCATAAAGCGGGAAAAAGGTTCAAACAGAACAGCTGCAAAGGTTGCCAGGTCCATGATGGACAGGTGCGAGCGAATAGCCGGTACGGGGCCTGCTGATGACGTGATTCTCAGGCTCGCGAGAGAGATGGAAGCGGCTGTTCTGACAAACGATATAGGGTTGAAGCGCAGGCTTGCCGAATACAGGGTCCAGGCCGTGTCTCTGCGCCAGAAAAACAGACTTGACGTTGTCTGAAAACCCCACCGGACATTTCCGGGCAGCAGTTCCATTGATTAGGTTTACGGGTGATTAGCAGATGTATAAATTAATGAAACTCGTTGATACTGTTCGTATCCCTCCCACCCTTCTTGGGGAAGAAGTGATGCCTACCATTAAAAACGCGTTACGGGAAAAACTTGAGGGACAGGTTGACAAAAAGCTTGGCTCCCTTGTCACGGTTTACAATATCGACGAGGTCGGAGAAGGGCATATCCTTGTCGGAGACGGGGCTGTATACTATGATGTTACATTCGAAGCAGTAATGTTTCTCCCCGAACTCCAGGAGATTATCGAAGGTGAGGTCGTGGAAGCAGTCGGCTTTGGAGTTTTCATAGGAATGGGCCCAATGGACGGGCTGCTCCACGTAAGCCAGATTACTGACGACTTTATTTCATACGATGCCAAAAATGCAAGGCTTGTCACTAAAACCGGAGGCAAGGCAATTGCTGAAGGGGATCATGTAAGAGCTAGAATTGTTGCAGTCAGCATCAATGAAAGGGAACCAAAAGAAAGCAAGATAGGGCTTACCATGCGCCAGACTGCTCTTGGAAAACTGCAGTGGCTCGAAGAAGCCCGCAGAAAGAAGCAGCCTTCGGAAGTAGCAGGTCAAGAGACCACCTGAATAAAGAAGGCAAAAGAGAGGATTTGCAATGCCAGAAAAAGCCTGTCGACACTGCCTGAGGGTCCTAGAAGGGCAAAATTGTCCTGTTTGCGGAACTTCAGACCTTGCAGAAGAATGGAGTGGACTTGTGATAATTCTTGACACAGAACGCTCCGAAATCGCAAAAAAACTCGGGGTTGACATCCCGGATAGATTTGCCTTGAAGGTGCGCTGAGTTGAGTATTCATATCGAACTTCCGAGAGAACTTCGCCCTCTTATGAAAAGACCACTTGGCACATTATACCGAGGAAAGGGCAGGGATACCATAGAAAAGTTTGTAGGGAAGCTTGCAAGCCCCACAAAACTTATATCCGTAGGGGATGTTACTACATTCCACCTGCTCGAAGCCGGGATTATTCCGGACATCTGTATTGTGGACGACCGTACCAAAAGGAAACCGGTATCCAGAGATGTGTCGGCCCGGAACAGGGATAAGGTCTATGAAGAAGTTTCGGTTGACAACCCTGCGGGGATTATCACCGATGAGCTGATAAAAACCCTTTGCGAAGCGTTTGCCTCAGAAAAACTTCTCCGCATTTTTGTAAAAGGAGAAGAGGACCTGGCAACCCTTCCGGTAATCCTTATGGCTCCACTGGGGTCTGTGGTCCTTTACGGGCAACCTGATGAGGGTGTGGTCTTTGTAGAGGTCACTGAGGAAAAGAAGGAAGAAATAAGGGCTCTTTTTGAAAAGCTCATCAGCAAAAATCAGAATAATGAATTGGATAAGATACGGAGAATTCTAGATGGACATAAATATCCTTAAAGATAAAAAAAATGCACTTTTAAACAGAAGGGAACTGGATTTCATTGTGAAATATGAAGGTTCAACTCCTTCCAGAAGTGATGTACGGAACAAGCTTGCTGCAATGTTAAATGCTCCCCTTGAACTGCTGGTCATCCAGAGGATCAAGACCGAGTACGGAATGCAGGAAAGCAAGGGTTATGCCAAGATCTACGAAGATGCAAGCCGCATGAAAGAAGTAGAACTTGAATACGTCCTGAAGAGAAACCCTGCCCCCGGAGCAGAAACTGAGGAAGAAGAGGCGTAAGCCTTACTGAGGTGTATAAACATGGCAGTAAAAGATTACTACAAAGTCCAGGGCGACTCCGTAACCAGACTTAGACAGTTCTGTCCCAGATGCGGACCCGGTGTATTTCTTGCCGAACACAAAACCCGCCTCGCCTGCGGAAAGTGCGGCTATACCGAATTCAAGAAATAACCCGCAAGGGAAATCATAACTTATTTTTCAACCGGACCGCAGGAGTTTTTCCTGCGGCTCCTTTCACTCAAGTCCTCTTCTGGAGGAAAATCTCTCAAACTTTTTCTTGCAGATTATACCAAATTCGGTTCACTTTTTTCACATAATTTGCTGCAGGTCTACTTTCGATAGTTATATCTTTTTAGACCCTAATTATTTATCCTAATTAATAGTCTAGTAATGAGTAAAAAGATTTAACTGGAAAAGATAAGCAAGCTTCTTTTTAAAATTAACAATTTTTAGTTTATAATTTTAGAAAAATGTCAATTAAAAGAGATAATCAGTGAGTTTTACAACCAGTATACATCTTTTTTGCATAAACTCTTTTTTGAATAAGCTCTTTTTTGCAATCGATGCGCAGTAACTTAACCTGAAGTTAAAGTCAGACCATAAATTTAGTAAATCAGTAACTATTTTCTGTAGTCGTATATATAGCCTGGCGCATATACAATTCTACACAAATATTTTAAGAAGACAACTCCTGGGGTAATATGCACTCTCTTTA
The DNA here is from genome assembly GCF_028693135.1 of Methanosarcina sp. GTDB lineage: Archaea > Halobacteriota > Methanosarcinia > Methanosarcinales > Methanosarcinaceae > Methanosarcina. The sequence continues at coordinate 120,397 of NZ_JAQUVZ010000009.1, forward strand.
TGCCAGAGCCTGGTACAGTAAAGCCCTTGCTCTTTTGAACCTGAAAAATCCGATCGAGTCAGAGAAAAATTTTGAAAAGGCTCTTGAAGCTTTCGATGCCTTGCTTGAGATAAACCCTGAGGATACGGTCGCCTGGCAATATAAAGGAAAAATACTGCGGTACATGGACCGACCTGAGGAATCTCTGGAGGCTTTTGAAAGGGTTCTTGCTTTTGACCCGGACAATGTCCCTGCCCATTATTTTAAGGGCCTGACACTCGGGTACCTGAACTTTCCTGAACAGGCTCTGGAGGCTTTCGAAGAGGTGTTTGAAAGAGATGCAAAACATGCAGGAGCTCTTTACTATAGCGGGCTTGCCTTAAACCGACTGGGGAAGCACATCGAAGCAGTTTCAGCCCTTTCAGGGGCTCTAGAAATAAATCCTGAAAACCCTGGAGCCTGGTACTACAGGGGAACATCCCTCTACACTCTGGGAAAGAATGTGGAAGCTCTTGAAGCTTTTGAAAAAGCACTGGAGCTGGAACCCTCACATGCAGGGGCATGGGAAGGCAAGGCAAAAGCATACCTTTCCCTCGGAAGAAAAAGGGAAGCTTTGAGAACATGTGAAAAGGCTCTGGAACTTGAGCCCGCTTCTGCAGAGGCATGGGAAACCGGGGGGAAAATTCTGGAAAGCATTGGGAAAAGAGAAGAAGCACTTGAAGCTTTTGAAAGAAGCCTTACTCTTGAACCCATGAATGTAAAAAACAGGATCGAAAAAGGCAGGCTGCTCGGAAGCCTGGGAAAGTATGAGGAAGCACTTCAGGCATTTGAAAGTGTACTTCAGATGGACAGTTCTCTTACTGAAGCAAAAATCAACAGGGGAAAAGCCCTGCTGGCTCTTGGAAATTACCAGCAGGCTCTTGATTCTTTCAGTAAAACCCTTAAAGAAGACCCCAGGAATTCAGAAGGCTGGGGGGAGATGGGCAGGTGTTTCCTTGCCCTCGGGAAATATTACGAAGCAATGCAGGCTTACGAAAAAGCTCTCTCCTTCGGGCCAGAAAATAGCTGCACCCTGAGCGGTATTGGGGAGGTCTACTATGAGCTTGGGGACTGGCCTCGAGCTCTTGAGGCTTTTGAACAGGCTCTAAGGCTTGATATAGAGAACGCCTTTGCCTGGAACGGGAAGGGAAATGTACTCTGCAAACTCGGGAAGTACAGGGAAGCCCTCGACGCTTATGAAAATCTCCTTACACTTGATTATGAGAGCCTGCCTGCCCGCTACAACCGTGGAGTTGCCCTCTCCAGGCTTAAAACCAGGCAAAAGGATACAGAAGAGCCTCTTGAAAACCAGCTCCAGACAGCTTTTAAAAAATACCTTGACCTGTCCGAGAAGTTTCCTGAAGATAAAATCGGGGCTGAGGGCTGGAAATACAGGGGGCTTGCTTTTGCCGAAATTGGAGAGTATAAAGAAGCACTTAAAGCTTTTGACAGGGCAGCAAAATACGGATCAGAGGACATATCTCCCCTTGTCTACAAAGGAATTGCCCTCATCTGCCTTGAGAAATATGAAGAAACTCTGGAGGCTTTTGAGCAGGCAGAAGAGATTTTTTACACAACCATAGGCGCAGAAAAAGCCGGATGGTCAGGTGAAGAAAAAAAAGTGGAGATGTCCTGGATTCAAGCCCCTGCCGGAAAAAAATCCATGCTGGGAATACTCAGGACCGCCAAAGGTTTTGCTCTTGACGCTCTTGGAAAATACGAAGATGCCCTGAAAGCTTTTGAGAGTGCCAGAAAGCTTTCGGGAAACGGAAAAATTTCCTGTTCCGGGAAAGGAATTGTTTTTTCACACTGCGGAGAATGGAAAAAAGCCCTTGAAGCGTTTGATGCAGCCTTTGTCTTCGATCCCAAAGATACCCTGGCTTCGGCAATGAAAGCCTTTGCCCTGATAAGGCTTCAGGAGTTTGAGAGGGCTGTCGAGGTCCTTGAGAAGTCCACAGTAGAGTATACAGATCCTGATCTTCCCTCCTGCCTGCTGGGTTTTGCCTGTTCTAAGCAGGGAGATTTCGAAAAAGCCCAGAAGGCTTACAGGAAAGCAACTGAAGCAAACCCGAAGAACATTTATGCCAGGAACGGGCTTGCAGAGATTTACTTCAGGCTCGGGAACAGCAAGGGTGCATTAAAAGAGCTTGAAGCTTCAATTGCAGAAGCTCCGAAGAATGCGTTTTCAAGGAACCTGAAAGGCAGGGTAGAGCTTGAAGAACAGGCATGTGAAGCTGCTCTTGAATCCTTCAGGCAAGCTCTTGCCCTGGATACGGAAGACCAGCGACACCTGCTCTGGGATGCATACGCCAGGTATATGTATGCAGAAACTTCTTTTGAAGAAAATAGTGCACGTTTCAGGTACATGCTCCTTGCGGCTGTCGGAAAAATTGAAAAGGCAGCCATTTGCCAGGAACCCGAAGACAATGAACTGAAAGCTTATGCCCTGTACTTCCTGGGACTTTTTTACTGCAAGATCCGTTACTTTCGAAAAGCTTCGGAAAGGCTCGAAGAATGCCTGAAGCTTGAAAATTCCGGGAAGGTTAAACAGCCTGCCACCCTGCTCCTTAAAAACATCCGTGCAGGCCATCCAGGATCTGCCTGGTGGGATTGGTGGCTTGCTCCGGGGAAACAAAGTTTTATTAAAAAAGCAGGGTTCGGGTTAATTTTCCTTTTGATCTTCAGCTTGCTGCTGTCCCATCCTGCAGCCTCGACTCTCCCCCTCATATCCTGGCCGGCATCCATTATAAGCCAGACTTTTTACCCGGCTGGGGAAAACAATGCATTATGGGCGCTTTATGGAAAGGAATATGTAATCTCGATTCTGATTTTGTCCGCTCTCCTGCTCCTTCCGGTGTTCAGATTTGGCAGGCAGGAAAAGGAAGAACTTGAACTTGAAACACTTACTCCGCCGCCTCCGGAATTTGACATCCCGACATCCACTCTGGAAGAGTTTACGGAGAAGCTTGAAAAAAGCCTGTTCTCCCCGGAACCCATGCGAGAAAGTATGGAAAAGCTCGGGAAGTTTTGAAGCTCGGGAAGCTTTAAAGTCTGGGAAGTTTTAAAACCTGGGAAATTTAAAAGCCCCGGAAGAAAAACTGGAAAAGCAAATGTATATAACCCTCTCCGATATTATCGAAGGCAGTGATAGCAAGCAGAGGAGACGCATTGGAAGGAGAGTGGAAGCCGTGAAAAACACATTCATCCTTGGAATTGAGGGCACTGCCTGGAACCTGAGTGCCGCAATCGTGACCGAGACCGAGATCATTGCCGAGGTTACAGAAACTTATAAACCCGAAAAAGGCGGAATCCACCCCAGGGAAGCCGCCCAGCACCATGCAAAGTATGCAGCAAGTGTTGTCAAAAAACTCCTTGCAGAAGCAAAAGAAAAAGGGGTAGAGTCTTCGGATATTGACGGAATAGCTTTTTCTCAGGGCCCCGGACTCGGACCCTGTCTGAGAACTGTTGCAACCGCAGCCAGGATACTTTCCCTGTCCCTGGGTATTCCTCTTATAGGAGTCAACCACTGCATTGCTCATATAGAAATAGGAATCTGGAGAACCCCTGCAAAGGACCCTGTAGTTCTTTATGTAAGCGGGGCAAATTCCCAGGTAATCTCGTATATGGAAGGGCGGTACAGAGTCTTTGGAGAAACCCTCGATATTGGCCTGGGAAACGCCCTTGATAAGTTTGCGCGGGGAGCGGGCCTGCCTCACCCCGGAGGGCCTAAAATTGAGGCATGCGCAAAAGACGCGAAGCAATATATCCACCTCCCGTATGTGATTAAAGGAATGGACCTCTCATTTTCCGGGCTTTCCACTGCTGCAAGCGAAGCCCTTAAAAAAGCCTCTCTTGAAGATGTCTGCTATTCCTATCAGGAAACAGCTTTTGCAATGGTTGTGGAGGTTGCAGAACGAGCCCTTGCTCACACAGGAAAAAAGGAAGTGCTGCTTGCAGGCGGAGTGGGAGCAAATACCAGGCTTCGCGAGATGTTAACCACGATGTGTGAAGCCAGGGGTGCAAAGTTCTATGTGCCCGAAAAACGCTTCATGGGCGACAACGGGACAATGATCGCATATACCGGGCTTCTGATGTATAAGTCAGGAAATACCCTCTCGATTGAAGCTTCGCGTGTGAACCCGAGTTTCAGGACCGATGATGTGAATGTGACCTGGATAAAGGAAGAGGATATGAAAAAGGTCCCTGAAATATCTCCTGAGATATTCCTCAGGACCCCACCCGGAGAAATGCTGGACAATGGAGCTGAAGCTGTTATTTACCTTGAGGAGGGGCCTGAAGGAAAGAAGGTGCTTGTTAAGGAAAGGGTCCCTAAGGTTTACAGGCACAGAGAGATAGATGAGAGGATAAGGAAAGAAAGAAACCGGGCTGAAGCCCGCCTGATGTCTGAAGCCAGGCGTACAGGAGTGCCGACGCCAATCATCTACGATGTTGAGGAATTCAAGCTCAAGATGCAGTTCATCGAAGGAGTTCCCATAAAGTATCTTATAACCCCAGAGGTTTCGGAAAAGGTCGGAGAGCTTGTAGGCAAGCTGCACAGTTCAGGTATAGTACACGGAGACCTTACCACCTCAAACCTCCTGCTTGCAGGCGAGAGGCTTTACCTCATTGACTTCGGACTTGCTTATTTTGACAAAAGCCTGGAATCCAGAGGCGTGGACGTTCATGTGCTTTTCCAGACTTTTGAAAGTACGCACCGCGGTCACGAAACCCTTGTTAAAGCTTTCAAAAAAGGGTATGGAAGTACTTTTATAGATTCAGAGGATGTACTCAGGCGAGTTGAAGAGATTAAAAAGAGGGCTCGCTATGCATAAGATCGTCTTTGTTACAGGAAATAAGGGCAAGTTTGCCGAAGTCAGGGATATCCTCAAAACTTTCGGAATCGAAGTAATCCAGAACAAAAATGGTTATCCGGAACTCCAGGAAGATGAACTTGAACCGATCGCTGCTTACGGGGCACAGTATGTTGCAAACAAACTGAACATGCCTGTGATGGTAGATGACTCCGGGATCTTCATAAATGCTTTAAACGGTTTTCCAGGTCCCTACTCCCGTTTTGTGGAAGACAAACTGGGAAACCTGAAAGTGCTCAAAATGATGGAAGGAGAAGAGGACAGGACCGCATATTTTAAAACCGTAATAGGATATTGCGAACCCGGAAAAGAGCCCCTGGTTTTCCCTGGAATAGTGGAAGGGAAGATCGCATACGAAGAGCGGGGCACAGGCGGTTTTGGGTATGATCCTATCTTCGAATACCGGGGCATGACCTTCGGGGAACTCGGGGACGAAGAGAAAAATAAGGTTTCCCACCGGCGCAGGGCTATCGATAAGTTCCTGGAATGGTTTTCCAGCAGGGCTTAAAAACCCTGCATCCTCAGAAAAATTGCCTGAAAAGGGCTACACACTCAAACTAACTTAACCTCACGTGAACTAACTTAACCTCAACAAAACTAACTTAACTCTTTCTCTTTTTCCACTTATTTTATTCTTCCAGTTTGTGCTTGAGCATATCAAGAGCCACACTGAGCTGATTTAAACCCAGTTTAAGGGCAACGGTAATGACCTTGTTATTTGAAGTATGGCCGAACTCTCGTTTGATTGCAAATAAATCCATTATGCACTGCTGGTCCAGGATGAGAGGCCCGTCAAGCAGGTCTTTTGAGGTAGGCTTTTTGTCTTTAATTTCAGTTTTTTTTGGCTCGGTTTTTGACCCGTTTTCAGATTTTGCTGCCCCTCCTCCAGCTTCAGGCATCTGCCCCTGGTAGTATTCCATTTGCTGGAGGCATTGAGTCAGGCAAATGTTTTTTATAAAATCTTCAACTTCCATTTCGTTAAGGGCTGCATACTTTTTTATTCCCTCAAGCTGCTCCTCAGAAAAAGGGATACATAACAGATTTTCGTCGCATTCCTTGCTAATTCCAAACCCTCCTATGTTTTCCGATGAATTGTAATTGTAATTGCAATTTTCAGTTTATCTTTTTATCAGGTTTACCTATTGATCATTATCTTATTCAAGCTTTCTTTGACCAGTCGTCTCCTGTTATCCTTTAACCTGTTATTTATCATCAAGTTTTCCTTTTAGTTTTTAGGTGTGGAAAACTACCCCCATCCATTGAGTAAAATTTTTTATTATGTAAAGCTCATTTATCATTATATGAAAAAATTTGTTTTAGACACTGCGGCCGCAGACACGATCCCACTTAAACTTGTAGTATATCTCGGGCTTCTGGCTGCAGTAGTGCTCCTTCTGGCCCAGGCCTGGAATATAGCCTCGCCTGTCCTTCAGGAAGCGGAAATTAAAACCCAGGCAGAAACCGCTTCCCTTTCCCTTCTCTCGATCCAGGGAGGATATGCCCGAGACTCTGCAGACAGGTACAGCCCTGAGGGAAGCATGTGCACCCTGATATTTTCTCTCCCGCCGGCTATCAGGTACATAAGTTTCGGAGTGGACCCCGATCAGGAATGCAATGGAAACCTGACCGACTCCGGGTGGGTTCCGGAAAATAACACCCTTATTTACCAGTACAAAAACGGGGTTAAAAAGAGAGTGCTGCTTAAAGGAACCCCCGTCCATTTTATAAGGGGCATACAGAATCCGGAAGGTATATGGATTCCTGCCGAAAATCAGGACAGCAGCCAGAAGTCTTCGGTTCTCGAAAGCACGGCAGTGGTAATAGAATACCCGGTTTCAGGCGAGTTCCTGTTCGAAATGGTTACCCAGGACGGCATAAAATATACAATGGCCAGGTTCTGAAACAATGGCCAGGTTCTGAATATCAGAAGTCCGAAATCAGTAACGCTCTTGCCGGAGCCCCATCGCAGCCCTCAACTTTCAGGGGCAGGCACAGGAAAAAATACGTGCCAGCCTCGACTAAGCTCAGGTCAAGGCATTCCACAATGTTCACGTTATTTGAAAGAAGCGTGTGATGAGCAGGCAGGCTTTCTGAGGAGAGGCTGTCAACGGAAAAGCCATCGATTCCTACGGTTTTGAACCTATTCCGGACAATCCAGGCTGCAGCAGTTGAATCAAGGTAAGCAGATTCCTCAAATTCCCTTCCCTTATCAAGTCCCCCTACCTGAAAGCCCGAGATTTCCGGATTTTTTTCTTCTCGGAAAGAAGCCTTTGTTTTCAGAAGGAGAATAGAAACACTTTCAGTAATTTTCTGGCCATTATTTTTCGAATCATTATTTTTCGAATCATTATTTTTCGAATCATTATTTTTCGGATCATTATTTGTCTGGCCATTATAGACCTTATCAAGAATATTACCTGTCAATGCCCCGTTTCTCCGGGAAAAATCCAGAACAACCGCCTTACCCATAAGGCTCTCAATGTCCAGTCTATCAACTGAAAGCCCATCTTTCAGGATGTGAGACGGAGCATCAACGTGCGTGCCTGTATGGCTTCCGAAACTCAACCTGGAGACTGCACAGCCGTCATTTTCGAGAGTGAGGAACTTTTCGATTGAAGGCTCCGGGTCTCCGGGAAAGATAGGGGTAAAAGAAGAAATAGGGACTGTAACATCTATGATCTTTCCCTTAACTGGGATTTTTTTCGGGTCAAACATCTCTTTCCGACCTTTTCCTGACTTTTTTGGACTTTGTTAAGATTATTAGGGGCTTCAATCAACTTGATTCCTTATCATTCCATGTAAATAATGGACCTGTTAGTACATTCATCTATGCATTTCATGCAAAGGTTACACTTTTCAGGATCAATTTTTGCAAGTTCGTTTTCTTCATAAATGGCGCCTACAGGACATACATCCTTGCATTTTCCGCACCTTTTGCAGCCGAAAACTACAACATATCCTTCCTTCTCTGACATCAGTGAACCTTTGGTACCTGATAGATATATTAGTTTCTGAACTAGATATATTAGTTTCCAAATCCTTAATTTAGGAACCGGGGCCGGGAAAATTCCTTTCCATTTGGTAGAGCTCATTCGGGGCCAGAGGCAGTATCCGGAAACAAGCCTTATATAGGACAAAAGAATATGCAATCTCAGGTATGGAAAAGTTAACCAAGGATGAGACAGGCTCCTTTTGCAGTTACCTTTCAGAAGGCTGCAGGCTCTGTCAGCAGGGTGCCAAAATGGTGCTCTTTGTAACGGGTCTTTGCCCTAAAAGCTGTTTTTACTGCCCTCTTTCCGATGAAAGGAGTGGAAAAGACCTGGTTTTTGCAAACGAAAGGCTTGTAAAAAGTGATGAGGATTTGTTGAAGGAAGCTGAGCTTATGGACGCCCTCGGGACAGGGATTACTGGCGGAGAGCCTCTAATTAAAGTGGAGAGAGTCCTGTATTACATCCGCCTGCTTAAATCCTCTTTTGGGAAAGCTCATCATATTCATCTTTATACGTCTCTTGCTCCTGATAGGGAAACCCTTGAAAAGTTAGCAGAAGCAGGCCTTGACGAAATCCGCTTCCATCCTCCACAGGCTGTCTGGGGAGAGCTCATGCACAGCCCCTACACAGATGCCTTGCGAAATGCAAAAGCCCTGGGAATGGAAACCGGAATAGAAATTCCTTCCCTTGATGGTGCAGAGAAAGTTGCAGCTTTTGCAGAGGAAATGGGAGTTTTTCTCAACATGAACGAACTGGAATTTTCTGATAATAACTCAGATGCCCTTTATGAAAAAGGGTTTTCCCTGGAGTCAGACACTTCCTGTGCTGCTGCCGGGTCCCATAATTATGCTGAAATTGCTTCTAGTACGTGCAAAAGAGTACGTTTCTGTTCTTCGACCTATAAGGACGCAGTCCAGCTGCGCAAAAGGTTTCAGAGGATTGCAAAAAACACAGCGAGAGAATTTGACGAGATCACTGAAGACGGCACTCTGATCTATGGGGTTATCAATGGGGGGGACCAGGAGCTTGCAGGAGAGATCCTCGGGGAAATAGAAGTTCCCGACGAACTTTATGAAGTCAAAGAAGGGAAAATTGAGATCGCCTGGTGGGTACTTGAAGACCTTAAGGATGGACTCAAGGAAGAACTTGAACCCCTTGGAACAAAACTTTTCATTATTGAAAGACATCCTTTTGAAGACGGGATGCTTGTAGAACTGATCCCTCTATGAGGGCATCTGTCCAGACTTGTATCCAGATTCCTTTTAAAGAAAGCAGGTCAAGGTTTTTTTCAGCGAATACACATAGGGCAAAAATTTTATAGAAGATGGATCTTATAGAAGATAGATAAATAGAGTTTAGAGAACCACTAATTATCTCCCTAATTTGATCAAATCTGGAGATCCTAATGTTCTAAGATCCGTTGCGTGTCAACTACCCCATGCTAAAGCATTGTGGCTTGCAAAAGCCCTGGTTGACCAGCCTAAGTCTTAATTGACTACGTTGGAAATGTCATGATACCTGCGAATGCTTCCTCAGTTTGTAGCTCTATCGTGTAGCATTAAAAGTCCTGAGAGGTAGGGGCGGTGTGCTACACCTGACAAGCATATCCAACATTGGCGAGGGGAGACGGTTTTCCAAAACCGTGTTACATGCTACGGAAATTCGATTCCAAAGCAGAGTGGAGAAATCCAAACGTGGAACGGAATGCCAGAAAGTTGACGGCATTCCCCCCTGCGCTAAAACAACAGGGCTTCCTGCCTGTCACATGTGAAAGAATACGCTATATCCTATATATTTGAAAAAGGGTCCCTCATGCCATATCCTGTTGTACATGTTCTGTTTTTTTTGTTTTGCGTCTGCGCGGTAGCTGTATATGCTGCAACAAAGGCGTTATATCGCAAAGAGCTCTCATTCAGAAACTCAAGGACGCTACTATTACTGATGTTTGTAGGTGGTTTATGTACTCTGTTCCCGGACATGCCGGCTGTATATAATCTACTCGTAAACGGCACTATAGAACACTGCTGGATTGGCCCGATCCCGACACATTCATTGCTGTTCAGTTCTACTGCAATTCTGTTCGGAGGAGTTGTCGGATATGCTGCATACAGGGAATTCAATAAAGCAGTATACATGGCAATTTTTGCAGAATCTGCTTTCCTCACACACCTGCTGTTAGATGATATGGCTACAGGAGGCTGTGATTATCTCTATCCTCTTTACAATAAACCTATCAGTGTATTCTCAATAATGGCTACTGGATTTGCAGAGGTTGGCTTATTTAAGTATCTGATCTTCTCTTTTGTATCTGTTTTCTGTGTTTTTATTGTAATATTAATGGCACTGTTTGCTTTGAGTCGATTTGGGTTTGAATTCAGTTACAGATCTGAAAAATGATTCTGGATCGGGTTGAGATAGTTAACTACCTACCTGTCAGGCTTATGCCCTCCGAGAAAGGGGAATTCATGCTGTGCCTCCGCACTCCCAGATTTAAACGAAAAAGCATTAAATAAAAATAATAAATATTGGATAAAGTAGTCGCTTTAAAGTAGTCGCTTATTAGTATAAAAAAATGAAAAGAGTAATAAAAATATAAAAAAGTAAAAAATTAAAAACCTGTAAATCAGGTTTGGAGATCCCCTACGCCATCGAGCTTTTTAACAACTCGAGCCGGATAACCCAGAGCAAGACTGTTCGGAGAAATATCACGGCTAACTACGGACCCAATTCCTATTATGGAATTTTCTCCAATTTCAACCCCTTGCGTGATTATACATCCAGGATTTACAGAAACCCCACGCCCTATTTTTATGGGAGCCATGCTCCTCGGATAAGCCTGTCTTGTGGTTAGACTGCCTCTTGTGTGGGCAGACAGGATGCAGCGGTCCCCAATTTCAGCGTAATCTCCCACTGTGATCATTTCAGGGTGAAGCCTGTCAAAGATCACATCATAGCCGACGTATACATTCTCCCCGAGATTTACGCCCCTCATTTTATGCAGTTTTGCTCTCCAGGAAGGAACAGGGACGCATGAAGCGAGGCGTTCCAGAACCCAGTTCTTAAGGTATTTTATCCCAAACAAGATTTTATTACTGTGATAATGGCCGGCTACTTCACCAAAAGTCACTTTATCTCTGTCAGATATCACGGTAGTCATGGTGTTGTCTTCCCAATTTTGAGGTGAAAAACCCCTGGCACTTACTTTCTATTACTCTTCCACCGGTAACTATATTTCATATAGTCAGTTTTTGATTAAGTTAATTGATATTTAAACCATATTAATTGAAATTTATAATCTACAATTTCGACAGAAGTTTTATTTAATGAAAGCCCGCCTATCAGATTGAGTGCCTCCTTAATTGCACCTTTTACACCTGAATAGTCGGAACAGCGTACAATGGAAACTCTGGTGTCCATACTTATCCATCGAAATTGTTGATTGAGTTGACGTTGACGTTGAATGGTCAGTAAGCATTTGCCTAATTATCTTACATGCCCAGATAGAAAACAGGCGGAGCAGCCCGTATATACTCTGTAGTATCTTTTACCCGGTCAAAGTGCCTCCAGGCTTTTTCTATAGTATCTCTGGACAAGCCGGTGTTGTTTTCAGTTACCTCTAAAGGCAGTTTATGTTCCCGGGCATACAGGAGCTGATCAATGATATGCATGGGCATACGCCAGTAGAATTCCTCATCAGTCGTATAATGGCTCCAGGTGTCGGCACTTGGCGGGCGCTTTATAATTTCCTCATTTACCCTGAGATGTTTTGCCAGAGCATAGATCCGGGTCTTATAGCAGTCTGCAAGAGGTTCGAGGTCTACGCCACCGTCCCCGTATTTCACAAACTGACCAAGAACCAGTTCGGTCTTGTTGGTTGTGCCGCAAACCACGTAATTCATCTGTTCAGCATACATATACTGAATTACCATTCTGGACCGCTGCTTGACCCCTTGCAATCCGATCAGTTCCAGATAGTCATTTGCCTTCAGCCTGTACTTTCCAACGGTTTCACCGTCTTTTATCAGCCTGATATGAGGAACGTTCAAAAGTCCCTGGTTAAGGAAATCAGGCAGCACAAGTGAGGTTTTATGTATTTCGGGGTCGTATTCAGGACAGGTTTTCTTTATGATCTGTTCTTTCTTCTCATAAATGTTAAGGGATTCCAGGATTGGAGAAATAGGGACCTCCTCATACGTTACACCCAGGCTTTCGCAGATTTCTGCCCCCAGAATTTTGCTGGAAGGAGCGGATTCGTTTTCAGGGAGGAGAAGACCGTATACGTTTTCCTTGCCGAATTCCTGTACGCAAAGGGTAAGGGCTACAGCTGAATCAATACCACCTGAAACCCCTAAAACCACTCCTTTTTTCTTAAAAGCCGTGACCTGGTCTCTTATAAAGCCCCTGAGTCTTTCAGCAAGCTTATCAGCATCTCTGTTGAGTTCTTCCGTTATATTAACATTAAATTCTTCCTCTACCTGCATATTATTTACTCCTAAAATGATTGAAATGTTTATTTTAAAATGATTGGACTGTAATTCAAGATCAAATCGTTTAAATAAAATTGTTTAAATAAAATTGTTTAATCATGTTTAAGAGTTTTTTATATTCAAGTTAAGTTTCTCTGCAGCTTCCCCTATCAGCGGCTGCGATAGTTCCTGGTTAAGTTTTTCCAACCCTTCTTCCCTTGGCATTTCTCCACTTCGGACAAGTCCTGCTATGTCAAAGGCATATGGATGGAAGCCGTACTTTTCAAGGTGGTTATAGCATGCAAAAGAATTCAGTGTACAGTTAGTTGAATTGCTATCATTGAGGTCAGGAGCTTTCCACCCGAGCCCTATTATTGTTTCAAGCACTTTATCCTCACTATATTCCCAGAGACAGAGAGGGTGCAGCATGGATGGAGCGATTTCCCCCATATTTTTAATGACCTCATTTTTACTAAGGAACTTCTCATCTTTGTCATCAACACCTATTTTTTGAAGCTGCTTTTCAAAAAGGTTCCTTGACCATTGTATGAAATTAGCTGACAGATTGATTATGGGTTTGGGAGACTGTCCTGCTGTAAAAGCAAATATGACAAAAGGAGCGTTCTGAACTATGGCCTGTTCCAGCAATTTCTGCTTAATGACGCTGATGCAGATATTGCATATGTCGCTTGCCCTGTATTTGGCAAACTTTGGGAACGCATCAGAGGATTCGGCTGCCTTTCGGAAGAGCTCATACAGGACCTCTGTTTCCATTGTCAGCTTAAAATAGTCGCATCCTGTAATCTCACACATTTTCTTTGCATTTACTACGGCATAATCTGAAGTAAACCCATTATCAAACTGGACAGCAAGTACTTTTAAGAAGGGATAGTCTTTTTTGAGTTTGTAAAGGGTGTATGAAGAGTCTTTTCCACCTGAAAGTGCAAATATCACATCATAATTGCCCTTGCCGCTGTATTCTTTAAAAAGTTCTTCAATCCTGTTAAGGTACTGATCTTTTTCCTGTGAAGACATAGGAACATAAGTCTCACAGAAATGACAGAGACCGCTTTCTTCGTTAATTTCTATGCCCGGAATGTCCGAATTCAGAACACACTTCTTACATACTAGATTTGGCATGCTGATACTCCTCTATAATGGATCTG
>NZ_JAQUVZ010000035.1 GCF_028693135.1 Methanosarcina sp.
GGTCGCAGAAACTTGCACTAACAACTAGCAATTCAGTTAGTTCTATTTCGCGATAGATGTAAAAAACATCAATCACCCAGAATTAACCGAACCGACAAAATCCTCGTCAGACAGGAAACAACTCCTGGCCCCACAAAATTAATAATGAGTAGTAATTGCTGCATGTATGATGCAGGAAATTATAGTTACTCGCTCATAGTATTTATAGGTATCGAATCCCCCCTTTGACAGGAAGAACTTTTCACCAGACCACGATGAGTAAACCTCCTAGCAGGACTTGAAATCCACACCAGAAAGGGAATACATATATACGCACTCATGGCATATAAAGATTTGCACCATCCCTTTTGAAAAAAAGAGACATCAAACCATATAACTATGAGAGAACCAACCAACACAAAGAGATTCGTGATGGTACGGGAAACATATATACATCAGTTTTAGTATATAAAGCTTTGTATTCAGGCAACATTGTAAAGAAAAACAAACATAACATATAATGAAATGTTGTATTTTCAGTCCCTGAATTCCACCCTGGAATTAATAATTCGAGAGCGGGGCACGCTTGTTTCACGTGTAAGACATACAAACACGCATCCGGTATATATACCTGTCGCCATGCAGATCACATAGATAAAAATAATAATAAGAATGGATAAAAAGAAAGCCGAAAAGCACAGCATTAAAATAACAACAGGAAGTTGAAAGCGGCACGACGAATAACCTTAAAGCCCGAAAAAAGAGATATAGGAGATATAGAGTATAAAAATAAAAAATACTATAAGAATTGCAAACTACATATAACGAGGTATCACACTGGCAGACTTAAAGAAACCTATATCAAACGCCAACCCCAGCGCAGAAGAGGCAGTTACAAAAATACGTACTCCGCAAAGGGAAAATAACGAGATTCTGGCAACCGTTGAAAGTCTCCTTGGTGCAAACCGTCTTAAGCTCCGTTGCATAGACGGAGTCATCCGTATGGGGAGAATTCCGGGTTCGATGAAGAAGAAAACCTGGATTAGAGAGGGAGATGTTGTCATTGTTGTGCCATGGGAATTTCAGAACGAAAAGGCAGAAGTTATCTGGAAATACACAAGGCCACAGGTAGACTGGCTAGAGAGAAAAGGGTACTTTAAAGGATAACATAGGATGGACCAGAACGAGAAAATAAGGCGCCTTGACAGCGCCACAGATAAAGCACGTGCCAGGGAGAAAGACTCCGAAAGGCTGAGGGTGGAAGAAAATGTATTCGACGTGCCCACCCTTAAAGTCCTTTATACCCTTTCCAATAAAGGCATAATAAAGGCTCTTGGAGGCTCCATCAGTACTGGAAAGGAAGCAAATGTCTTCTATGCAGAAGGTGATAACAGAGAACTGGCAATAAAGATATATAGAATGGCCAGCAGCACTTTCAAGGCGATGGATGCCTATATTATGAAAGACCCTCGCTTCACAAACATTAGAAATAACAGACGAGACATAATTTTTGCATGGACACGCAAGGAATTCCAGAACCTGACGCGTGCAAAGAGCGCAGGAATACGAGTGCCTGAGCCACTGGTTGCGGAGAAAAATATTCTTATCATGGAGTTCATGGGAGAAGAAAAGGTGCCCTATCCCCTATTGAAGAACACGCACCTGGAAAATGAGGAAGCAAAGATTGTTTATGACAAAATCGTCGAATATATGCGCCTCCTCAATAAAGAAGCGAATCTCGTTCACGCCGACCTGAGTGAATACAATATCCTCATTGATCCGGCAGATACGACCCCGATTTTCATCGACATGGGGCAATCTGTGACTCTGGAACACCCTAATGCCAGAGAGTTTCTCTACAGAGACGTACTAAATATACTAAGGTTCTTCAGCCGCTATGGAATAACAGACAAACCTGAAGACCTACTTTCAAAAATACAGGCGGAAACAACATGACTCAGTATCTCAAAATTCCCAAAGAGCGAATCGGAGCAATTATTGGTCCTAAAGGAGAAACAAAGAAATTTATCGAGGAAAAAACCGCTTGTCAATTGGACATAGACAGCGAAAGCGGAAAAATCGATATTACCTGTGAGGGAGATCCATTAAAAGAATTCAGGATTCTTGAAACAATCAAAGCCATAGGAAGAGGTTTTAGTCCTGAAAAAGCCCTTGGGATCCTTGAAGACGACATGCTAATGCTTGAAATAATTGACCTATCCGACGTTGCCACCACTCCAAAAGAGCTCCAGCGCATAAAAGGCAGGATTATAGGAAGAGGCGGGCGAACCAGAGAGCTTGCGGAAAGCCTGATAAATGTCAAGATATCCGTATACGGAAAAACCGTATCCGTACTTGGGTACGCTGAACAGAACACCATAATGCGAACAGCCATAAAAATGCTGCTTGACGGAGCTGCACACGGCGCTGTATATAAATTCCTTGAAAAGAAACATCAGGAGCTGTTACATTCACAGCTGGACTCAATTGACTTTTACTGAAAAAAGTATTTAAAAAAGGAGAGTTCCGGAACCTTAATCTGATCCGGCCTCTTCAGAATTTTCGTCATCTTCCTCATATTCTTCTTTTGATTTTTTTCCGCCGCCTTCAAGGAAATTGCCCCTTCCAGGCCTTGCATTAATGCACTCTTCAATCCAGATTACCTCGCCTCTAGAGAGTGTATATTGCGGAAAAACCGCATCCATCCCTTCAAATGGAGTCCATCCGGCTTTACTGTGCAGCATTTCAGCTTTTATGGGTTGAAGGTTGCGTGGATCTACAATCATGAGGTCTGCATCAAAACCCACCTCAAGCTTGCCTTTGCCCTGGAGATCCAGCCCAAAAGCCTTTGCCGGGTTCCTGCTTGTAACCATTATCATCTGCGAAAGGGGCAGAATATTTTTTTTGACCGCAGCAAGCATGAGAGGCATAAGGGTTTCAACCCCCGGCACTCCGGAAGGAGCAAACCTGACATCGACATCCTTTTCAGACTCAAGGTGTGGAGCATGGTCCGAAGCCACCATGTCAATAGTCCCGTCATTCAGCCCGTTTACAAGCGCTTTGATGCTGTGGCTCCCCCGCAAAGGAGGGTTCATTTTGCCAAAAGCCCTGAGCCTCTCCCAGTCCTTCGTGGAGAGAAACAGGTGATGAGGAGTAACCTCACATGTAAAAAGGGGTTTTTTGTCTTCTCTTTTTGCAAGATATTTTTCTTTTCGGACCATTCCCACAGCTTCAAGCGTACTTAGATGACAGAAATGTGCCCTTACCTGGAGTTTGGAAATGAGTTCAAGCGCACTCTGGACAGCCGATGCCTCACATGCATTTGGGCGTACCTTTGAATGGTACTCATAAGAAACATCATCCTTCAACAGCTGTTCCAGTTCAAGGCGCATCTTTTCGTCCTCGGCATGAATTGTAGCAAGGGCTCCAAGACGTTTGATCTCAGCCAGGGCTTCTTCAAAGGTTTCTTCATTGATGTTTAGCCCGCCTGTAGACTCAGCCATGAAAATCTCCCCGAAAGCCGTGACTCCCAGCCTCCAGAGTTCTTTGAGCTTCTCTACATTTCCTGTAACCCCACCGTTAATCCCGAAATCAACAATAGACTTATTTCGGGCAAATTTGAGCTTCTGTTCAAAAGAGCGCCTGTCCGTTGTAGGAGGCATGGTATTTGGCTGGTCAATAACAGTGGCAATGCCCCCGGCAGCTGCAGAGCATGACCCTGTATACCAGTTTTCCTTAAGGGTCATGCCCGGTTCCCTGAAATGGACATGCACGTCAATTCCGGCAGGCAAGGTAAGGGAGCCCCCTGCATCTATTACCATATCCGAACTCGAGACCCTGAAGTCCTTTCCGATTTTTGTGATTTTGCCGTTCTCAATAATGATTTCGGCAGGCTGAAGAGAGTTATTATAATAAATTCTCGTATTTTTGATATGAATATCAGGCATGGGCGTCTATATGCTTATAAATATACTTAAAACATGCACATCACTGAAGATTGAAAAATAAGAGAAAAGAGGGGGTGAAAAAAGAAAAAATGAAGAAAACTGGCCAGAAAGTCTGTTTAGTTTAACTTAACACGTTCAGCCGTCGTTAGATAAATAACACTTTCACAGATATTACAGCAGTGATCTGCAATCCTTTCCAGATAGCGAACCAGGAAGAGCAAATGTGTGGCTTTGGAAATAATACTTGTGTCTTTTGCCATCATCTCCAGAAGTTCGACCCAGACTGCATAAAAGATCTTATCGACCTCTTCATCCCGGGCGGCTGTCGTTCGTGCAAGTTCAGAGTCTCGAGTCTCGAACGCCTTGAGGGAATTTGCAATCATATCTGCGGTGATATCTGCCATTCTTTTGGTATCTATGAGTGGTTTGATATGCCCCCCTTCGATTCTCCCAGGGATTTTGGCAATATTGATTGAAAGCCCCACGACCCTTCTAAGGTCTGCCGCAATCTTAAGAGCCGACACAACAAGCCGGAGGTCACTTGCCATAGGTTGCTGAAGCGCCAGCAGGTCAAAAATGGAAACCTCGATCCCTTCCTCAAGTTTATCTGCTTCCGGCTCAAGGGCAAGAGTCTTTCTGGCAAGCTCAACATTGAGGTCTATAACCGCCTCCATAGAGTCGTGAAAAATCAGTTCAGACAGTTCCCCAAGAGAAAGTACGGACTCCCTGAGCAGATCCAGCTGCATTAGATATCGTTCTCGAACCATTTTAATCACCCAAACCTGCCAGTAATGTAATCCTCAGTGCTCTGTTCCTTTGGATTTTGGAAAATCTGCCTTGTCTGACCGAACTCAATCAGTTCCCCCATAAGGAAAAAGCCTGTGTGATCTGAAATCCTTGCTGCCTGTTGCATATTATGAGTTACAATTACTATGGTATAATCTTTTTTAAGGTTCATGATCAGTTCTTCGATCCTTGATGTTGAAATTGGATCAAGAGCACTGCAGGGCTCATCGAAAAGAATGATTTCGGGCTTTACTGCCAGAGTCCGGGCAATACAAAGCCTTTGCTGCTGCCCCCCACTCAGGGAAAGGGCAGGAGACTTGAGCCGATCTGAAGTCTCATCCCAGATGGCAGCCGAACGAAGGGCACCCTCGACAACTCCATCCAGACCTTTCTTAGTTACACCATGGATACGCGGCCCATATGCGATGTTGTCATAAATGGACATCGGAAAAGGGTTGGGCTTCTGGAAAACCATTCCGACCTGTTTCCGGAGGTCAACAACATCCACGCCTGTTCCGTAGATATCCTTGCCTTCAATTGAAATTTTACCTTCGATCCTGCAGTTCTTGATAAGATCGTTCATCCTGTTTAAGCACCGGATGAAAGTAGACTTTCCGCAGCCTGAAGGGCCTATAAGAGCGGTTACGCTGTTTTTGGGGATATGCATGGAAATGTCCTTAAGGGCCTGCTTTTCCCCGTACCACAGATTCAGGTTTTCGACCTCTATCTGGGGCTGAGCTACGTTTTGAACAGCTTCAGTCATTTATGGACCTCGATTATTATATAAACACTGATACGTTATTAATAAAACTCAAATCAAATTTTCAATTTTTGCCTGTAATGCCTGCGGATCAGAACTGCTATGAGGTTCAAGCCCAACACGATCATCAACAGGACCAGAGCCGTACCATACTGAAGGGGCCTGGTTTTGGCAATGTTTGTCCCGGCGGTGGCCAGCACGAAGAGGTGGTAGGGGAGAGCCATGAACTGGGAATAGATCGAATCAGGCAGCCTTGGCAGGTAGTAAGCTGCACCTGTAAGAAGAATGGGAGCAGTTTCTCCTGCAACCCTTCCAATACTCAGGATGGAACCTGTAATAATTCCCGGAATAGCTGCCGGCAGGACCACATGCCTGATTGTCTGCCATTTGCTGATCCCAAGCGCAAGAGAGGATTCCCGGTATTCCTTCGGAACTGTGATCAGGGCTTCCTGGCTGGAACGGATAATCACCGGAAGGATCAGAAGAGAAAGGGTGAGGGAGGCTGAAAGTATAGAAGGACCAAAGCCAAAGTACTTAACAAACATTGCCAGCCCGAAAAGCCCGAAAACCACAGATGGAGTTCCTGCAAGATTATTAATTGCCATTTCTATAATCCAGGTAATCCGGGTATCTCCTGCGTACTCGTTGAGGTAGATGGCAGCCATAATCCCCATGGGAAGAGCAACAGCCATTGACCCGAGGATAAGAGTTAAAGTACCCACGATTGCCGGATAGATCCCACCTTGAGTCATCATCCGTCTGGGCATCTCGGTAAGGAACTCAATGCTAATTACACTGTACCCATTGTAAACAATATATGCAAGGATAACCAGCACAAACCCTGCCACCATCAGTGTTGCAAGCCTGAGCAGTGTAAAGGCGATTTTTTCACTTGTTCTTGCATTCAATCCCATGCTCAGTCCACCTTGAACCTGTATCGCTTTTTAATTGAATCCGCAAGCAGGTTGATCAGGAAAGTTATGATGAAAAGTACAGACCCAACCGCAAAGAGGGCATGGAAGTGGGCACTTCCCTGGGGAACCTCCCCCATCTCAAGTGCGATTGTAGCAGTCATTGTCCTCACAGGATCCAGAATGCCTCCGGGAAAAGAAGGAATTATTGCAGTATTTCCGGTTACCATCATGACAGTCATTGTCTCCCCTATAGCCCTCCCCATGCCGAGCATTACGGCTGCGGAAATTCCGGAAAGGGCTGCAGGGATTATGACCTTGTATATAGTCTGCCATCTTGTAGCCCCAAGAGCAAGAGAACCCTGTTTGAGAGTGCTGGGAACAGAACTTATGGCGTCCTCTGAAATAGTGATTATAGTTGGAAGCGCCATAATCCCAAGCATAATGGAGCCTGTAAGAGCAGTTTGCCCTGTCGGCAGGTTAAAGGTAGTCCGCACAAACGGGACCAGTATAACAAGCCCGAAGAACCCGAAGACAACCGAAGGAATACCTGCCAGAATCTCGATAAAGGGCTTAAGGAAATCCGCAACCTTTGGGTGTGCAATCTCGGAAATATAGATGGCAGAAGCAATCCCCAGAGGCACAGCAAAAAGAATTGCTCCGGCAGTAACAAGAAGTGAACCGAAAAACAGAGGCAATAGCCCGAACTGCCTATTTACGGATGTCGGGTACCAGAACTTCCCTGTAAGAAAGTCCAGAAGAGACGTAGCTTTAAAAAGAAGTAAACCGTCCCTGAATAAAAAGAGGCAGATAAGGAAAAGGATGATGACCGTAAGGGCGCTTACTGAAAAAAGCACCGATTCGATCGATTTTTCCTTATAATTTCTATCAAACATTTTATTCCCTTGAAATTGTTTTCCGATTTTACGAATTTATCGGGAAGTACCCGACTTCACTTACTATGCTCTGCCCATCTGCACTCATAACATAGTCTATGAATTCCTTTGTGAGGCCTGAAGGCTCCCCGTTGGTGTAAAAGTAGAGAGGTCTTGAAAGTGGGTATGCACCACTTATGATGTTGTCAGGACTTGGGGATTCAGAGCCGTTTCCACTATCCAGGCTCAGGGCCTGTACACTTTCATCGAGGTATGCAACGCCGATGTATCCGATTGCGTTGGGGTTCTGAGATACCTCGCCCACAATTCCCCCTGTGGCAGGCTGGGTAAGAGCGTCAGGCCGGTATTCGTCCCCGAGCAACACGTCTTCCTTGAAGTATTCATAAGTTCCGGAACTGCTGTCTCTAGAGATTACGGCAATAGGCCTGTCATCTCCACCAACATCCTTCCAGTTGCTGATGCTCCCGTTATAGATGCCACGCAGCTGGTCAAAGGTAAGTTCGGAAACAGGATTCTCGGGGTTTACAATCACTGAAATGCCGTCAATGGCAATAGTGTGCTCCACCGGATTGATTCCATTTGCTTTGGCAGCTTCGATTTCTTCAGCTTTCATTTCTCTGGATGCGGTAGCAATGTCCACCTCACCATCAATGAGTGCAGCAATCCCAACCCCGGATCCGCCCCCGGTAACTGTTACACTCTTTTCAGGATAGGCAATCATAAATTCTTCAGCTTCAGCCTGAGCAAGGGGGAGAACTGTATCAGAACCTTTCAGAAAAATGCCCTGTGAATCGGCTTCAGGAGCTCCCTCGGAAGAGGTTTCCTGAACAGGGGAAGAATCACCACTATTCTTTTCAGCACATCCAATTCCCAGAAACACAAGCCCGATCACCAGTAACGTGAGGACTGTATATGCTTTCAATTTATTCGCCATGTTACACATACTCCATAAATAAATAATAATAAATCAACAATCTATATTTATCAAAATCGTTTCTAGTACAATGGAGAATAAAAGATAAGGAAGATATAAAGATTCCCCACATATAATGTATTGTGGTACATATAAATAATAAACACAAAAGAAATAAATTTGCTAAATAGAAACTATATAAAATATATAGCAACCTCCCGATAACCTTCAAGATAGAGGGACTGAGAATATAAATAAAAGGATTGAGGAATAAAAAAAGGGCATAAATCGAGAGCTGGAATGTGTAGATGAAGCAAGCTCGTTGGCAGTCCCTGATTAATTAGTTGCTCTATTCTAGCCCCAGAAGGAAAATTCCCATTTTTCCCTCCCGGCGCCGTAAGGGATTTGGGCCGGCCTGCCAGCCAGATAAATACATTCCTTAAACCCGGAAATCGCTTTTCAATTCAGGTAAATATAAGCGCCTCCGCCAGCTTGTCTGGAGGTCCTTCAAAAAAAGAAGTGAAAAAGAGACTTGAAAAAGAATGCCTTTAATATGTATTTAATTCTGGTTTGTGATCATTTATACAGGTTTTTCTATATTTTTTAGTATTTGCTCATATTATGTCACATTTACTTCATGGTTTGTATTTTCTGTTCTTTATTCCTTTGTAAGGCCGCTCTCCTGCGTCGAGCGTGGCAAGAACGACTTGATGTAGCAACTGACGTTGTATGGGTCAGAGAGATTAGAACTTAGCTCTCTTGAGTGAAGCTCACCCGTAACACAAAATAAGCCCTCTTGGCGAAGTTCACTGCTAAAACCCATCAAGTAGTCCTCTTGAGCGCAGCGAAAAGGACCTCGTGCTCCCGAAGCGAAACTCGGGTGCCGAAGCGCAATTCGGGCGTTAGAAATCGAACAGGGAACGCTGCTCTACACGCCCGTTCTCCGGGCACTGGATCTTCTCTTCCTGTACTAACCCTTCGTGCTCCCTTTGAGAGGATAATTTATCTTTTTCCTGTGTTTTCACATCAGGGTTCTTCACTTCAAAATCAAAGAGGCCTTTCTGCTTTGAATCAAAGTCAAGGGAAGACATTTTGACTCCAAAAACCCCCAGAATGCGCTCCACGGGGGGCAGAATCTGCTTCTTAATATAGTAATCCACATCTATAGGCACATTGCGTTCCCGGACATAGTCGGGGTCCTCGGCTCGCTCAACAAAGAGGCCTTTTCCTGCGATGATGACAAAAGGAATCCTTGTCCCTATCGAAGGCATGATCCCAGTCCGCGTCCTCAGATTTTCTACAACGGTCAGGTGAGGCTGCTTATTTTTGTAGCTGTCAGGTTTTCGGGTAAGGGTCCGGGTCAGGATAAGTTTTTCAATAAGCTCGGCATCTCTTCCAGGGTCAAGGTTTCTGACATCGTTGACAACCTTACGGACGTGTTCTACAGCCTGGTCAACATCACCCTCTATAAGCACAAGCTCAAGAACCCTGTTAAGAGTTATTGAAGTCAGTTCGCACCAGTCCCTGCGCACAGTTTCCATGCCTTTGACCTTGATTTTGTTTTCCCAGCCTGAATTTTTGGGCTCAAAAAGCCAGAGTGCATAGCGCTTCTTTGCAATGAGAAGAGCACGTTTTGCAACAGATTCAAACTCAAGCTCCATCGGGTCAGGTAGAGAAGCCGAAACAATCTCTGAAAGCCGGTCCCCTACAAGGCTGATCTCTTCAAGGGAGAGATCTCCACTTGACCTGCAGTGCACAAAAACACTGTCTGTATCCCCGTAAGCAACTGACAATTCGACTATTTTGTCCTGAGAGGAAAGTTCCCCTGCTTCTTCGAGAAGTAAAGCTGCCGAACCCCTTAAAACGATTTTACCTATAGTAGTATTTATGAGGTCCCGGGTATTCAGGATATTATGTCTCCCAAAACTGGTTACGGCATTTGCAAGCGTCAGGCTGTAGAGCCTTGCCCGGGCATACCCCGAATAGCCGTAAAAACTGTTAAGCAGGATTTTTAAGGCAAGCTGGGTAGCATCAAGCACACGACACTCGTTTTCATCCGAGGCCCGCTTCATCCTTTTCTTTGTCTCCCCCCTCTGGTTAAGCAGGTCTTCGAGAATGGAAGGCACAATGCCCCTGAATACCTCAGGAGGAACAAATTCTCCCCCCGACGGAGGCTTGATCGTTTCCCCATCAGGCCGGTCTCGAGTCACAACAGTTGTGTAACACAGGTTGTGAGCCATCATGATAGTAGGATAAAGAGACTTGTAGTCAAGGATCAGCACATTTTCCAGAAGGCCCTTCTTCGGTTCAAGTACCTCTCCACCTTTCAGGTCCGAACTCATATCGTACCTTTCAGCCGAAAGCTCGTCCCCTGGCTTTGGAAGAATAACCCGGTCCTTCAGCCTGAATTCCCTGAGGAGAAGATTCTCAACCATGGAAGTTTGACCCCCGTCAACAATCTCCTGGAGCAGGCTCCCGCTTACCTGAGCAAGAGCGATGTATTTATCAAGGAGCCTCAGCTCAAGAACAAGCTCCAGGGCAAGCTCGGAGTCCCTGCGTGAATAATCAACAAATTTTTTAAATTTATCCCCTGAGTCATTCCAGTACTCTTCCATCTCCATAGGAGCAACATCAAGTTTTTCACGGTTCAGAAGTTCTTTTGAAACGACTCTCAGGGTATACTGTTTCAGGCTGAAAGCTCTCCTTATAAGAGGAAGGGCATCCACAACCACCCTGCCTTTCAGTTCAGTCCGGGTAATGAGCCCGAACCTTCTATAACCCATCTGGCTGCCGTCCCTCCCAACAACCGGATTGATCACTTCCCCTTTTGCAATCAGGGTTTTAACCCTGTCCGTGATATAAGGAATATCGAAGTCCTGGTGGTTATACCCTGCAACAATGTCAGGGTCATATTCGCAAATAATCTCGAAAAAACGGTTCAACATCTCGGTTTCATCCCTGCAGGGAATGACATCGTCATCCATTCCGGCAGCAGGTTTTGCCAGCAGAATAAGGGTCTTATGCCCATTATATGCGGGCTCGAAAGAGAAGCTGATCATGATTATGGGCGAGACATCAGGAGAAGGCATCCCTCCGTCATGGGGCAGGCACTCAATATCAAAAGAGAGGTACTTCAAAGGAGCAATTGCCAGGCTTTCAACCCTCTTTAACCCGGATGCAAGGATTGCAGAATCACATGCAAAGTTTTCGCGGAGGGAACTGCCTGCAGAACCTGCCCGGAAATATCTGGGGGGTTCTACGGACTTTCCTTCTACAGAAACCCAGACCATGCCTCCAAGATCCCTATCAATTAAAAAGCGGTTTCTGAAGAGAATATCACTTTCATAAACCTGCCAGTCCCCTTCGGCTCTCAAAACATCCCGAACCTTCAGAATCTCGTCCCTTATCTCAGGCACATCCCTTGGCAGGCGGGTAGTAATCCTGAGCATTTCTTTCTTTGTTTTCTGGTATCCAACAGGTTCAAACTTTTCGACAATTTCGACCTTCTGGACCTGCTCAAAAGTATCTTTTATAAGCCTCGCTACAGCGTGCAGGTCTCCAGAGGCCTTGAGATAAAAGTAAGGCTCAAAATCCGGGACAAAGCAGCATACACTTTTTCCGTCCGCCGCCCTGCCAAAGAGGCGAATGACAGGCCCGCTGCCATTGACGATTTGGTAATCTGCATCCAAGATCTGAAAATCCATAGGCATGGTTTACAGCTTTAGATAGACATATAGCTTTTGTTGTATTTTTGAGAGATAAAACTCTGTTTTGAAAAAGGTTTTCAGGGCCGAAAATAGGCGATCTAAAAGGACTCAAACTGAAAAATCACCTGAAGGTGACCGGATATCAAAAGGGGCTGAAGCTCGAACCGCATCGACTATAGAATCTGATTTTAAATTTTCAAGGGTCAGGTACGTGGCTCCAAGGGCAGTAGAAATCTGCTGTGCAAGCCCGAATTTGATCATGCTGTTTTCCGTGTCAATTACGGCAGATTGTATGCCTTCCTCCCTTAACCGGGAAGCAACTGTTTTTGTTTCCTGAAGAGGGGATTCCCCATTCATACTGACATTAGCCCTGCCGTCAGAGATAAGAACCATAAAAGGGCAGGTATCGGGATCACGCTGGAGTTCGATTTTTATGACCTCATACCCTTTTACAAGTCCCTGGGAAAGAGGCGTCTTTCCCCCCGTAGGCATTTCCTGTAAATACTTTTGAGCCAGTTCTATACTGGAGGTCGGAGGCAGCAGCAGTTCCGCACTATCCCCTTTAAAAGCGATAAGCCCCACTTTGTCGCGTTTCTGGTAGGCATCCATAAGCATTGACAGGACTGCACCTTTGGAAGCAACCATACGCTGCCGGGCTCCCATCGAACCACTGGCATCAACCACAAAGAGTACAAGGTTCCCTATCTTTTTCTCCCGTATTTTTTCCCTAAAATCGGATTCATGGATTGCCATGGAATTGCCATTCTTTTCCCGCGTAAGCTGGAAGGGAGCAGCAGCCCTCAGGGTGGCATCAAAAGCAAGGTCTGTGGTTTTTTCGTGAGGAATTGAACTTTTTATGTACCTGCCTTTTTTAGATCTGGTCAGGGTTTTGCTGCGCCTGCCTGATCCGTTTCGCTGATCTCTGCGAAATTCAGGAGACAATTGTTTTACCTGATAGTTTTCCCCGATTTCAAAAGTAGTTTCCGAAGAAGCGTCCGGTTGCTCTGTATTCTTGTCTCCGGACTCTTCAGGGCGATGACCTTCAGCCTGTTTAGGCTGCTGATCCGGGCCTTCGTTCGGTTCTTTTTTTTGCTGCTCGGGTTTATCTTTCTCATTTCCGCCCTCATTTTTCGGTTTATCTTCCTGATTTTTCTGTTTTTCCTTCTGTTTTTCCTTCTGCTTTTCTTTATGTTTCTCAATACTGTCGTCCAGTTTATCCTGTTTATCGGGCTGATTATCAAAAGGCTTTCTGCGCATGCGGTGAGAAAGGGTAAGCCCCGCAGCCTCCCGGACATCTTCCTCGGTTACTTCGGTTCTTCCATAAAAAGCTGCAAGCGTGATTGAGGTCTTCATCATGGTAAGGTCTGCCCTGTGCCCGTCCACTCCCATGTCAATACAGATCTGGCTGATCAGTTCAAGCATGTCATCTGAAATCCTGACCTCTGGAAGCAGTTTCTGCGCCAGAAGGATCTGCCCGCAAAGCTCGGCTTCGGCAGCCTGCCAGTTTGCTGCAAAAGCTTCAGGGCCTGCCTCATAACTGAGCCTGTATTTTATAAGTTCAACTCTTCGGGACACGTCACTGATGCCCTTTATATCCACACATAAACCAAACCGGTCCAGCAACTGCGGCCGCAGTTCCCCTTCTTCCGGGTTCATGGTGCCTACAAGCACAAAGTTAGCAGGATGGGAATAGGAGATTCCTTCCCTTTCAATAGTGTTTACCCCCATTGCCGCAGAGTCCAGGAGCACATCTACAAGGTGATCATCGAGAAGGTTAATCTCATCCACATACAGGATACCCCTGTGAGCCATTGCAAGCACTCCGGGCTCAAAACGCTTTTCCCCTGTTTTTATGGCATGTTCGATATCAAGGGTCCCGACAACCCGGTCTTCGGTGGCACTTACAGGCAGGTCCGCAACTTTCATTTTTACCCGGGAAATTTTCAGAACTCCTGCTTTTAGTTTTTCAAGGCATTCCTCACACAGGTCGCTTCTATTATTTGGGTTGCATTTGAACTTGCAGCCTTCAACCACCTCAATTTCAGGCAGGAGGTTGGCAAGCGCCCGGACGGCGGTTGATTTGGCAGTTCCTTTTTCCCCCCTGATCAAAACTCCTCCCACTTTAGGGTTGATGAGATTTAAGATCAGGGCTTTTTTCATTTGTTCCTGCCCGACTATAGCGGTAAAAGGGTATGGAGTAATATTGTGGTTCCTCATGGTTTTGCCTCAAGAAGTTTTCAGATTCCGACCAGGTATTCTTCAATGCTCATAGCGGGTATGGATACGGGAGTGGTGGAAGGAAGAATGGATTCCACATTTTCCACCCTGTTCATGTAAGGGTAAAAGGTCACGTAGAGATTCCCTGAGGTCTTCTTTTCAAACCGGCCAATCCAGGTTTCTTCCATGACATTGATATCCGAACCGGACCAGACCACATGTTTATTTTCGAGCCTGAGTTTCGGATAGGTCTCAACAACAGTAAGCTCTCCGATCTCATCCCCATAATTCAATTCCAGAGGGCTGTCAGAGAAATGCAGAAGATACTTCAGATTAACAGCAGAGAGCTCCTCGCCCTGTATGACGCTGTCAACATATACCGAAAAGAAGGGCACTTCAACCCCATTTAATTCCTTTGTGTAGAGAAGGGTGTGGGTACCCAGGTCTGCCGATTTGCCGGGAGAGATTATGCTTGAATACACCGGGAGGTTGTTCCTGAAAACAGTCAGGCAGGCACTATCCGAATTTAAATCGGTGACTTTCAGGGTATACCCTTCTTTCAGGTAATATTCTTCACCCGGATGGAGGAGTTTCTTATCTTCATCCAGAAGGATATTTACAATTCCCTGGTCACTCCCAAGATATGCACATTTTTCACCATTCCAGCCAAGCACGGAATATCCTTCATTAAACCATTCTTCCCCGTAATCGCTCATCTCCGGGTTTTTATATGCTATCTTAACAGGCAGGGATTCGTAAACCAGGCCCCCTTCAGGAATCCAATCATTTCCAGCATCAAGGGAAAGTTCAAGGCTTTCAGTACTGAGATCGTACTCAGGGTCGTAAAAAAGCATACCAAAAGAATCAGCTGTCCAGATGCAGAAATCCATAGAGGAATCCGAGCGGTTTACAGCCAGGGATGTACCCCTGATCTTATACGATTTGATAGTATCCTTAGTCATGTTGTAAGAACATGCCCGGTATACATTATCGGCAACCTGGAAATCGATCAGGTCGTCGAGGATGGTAGCATAATCTCCGAACTGCAGCCTGATAGGCACGCTGTTTTTCAGCTCAATATATTTACTCGTGACCGCAGTGACTTCGAACTTGCCGTATTCGTCTCCTTTTTCGAGCTTAAGAGGTGTATCTGAATAATGATTTACGCTTTTAAGGCGCACAACGGGGTCCTTGCTGTCAAGAACCTTTTCCAGGGTCCCTTCCAGGATCACATATTCTGTGCCGTCGACCTCTGTCTTGAAACTAAATTTTGAGCCCTCTTCTACGGATTCCGTAGTAACGGGGACAGAATTTTTCTGGAACTCAAGCAGGGCGTAGTTCCCGTTTATACCCTGAAGCACCAGTTTACAGCCGTTCCCGAGATCAAAATCATTCCCCTTTTGAAGATCCCGGCTTCCGTAACTCACCAGGCTTTCACTGAGCAGCCCGTCCTCAAGGACCTTATATTTCTTCCCGAAAAAAGCAGTTGAACCGGAACTGATTTTTGAGGTATAGATGGCATCTCCTGTTTCAATAAAGCCATCCTCTGAAAAAGAAAGTTCCAGTGATTCATAGTATGTTCCGGAAGTGGTTGAATAATAAAATCCGGGGCAGTTTTCTGCATTGAGAATGTGATGATCTCCTCCTGCAATACTTATGAGTTGTCCTCGCTGTTCAATAGCACCTTCTGATGGGATAATAATACATAAAAATATAAATATAAAAAAAAGTACACGAAATATTTGTAAAATAGAATATTTATTACCAATGATAGTCATAAGAATTATGACAATAATAATACTAAATAACCCTTTCGTTTTTTAGATGCAGGAAATAACTTTTATTTATTGTAAAAACCCATAAACAAAATAAAATTTTAACTTTTAGGGATTTTACCTTCGAGCTACAGATTTGAAATGAAAGCCATTGATGCCGAAAATTAAACGCACAAGATTCAAAAAATGATTGTTTACTGATTACTGCGAAAATTTAGAGTTAGTTATTGAAAACACAAATGTAAAAATCAGTACTAATAAGTAATCATAATTTGTAAAAAAGTATAACTATATTTGTAAAAGATAAATTTATTTCGAAATCTTTATTAACTTCCAGACAATGATTACCTTTCATGATGCCAGGAAGAAATACTGTGTCAGGATTCATGTTCCTGCTTTTTGCAGTTCTGGCAATATTGTATTTTCAAACAACGTCTGCTGAAAAGATAGTATACGAGGGAAATTTCGAAGATAACTGCAACCTTGAAGGAGACTTTCTTAGCTGTAAAGGCAACGAACTTTATCTTGATACTCAAACCCCTTTCCTGACCGGGGAAGGCGTGTGGAATCAAAATGTAAGCCTGTCTCCGGGAAAAATTTCATGGAACTGGAATGGCGAAGACCTGGACAACTTCAGCCTCTGGTTAAAGATCACATTCAGCGACCATAAGTCAATTTATTATGTTACTGCAGGGAGCATGAATCCGCAATCAGAAGGGGATTATTACCGGGATCAGGAAAAAAGGCGGCGCTTTTCCCCTTCCGTTGTAATCGCAGGGATTCCCCTGAGTTCTGTTGAAAGAGACCTCGTTGAGGATTATACCAGGTACTGTGGCCCTGCTGAAAATATTAAGGTCGTAAGCGTGAGTGCAGGGCTTGGGGATAACAGTACCCGGTGCAGGAATGTGTTGAAAATATCAGACCTGAAGATCTACGGCCAAGCATAAAAGGAATCAAAGGAGCCTGAAAACCAGAGGGGACTGAAAATGAAAAAGAATATTGTTGTATTGGTGCTCATTTTTTTAATTGTTTTTTCAGTCGGTTCGGGATGCATATCTTCCGATGTAATGTCTTCCACGAATACGTCTTCAGATGAAGCTGATGAAAACCCGGGAAAGAGTGCAGACAGTGAGCCGAACCAGGAAAATATAACGCCTTATGAAAAATCATCCCCCTACCTTTACTGGGAATATGAACTTGGAGATGTGACCCCTGAAAATATCCTGGTCGGAAGATCGAGCATCCAGGACTGTGTAAGTTTTGCTCCGGATGGGAAATCCGTGGCTGTCGGGACAGGCTCGAACCTTATAGTTATTGACGTGCCGGAAAAAAATGTGCTCTGGAAAAAGGCCCTCAAAGGAAACATTTCATCTATAGCATTCTCAAAAGACGGAAAGTACCTGCTTGCGGGGGAGAGGAGTGCTGATGGCTACATATACTCCCTGGATGCCGGCACAGGAGACGAGATCCGGATATACAGGACTGCCGATGATCTGGGGACAAGTACCAATCCAAAATACCAGCCCTGCATATACCGGATAACGGCTGCAGAGGATGCTGTGTACATTGCGGCAGGCAGATACTGGAAAGATTCCGGATACGGGCTGGCTTCAAGGGTTTACAGGTTCAGCTCCGATGGCACCTTCTGCTGGAAACTCCCGGCGGCAGAAAATTACGCCCGGAGTGTGAGCTGGGTTGATTCAAGCCAGGACGGAAAAAATGTAGTATTTTCAACAGGGGACTGGACAAATTCCCTTGAAACGGATGCAGTCGTCTACTCTGTGGATGAAAACGGAAATCGCCGCTGGAAATACGAAATTCCTGCCCTCAGACCTTATTTTGTTTCTGCAGCCATCTGGCACGGGCTTGATGTTTCGGAAGACGGGTCCCTTATAACGGCCTATACAGGGGACGGGAGAAAATACCTCTTTTCTGACTTAGAGATGAAAGAGCCGGGAGACGGAGAGTCCGAGTGGTACTCCGAAGAATATCAGTCCAATGTGACAGTTCCGGAGGAACTTGAAGGAAGTATCATCTACACTTATGGTGAAAACGCAAAAATCACTGCCAAAAACGAGATGCTCTACCTTACGGGAGCCACACTTCCCGCATATTATCCCGATAATGTCCCCATGGCGCATCCTCTTGAAAATTCCCTCATATTCTGTGATGCAGAAACAGGAGAAGTTTCCTGGACTTATAGCCTGGGAGGGCGCTGTGCAGGGATCTTCTTCTCTCCGGATATGAGGTTCTTTGTCCTGCCAGTCGGCAAAGATACATCCGCGGGCAATACTCAGGTCCACGGGGTCCATGCCTTTGATAACCAGAAATCCGGGAATGGGAATTCAAAGCTGCTCTGGACCTTCAATACCGAAGGGGTTGTTGTGGATGCTGCGATTTCTTCGGACTGCACCGTAGCCGCAGTTGAAGTCCCTCTGCAGCTCAAAAATGGGGATGTAACCGGAAAACACAGATTAATAATTGTCAGGTGAGAAAATGAAATGGAAACTTTTGATAGCCCTGCTTATACTGGCTTTAATGACTGCAGGATGTGCTGAAAAAAATCAGGAGTCCGGCAGCAGCGGATCGGCCCAGGCTTCGGGGTCAGGAATACAGGATACGCAGGAAAGAAGTAATTCCGAATCTGGGGTGCCCATAGACTCGGTAGTTTTCTCAAGGACCGGAGCCCTGCTAACCCTGAAAGATGAGGTGGAGATCTTAGAGATCAGGATTTCTTCAGACAACAATCCGGTGGCTTCGCTGGGTATTGAAAAAACCGAAGCCCAGGTCTTTGTAGCTTTTGATTGGAACCCTGAAACCCGGTATAAGTTTGAGGTGATAACGGGTTCAGGAACATCCAGTGCTCTTGAGGTATATGCGCCTGAAAAACCGGCTTTGAAAGAGGAGTACACCATAGAGCTTGAGGATGTAACTCCCGGACCCATCGAAAAAACTTCAACGAATATAAAAGGTGTGACGAAATTCTCTCCTGACAACAGTTATCTTGCCATTGGAACTCATGGGGGTGCTCTGAAACTTATAGAAGTTGCAACAGGAGAAAAGGTATGGGAAAAGCAGCTTGTTAAAGGGATATCGGATGCGAGAATCGCGGACATAGAGTTTTCAGAGGACAGTAAACGCCTTATTGTAGGAGAAGAGAGCCCTGATGCTTATATATATTGTTTTGACCTCAACGGTACCGAACTCTGGAAATTTGGGGCAAGTGAAGACCTGGGTTCAGACCTCAAGTACATGCCTGCCATGAAAAAGATAAAAATTGATTCAAATGGGAATATTTATGTCGCTGCCAGCAGGGCCTGTGGCTATATAGGTGAGAAATACAAGTACCTCGGAAGGGTTTATTCTTTTGACCCTGAAGGCAACATGCGCTGGAAATTCCCT
This sequence comes from Methanosarcina sp., assembly GCF_028693135.1. Taxonomy (GTDB): domain Archaea; phylum Halobacteriota; class Methanosarcinia; order Methanosarcinales; family Methanosarcinaceae; genus Methanosarcina. Next base: position 19,294 of record NZ_JAQUVZ010000035.1, read on the forward strand.
GAAACCGAACTCATGGACTCAGGAGTTACATGGATTGATTCCACTCCTGACGGAGAATACGCAGCTTTTGGCACCACCTGTTTTACAAAGGCAGATAAATGGCAAGATGGAACCGTGCATGTCCTGAACGGAAATACGGGAGAAGAGCATTGGAGCTACAAAATCCCACCAATTGAACCATTCTTTGACTATTCTGCAATCTGGTACAGCACACAGATCACCCCTGATGGGGAACAGGTAATAACAATGACAAGTGATGGCCGGGCCTTTTTATTCAATAATTCCCGGATAATTGAGACAGGAGTTCCTGAGATTACGTGGCAGCAGAACATCTCAACCCCGATAGTCGTAAGTGGAGTCCCCATCTACGGCAGTGCGAATTATGCTTACATTGTCAACGACACCCTGATCTTTTCAATAGGGAGCACTTTTTCCAAAGATAAGAATAAGGATGCTCCTTTTGAACACCCCAATGGAAACAGCCTCTTTGCCTATGATTATGACGGAAACCTGCTGTGGAAATGGAGACTGGACGGCTATGCAGGGGAATGTGCTCGGAATGACCGTTATCTTGTGATACCTATTGCCCAGAACCTGGTAACCGAGGACAGAAGCGTTCACGGGGTCTATGTCTTTGACGTCTCAAAAAGCGGAGGGGCAAGCTCCAGGCTCAGCCAGATCTACGGCACCGAAGGAATAACGGTATCAGTTGATATATCTTCTGACGGCAGGTATATTGCAGCCTTAGAAGCCCCCGCAAGGCTTGATGACGGCACGGTACTCGGAGAATACAGAGTTCATATCCTGACCTGAGGGGGAAAAATGAAAATCGTTTCAATAACCTGGAATTCATACATCCCCACGCTTCTTGAAGCAGCAGAGGAACGTGGAATAGAGCTTGAAGCCTACTACTCAAAAATCCTGGAAGAAAACCCTGAAGAAACGGAGAAGGTGCTTTCTGCATGTGAGCACGCTGATGCCATCTTTATTTACCATGTAGCCAACCCGTTCTGGGAAGAATTCTATGAAAAGCTCGAACCCTTAAAAACAAGGATACCCGTAATCTGCGTGGGGAGTAACCCCTCCAGTTTCACCCTTTCTTCCGTAAAACTTGAGATTGCAGCTACATGTTTTTCTTACATAATATACGGGGGAAAAGAAAACTTTGGAAATATGCTGTGCTACCTCCTAAAAGAGGTTTTTGGGGCTGAGCTTGAAGTAAAACCCCCGGAAAAGATTCCATGGGACGGGCTCTATCACCCGGATGCCAGGGAAATGTTCTCAAGCCTCCGGGACTACCTGAACTGGTACGGGCCCCTGAAAGGTAAAACCGTGGGGCTGCTCATTTCCAGGACTTCCTGGGTAAACAATGACCTTGAAATTGAAAAGACCCTCATAAGAGATTTCGAAAACCTGGGCCTTTCTGTCGTCCCTGTTTTTGCATATTCGTTAAAAGATGAAGAACTCGGGAGCAGAGGCATGAATGAGGTCATTGAAGATTACTTTATGGATAACGGAAAAACCGTCATAGACGCTCTTGTGAAGCTCTCCCCGTTTTTCATAATGAGCAGCAAAAACAAAGAAGATGAAAACTCATGTGCAGAAAGAGGCGTCGAACTGTTACAGAGCCTCGACGTCCCTGTTTTCCAGCCTGTGATTTCCCACTACGTTACCTTAGAACAGTGGCAGGAGTCTCAGGGATTGAGTACAGAGATCGGGTGGGGGGTAGCCATGCCTGAGTTTGAGGGGGTAATTGAGCCCATCCTCATAGGGGCAGGCAAAAATGAAGGAAATTACATAGGGCGTGCTCCTATCCAGGAACGCTGCTCAAAACTTGCATCCAGAATCCTTAAATGGATAACCCTTCGGAAAAAACCGGTAAACCAGAGAAAAATTGCCTTTATCCTGCACAACAGGCCCTGTACAGGGGTTGAAGGCTCGATTGGGGATGCTGCAAACCTTGATTCCCTCGAAAGCGTGGCAAAGATATTAAACCGGATGCAGGAAGCAGGCTATACTGTCAGTCCTCCCCAGAACGGGAAGGAGCTTATCGAGACCATTCTCAAGAAAAAAGCGATTTCCGAGTTCAGATGGACCCCAATTAATGAAATTGTAAAGAACGGTGGGACTCTCGCTTTTGTGGAAAAAGAAGAATACGAGAAGTTTTTCAACACCCTGAGCCCGGTTGTCAGGCAGAGGGTAATTGAGAGCTGGGGGAACCCACCCGGGGAAGAAGTCAACGGCATTCCTGCTGCAATGGTCTATGAAAACAAAATCGTTGTGACAGGGATACAGTATGGAAACGCTGTAGTCTGTGTACAGCCGAAGCGCGGGTGTGCAGGAGCCAGATGTGACGGAAAAGTCTGCAAGATCCTGCACGACCCTGATGTCCCTCCAACCCATCAGTACCTTGCTACCTACCGGTATCTGGAAAACACTTTTGGAGCGGATGTACTCGTACATGTGGGGACCCACGGAAACCTTGAGTTCCTGCCCGGAAAAGGGGTGGGGCTTTCAGGAGACTGTTATCCTGACATCGGAATCGGGACTATCCCCCACCTCTACATTTACAATTCCGATAACCCCCCGGAAGGCACCATTGCCAAACGTAGGAGCCTTGCCTGCCTTATTGACCATATGCAGACAGTCATGACCTCAGGAGGGCTTTATGGAAGCCTTGAAGAACTTGACAGGCTGCTCGGGGAATACGAACAGGTAAAATACGATAAAGGACGGGCACATGCCCTGAAGCATCTGATCCTTGACGAGATTAAAAAATCGAACCTGGACTCCGAGATAAAAGCCGACCACCAGACTCCTTTTGAGGAGATTATAAGGAAAGCGCATGAAGTCCTTGGAAAGATCAGGAACAGCCAGATCCACAACGGAATGCACATCTTCGGGCAGCTCCCCGAAGGCGAGAAGAAAGTTGAGTTCATAAACTCTATTTTAAGGTATGATGAGCAGGAAAGTGAGGGAAAAGGGGTTTCGATCCGGAGGCTGATTGCAGGGCTTCTTGGGCTTGACCTTGATGAACTGATCTCTGACCAGAGCCTGATTTCAGCAAATGGAAAGTCAAATGGGCAAAGGCTTGAGGAGATTGATTCGCTCTCAAAAGATTTCATCAGGACATTCATAAGTAACCCGGAAAAAGAGTCTGCCTCGATAATTAAAGAGGTTCTTTCAGGGCAGAGTTTTGCAGAGCAGAATATTACAAAACAGGTTTTGATAGAGCAGGATTTTACAGGACAAAGTATTGCAGAAAAAAGTTTTATAGAGCCAATTATTACAGAACCGGGATTCAAAGAACAGCGTTTTGAGGTTCAGAGCATAGACCCGACCTCATCCCGGATCGCTTCTGCAATCTGTGAAAGGATTCTTGACCTTGAGTCCAGAATAGATGCCTCTCTGGAGATTGAAGCTCTTCTCCATGGTTTTGACGGAGGGTACATCCCGGCCGGACCTTCAGGCCTTATCATGCGCGGAAGAGATGACGTACTGCCAACTGGCAGGAATTTTTATTCTCTTGACCCAAAACGGGTCCCGACAAAAGCTGCCTGGAGAGTGGGACAGCAGCTCTCAGGGGTTTTGATCGATAAACACCTCAGAGATGAGGGGCGTTATCCTGAAAACGTAGCATTTTACTGGATGGCAAACGACATCATGTGGGCTGATGGAGAGGGTATGGCCCAGATTATGAGCCTGCTCGGGGTTGAACCGCTCTGGCTTGGCAATGGGCGCCTTAAGGGGTTTTCCGTGATCCCCCTGAAAGAGCTGGAAAGGCCCAGGATTGATGTTACTATCAGGATCTCGGGAATCCTCAGGGACAACTTCCCGAACTGCCTGGAGGTAATAGATGAGGCAATTCAGGCTGTGGCTTCTCTTGACGAACCTGAGGACATGAACTACCCACGAAAACACAGCCACAAGATGATTGAGGAAGGCGCGGATCCCAGAGAAGCTACTTTAAGGATCTTTTCAAGCAAACCCGGGACCTATTCCGCCGGGGTGCAGCTTGCAGTCTATGCAAGTGCCTGGAAAGATGAAAAGGACCTGGCAGACATCTTCCTTTACTGGAACGGGTATGCCTACGGAAAAGACGTAAAGGGCCAGGAAGCCCACACCCAGCTTGCTTCAAACCTCAAGACGGTTGATGCTACCTTTAACAAAGTCGTCAGTGACGAGTACGACCTCCTTGGCTGCTGCTGTTACTTTGGGGTTCATGGGGGGCTCACGGCTGCCGCCAAACAGGCTTCGGGCAGGGACGTGAAGGTCTATTTTGGGGATACGAGAGAACCACAGCATGTCGAAGTTCGGGACATGGCTGATGAACTGCGGAGGGTCGTAAGAACCAGGCTTTTAAACCCCAAATGGATCGAAGGCATGAAACAGCACGGGTACAAGGGCGCACAGGACATTTCGAAGAGAGTCGGAAGGGTCTACGGCTGGGAAGCTTCCACGCAGGAAGTGGACGACTGGATCTTTGATGATATCACAAAGGCTTTTGTGCTTGATGAAGAGATGCGCAAGTTCTTTGAAAAGAACAATCCCTACGCTCTTGAGGAAATGTCCCGCAGGCTCCTTGAAGCGCAGTCAAGAGGGCTCTGGAACCCTGACCCGCAGGTGTTTGAAGACCTGAAAAACTCTTACCTTGAGATCGAAAGCTGGATGGAAGAGCTAGCAGGGGAAGGAGAGTTTCAGGGAGGGGCTGTGGACATCATGAGCTTTGAAGATGTCCCTGACTGGGATCGGAAAATGCAGGAAATCCGAAAAATACTCAAATGAAAAAGGTTGCGGAATGAAAAACATAGTTTTTTTCTTCCTTATACTGGTGCTGGCTATACAACCTGCAGCAGCCCAGGTACAGGAGGAATTCAAACCTGAAGATATGACCACATTCATGATTCAGGTCCCACATGGTGTGGAAGGAAGCGGTCTTGCAGTCGGAGGCAGCAACCTTTCTGCATATCTTTTTTTTGAGAGTTATTATGACGGAAATATGAATGTGACAATGGAACTTGACTTACCTGAAGGTTTTGTGCTTCAGGATACCTCTGTCTATTCCTTTTCGCTTCAGACCGAGTATGAGGACTGGTACAGGCTCGTTGATTTTTATGTGCCTGCTAACCTCTCCTCCGGGACCTATAACATAACGGCAACTGCGGTTGTCGAAGTCGGAGGAAATAAGCATACCATTGTGCGCAAAACCCGGCTTAAGGTTGCTTCGAAAGAGGAAATTGCAGAAGAAATCGAAATATCCGGACTTACAGTGCCCTCCGATGAGGACGGGTACGGAGACCCAAGCCATCCTTCCAGCACCCTGGTTGTCCGGGAAAACTCCCCAGCGCTCAAAAAGCTACTTAAGGTCACAGACCTCCGGATCGATAGGGAGGAACTCACTTCAACCTACATAGGAGTGGAGCTTACCAACAAAGGAGACAGTACAGTCCCTGTTATAATCACCTATGATGTCCTGGACATTAAGACCGGAGAACCGGTAAAAGCCTTCAAACCAGCAATTATGGGAATGAACTCGGATACCCTGTGCTATGCCACTTTAACACTTAGCCCGGGTTCAAGTTCGCTGGTAAGCCTCCCCCTCTATATATCTGAGGATGCGATGGGAGGAGAGTACCTGCTAAGAGTTAAGGTAAAGCTCACAGGCAGCGACTGGGTTGCAGTAACACAGGATCAAAAAATAACTGCGATCTCAAGGAAATGGGGACCCATAATAATTACTCTGGTCTCCTCTTTACTTGGACTAACTACCGTAAGCCTCTTCTTTTCAAGATCAAAGGAGATAATGGACAGGTTTAAGACCCGTAACCTTGTGCTGATATCCCTTTTTGGAACCGTTTCTTTTGCAGCCATAAACCTGCCTATGACTATTCTTTGGGAGCTGTCCCATGCAGTATTCGGGCCATTCAGTTTCCTGTTTACGGGGCTCTTCTATGAGATTCTTCTTTATATGCTCATTGCCTCTCTTGTTGTCCTGATTCCAAAACCCGGAGTTGTAAGCCTTTTTATGATGGTAAGGTTCCTGCTTGGAGGCTTTATAACCGGGAGTTTCACCCCGATCACTTTCATAACATTGTCCCTGAGCGCGGTACTGCTGGAGGTCATGATGTACACTGCAGGCATAACCAGCAAAAACCCGAACCCGGAAAACAGGTTCAGAATGGGGATTGTCTGCGGAATTGCCGATATGGTCAGCGGATATGCATCCTTCAGTGTCTGGATGGTGCTCTACAGGCTGTTCTATAGCGACTGGTATATTATGGCAAATATCCTGATCGATGGCTTCCTCTACACTTTCATAGGAGCCTGGTTTGGAATAAGCCTCGGAAACAGGCTGAAAAAGGTGGCAGAATAAAGGTGGCAGGTAGAATAAGGTGGTACATTGAGGCAGAATAAAGGTGGTAAAATGATAGAGATCAAAGACCTGTGGTACACCTATCCCGGAAGAACAGACCCGACGTTAAAAGGGGTCAATCTGAAAATAGAGGAGGGGGAATTCGTCCTCCTAACAGGACCTACCGGCTGCGGGAAGAGCACTTTACTAAAAACCCTTAACGGCATAATTCCCCACGAATCCGGAGGAAAATTTTCAGGCAGCATCCGAATCAACGGGATAGAAACCCGAGATTCAAACCAGATGGAACTTTCAAGAGGTGTAGGCCTTGTTTTCCAGAACCCCGATGACCAGATCTTTTCGACGACCGTTGAGGACGAGGTAGCCTTTGGGCCCGAAAACCTCTGCCTGGAAAGGGAAGAGATTGATAAGAAGGTAGAAGAAACCCTTCAGATGGTCGGAATGTCCGGGCACCGGCTGGATTCCACGAATTCACTTTCAGGGGGGCAGAAACAGAGGATTTGCATTGCAAGCATGCTTGCGATGATGCCTGAAATCCTTGCCATGGATGAACCCGTAAGCCAGATGGACCCGGTGGGCACCCGGGAAGTCCTGAATACTGTGAGGGAACTTAACAGGAAACTGAAAATAACCATTCTGCTGGTTGAGCACAGGATACACGAGCTTGCACCTTTTGCAGATAGGATTGTCATTATGGACGGCGGAGAAATAATCTTTGACCAACCCGCTTCAAAAGCTTTTGATCATCTCGAGGTCTTTCACAGGCTGGGACTTCGGGTTCCTGAACCCGTTGAACTCTGCCACCGACTGGGAATAAGGGCAAGTCCCCTCAGTGTCAGGGAAACTCTTGCCGTGCTGAACAGGAAACACTTTAAAGAAAATATGAAAACTCCTCAGTTCTTTTCAAACCCGAAAGAAGATACTGAAGCACTACCTGAAGCACGAGCTGTCTCTCCCGGAAATAATGATCCTATCGGAAATAACGATTCTGTAGATTCTGTAATATCTATCCGGGATATGTGGTCCGGATATGAAAAAAACAGTATGGTGCTTAAGGGGATAAACCTGGAAATCCGTAAAGGGGAAAGAGTTGCGGTCATGGGTACAAATGGCTCAGGCAAATCAACCCTGCTTTTGAACCTTGCAGCCATGCTTAAACCATATAAAGGAAGTGTAAAGGTCTTTGGGGAGGACACCAGATCCAGAAATCCGTATTCCTTTGCAGGTAGAGTTGGGTTCGTATTCCAGAATCCTGACCTTATGCTCTTCTGTGATTCAGCTGAGGAGGAGGCAAGGTTTGGACCTGTTCAGTTAAAATTTGAGAATATAGAGGAAAGGGCAAGAACCTCCCTTGAAGCCATGTCAATTCTAAACCTCAAGCAGGACCTCCCCCAGTCCCTGAGTCGGGGGCAGAGGCTCAGGACAGCCGTTGCCTCGGTACTTTCCATAAATCCGGAGATTATTCTCCTTGACGAACCTACAACAGGGCAGGATAGAGTGAATATAGAACAGATGATGGATTATTTCAAAAATAACCGTTCCACACTGGTTTTCTGTACCCATGATATCGAGATTGCAATGCTCTATGCTACAAGAATCCTTGTGATGAATGAGGGCCAGATTATAGCAGATGGAAAGGGAAGAGATGTCATAAAGGACATTGAGATCCTCAGGAAAGCCTCCCTTACCCAGCCCCCGGTTGTTGAGATTGCTAAATATCTGGGAGTGGATGCTTTTTCGGTCACAGAACTTGTGGAAATGCTGACCTGTAGAAGTTCTGAAGCGAGAAAATCTGAAGTGATAAATTCTGAAGTGATAAATTCTGAAGTGATAAATTCTGAAGGGATAAAATCAGAAGGGATAAAATGCTGACCTGTAGAAACCCTGAAGTGATAATATGATAGGTGCCAGATCAATTGCAGAACCAACGATTAAAGACACAATTATTCACAGGATGGACCCACGGGCAAAGATACTGGTCCTCATCTCCACTGCTTTTATCGCAGTAACCCTTGACAATCCTGAAACTACGTTTTTGTTGTTTCTGATCGTACTTTCGGGATTTGCACTTGCAAGGATGCCGGCAATAAAGATCAAAACCCTGACTTTACTACTTGTGCTGTTGATCTGGGGAACTATCTACTCTCAGGCTCTTTTTTATTCCCAGCTTCCAAGAACTGTGATTTTTACTATAATCCAGCCTGATTTCCCGGTTCTGGGCTGGCTGACAAACGGAGGGCTGTTCGTATATGAAGAAGGGCTCCGGCACGGCGCAATTCAGGGATTAAGATCGGCTTCAATCCTGTCCCTTGGGCTGTTGATGTGCTGGACCACGGACTCGAGGGATATGCTAAACGGCCTGGTGGGACTCAGGGTTCCTTACAGTGTAGCCTTTATGGTGGTAACAGCAGTCAGGTTCCTGCCAATAATAATCACTGAAGTGGTTACTGTAGTAACAGTCCAGAGACTCCGGGGGTTTAATCCGAAAAGGTTTGGGCCAGGGATCGTCAAAACGTCCCTTAATATACTGACCCCCACTCTCTCAAACTGCGTAAGGAGAACCGGCACCCTTGCAGTTTCAATCCAGAGCCGGGCTTTTAGGGCAAACCCGGACAGGACATACCTCAAAAAACTGAAGTTTTCGGAACTTGATAAGGCAATGGTCACGGCCTGTATTTTTGCTGCCATAAGTATTGTCATCATAAAGCTTCTTTATAATATGTACACAAGTGGAATTTACTATACTTCAGGTTTAAGGCCTGTTTATGCGATTGCAAGGGGATACCTGTGATAGAAATAAAAAAATTATCCCGATCCTTCGGAAACCTGATTGCTGTTGATAATCTCGACCTTGATGTTGGAAACGAGATCTTTGGCCTCCTGGGTCCCAACGGGGCAGGCAAAAGTACGACAGTAATGATGCTTACAACCCTGATAAAACCAAGCAGTGGCACTGCAAAGGTCTGCGGGTATGATGTTGTAAAGAACTCAAAAAAAGTAAGGTCAAAGATAAGCTATGTCCCCCAGGACATGGCAGTGGATCGAAAGCTCACAGGCAGGGAAAATGTGATGCTTTTTGCAAAGCTCTATGGAGTTCCGAACCGAAACTCAAAAGTTGATGAAGTACTTGAAATGATGAACCTCTCAGACCGTGCAGGCGACCTTGTCAAAACATACTCAGGAGGAATGAGAAGGCGCCTTGAACTTGCCCAGGCGCTTGTGCATGAGCCCGAAGTTCTTTTCCTGGACGAACCCACCCTCGGCCTGGACATAAGTGGCAGAAGGAAGATCTGGGAACATATAAGGATGCTGAAAGCCGAAGGGATGACCATATTCATGACCACCCATTACCTCGAGGAGGCAGAAAAGTACTGCAACAGGGTTGCCATTATTGATAAAGGTAGAATCGCAGCTGTTGGATCCCCGGAAAACCTGATAAGCGACATAGGAGAAAATGCGTCTCTTAATGATGTTTTCCTTGAGAAAGTCAAGACCCCTGAAGAGCAGGCAGGGTTCAATTCAACCCAGTATAGAAACCTTCTGAGGAGGAGATAATGAAAGCCTTATTCTACTATTTTGAAAGGGACCTCGTAAAATGGCTAAGAGGAAGGATAACCGTCATTTCCTCACTTGTCATGCCTGCAGCCTGGCTGGTATTTGTCGGGCTTGCCCTGCCCACAAAGTTTACTGATAACTATCTTGAGTTTATCACCCCTGGCATCCTTGTCATGACGACTCTCTTTTCCTCCCTGCAAGGCGGGTCTCTTATGATTTTTGATAAAATACTGGGTTTTTTGAATAAGTTTCTCGCCATGCCCTCCCCCAGAGAAAGCATGCTATACGGAAAAATTCTCTTTATCAGCGTAAGGGGCCTGCTGCAGGCAACTGTGATCCTCCTGATGGCTACCCTCCTTGGAGTAAGGGTACTGAACCCGACAAATATAGTTCTGATATACCTAACGCTCTTTCTGTTCTCGGTATTTTTCTCTGCCCTCTCAACTATGATAGGGCTGTACTTAAGCGACCATGACAGCTATGCAGCCGTAAACAGCATGATCAGCATGCCTCTATTTTTTACGAGCAGTGCGCTTATGCCCTATGATGTCATGCCCGTCTGGTTGAGAACACTTGCAAGGTTCAACCCGGTCAGCTATGCCATAGACAGTACAAGGCTGCTGTTTGAAGGAACGGTCCCCGTGTACGGAATCCTTGGCCTCGCCGTCGGAGCCGGAATCATGGTTCTCCTCGGGACATATCAGTTCCGGAAGGCAGTTGTGTGAAAAATAGAAAAAAGGAGAAAGGAGAAAGGAAAAATACTCCCCTGACCCGAGAAATACTTTCCTTGATACCGGAAAATGTTTCTAATCCACTGTCATTAAGTGCCCCAGCCAGCCTGTCTGACCGGCCCTTCACTCAATTCGTCTTCTTAAACGGCAAAAAAATTAAAAAATTGATTTACCCATAATTAGTCCTCTTGAGCGCAGCGAAAAGGACCGCGGGCTCCCGAAGCGCAATTCGGGTGGCAACTCGGGGTTTAGACCTGCTTTATGTTCATGTTGAGGGCAACTTCTGCGATATCGGCGCTGTATTCCGAAACCCTCCGCAGGCTCTCGAGGATCATGCTGAACTCGATGTTACCAGAGCCTTCTCCACCCTTGGTTTCAAGAGAAACTCCGAACTGGGAAACTTTTTTGGCTTCAACAACTATTTTGTTTATAGCCTGGAGATCTTCTTCCTGCATTGAATCTATTGAGCTCTCAAAAACTTTCCGGGAAAGGTCAGCCATCTTGAAAATAGGGTTATCAGTACTGATTCCGGAGTCCATCTTAAGTACATTTGTAGCTATCTTAACCGCGTGATCTCCTACACGCTCTATGCTCTTGGTAATAAGCCTGTACCCAAGACATTCCCGCGGATGCCTGATTCCTATTTTATCTGAAAGTTCGATATCTTCAATTGAAGCCTTGAGCTGGCGGACTGCGAGAAGGTAGAAACGGTCCACATCGTCATCCCTCTGGATGACGTCCTCTGCGATCTCCACATTGTGGTCCCGAAGGGCAGTCATGGAGTCCTCAAGCATGGAAAGGACAAGCCCATACATGTTTTTGATGACACGGCCGAGAGGGAGGTCGTTGTAGTTCAAGAGGCACTGGAAAACAAGTTCATTTCGGGATTCTTCCACAAGTTCCAGGCCTATAAGTTTCTGGCGCACAGAATCTTTTATAAACTTGCGGTCATAGGCGCTGAACCCTTTTTTGGTAGTTAACCTGATTACATCATAACCTACCAGATAATGTGAAATAAGGATTCTCAGATTGTTTTCCGCACTATCGGAGTGAAGGTAATCTATAGTTGCCTTAAGAGCAGAATAGTCTTTTGAAACTACACTGGAGGAAACCAGCAGGGTTTTGTTAGGCATTGGTGTAAGGGTAAGTGTGTCTCCGGCCTCAATCCCTATATCTCGGACCCATTTAATGGGAAGAGACACTATATAGGTAGAATTTCCGGTAAACTGGACTTTTCGTTTATCCTTGGTAATAAATAAGCCCCCTGAGGAGATACTAATGAATATTATAAAATCTATATAGACAAACGTGATATATAAAGGTATCCTGAAAGTCGAAGATAAAAATAAGAAATACCATGATTATGTCGTCTAAGTATAGTATATAGGATCAAAGATGAATCATAAAATATATAGAATTACTTCAGACATTACCGATAATTTGTAGATAAAATGGATTTTATAAAAAATGCATCTTTCTATAAATTCCCTTTACTGAGAACTGAAAAACTGTTTCCAGAGGCAAGAAGAGTATTTTCGCCATACCGATAGGTGTATTTTCCATATTATTGGGCCCTTTATTACTGAAATCAGTTCGCTTGTTGTTATTCTTAGCTGGCAACAGCCGGCTACAGTCCTGTGCAGCGCAAGAAAAGACAGCCCGAAGATCTCGTTAGTGGCATTTTTAATATCGACCGATTGATCAAAAACTGAAAAGAAATAAGAGAAAAAGAGAAAAAAATCAAAAATATAAAAGAAATAAAAAAATAAAAAGAAATAAAAAAATAAAAAGATAAATAAGCCATTACTTCCATTTATTTGGAAAGAATTCAGTATTTTAAACACAGGCATTTCCTGAGTCTCAGAACAGAAAATTCCCAGGGAACTCGGTTGTAGAAATTAAAAAAGCCTTAAAACCCTTTTGCGGGTATATCCCGTAACCCTCAATATTACAGTAGCTCAAAACCAGTGATTTACGTAGAGTTTGTTCCCTGAACCCTGAACATGCCAACATTTCAAGTCTATTGTTCATGGAAATGGGTAATCCATAGAATTAAAACAAAGGAATTGGATCGATGAAACAATTCGATATAAATCTGGAATCGCTTATAAATAGCAGCCCTATAGTCATTTTTTTGTGCAAATCAACAGAGAACTGGCCTGTGGAACTTATCACGGAAAACATCTGGCAGTTCGGCTACGCAGTTGAAGACTTCATCTTCGGAAATATCCGGTATCTCGACATTGTCCATCCTGAGGATATTAAAAGGGTAAAATCTGAGATTGCCAGATGCTCTGAAAAGGGATGTACTGAGCTGACACAGGAATACAGGATAGTGACAGCTTCGGGGGAAACGCGCTGGATTGAGGTAAAGATTCTGATCCGGAGAGATGAAGATGGACGTGTGAGCCATTACCAGGGCACTCTCTGCGATGTTACCCAGCGCAAAAAAGCCGAGGAGTCGATGCAAAAAGCGCTGAAAAAGAATAATGAATTGAAAAATGTCATCAACAGCAGCCCTGTATTCGTATTTTTATGCAAGCCAGAAGAGGGCTGGCCCGTTGAATTTGTATCTGAAAATATCACAAAGCTGGAATATACCCCTGAAGATTTCACCTCTGGAAAAATAAAGTTTGAAGACCTGATACACCCTGAAGACCGTGAAAGAATCCGCGCGGAAGTGGCAAAGTTTTCCAGAGAAGGACATAAGGACTGTACCTAGGAGCACCGGGTCCTGACAAAATCGGGAAAAGTGCGATATATAGATGATAGGAGCCTCATCAAAAGAAACGAGAAAGGAGAAATTGTCCATTACCAGGGGATCGTTCTGGACATCACCGAACGCAAGCTGGCCGAGGAGATGGTGAAAGGACAGAATCTGGTGCTCGGGCAGCTGGCTTCAGGAGCTCCACTCGAAGAAGTGCTTCTCCTTCTGATTCAAAATATGGAAAAAATCAGACCAGGCTCTATATGCTCGGTAATGCTGCTTGACAGGGAGAAAAAGCATCTCTTTTACTGCGTTGCTCCCGGACTTCCTGAGTTTTACAGGCAGAAGACGGACGGAATCGAGATTGGTTTTGGAGCGGCTTCCTTCGGAACCGCAGCCTTCTTGAGAAAAAGGGTAACCGTAGATAATGTAATGGAGCACCCCTACTGGACTAAATACAGTGAGCTTGCAACTGAGGCCGGATTGAAAGCCTGCTGGTCAGAACCTGTAGTCTCATCCTCCGGAGAAGTCCTTGGTGTTATTTCCATGTACTACGGCGATGTGCACAGGCCAGAGAAAGAAGATCTGGATTTTATGAAAACAAATGCCCAGCTGGCAGCTATCGCAGTAGAACATAAACTGGCAGAAGAGACCCTCTGGGAGTCCGAGCATAAGTTCAGGACCATTTTCAATAATATCAATGACCAGCTGTACATCCGCGAACCTGAAGGAAAAAGTTACATGGATGTAAACCAGGCAGTGGTAAACCGGCTGGGATACGATAAAGAAGAGATCCTGAAAATGGAGCCTGAGGAGATTATTCCTGCCGAGTACTGGGACTCTGTCCGGGAAAATCTAATAAAAATCCAGAGCGAGGGATCCCGGGTATATAAATCAGGAGCAGTATGTAAGGACGGCACAATTGTTCCCCTTGAAGTCAGTGCCAGAATTATTGATTATGACGGCAAGAAAACGATCCTCTCGGTTGCCAGGGATATTACCGAGCGCAAAAAAGCCGAAGCTGCACAGAAACTTAACGAATCCCGGCTTGAAGCCCTTGTAAAACTTAACCGGATGGCAGGGGCTTCCTTAAAAGAAATAACAGATTTTGCTCGCGAAGAAGCGGTCAGGCTTACAGATAGCAAACTCGGGTACCTCGCTTTTATGGACGCCTATGAGACCTCCCTCATCATGCATTCCTGGTCAAAGAGCGCAATGGAAGAATGTACAATCGAAGACAAGCCCTTTATCTACCCTATAAAAACAACAGGGCTCTGGGGAGAGGCAATCCGGCAACGTAAGCCCATTATAACCAATGATTATCCAGCTCCTAGTTCCCTGAAAAAGGGATACCCGAAAGACCATGTGCACCTTACCCGCCATATGAACGTGCCAATTTTTGACGGGGACAGGATAATTGCAGTTGCAGGAGTTGGAAATAAGGATGAGCCCTATGATGAATCGGACTTACGCCAGGTGACCCTTCTCATGCAGGGCATGTGGCAGCTTATCCAGAGAAAACAGCTTGAGGACGCCCTTAAAACCTACTCGGAAGATATGTCAAAAGTCAATGATGAACTCAGGTCCCTGAACCGGATAAAAGCGGAATTTATGGCTGAAAGCCTCCCCCAGATAAAGGTGAATTACAGCGACCTTATGGATTTCGAGACCCTGGAGACTATCGAAGACCAGCAGCATAAAGCTATAGATGCCGTAATCAACAGTTCGGAGCGGTTGAAGCAGATGGTGGATTCCCTGCTCTATCTGAGCCTTGAACAGGCAGGAAAGATCGAGTACTCTTTTGCCGAAGTAGAGATTAAGAAGATACTTTCGGATGTTTACCTTAACCTGGTCCTCCTGATAGATGAAAAAGAACTGAAGGTCGAAAAGGAACTGCCTGCAAACCTGCCACCCATCCTTGGCGACAAGCAAAAATTGACAGACCTCTTCACAACCCTCATGGGCAATGCCATCAAGTTCACACCCCACGGGGGGACGCTGGAAGTAAAAGCCACAGAGGAAGAAGAGAACATCCACATAACCGTAAAAGACAGCGGAACAGGCATTCACAAAAGACTGATCCCTCACCTTTTCCACAGGATCTACCAGATTGACGATTCCATGACCCGCAGGTACCAGGGACTTGAATCAGGGTTCTATATCTGTAAAAACATTGTCAACGCCCATGAAGGGGAAATCTGGGTAGAAAGCGAGGAAGGTTCGGGAACCACGGTGCATGTCAGGCTTCCAAAAAAGAACGTTGAAACCGGAAATGTGAATTAAATATAGTCGAAGTTGAAAAATGTTCAAATTAAGTGGCTGGAGATTTACGATGAAACTGGAACTACTGGGTACTCTTTTCCTTTCGGACAAAAGGAAAGACCTTCTTTTGCTACTGATGGAGGAACCCCGAAACATTGACGATATAAAAAACATACTCAATGTGACTTCAAGTGCGATCATGACCCAGGTCAAGATCCTCATCAGCCAGGGGCTTATCATTCATGAGGACGACCTTTACAAACTTTCTGATATCGGGAGGGTAGTAGTTAAGAAAATGAGGCCTCTTCTGAACACCCTGAACGTGTTTTCAGAGCATATGGACTACTGGGAGAACCACAATATCAGCGCAATCCCTGTTCCCCTTCTGGACCGAATAGATGACCTCGGGCACTGCGAATTCATCGAACCCGACCTTGACAGGATGTATGAGATCCCCCAAAAAATCGAAGAAAAGCTGACCATTTCAACCCATGTTATGGAAGTTTCTTCTTATTTTAATCCTGCTTACCAGTCAACCTATGTCGAACTCGTGAAAAAAGGAACTGACGTATCTCTGATAATCACAAAGCCAGTATTCGAAAGGCTGAGAAGGGAATATAGCACAGCCCTCATGGAATATCTGGATAGAGACAATGCAAAAATCTTCGTCTGCGACTGCGCTGTAAAAGTAGCTTCAAGTGTGGTAACAGACCATTTTCTGGCTCTCTCCCTCTTCTATAGAAACGGGATATACCACAATCATGCCATGATGAGTATGGAAAAAACAGCCCTGAAATGGGGAGAAGACCTCTTTTTGCATTACATGAAAAATTCAAAGGAAATAAAAGAAATCGAATGCGAGAAAACCTGAGAGCTTCATCAGGAAATTAAATTCTACAGGATATAAAGAGATAAAACACTCCAGAATGTGATGCATATGGATCGAAACCGATGACCTCCAGCCTCTTATTTTTCGATCCACTTAACCATCTGCATCCACTTAAACATCTGCAAATTTTACTCAATCAATTCACTAAATATACTCAATCCATTAACAACACTACTCAATCCATTAACGAATCCTGGCTTTCCTCCAAGCTTATCTTTCTGCCGAGAAAAAAATCCATTCAGGATTTACCAGAAAAAGGGAAAAATATAGAGTTCGTCTGGCAGCTCATATTTTGAGGGGGTTCATTGTTTTTCCGTTACATTGTTTTTCCATTATATCCTGACCACTAAGATCCCCTTTCCCAGATGATCAGGTCCCTGTGTGATCAAAGGCTTTGATCAGATGAAAGCCCCTGATCAAATGAGAGTGCCACACGAGATCATGAAGGTTAACAAAATCAGGAAATACTACCGGATCAGGGGGATTTATAAAATCAGGAGAATTAGTAAAATTAAGCATCAAGAGATATGTTAACTGCGTTAATTAAATCTCTGCGTTTAGGTTATATGTTTTGCAGTAAATGTATCAGTAGAAGTTAACAGTTATACAGAGGCTTACTGAGCAATGAGCCTTAATTGAGCTACTTACTGTTAACCGGGACAAACCTGAAAAAAAGGAGGACGTTTTTTTATGGCAGCAGATATCTTAAACCAATTAGCGGAAGCTGTCGTCGACGGAGACGACGACCTTGTAGAAGAACTTGCACATAAATCACTGGCTGACGGCGTTGACCCCTACGACGCAATCGTCAATGGGCTGGCAAGAGGAATGGCAATTGTCAGCGACCAGTACGAAAAGGGAGAAGCCTTCGTACCCAACCTGCTCCTTGCCTCTGGCGCAATGTATGCAGGTATGGACATCCTTACCCCCTACATGAAGGCAGCAGACTCAGGCCTGCAGGCAGTGGGTGTTATAGGAACCATTGAGGGAGACGTGCACGACATCGGAAAGAACCTCGTCAAGACGATGCTCAGTGCCGGTGGTTTCAAAATGATCGACCTGGGAGCAGATGTCCCGATCGAGAAGTTTATCGAAACCGCAAAAGAGAACAAGGCTGACCTGATCTCCATGAGCGCCCTGATGACCACAACCATGACCAACATGGAAAAAGTCATTGAAATCCTTCAGGAAGAGGGAATTCGCGACTCCATGGTTGTAATGGTCGGAGGTGCCCCTGTCTCTGAAGAGTATGCCGCAGGAATCGGTGCAGACTCAACTCACCCTGATGCAATGCACGCAAACGCCTGGGCATCCGAAGCTGTAAAAGAACTTGAGCCCAAAGAAGCAAGGTGGAGCGAAGTGAAGGTCAACCTTGGGAAGATTAAATACAGGGAAATCCTCGCAAAGAAAGTAGTCTCCGAAAAGGTTGACATCGGGCTTGAGACTGCAAACAGGATCAAGGAAGAATTCGAAAGCATTGGCGTGAAGAGCAAGGAGGAAATGACCCACATCGACAGGACCGTATCCGCCATGTCCGACAAGAAGGTCGACCGCCTGCCTGTCTACCCACTCGCCTGTGGTGTGCTCAGGAAGTTTGCCGGGGTCAACTACAGGGACTATGCCACAAAAGCAGAACCTTTCACCCAGAGCGCTTTCCTTGGCTGTAAATACCTGGACCTTGATATGTTCGTGGGTCTCGCCGACCTTTCAGCCACATCCGCAGACTTCGGATGTAAGATCAAATACCCCGAAGACGACACCCCGTCCTCCGAAGGGCACATTAAAGATTATGAGAAGATCGAAGTTCCTGAACTTAAAAAAGGAACCCGCGGCTATGAACTGGTCATGGCCTCAAAGATGGCAAAGGAAAAACTCAACAAGGAACTCAACACCCCCTTCGTCGGTTTCCACGAGGGCCCACTCCTTACCCTTACCCAGCTCATGGGTGCAGACCGCGTGCTCATGGACATGAAGACCCAGCCGGATGTTGTCCTTGAAGCAGTCCAGAAATGTACCGACTACATCTGCCAGCTCTCAGAGCTCTTCTTCAGTGAAGGAGCCTGTGACGCTCTCTGTATCGACAACCTCTGGTCAAACAACGTCATCATGAGCGAACAGGACTACTGGAAGTTCGACGGCAAGTTCGTCTTCGACCAGCACATCCCGATTTTCAAGCAGTACAACCAGCCATACGTAATCCACAACTGTGCTGATGCCGTGCACTTCGAGACCCAGATCAGGAAGTTCGGAACCTCCCTGTACAGCTACGCCTACTA
>NZ_JAQUVZ010000001.1 GCF_028693135.1 Methanosarcina sp.
GAAAAGACATTCTTTTTTGGTTTTCCTGTAATTTTCATAAGTTTTTCAAGGCTTACTGCCTTGCCCGCAGCAAAAAGAGCCGCTTCGATAATTTCAAGCTCACTCATAAGTTTCACGACCAGAAAAGAGGATAAGGTTATTCTTCAATTGAGTTAACGTGTTTCTTCAGTTGGTTAACGTGTTTCTTCAGGAGAGTCTGCACCCATTCGTTCCGGCTCAAGGGGAAAAGCCTCGGGATACCGGGCTTCATCAGGCACTCCAGCTGTGTACTCAACCGGGGATTTACTGCCTGCAAACCTTTCTCCCCGGGAAAATTCAGGCTCTGAATCATCTCCTGCTAAGCCCTGTTTTTGATGATGGAAGAAAGGCGGGTTGTCTTCCGTGGAAAAGCCTGATTCTTCTCCGGGATAAATATACAATTCCTCGAAAAGTTCATTCTGGAAAAGCCAGATCTTTCTGCTTGAAGCAAGAAAAAGGAGGGAAAGGTAATCCATGACCCTGTCTTCACTCAGTTTAAGGAAGTCCGAGAACTCCACAACAGGCTGTTTCATAAATAGTTCAACAAGCCTTGCCCAGATAAGTGCCAGCCTCGAGCTGATCGCCTCTTCGTGGGCAATCCCGAGAACGTCCCCGGTATTCAGGGCGTCCGGGGGAATATCAGGTTCTTCTGCAGCCAGACGGGCTTTCTTTTCGTTTTTCCTTGAGAGCGTCTTTTCAGCTTTTTTAAGCTCCAGAATAAGTTCATTCAGTGTGACCGGTCTTGTGGAAAGGCGGCGGACAGGCAGCTTTGGGATAGGAAACTCATCGGGCCCAGGGAAACCTTCATCATCGAAAAATCCAGAATCAAAATCATCCACTTCCTCTTCTTCCGTTCCTAGAATCACTAAAGCTTTCATACGGAGGAGGACAGCTGAATAAAGTAGAGTCCTTGAAGAAATCCTCAAGTCCATTTTCTGAAGCTCTTCTACCCTTTGCAGAAAGCTGTCAGTTAACTGCACAACGTCGATATCCCAGGGATCGATCTTCCCGTCCTTTGCAAGTTCGACCAGGATACCCAGGGGCTCAGAGGTATCAAACTCTGAAAGGTCAAGCAAAGCCCAATCAACGCCGAGGTATGAAAGAGTGGATGGAAGCCCGAAAGATTCGAGGTCTGAAAAAAGAGAATCCTTTTCCCCGGATTCACGAACATCGGGGGAAAGAAGTCCGGAAATGTTGAGTGCCGAATTATCTATAAGTTCAGCCATTTAGCTTCACTCCGGTAATACTTGTGATGTTATTCTCCTGCATTGTAACCCCGATCGTCCGGTTTGCAGCCTGAATCATGGGTTTTCGTAAGGAAACAACAATAAACTGGACTTTTGATCCTGAAATTTTAACGTGCTTTGAGACTCTTTCTACGTTCCAGCCATCAAGGAACATGTCGATCTCGTCAAAGGCATAGAAAGGAGCAGGGCGGTATTGCTGGATTGCAAAAATAAAGGCAAGTGCCGTAAGGCTCTTTTCTCCTCCGGACATGGCTTCTATGCGCTGGAGAGTCTTTTCTTTTGGCTGAGCCCTGAGGGTCATTCCTCCGGCAAAGGGGTCATCAGGGTTTTCCAGCAGGAGTTCCCCCATGCCATCGGAAAGCTCGTAAAAAATCTCTTTGAAATTGGAATTTATGCTTGTATAAGCCTCCATAAAGGTGTCCCGCTTAAGCTGCTCGTACTGGTCAATGCGTTCAAGGAGCTGTTCTCTTTCGGTAAAGAGAGTATCGCGTTTACCCTGCAGGTCCGAAAGCCTGAGTTCCACCTCGTTATACTCATCGATTGCCCTCATATTTACAGGTTCAAGCCTGCGCATGGCTTCTTCAATTGCCTGGATCCTCATGTAAACGGTTTCGTAACTCGGGACCTCTAAGGATTCTTCTATGCCCCTTCTCTGTATCTCTTCAAGCAGCTGCTTTTCCTGGTCAAAAAGTGCACTTTTTGTAGCTGTGAGCGTAACTACCTGCTGTTTTGCCTTTTCAAGGGTGGTTGCAGCTATACTGACCCTGCGCTTTACTGCACTGTGTTCAGCCTGAACGTTTTCCCTTTCTTTCTGAAGCCCTATAAGTTCCTCGGAAAGTTCAATTTCCCGGTTTTGTTTTTCCTTCAGCTGCACTTCAAGTTCCGCAATTTTTACCCGGAGAGACTCTACTTTTTCCCGCCTTGAAGCTTTCTTTTCATCGAGTTCCCGGATCAGCGCCTTAGCTTCGGCAATCTTCTGCTCAGCATACTCTTTTTCGAGCTGCAGGGCATTCAAGCTGGCTTCGGTGTCCCTGATCCTGCCGTCAAGCCTCCGGAGTTCCTCATCCACAAACTCGGCTTTTTTGTTGATCTCCGGAAGAGGAGAATCAGCAAGTTTTGCCTCAATTTCGGCAACCTGTACCTCAAGTTCAGCCACCATGCCTTCTTTTTCAACCTTTTCCGCAATTACCCTGTCCATTTCAGTCCTGAGTTCGGTCCTGGACTCCTCAATTGCCCTCAGGTCTGCCTGCTTAGCCTCAAGGAGCTCTGCAAGTTTGGCCCCTCTGCCGGCGATTTCCTGAAGCTCGAGTTCTTTTCTGGAGATAGTAGCTTCACAGTCGCGGATCTTCCTGCTAAGCTCAAAAACGTGGCTTTCAATGTTATCCTGTTTACTGATCGCTGCGGTCCGGCTTGCGTCAAGGGATTTTATCTCCCCTGCAAGCTCAAGGAGTTTATCTTTTTCCGCTGCCGCAAAAGAGATCCCCGATTTTGAAGAAAGAGAACCTCCAACCATTGCCCCGCTCTTTTCAAGGAGTTCCCCTTCAAGGGTGACCATTCTCGCCTTCCCCATGAGGCGGCGGGCACTGGCAAGGTTTTCCATAATAAGAGTATCCTGGAAAACATACCAGAAAGCAGGTTCGAAATCGGGATCAAATTCGATAAGATCAATTGCGTACCCTATTACACCATTGTCATAACTGAGGCTTTCAAGCCGCCTGGAATCCCTCATTTTGTTAAGCGGAAGGAAGGTAGCTCTTCCGCCCTTTCTCCGCTTCAGGAATTCTATTGCCTCTGAAGCATCACCATCATTATCTACAACAACTGCCTGCATCCGGTTCCCTGCAGCAACCTCAAGGGCAGCCGCATACCTGCGGTCAACTTTTCCCAGCTGGGCAATGGTCCCGTGAATTCCGAAGAGTTCATTCTGCCGGGAAGCTCCGATTACCATTTCCACGGCCCTCGAATATCCACCGCCCTGTTCCGAAGCCCGGACCCTTGCCTCGGCAATCGCATATTCCTGCTGGAGCCCATGAAGCCTGATCTCAAGTTTCTTTATGTCTTCCTTGACCCTGAAATGGCTGCTTTCAACATCGTCACGGTCTTTTATGAGGGACTCCAGGTTTTCCGTAAGTTTCTCAATCTCATACTGGACAGAAAGAGTATCACTGTCAGAGGAAGTAAATGCAGCTTCTGCATCCCTTATCTGGTTTTCAATTTCCCGCAGTTCCGACGATTTTCTCCTGAGGGTATCAAGGAGCCGGTCCTCATTACGGATAAGCTCATTTTTTTCGTTTTTAAACTCCTCAAG
This sequence comes from Methanosarcina sp., assembly GCF_028693135.1. Classification (GTDB taxonomy): domain Archaea; phylum Halobacteriota; class Methanosarcinia; order Methanosarcinales; family Methanosarcinaceae; genus Methanosarcina. The sequence continues at coordinate 3,574 of NZ_JAQUVZ010000001.1, forward strand.
TTTCTTGCGGGCAGCCATGAGCTCGTCCCTTGTTGCTGCAAACTTTGCATCCACATCCGCAATCCTGCTCTGAAGCAGCATACGCTCGGTTTTTCTCTCGGACAGCTCAGAAGAGATGCTTTCTTTTCTCACGTTTTCGGTTTCTATTTTCTCTTCGAGCTCCCTTACCTTGCCCTTTGTGGAGTCGATATCAACAAATGCTTTTCTGCGCTTTGCGTCAGCGTCTTCAAGTTCGGATTCCGAAAGCTCAATGCTGTCCACGCAGCGGGAAATTTCCCCTTTTGTCTCTTCGATTTCCCTTTTGACCTGCAGCTGTTCATCTTCCCCTTTTTTCCGGATTTCAAGGGAAATTGCTTCCAGAGCCTGTTCAAGGGCTTCTAATTCCTTAACCCTCTCGTCCAGCAGTACCTGGACTTTTTCAAGGTGCTCTTCTTTCCCTGTAAGTTCTTTGTCCACATTTTCCAGTTCGGTTCTGGCATCCTTGAGCCTGGAGAGTAGGACATAACCTTCAAATTTAATTTTTTCAGTTTTCAGAGCCTGGTACTTCAGGGCCTGGTCTCGTTCCCCTGAGAGCTTTTCAAGCTGGGTACGCACCTCTTCAAGGATAATGTCCACACGTTCGACCTGCTGCCTGACGATTTCCAGTTCCCCGAGCGCCTTTTGCTTACGTTCATCAAATTCGGCAACCCCGGCAATTTCGTCAATAATTTTCCGCCGTTCTACAGAGGACATGGAGGTTATCTGCGTGACATCTCCCTGCATTACCACATTGTACCCTTCAGGCGTTACCCCTGCCTTTTCAAGCTGGGAATGGATTTCTCCCAGGCTTACGGCTTTTCCGTTAAAGTAAAAGTAGCTGTAGTACGCATTTTTTGTCCGCCTGACCTTTCTTGAGACCTCAATCTCATCAAGATCTAACGGCATCTTGCGGTCAGTATTGTCAAAACGGATAGTAACCTGGGCAAAATCAGGCTTTTTTGCCTCGTCCCCATTATAGATCAGGTCCGTAAGTTTTTCAGCCCGCATGGTCCTGGAACTGCTAAGCCCGAGTGCAAAGAGAATCCCATCTATGATGTTAGACTTCCCACTCCCATTAGGCCCGGAAATAGTGGTGAAGTCGTTGTAAAAGGAAATCCTTACTTTTTTTCCGAAGGACTTGAAATTAACGAACTCGATTTCTTTTATGTACACAGAATGCCTCTGAGATTTTGCGTTTTTGAGGAGGTCTCCGTATTTTCAGCCTCATTACTCCTGGGGGTCTTTCCGGTTGCAGGTTATGATTTCCGCATCCTCATTATCCCGAAGATCCACGGATTCATCGATTAAACGCTTTTTTTGAACCTTTTCTGCGATTATGTACTCGCACTTATAATCTTCATCGGGTCGGGCTCTTACAGGGTCTGCCTTCACAGGAAATTGGTGCCTCATAGCAGATCGCGGGCTTGCAGGGGACGACGGTCTCGCCGGAGCTTCTCTTACTGGAGTTTGCTGCCTCAGGTTACCTCTAAGCCTGTTTCGATCTCCGCTCTCGGCGATGATATACTCACACTTTGTTTCGACGACCTCCTGTTCGTCAAGCTCCTCGGGCTCAACCTCCTTTATCTTAAGTTGAACTTTTGCTTTTGTGCCTGGCAGGGATGCAGGAGCTTCCGTGAAATCAATCAGCTCGTGTGCTGAAGGGCTCTCTTTCCTGAAATCAAGTTTACGCTTTGGTTTTCTGGAGAGAGGAGGAAGGTCAAGGGGGTCTTCGAGGGTTGGAAGAGAAACAGAAGGAGGAGAAGGAGGAGAGGAAGGAGAATAGGGCATAGTATTTTGCATGCCACCCAGAGCTCCGGAAAGTTTATCAACTTCTTTTTCCAGCTGTTTTATAATCATTTTCTGGTCAAGCAGCTCCCTGACAAGCCCGTCCTGAATTCCTGCCAGTTCCTTCAGCCGCCGGTCCGCTGTCGCAGAGTCATTTTCCCTGCCAAAACCGAATTCGGCTCGCAGTTCGCCAATAATTGAAGCCTTGAGTGATGCAGAATCAGGGAGCCCCCTCAATTCAGTTCTGATTTCGGAAAGGATCTGATCCTTAAAGGAATCCAGATCGGAACTGTTATCCATTTCGGCCTGCAGTTCATTAAGAACCGAAATCTTGATTGTTTTTTTGAGAGTCTCGAGCTCCTCATAGGTTATTGACAGTCGCCTTTTAAGCGGTGTATTGTGCACGTCCCTCTGTCCAGTTCTCATGAAAATACCTCTTACAATAAATTCGGGTCCCGAGTTTCCTTATATCTGCAGTTTTTTGCTAGCATGAAACGTCAGTGTGATATAATTAAATTGATTCGATCATACAAATTTAAATAATGTGTATAAAGTACATGTAATCTTACTCTATATATATATGATAATCGATAGTATTCAGTTGACCCGAAATAACTTTAAATTATATTATAATAAGATAACTTTATAAACCTTTCTGAAAACGGCTACAGAAACCGTATAGCAGGACAGAAGAAATTGCATACAATATGAAATTTCCGAAGGAAGAAGGTTTAAACGTCAGAAAGGGCCGAAAACAAGAAAGGTAGATCGGAAATGTTCTGGAAAAGCAAACAGTGGTTATTAATTTTACCTGTAAAGACGTATAGAGATGCTAAAATACCACACTTTCAAGCATATCACTTTCAAGCATATAATGCTCGGATCCAGAATTCAACAATCCCGTAGAGACAATATATTTCTTGAAGAGTAAAGAGGCAGAACTGTATGATAAATATGTATAAAGCGGCGCAGCATAAAAATGAAGAACTGGCGCATAAAGAGTTGTCCTGGTCTATGGAAATGCATGGTGAATGGGTACAAAAATATGGTAAAATCCAGAACTCTGGGTGCAGTTAATAATCTCATATAAACAAGATAAAGGCTTCAATCCAGGACTTTTTTCAAAATAGGGAATGAAACCCAAAAGTCAACTCTGAAATGAGTTGAAGAGTTGGATTTCAACAGATGGGGGAAATTTTTAGAAGTGTGTGTTAATTAATGGACGGACTAGACTCATCGAAATTGAGAAGTACATTCTGCTTCACCTGGATTTTGGGGGATGTACTGCAGTCCATATCCAGAGCACCCTCGTTAACAACAGAACCATGGGTTCCGGTACTTTCAAGGAAAAGTTGAACCTCTTCAACTTCAGGCTCTCGGAAATGATCCATTTCGAAAATGTCCATAATAACACTAAGAACGTTTTTGTGTAAGTGATCGGTAATCCGAGTCATTGGAAATAAACACGATGTATGAAGTATTAATAATTAACTATAACATGAAAACAGATGAGAGAGTGGAACCAAGTTTACTAATATATAAATATTGTGTTCGGTGCACAGAAACCTATCTCCCAGAGAATAACCATAAAAACAATCAAAAAACTGGTTGCTTTTGGTGGCCCCTGATTAATTGGTTGATCTATTCCGGAATCAAAGAAAGAATCTTTTAGTTTTTCTCTCCCTGCGCCACAAAAGGCTGAGTCTGCCTGCCTTCGTCCTCTTGAGCTCATCTCAGCTAAAACCCATCAAGTAGTCCTCTTGAGCGAAGCGAAAAGGACTGCGGGCTCCCGAATCGCAATTCGGGCAGTGAAAAGGACCGCGAGTTGTTGCACTTGCAGTGCAACTCCCAGAAAATCTCCGATTTTCTGTGATCCCTAATCGCAACTCGGGAATTAGAGGAAAATAGGCCCGAAAATCCGGATCAAGACACCTACCACAAGAGCAAGGATTATGGTGAAGGTCACGATCATAGCCGTATCCGTTGTTCCAAGCTCATGCTTCAGTACTGCAATCGTTGCCACACACGGGACATAAATGGTTGTGATAACCGCAAACTGGTACATCTGAAGGGGAGTCATTACAGCTGCGAAGTTGGCTGTACCTGCAAGTACTGCCAGGATCTGGAGAGCCATTTCCTTTCGGAGAATTCCAAAAACCAGGGCTGTTGCGGCAAAAGCCGGAAGGCCCAGCAGGCCAACAGATACGGGTTCTACAAAGTTCTGGAAGATGGAAAGAAGACCGAGGGCATCGGCAATTCCCAGGAATGCACTCCCTACCAGCAGCAGTGGAAAAGCGATATATAAAAACTCCCGGCTTTTCATCCAGGTCTTCCTGAGGGTGGCTTTCAGTTCAGGTTTTCTGAGAGGGGTCATTTCCATAATGAAACCACTTCTCTGGCCTGGAAGGGTTTTTCCTAGAACCCAGCCCATCGCTACAATAATGAGAACATTCATCACATATATCGAAACCGCGGGCCAAAAACCAACAAATGTCCCCACAAGTCCAAGGATGATAACTGTCCTTGCAGAGCAGGGGATAAGAGAGATGAGAAGCGAAGCTATCCTCTTTTCCCTCCGCGTGCCGAGGGAATGCACTGCCATTATTGCGGGAACATTGCAGCCAAACCCCAGAACCAGAGGGATAACAGCTCTTCCGTGAAGCCCGAGCTTATGGGTCAGGTTGTCCAGGAGAAAAGCTGCCCTGGTCAGGTAGCCTGAGTCCTCGAATATGGAAAGTATAGCATAGAAAACTGCAATATACGGGATTGCAATTGCAAATCCGGCTTCCACACCCCGCAGGGAATAAATAATCAGGTTTCGGAAGATAGGCGCCATGCCAAGAGTCATGGCTTCCGCTGGCTGGATAATATGAGGCTCAAAAAGATCATCAACAATCCAGGCCTCAAGGAAGCCCCCTACTCTGAAGACAAGAAGAAAAGTCAGGAGCAGGGCAGATATGAGAACCGCAATCCCGAAGTTAGGAGAGGTAAGAACTTTATCTACCCTGTCACGAAATCTTTTTTTCGGCTCGAACATTGAGACAACACTATCTACGATATGCCCGGATTCTCCGTACAGGTCTCTTGCAACGGTATCCGGAACTGAAATTCCGTGCTCGATATCAAGGCTCTGTCTGAAGCGCCGGGCAGAAGAGAGAATGGCATTGGCTTCCGGCGGCATGCAGCAGAGTTCCACAAACTCGGCATCGTTCAGCAGGGCTGCAATCTTAACAATTTGAGATGAATCCGGAAAAGCATGGTCAAGACCGGACAGAGCCTGGAGAATCCACTGGCTGTACTTTACCCTGTGGTGCTCCTGGACTTTGTCTTTCTCTTCAAGAGCCACGAGCACGACCTCATCAAGCCCTACCCCCCATGTTGCAACCGTGGAGACTACAGGCAGGCCTAAGAGTTCTGAAAGTTTGTCCGTATCAATGAGAATTCCGAGCTCTGCTGCCAGATCTACCTGATTTAAGGCAATAACCATAGGGATATCGAGTTCCAGCAGTTGCAGAGTCAAATAGAGGTTTCTCTCAAGCCTGCTTGCATCAAGGACATTGATGATGACATCCGGCTGATCTTCAATAATAAATCTCTTGGTTACTTTTTCGTCTTCATTTGCAACTCCGAGAGAATATATTCCAGGCAAATCAACTACTTCAATGGTCCTGCCTCTGGCTTTTACACTTCCTTTTTTAAGCGCAACCGTAGTTCCGGGGTAATTGGAAACCTCAACTCCAACCCCTGTAAGCCTGCTGAAAAAAACGCTTTTTCCAACGCTAGGGTTGCCTATAAAGGCAAGTGTCACATCATAAGGAGAATTCTTTTGATTTCTGTTGCCAGAAGTACAGCATAAACTAGAAATCCCTATCATTCCTCCATTATTTTATCTCAGATCTGTAAAATGCCATCGGTGTTCCGTTTTTACGCACTTTTGCTTTTAGGAGTGATGAAAATTTTCTTTGCGACATCTCTGCCAAGGGCAATCTCAGACCCAACAGCCATGACTGAGATACATCCCTGCTTTTGCTTGCGCCTGACTTCAATATCCTCCCCTGCAAGGATACCAAGAGAGGTTAAACGCTCTTTTGTCTCCCTTGGAAGGGTTACTCTGGCAATCGTGCCTGAACTTCCCTCTATCATTTCATGGAGAGGAATGAAACTTTCCTCGCGCCGCAAGTTACATTTATCGATGTTTATCGGGTGCCCGTCAGGGCAGTACTCTGGGTTTCCCATGAAATCATAAAGCTTCTCAAGCACCGTGTCTGATACCGCGTGCTCAAGCTCGCAGGCTTCCTTGTGGGCTTCCTTTCGGTCAAAATCAAGCACTTCAGCCAGGAAAGTCTCAAGGACCTGGTGTTTCCTTTTTATTCGGATAGCTTCTTCTGCCCCTTTTGCGGTCAATTCGACCCCCTGATATGGCTGATACTCAACCAACCCCATAGAATGTAATTTTTTAATCATTTCCGTCACACTGGGCGAAGATACATTCAGTTCTTCTGCAATTTGCTTGGTTTTTGCAGGGCTCTGGTTTTTCGTAATAAGGTAAAGAATCGTTTCTAAGTACTCTTCAAGTCGATCCGTATGCATTAACACCATCCCGCCAATACATGCCCGAAATTTTTTAGGTAAAATAATTAGGACAACCTAAAAAACATAATCACTGGATAAATAGCTTTTGGTTTTAATCTGTTTAACTAAATTCGGATTGAAAAAGGTTTCGAAAAAGGGATTTTATCAAAGGTTATAAGGAAAGAAGGAAGATACTATGCTTTAGAGACGGTCCGAAAATTACGACCATTAAAATTCCAGTTCCTTTTTTTTAGATTTAAAGGCTTTAAAGACCTTATTTTGCACATATTTTTGCCCTGAAATTGAATTGTCGGCCAGTCCCTAAAGGTAAGATATTCGTAACCCCCTACGCCCCCGTAGTAATAAAATAAGAAAAAATAAGAAAATTCAGGAGCCGTGAAGCGTAAGAATTCCTGAGGGCTCCTGAATATCTCAGGCATTGACAGGTTTAGCTTTGATAGATTTAAGAACTGCAATTTCATTACAGTCCGGAAATTTAGGGCACCTGATGCATCCAGACCAGATTTTCCTGGGAAGGCTGTTTTTATCCACTACATTAAAGCTCAGGGTTTCAAAAAACTCAGGCACATAAGTAAGAGCAAAAACGTCCTTCATGCCGAGGTCTTCCGCATCCTCAAGACAGGCTGAAACGAGCTTTGTGCCTACTCCTTTTCTTGAACAGTCGGGCTTAACTGCGAGAGCAAGGATTTCTGCAAGGTCTTCCCATACAACATGCAGGGCACAGCACCCAACGACCTCTCCTTCGATCTCACATACATAATAGTCCCTTATGTTCTCGTACATCTCACTAAGGGAGCGAGCAAGCATAAGCTCCTCCTTAGAGTAAGTGTTGATGATTTGCTTCATCTCAACAACATCACTTATCCGGGCTTTTCTGATCAATTTCTGTTTCCTCTGAAGCGGCATTTATGTTTTTTAATAAAAATTAGTCTGTATTATAAACATTAATACTGCATTTCTAAATAAGAAAATTTCCCATAATTTACGGGACATGTCTCATCTCTGTTCTTATCTTCTCTTTTCGTCTCTTTTTTTCTCTTATCTTTTCTTATCTTATCATTTCGTCTCTTCTCTTCTCTTCTGAATATCGGCTTTTTCTCTCACCTGCAGAGGATCTGTTTTTTATGGACACAGAAAGGGAGATGTTCAGAAGACAAAAGCATAAATTGAGAACCTGATGAAGAAGAAACAGACTCCATACTTCAAACAGAATCCATACTTCAGAACTTTTCACATCAGATAAACTTTCAAAAAAAACCGCCGAAACAGATAGAAACAGATAAAGTGAAACAGGCAAAAAAGACAATATATAAGAAAATGGAATTTAGCGGGCGCGAAGGGATTCGAACCCCCGACTTACAGCTTAGGAGGCTGCCGCCATATCCGGGCTAGGCCACGCGCCCACGATGGAACTCCCTAAATACAGCATGCAACAGTATGCTAAAACTGCATTTCAGATGAAGTATCCATAATACCGGCATAAGATATATAAGTAATTATCGCTCCGGCGCATAGAAAGTCTGCAAGTGACTATAGAAGACCTCTGGAAAGTTTTAAATTCAATGTAAACCATGTAAACCCGCCAGGTTAACAATGCGTTTATGGTTACATAGAATTACATCACTCTAAGAGATTTACTGAAAAAAGAGTTAACAATGTGCTCTGTATGATTTAAATATACTCTCAGAATTATCGAATTTACTTAATTCACATTCAATTCATATTCAATTCATATTCAATTAATGTTCAATTAATGTTCAATTAATGTTCAATTCACGCTCATACCTTTTCAAAAAATATTTACTTGACGCTTTTTCAGACAGGAGAATCGAGTAAACAATAAAAATGTGAAAAGCTGACAGAAAGCCGGGTAAAAAGATAAAATTACCAAAAAAGGAAAAAATATGCATATGAGACATGATCATTCTTACCCTGTCCATACTCCCGAACTCCGGAAAATGGTCTTTGCCTCCCTCTTTGCAGCCCTGACTGCTGCAGGAGCTTATATACAGATCCCCATCCCCTTTTCACCTGTTCCGGTCACATTACAGGTATTTTTTGTCCTGCTTGCGGGAAGCATGTTGAAGAGCAAATGGGGAAGCCTGAGTATGGTTGTATACACCTTGCTCGGGGTTGCAGGGCTTCCGGTCTTTGCAGGAGGCAGTTCCGGAATAGGAGTGCTTCTCGGACCTACTGGGGGGTACATTTTTGGATTTATACTGGCTGCCTACCTTACAGGCAAGCTTTCCGAAAAGGCGGAAAGTGCCGGAAAATCAAGGCTTGTGGTCAATGCCCTTAATATGAGCGCAGGAGTTCTGGTCATATATGCCCTGGGGGTTTCCCAGTTGATGCTGGTAGCCAAAATAGGACTCGGAACAGCACTTGCCCTTGGAGCCATTCCCTTCCTGCCGGGAGAAATAGTAAAAACCGCAGTTGCCGCATATATCGCCTCAACCCACAAACTCTAAATCAGTCAACTCTAAAGCCCCGAGTAATCCCATTCCCAGAAAAAACTGAGTTATCAAATATTACTTAATTTAAAAAAAATAGAATTCGATTTAACATGATAAGGTTCGAAAACGTTAGTTACAATTACCCTGATGGAACCCCTGCCCTCAGAAATATAAACATGGGAATAAGAAAAGGGGAATACATAGGGATAATAGGAAAAAATGGGAGTGGAAAATCCACTATGTCCCTCCACCTTAACGGGCTCCTGAGACCTCAAAAAGGAAAGGTCATGGTAAGGGGCATGGATACCGGAGACTTTTCAAAGCTCCAGGGGATCAGGAAAATTGTCGGAATTGTATTCCAGAACCCTGAGACTCAGTTTGTTGGCAGAACCGTAGAAGAAGACCTTGCTTTCGGGCCTGAAAACCTCTGCCTCCCCCCCATGGAAATCCGGAGGCGTGTGAATAGAGCCCTTGCTGAAACAGGGCTTGAGAAATACAGGTATCATTCTCCAAAGAGCCTGAGTGGGGGGCAGGGACAATGCGTAGCTCTTGCAGGAGTCCTTGCCATGGAGCCCGAATGTCTTGTTTTTGATGAAGTAACCTCCATGCTTGACCCTGATTCGGGGAAAACCGTCCTCGAACGTGTAAAAAGGCTGCATGAGAAAGGAAAAACCATAGTATATATCACACATAATCTTGAAGAGCTTCATGCTGCAGACCGAATTATCGTAATGGACAGAGGGAGAATAGTGCTTGAAGGAAAACCTGAGAATGTACTCTCAGACCCTTCTCTCCGGGCCCTCGGGCTCACTCCGCCTTCCCTGATAGAACTTGCAGAGCACCTGAAAAATCACGGAGTTGCGGTCCCCTGGGAAAAGACCTCTTGTCCGTCCAGTTTTGCGGAGGAGATATGCCGATTATTCTTGAAAATGTAAGTTTTTTCTACTCGAAAAATACCCCTCTTGAAACAGCAGCCTTAAAAGATGTTAATCTGCGCATCGAAAAAGGAGAATTCGTGGGGATCCTGGGAGAAAAAGGTGCAGGAAAATCCACCCTCATAAAACTGTTTAACGGACTTTTGCGCCCGGATTCAGGAAAAGTAACTGTTGATGAGCTTGCCCCCTCTTCAAAAGAAGTTAAACGAAGGATAGGGATGGTCTTTCAGCAGGCTGCAGACCAGCTTTTTTGCAGGACAGTATATGAGGAGATAGCATTTGGGCCGCTAAACTTCGGCTACTCCAAAAAAGAAACTGAAGAAAGAGTCTTTGAAGCCCTTGAAGCGGTTTCTTTCGACCGCTCAATGTTACTTCGAGACCCGTTCAGCCTGAGCGGAGGAGAGATGCAAAGAGTCGCCCTTGCAGGTGCCCTTGCCCTCAGGCCGGAATACCTTGTACTGGACGAACCTATAACAGGGCTGGATCCTGGCGGAAAAAAAGAAATTCTTGATACTCTCAAAAAGATAAAGGATCAGGGTACTGCGGTTATAACTGTGACCCACAATCTAAAAGGGTTTTTTCCCCTTCTGGAAAGAATAGTGCTTATCCGGGAAGGCAGGATAAGTTTTCAGGGAAGCAGAAAAGAGTACCTTGAGACCGAAAATGTACCTCTCCCCCCCGTAACATCCATGATGAGAGAACTGAAAGCAAGAGGAGTGCCGGTAAATCCTGCCATATTCACGGTTGAAGAAGCGCTTGAAGAGATCTTGAGAGTAAAATCGCTGCTTGAAAAAGAAAAAGCTGAAAAATAAACTGAAGAATAGCCTAAAAAAGCAAGAAAATAACCTGAAGAATAGCCAAAAAAGCAAGAAAATAACCAGAAGAATAGCCAAAAAACTGAAAAATAGCCAGAAAAATAGCTAGAAAAATAGCCAGAAGAATAACCAGAAGAATAGCCTAAAAACGTAGAAAAAGGAAAAAATAGGGGGGGACAAGAAAAAGCATGCAAGAACCAGTTTTTAGTTACGTTCCGGGGACTTCTTTTCTGCATACGCTTGACCCCAGGACAAAACTTGCAGCTGTAATGCTGCTGGGCATTCTGGTCTTCCGGACTGAAAGTTTTTTTGGAATAGGGGTCATTTTTGCGTTATTTATTGCCCTTGCATCATTCACAGGGCTGCCAACTGGAATATTTTTCCGGGCAGTTAGACCTATGCTGCTGTTTATTATATTCATATTTCTTGCGCAGCTATTTTTCACCGAAGGAAAAGTTCTGGCTTCTTTCTGGATCCTGCAGCCGAGTATAGAGGGGCTTCAAAATGGGCTCAGGCTTTCTGCACGGTTTATACTCCTCCTGCTTTTTGCCGCCCTTATGACCGCCAGCACCGACCCGTCTGCAATTACCTGCGGGATAGAGAGAATACTTCGTCCACTGCCTCTTCGCTGGTTGGGAGTTAACTCTTATGAACTTGCGACAATGATGAACATCTCTATAGCCTTCCTCCCCCTTCTTTTTGAGAGAGTTGAACGGACAAAAGCTGCTCAGGCTTCAAGGGGCATGTATTTCGGGCGGAATCCTTTCCACTCGGTCCCTGCCCTTGTCATTCCCCTGATAAGAGGAATTGTCAGGGATGCTGAAGAACTGGCTCTGGCAATGGAAAGCAGGGGATATCAAGGAACTCGCAGGACCTCGATGCATGAGCTTTTAATGCAAAAAAGAGATTGGGCGTCCCTTTTTGCCCTTGTATTTTTTGCTGCCCTTCTCCTGAGATTTTGAAAACGGAATAAAAAGGCATAGAAAAACATTTTCCAGACCATATTTCTCTGCAGCCGTTTGACCTGTTCATTTCTCAGTTCTTTTTCTGCACTTGCCCCTCCTTCTTTTACTCTTCATCTCACTTCGCCATTTCAGGCCGGAGCAGTTTTTAGAAAGAGATTAGTATATGAACAGTTGTTCATATGTTCATGAAAGAAAAGTGCGAGAGAGTTAACCCGGAGCAGATAGAAAACCTGCTGCAGAAGGCTCCTGCTGCAGAAAATATTACGCGGATGTCTGCAGTCTTTCAAGCGCTTCAGTCAAATACCCGCCTGAAAATCCTTTTTTTGCTCAGGCAGAAAGAGATGTGCGTCTGTGAACTCGAGCAGGCTCTTGAAGTCACGCAGTCTGCGGTCTCTCACGGGCTTCGGACCCTCAGGCAGCTTGACCTTGTAAGGGTCAGGCGGGAAGGAAAATTTACGGTTTACTACATTGCAGACGAACATGTACGCACACTTATCGAGATGTGCCTTGAACATGTGGAGGAAAAAACATGAGCCTTGAATTCCTCAGTTTCATCCCTTTCCTGCTTTCGGGGATCCTTCTCGCCTCCTGGAAAATCTTTGTGGAAGCTGCCCCTTACCTCATTTTTGGGTTCGGAGTTGCAGGTCTCCTCAATATAATTGTTCCGGATCAGAAAATTGTGGACTACCTTGGAACATCCGCAGGAAAAGTCCGCTCCGTTATCAACGCCTCTCTGGCAGGCCTTCCCCTTCCCCTGTGTTCCTGCGGAGTGATCCCTGCAGCCATGTCTATAAGGAAAAGAGGGGCAACCAGAGGCGCAACTCTGTCCTTCCTGATTTCGACTCCCCAGACCGGAGTGGACTCTATTGCAATCACCTACGCTCTCCTTGACCCCCTGATGACTATTTTCCGTCCGATTGCAACCCTTGCAACTGCACTTCTTGCAGGGCTTGCAGACAACTTGCTGATAGGGGAAGAGCCGGAAAAAAAAGGAAGCAAAAAACAGGAGAATCCCGGGAAAAAAGCAGAAATCCTTGCAGTTTCGACCCTTGTGGGAGTATCGGCAGCCGAAAAAAGATGCAACTCCCCTTCCTGTAGCTCCCCTTCCTGTAGCTCCCCTTCCTGTAGCTCCCCTGAAGTTTCCGAAACAGGAAAAACGGAATATCCTGCCTTGAATACGGCGTCCTCAAAAACCATGCCTCTGGAATTGAAGCCCGGATCCGGAAAAGGAGTCGTGCCTCCTACACTCTCTTCAGCAACACAGGTGCCTGAAGAAAAAACCTCCTCGTGTGGCTGCGGGCACTGCGAGCAGGAGAAAAAAGAATCATTGCCTGATGGAAGAATCAAAAAATCCGTAAAAGAGCAGTTCCTGGAAGGGCTGAAATATGCCTACATAGAACTTCCCGGAGAAATCGCGAAGTGGATGCTGATTGGAATTCTGCTTGCCGGGATAATTTCCTACGCTGTTCCTGAAACCCTGATCCAGGAATACCTGGGAGGGGGGCTCGGGTCAATGCTGGTCATGCTTGTAGTGGGAATTCCACTTTACATCTGCGCTACGGCCTCGACCCCTCTTGCCGCAAGCCTCGTAGCCAAAGGAATGAGCCCTGGCACGGCTTTTGTTTTCCTTCTTGCAGGTCCTGCAACCAATGCGGCAACCATAACCATGGTCGTCCGGTTCCTGGGGAAACGTTCCGCAGCCCTCTACCTCGGAGTAATCTCCCTGTGCGCCCTTGGGGCAGGAATCCTTCTTGACTGGCTTTACCTTAAGCTGGGAGTGAGTGCGACGGCAACCCTGGGAAGCGCAGGAGAACTGCTTCCAGAAGGCATTAAGATCGGCTTTGCAGCCCTCCTGCTCCCTCTGATGCTATACGGAGTCTTCCGCAGGGGTCATGAGTGCGGCTGCACCGAATGCCATTGAAAGGAGCAGAGAATATAGAAAAAATAACATGTAGAAAAATAATAAGGAAGATAAAGCGAGTATCCAGATAATATAAATCCACAGGAATGGAATTATCAATATGCAGGAAAATTCCGAATCTAAGGAAAAAAAGAATTACGAAGAAAGTGTTTCCGAAGCCCCGGAGGAACCTGAAACTGATTTTGGAACGGAATCCGGGACAGAATCCGGAGAAGAATCTGAAGAGAAAACCGGAGAAGAATCTGAAGAAAAAACCGGAGAAGAATCTGAAGAAAAAACCGGAGAAGATAAAAGCACTCCCTACACCCTGGAGAAGCGGCTGACCAGGAGCAAGACCAATAGCATGCTCTTTGGGGTCTGCGGGGGGATAGGGGAGTACTTCGGGATAGACCCCACCCTTGTCAGGCTTGCCTTTGTGTTGTTGACCCTGGCAAACGGGATCGGGCTGGTAATCTACCTTATTCTGGCCATAATCATGCCTTCGGGAGAGCGTCTCGAGACGCCCAGCCCATACGAAAACAGGACACAGAGCACATGGGAAAGCCCCAGGCAACCAGGAGAAAGAGGAAATGAAAATTCCGACCGTAACAGGTTACTGGGAGCGCTGTTGCTCATTGTGGGCATCTACCTCCTGCTCGACAGGTTGAGTATATTCAGGATATTCTGGTGGTTCGATGAACTGTTTCTACCCGCACTCCTTATCCTTGGAGGGGGCTGGCTACTGCTCAAACACCGGAAGTGAAACTTTCCGGAGGCATTTTAAGGGATTTACCCTGCTCTGGCCCCTGAAAATTCATTTTTTTGGATTTTTTAATTATAAAATTTCTTTTTTCGACTTATTTTTATACCAAAGCTGAAGATCTGAACAAACGACACTCCGGGATCACGAATTTTACCGATAAAAAAAGGATTTCCGGGTTTTATAGACCCTGATATCCCGAAAAAACCATATAAGAATCTCTTTTGCTTGTATTCCATTCGAGACTGATCCCTCAAAAATGCCCGGAAAAAAACAAAGAAGAGTCAGGAAAAGTGACCAGGAGAAAACAATCGGAAACAGAAAGGAATAATTGGGAAAAGAAAGGAATAATTGGGAAAAGAAATTAAGCGGGCTCGAAGGGATTTGAACCCCCGACGTCTGGGTTAGAAGCCCAGCGCTATATCCAGGCTAAGCCACGAGCCCAATTTGCTTTTCCTACTGCGGAGTACGAAATGAGCCTTTTAAGATAAAAACCTTTTGCATGAACAGAATAATTGATGCGGTATAAAATCTTAAAATATTTATGTGGAAGCGGAATTGTAATATATATTTAGTATCTACCCACTTTACTTGGAGTGTTTCTTAAAAATTTCAGTATGGCAACTCTCCCGGAATTCTGATTTCGTTTAAGAGCTTTTCATAGAGCTTACATACTGCAAAAGAGTAAAAAAGTTAAATGGGCTATTGACCTGTAGATTAAAGACTGTACTGGGTCGAAAGCACCAGATAAGTACCTACAGGAAATAAAAACTGAAAAGGATGATTTGCAAATGAGTGATTTACTGATTTATTTAGACGGGAAATTTGTCCCAAAAGCCGAAGCCAAAGTTTCGGTCTATGACCACGGATTCCTCTACGGCGATGGTGTGTTCGAAGGTATAAGGGCATACAACGGACGTGTCTTCAAGTTAAAGGAGCACGTTGCCAGGCTTTACGACTCAGCAAAAGCAATCGCAATGGACATCCCGGTAACAAAAGAGGAAATGACCGAGATAATCCTTGAGACCCTCAGGAAAAACAACCTCAAAGATGCTTACATCCGCCCCATCGTCTCAAGAGGAATCGGCGACCTCGGGCTTGACCCTCGCAAATGCGAAAAGCCAACTATCGTTGTTATCGCCCAGGGCTGGGGAGCCATGTACGGCAACCTTTACGAAGTTGGGCTCACCGGAGTTAGCGTTTGTATCCGTAGAAATGCCCCGGATGCCCTATCTCCAAACATCAAGTCCCTGAACTATCTCAATAACATCCTCGCAAAGATTGAAGCCAACGAAAAAGGAGGAGATGAAGCAATCTTCCTTGACCAGAACGGCTTTGTGTGTGAAGGCTCGGGAGACAATATCTTTATCGTCAAAAACAACCAGGTCTTTACTCCCCACACAATAAGCAACTTGAAAGGCATCACAAGAGCTACAGCGATCGAACTTCTGGACGAGATGGGCTACAAAGTAATCGAATCAAATCTCGGCCTGTTTGACCTCTACACAGCAGACGAAATCTTTGTCACCGGAACTGCAGCCGAATCTGCCCCCGTTACCAAACTTGACGGAAGACTCATAGGTACAGGCAAACCAGGACCCCTTACAATGAAAATGGTTGACGCCTTTGAGAAAATAACCAAGAGTACGGGCACACCGATTTATAAATAAAAGAGCCTGCTCAATAAAAGAGCATAGATCTCAAGATAAAAACAAAAACTGCGGGATTTTTCCCGCCAAAATCTTTTTTTTATGAAATCGTTCTCATTCGACCTTTTTAGCTGGAATCTATTTTTTAGCTGGAATCTATTTTTTTAGCTGGAATCTATTTTTTTAGCTGGAATCTATTTCGTTTGAGGTTATGAGTTAAGCTTTTCAGCCAGCCCTGTGTACTTTTCTCCTGAATGCACCAGTATATTTCGGCTGTAAGAGCGATTACGGGTGCACGAACAGATTAATATGCACCGGGAAATGCTATTAAGGAAAAAATCCATCTGAAAAACGATAAGATCTCAGGTTTGACTGTTATGAAACGCAAAGAATTTCGGGAACTTGTCTCTGTGGGGGAGGCCCGGAGAATAATAAACAGCCTTCAGGTCCGTCCTGAAAAAGAAAGCTCAGCCCTTGAAAATGCTCACGGAAAAATCCTTGCAGAGGACATTATTACCGAAATTAATGTCCCTCCTTTTCCAAGAGCAACAATGGACGGTTATGCGGTCCGGGCGGAAGATACGTATGCCTGCAGCGAACCCGAACCGGTAAAACTGAGGTTAATTGGAAATATTCCCGCAGGTTCGGATGCAAAATTCACGGTCTCGACAGGGGAAGCTGTGGAAATTTCAACAGGAGCCCCGATTCCTGAAGGGGCTGATGCTGTGGTTATGATTGAATATACATCTGAAGAAAACGGGACTGTACTCATCTTCAGGCCTGTAACCGGGGGAGAAAATATCATGAAAGCAGGCTCTGATATCCTGAAAGGGGAAAGGGTGTTGCGCAGGGGAAGAAAACTGGGCACAAGAGAAATCGGGGTCCTGGCTTCCATAGGAAAAAAAGAAGTTCCCGTACTCAGGCTGCCTGTAGGGATAATTTCGACTGGAGACGAACTCGCCAATCCGGGAGAAAGACTGGCTTCGGGAAAGGTATATGATGCAAACTCTTACACGCTGTACGCAGGAATCCAGGAATGCGGAGCTTTCCCCCTGCTTTACGGGATTGTAAAGGACAATGAGAGTTTGATGGAAAAAGCACTTGAAACTGCGGTTTCGGAGTGTGCCCTTATCCTGACTTCGGGCAGCACGTCGTCCGGGGCAGGGGATGTGATGTACCGGTTAATAGACGAAGCAGGAGAGACCCTTGCCCACGGGATAAACATAAAACCGGGAAAACCTGTAATCATCGGCGTCATAAAAAATATCCCAATTATCGGGCTTCCCGGGAACCCCACATCTGCTTTAATGATCTTTAATGAATTTGTGGCACCCCTTCTTAGAAAATCCCTTGGAGCAGAGGCTGGAATCCGAAAAACGGAAGAAGGAATAATGGGTACGGACCTCCGTTCCGAAGGGAGGCAGCAGCTCCTCCCCGTAGGCATGGTAAGGGGACGAGTTTATCCTGCAGACAGGGGCTCAGGTGCCATAACATCGCTTTCCGGAGCAGATGGCTTTATAGAAATCCTGCCAGAGACAGAGTTTATAGAAGCAGGAACTCCGGTAGAAGTGACCCTTTTTGGAGAAGTTGAAAAGCCAGATATACTCATAGCAGGCGGGTTCTGCCCTGGACTTGATGTTCTGGAAGACCTTAGCGGACTCAGGTTCAGAATCCTTTACACCGGCTCAAGCGGCGGTTTCAGTGCAATTGCCGCAGGCACGGCAGATATCGCAGGCGTGAACATGCCCTCCGGGCATTCGGAAGGACAGAACGGGACCCTGCCAAATGAAATCCGGTACAATGCCCCCACAGTAGAGGCAATGGGCCTTTCAGGAGCTGTGCTTGTTAAAGGGTACAGGAGGGAAGTGGGGCTCCTTGTCGGGCAGAACAGCCCGATTTCCGGACTTGAAGACCTGCCAGGAAAACGCCTGATTAACCGGAACAGAGGTTCAGGCACAAGGGCTCTTCTTGAGATGAAAATCGAAGAACTGGCAGGGAAAAGAGGAATAAGCAAAAAAGAGTTTACGGCCTCAATACCAGGATACGTTTCCGGAGCGAAGTCCGAAGTTGCAGTCTGCGAGGCTGTGCTTTCAGGAAAGGCTGATGCCGGAGTGGGCTTAAGGAACTGTGCAGAAAGAAACAGCCTGAAATTCGTAAAATTTGCAGAAGAAGAATATGACTTTCTGGTCAGAAAAGAGGTGCTGGACACCCCTGAAATCAGAAAATTCCTGCAAACCCTTAGCTCCACAGAATTTGCCTCAAAGCTTCCGGCAGGGCTGCAGGCATATGAGAAAACTGGAGAGATTATTTCTTTTGAGTAAAGGCGTTGTTATACAGATTTGCCAGAGGGTTCCATCAAGAAGGTTTAAATATTATTATATTTATTAAAAGATATAAATAATAGTCCAATTTCATCATTTCCGGATCAATCAATAAAAATCATTTCAGACCAACAAAATAATTCAAGCAGTAAAAACCATTTAGTAGCGAGAAAATAAAATAATGATAGCAGTAAAAACCATTAAGTAGCGAGAAAAATCATTCCATAGGTATATATATTGCATCCAACTATTCAGAATAAAATATCCAGATAACGGATCTGTTTTGGATCAAAAAAGGTTTAGAAAGACCGTATGAATGCGGTTTTATTTTTAAAGTACTATGACAATCATTTCTTTAGTCCCGAAATCGGCAGGTTCCAGATGAGCAGCATACAGGAGCAAATACAGGAAGTAGAAGACGAAATTCGAAAGACCTCGTACAACAAAGCAACTTCTCACCACATAGGCAGGCTAAAAGCCAAGATGGCCCGCATGCGGGACGAAATTGAGAAGAAAGCCTCCTCAAAAGGTGGAGGAGACGGTTACTCGGTCAAGAAGTCGGGAGACGGTACCGTAACTCTCGTGGGCTTCCCGTCAGTAGGGAAATCTACTCTTCTGAATAAAGTCACGGGCGCAAAATCAGAGGTCGCAGCATACGAATTCACTACCGTTACCGTAGTGCCTGGCGTGCTTGAACACAAAGGCGCAACAATTCAGTTCCTTGACGTACCCGGTCTTGTAAAAGGCGCATCTTCAGGGCGCGGACGCGGGAAAGAAGTTATATCGGTCATAAGAAACTCCGACATGGTTATCTTTTTGCTCGACGTTTTCCAGCCAAAGCACTATGACGTACTTATGGACGAACTTTACCAGGCAGGAATCCGCGTGGATGAGGTGCCCCCTGACGTCACCATCAAAAGAAAGGACAGGGGGGGAGTCGAGATAAACTCAACCGTCGATCTTGACCTCGATGAAGAGACCATCAAAGCCGTGCTGGATGAGTACAAAATCCACAATGCCCATGTCCTTATAAGGGAAAATATCACTGTGGATCAGCTTATCGATGTCGTCCTGGAAAACCGGAGTTATGTCCGCTCTTTGATCGCGATCAACAAGGTTGACCTTGGGTATCCTCAGCTGATAGAAGAATGCCGGAAAATATACCCGAACTCACTTTTGATCTCAGCCCATAAAGGCATTAATATCGAGGAACTAAAGGACGCTATCTACGAATGCCTGGGCTTTATTCGAGTCTACCTGAAACCTCAGGGAGGGCCAGCAGATATGGAAGAGCCTCTCATAGTCATGAGCAGGACAAATATAGGCCAGATCTGTGACCGTCTGCACCGTGATTTCCGCAGGAAGTTCCGCTATGCCCAGATCTGGGGTCCGTCTGCAAAACACCCTGGGCAGAGAGTAGGAATTGAACATGTCATGGAGGATGAAGATATCCTCACGATAATCATCCAAAAGTAAAAGAAAAAGGAAGCGAAAGGGAAGAAAAAAGGAAGAAATCGATCTTTCGCATTCCGTAGTTTTTTGGATATAATTTTTTTGGATATAATTTTTTTGGATATAATTTTTTTGGATATAATTTGTTCAAATCTAACCTTTTTGCTTAACCGATCTTTTAGAGATTATTTTTTGAGATTATTTTTTGAGATTATTTTTTGAGATTACTTTTTGAGAGAATATACTCTTAAAGAACCTGTATTGTTTCAGAATTGTTGGAGAAAACATTTCTCTTTCTGTCGTTCTCTGATTCGATAGAGCCTTTAGCTTCGACTTCCTCCTCGAATTCCGCAGCACATTCAGCCGGGCTTTTCCTGGGGGCTTGTCCAGGGATTTTCTTATGCAGCTCGACCTTTACACTATTTCCGATACCATACCTTTTCTTTGCAGCCTCAAGAATTGCTGCCAGCATACCGGAGTAAGAGATGTTGGTATAAGCTGCCATTTTTGCAAGGTGTCCGTCCCAGCACCAGCCAGGGTTCGGATTTACTTCAAGCAATTTTGGCCTGCCTTCGGCGTCAAGTCTCCAGTCAAAGCGAGCATAGTCACGGCAGCCCAACCTTGTAAAGAGAGCAAGGCAGCACCGCACAATTTCTTTTTCTGTTTTTTCAGGGAGTCCCGCGGGTACGGATATGATATTCCAGTACGGAGAATCAGGAAGCCATTTAGCTTCATACCCGCAGATCCTGGGAAGTTCTTCCGGAACTGCAGAGTAGTCTTCTTCCGTGATAGGCAGTACAGTGCATACAGGCGGATTTCCGATGATACCGACACTAATGTCCTTCCCCGGAAGGAACTCTTCCAGCAGGAAAGGTTTATCGGACCCTATTTTTTCCCGCGTCTCCTTCATTATCTCGAATATTTCTTCCCTGCTGTGGACTATACTTTTCTGCGTGATCCCGTAACTTGAGTCCCCTGAATTGGGTTTTACCAGCAGGGGGAAAGAGAGGGAAAGCCTTGAAACATCAGAATCTCCGGTAACGAGAATTCCTTTTGCCACAGGAATTCGCATCTCACGGGCGACCCCCCTTACAAGAGACTTATCATAGCAGAAGGCAAGGCATTGGGGACCCGCACCTGTGTAAGGAATATTGAACTGCTCAAGCAGGGCAGGAACATGGAGCTCTTTTGTAGGGTCATTGTAAAAGCCTTCATCGCAGAGGTTGAGTACAAGGTCAGTTTTTCCGGTCCTCTTTTTAAGGTCCTCTATAAGGGTTTCGTGCCTGTCCAGGAAAGTGAATTTCATGAAAGGAATCTCGGCAAGTGCCTTTTTCATCCTGTTAACGGTTTCGAAATCATCATCATCAAATACGCAGGCAGGCTTGACCTGATCTTCCTTTCTCGGGTCGCCAAGCACCACGACAACGTTAAGGGGTTTTTTATTCTCAGCATGAAGAGGGGAAACCAGAGACGGCCAGGCTTTCTCAACCGTTGCTGAAAGCAGGATTCTCTGTTCCATAAGTCCTGCATCCTGGGTGCCTGTTGATACGGGGCTGAAGGTTGTGTGAAAAGTCGGGCTGCTAAAACCTGATGCTGTAAGCAGCTCAAAAAGGCTTTCCTTATTGTACAGCCTCTCAGCGTAAAACTGGTCCGCAATTATTCCTTTGTCGTTGCGGCATATAACCTCCCTGCAAATCAGGCGGTCACCATCAGAAGAAAGGGCCCTTTCCCTGCATACGAAGTACTTCCTGTCCAGCCATTCCCATGATCTTGGCTGGAAATTTTTTTTCATATGGTCCCCGTCTGCAGCATCAATAAAGACCCTGCCTCCGGGCTTCAGTACTCTGAAAACCTCCTCAAGCACTTTTCGGTCATGCAGAGTGGAATCAAAGTATCCGAAGCTGTTTCCAAGGATAGTAACCACAGAGAAAGTATCAGATGGGTAAGGCAGTTTTCTCGCGTCCCCTTCCCTGAACCTGACCTGCAGGTTTTCCTTCTGAGCCCTTGTTCTTGCTTTCCGGATAAGGTACTGGGACCTGTCATAGCCTTCAACGTTTGAAAAACCCCTTCTTGACAGTTCCAGGACATGCCTGCCCTGTCCACAGCAAAGGTCGAGAACCGTGTCTTCAGGGGCGAGTCCGAGGATGGAGACTACAAGATCTGTTTCTTTCCTTGTAACTTCCACATCATCCAGAAGATCGGCATCGGTCTTGAGATAAAGGGAGTTAAAAAGAGTCTGCCACCAATCGGACCGAACATGAGGTTCAAGGTCTTCAACAGGCCCGAGGGTTTTCGTCTGTACGGTTCCTTTAGCGCGTTTGCGCCTGGTATTTGAATCGGTAGTATTCTGGGTCATGATCTGATATCTTCCAGAAAAAAGTGTATGTGCTTTCAGTATATCAAGCTTATCGGAGGATTGGGAGACCTATATATACCCAGGGGGTTAACCAGCTAAACTTATTAGAGGATTAATAGGTTTTAAAAGAGCATTTCAAGTTATAACCAATGTATTAGCTTTATTTAGAGAAATATTAATGTTTTTAAGGGCAAAAGGAATATAAAGTAAATAATAGCATCTAAAAATGAGATTAAGAGCCCAATTCTGGCGAATTCAATAAAAGAAAACGTTTCACCGTCTTTTTCGGCATTCTGGAGAATTATAACATTGCTTGCGGCTCCCAGAATCAAAAAGTTCCCCGCAATTGTACTTCCAGCAGCAAGCGCCATCAACTGCACCTGAGAAACCTCAGTTCCCATTGCAGGGAGATAGAGCGCAACAAAGGGGACATTAGAAATAAGCTGACTGAGTCCTATGCTGAGGGCAAGAATCATAGGAACCGAGCCTAAATGCGGAGACATTCTGCCGAGAAGTTCCTGGCAGGTTCCGGAAATCCAGACACTTTCCATAAGCACGAACATTGAAACAAAGAAAACCAGCGTTGTCCAGTCAATATTCTTTACAACTTCAGTTCGCCTCTTACTGAGCAGTATGGGAGAAGCTGAGAGCAGGGCAATCAAGCTCAAGCTGAAATCCCGGGAAGGCAGAAACTCCACAAGAATGATCTTACAGGTGATGAGAGCCAGCAGAAGGAAAAGAGACTTCTTTGAGATTTCTGCAAGTTCAGGGTCGGAAATAACCTCTTCAGAATGGATCAAAGCTTTTTTTCCAAATTCCCGACTGAAACAGAGCCTGAGTACTGCGTAAGCAATTAAAAGGTTTATAAGAGTCGGCAGAGCCAGCGAGCTCAAAAAAGTCACAAAAGGAGAGTCAAGATTTCCGTCAATTGCGATCAGGAGGTTCTGAGGATTTCCTATGGGGCTCATGACACTGCCTGTGGTGATTCCGAAAGCCAGGGCAAAAAGCATAAGTTTGGGAGATACCCCGTATTTCCGGGAAAAACGCAGAACAAGCGGAGTACCCATAATAGCAAGGGTGTCATTCATAAGGACTGCAGAGAGAATCCCAGTAGAAAATATAACGAGCAAGACCAGCTGATCCGTATTCTTTGCCCTTGAAACTATCCGGCTCCCAAGCCAGGCAAGGTATCCGCTTCTGTTGAGCGCCTCCCCCACACAAAAAGCCCCGAAAAGGAAGAGGAGCACGTCCAGGTTGATTGCCCGAAGAGCCTCCTGAGGCGAGATTTCCCCAAGCAGCAGTACCGAGAAAGCCCCCAGGGTCATAACCTGCCAGATCTGCAGCCTCAAAGACCCTACCTGCCTTAAAGCGATCAGTAAAAGGACTCCCATGAGGACAAGTACCGAAAGGTCAGGTGAAGCCACAAAAGAGGATATCAAAGACTCTGCTGCCATAAATCCTGCAAGCCGGTTAACATAAGCTTCGATGTTCTATTAATATAAACTTCGAAGGTGATATATTCGCAAGTATAAATTTCCTGCGCTCGCCCATGTGACCCCTGAAAAACGGCTCGAGAGAGTACGGCAAGAGTACAGGATACGAAAAGCTTAAAATGGACTGAACAATATTTTAGAATATGACGATGTGGTTTCCTTTCTCTGCAACCATCCGGAAGGAAGAGAGTTACTATGTTTCAATCTGCCCTGAAGCGGATGTAATCTGTAAAGGAGAAACTGTCGAAGAAGCCATTGCAAACCTGAAAAAAGAAGTTGAAAAATTCCTGGGAGAAGAACTACCCCAGGGCTTTTCGAAAATTGTGTATTACTAACTTTTGGGATAGAGGTCAAAAAAGAAAATCAGAAAAATTAATATCCAAAAACAGAAGGCTAGTTAGCAGTTTTTCAAATTTCTTTTTAAAAAAACTCAGTCTCACAATTTATCGTATTAATCTGATCTGAAAAAAGAAAAAGAAAAAGAAAGGAAAGCTTACCAGTAAACCAGTAAACTTGTAACAGTTCCTTCCATGCCAGTAATCGTTCCCTGTCTGAACAGGTACTTTCCACTCAGAGGCTGGCCAATTACCACATTCAATTGCTTATCCTGAAGTGTAGCTCCTCCGGGCACACCCGTACAGTCTATATACACAGTCCCCTTGTCGGTGGTTTCAAAAACATTGAAAGCGTGATTAGCTCCTTCTGCACCTACCCAGCCGGCTTTTATACCGGCAGCTTCTGCATTGTCGTGAAGAGCTTTTGCAAAGTCACTGCAAACATATGTTGAAGTGTAAGGCTTTTCATCGGTCCTGTCAGCTTTCAAAAACACTAAGAGCTGGTCATAGGTAGGGTTTACTGCGTTGTTATAGTTTTTAAGGGTAAGGACTTCTCCATTCCCCCCAACTGTACAAACATTATTACTACACAGTTTCACGGTAGTTGTGCCGGTTGCGTCTGTTGGGGTGACAGGGGGGACGGCATCTCCAGAGTCAGAGGACCCAGAGTCAGAGGACCCAGAGTCAGAGGTTCCAGAATCAGAGGACTCAGAGTCAGAGGACCCAGAATCAGAGGCTCCAGAATCAGAGGTTCCAGAGTCAGAGGCTCCAGAATCAGAGGCTCCAGAATCAGAGGTTCCAGAATCAGAGGCTCCAGAATCAGAGGTTCCAGAGTCAGAGGACCCAGAGTCAGAAGTTCCAGAGTCAGAGGCTCCAGAGTCAGAGGTCCCAGAGTCAGAAGTTCCAGAGTCAGAAGTTCCAGAATTACAATTTCTGTAGTTCCAGTCCGGACACTGGTTACAAATTCCAGAGTCAGTATTTTCTACGGAATTACAATTTATGTAGTTCCAGTCTGAATCCTGGTTGCAGTCTGAATGGTTGTAATTACATTCATAATTAGTATATGAATAATTCTTGGAGTAATATTTACCATGCTGGTACGAATAGGCAGCGGAAGCTGCCGAGGCGGTTAACAGTAAAATTAAAAAAACACTTAGAAGTTTTAGTGGGGTTTTTGTTTTTAACTTATCCATAAAAATTCCTCAAACTGGGAGCAGATTTTTTAGAACGGGATCGGTTCAAATAAGACTCGGGGTTTAAATAACAGACTTAAGGAATAAGCTAACTGTATTTTAATATTTTGTACATAGATGAATATTAAACAATATGCAACATCGGTAAAAAATGCAGATATGTAACCGTATTTTGCAGTCTCTTGTTTCTGAAAAAAATATAAGTCTGTATCTTTCCACCCATACGCCCTTAGAATTAAAACCTGAAAAAAGATTTAAAAAAATTTCGGGAAAAAGAGCTGTCCCAGGAATTTTCGAAATTTGTATGAAAATTATAGACTATTAAATTATATATTAGGGAACTGTGGACTTTTATGGAGTAACTGGGTTTTAACATAGTAACTGATTTTTAGGATGTTACGAATTATTTTGGAGAAAAATTTTAAAATTAAAAGCCAAGAGGGAAAGCCTTAAATCCCCGCTTTTACCGCACCCCAGAGCATTTCCATCTTTTCAAGCGGTGTTTTAAGAGGGATTTCACAACCTGTTGCCAGAATGAAACCTTTTTCCGGCGCTGCGGAGAGACAGCTTTTTACCTCATGTTCGATCTCAACCCGTGAGCCGGTGAGAGGAGCATCCGGGATAATATTTCCCATAAGACAGATGCCCACATCTGAGAATTTTTTAAACTCCTTGAAGCAGTGCCTCGGGCCGCACCCGATGTTGTTGTGGTTATGGAGTTTTTTACATTCGACCCCGTACTTTTTACCGAGCAACCTGACGTCCCCGAAGGCAAAGTTAAGGGCATGGGGTTCAAGTTTCATTTCCAGGTCATAGAAAGCCTGGGCTGCGCAGTTATGGGAAATTACGTATCCTCCTTCGGCTTTGATATGGTCGTAAAGTTTCTTCGTATACGGCAGCATGAATTCTTCAGCCATCTGGGGGCTGAAAAGGTCCCCTGTGCTTTCCCCGTTTTCGACAAAAATGCCGTCAGCTCCGGCTTCAAGCAGGGCGTCGGCAAAAAGGATGCAGCTTTCCGTGAGTTTTTCCAGCAGGGCGTGGAAGCCTTCCCGATCCTTGAGCATATCAACACAGAGCCTGCTTCCTCCCATGACCTGAGACGCGAGCATCAGAGGAGCCATCGTTGCCCCGGTAATAAAGGCTTCATCCCCAATTTCCGTCTTGAGAATCTCAATCGATCCGGCAATTGTCTTAACTCTCCCGGACTGCCCGATGTCATCAGGGTTTATCAGTTCATGCTCAGCCGCAGATTTTAGGGCATATTTCGCAACTGTAGGATAGGCATTTTCCTTTATGTTTACCTTCGTCCCGAGCGCCTCAGCTTCCACCAGAAGGCAGCCCCAGGGTGACATCACATTGTCGTGGTGATACATCTCCCGGGCAAGGATCTGCGCCCTTGCAATTCCCTCTGCAGAACAATAGGCATCCTTGAGGCTTACCCCCATCCGCTCCAGTACCGCATTCCCTGCTCCGAACCACAGGTAGCCATATGGGACCCTGTCAACACATTTTCCTTCGAGTGCGTTAATAAAACGCTCCCTTGAGGTCATTTCCGCTTCCATATAATATCTCCTTTTTTAAGCTTCCATATATCATTATAAAAGTAGTTTTATAAATACCAAGGAGTTTGAACTGAAGATGAATATCATTTTTCTTACTGATCACATCAGATGTTCAAACCTGCGTAAACATGAAAACTTTCAGATCTCAAAACAGGAATGACCGAAGTCCCCCTTTTTATTAAAAAATTCAATGTGTTTAAGCTAAACTTCCACTTAACCAGAGATAAAAAGCAGATGCGAAATACTTAACATAAAAATTGAGGTATTACAAACAATGACAGAAATGTTTACATTTTCCGCAATGGTGAAAAAGGAGAACGAGCTGTACGTATCCTCATGCCTGGAGCTGGACATATCAAGTAAGGGAAATACGATTGAAGAAGCAGTATCGAACTTGAAAGAAGTGGTTGAGCTTCATATCGAAAAAGAGGGCATCACTCTTCCGATCAAACGCCCGTTTTTGACAACTTTTAAAGTAACAGGGAAAAGGTCCGGAGAGAAAAAAGTTCAGTGAAGAAAACGTTGTAAGAAAAAGCTCAGAGGCACTATTATCCTATTTTACCGTGTCCCCCAACAAAGCAGCCCTGAAGAGATGCTCCCCCAAGCATATTGATCCAGAGCAGGATCAATGGCCTCCGAGCAGTTCTATATTATATTATATTTATACCTTGCTCACTTCCCAACTCCACACATATAACATTATATCATTGGATATTTTAAATTAATTACCCAAAATTTTGTTCTTAAACAAAAATTAATTTAACGTTAAAAAATTCAAAGCAATATATGGATTTAATTATAAGGCTCAACTAAAGGTTAAACTGCCAACTGCCAAAATTTCAACTATGATCTGCAGGCACGTGTTACTTAAACTATCAACCTGGCAGGCATTTCGATGCTCGGTCTTTTGCCATATTAACCTGAAAAACAATATATTTTATAAATGTAAGTCTCAAAACCATATTAAAGAATAAATTGGCAAAAGGCGGAAAAGAAATAGAGAAGAAAACAGAGAAGAAAACAGAGAAGAAAACAGAGAAAAAAATAGGGACAAAAATAGGGACAAAAATAGGGACAAAAAGGAAAGAATAGAAAAGAATAGAAAAGACGGAGTAAGGAAAAACAGTATGAGAGAAGCCCAGAGGCACTACATCCGTTAGCCATGTCCCCCAACATAGCCTCTCCAACATCATATGCTCCCCCAAGCATATTGATTCGAAGAAAGGATCAGCGACCCCCAGGCGATTCTCCAAGTGATATATTATATTGGTAGATTACCCAATCTCACTTCCCAACTCCAGTATATACTAATAGCATAAATTATTTTAAATTAATTATGTCAAAAATTGTTCGGTAACAAATTATATTGTTACGCTAAAAGTTTCAAAACCAGCATAAATTATGCACCGATTCTAATTATTACCCAGAAATATTCAACAAGAGCACTCAATAGAAGAAAAAAAGAATATTGAGAATATAGCAAAACAGATCAAAAGCGATCAAAAGCGATCAAAAATTAATTATAACAAAATTAAAACGCACTAAAAAAAATATTGATTCACTAAAAAAAATGGTGATTCACTAAAAACAAAAATGATTCACTAAAAAAAAATGATTCACTAAAAACAAAATGACTGTAAGAAGAAGCCCGGAGTCACCCTTCTCTCTTACTGTGTCCCCCAACAGCAGCTCTGAAAATATGTTCCCATCAAACATACTACCAGAGCAAGAAAGGGCAACTCCGGGCGATTTTTTTACAATCCGCTAATATTTCTATTCAGTCTTCCCTATCTCTTCCAGCTCCATTATATAGTAGTAATGTAAGTTACTTTAAATTAATTATACAAAAAATTCATTTCAAACAAAAAACACTATCATGTAAAAAGTTTCAAAGCCATCATCCGACTTTGTATATAATTTAATATTTAACCTGAAAATACTGCAAAAAAGTCCAGAGATGGCACAAAAATTAAGTACATGAATTACTTTATAAGTAAAAGCTTGCATGCGCAGTCCTGTAGGGTAGTGGTCAATCCTTCGGGCCTTTGGAGCCCGGGACAGCGGTTCGAATCCGCTCAGGACTACTAATTTTCATCTGGTCTTAAGTAAAAAGATGTACTATAGAAAGGATTATTGAAAGGATTTATTTTTGCACTTCAACCAGTTCCTTTCACATTTTTCTTCTCAGCATTTTTTCAGCTATCCAGCTGATAGCATTGTAAAAACAGGATTTACCGGTACATCGACGTAATATTTTACTACCGGGCTGAGCCAGCCATTTTCTTTTCAGTATACATAATCAACAGGAGAACTCTGGACAGGCTTCCCAAAAAATGCCTTTTGGGCACGAAAAACGAATATATCTCGGAGTCCTGGAGGGAGGCGCCCTTTCTTAAGGAAATTATAAGAAATGAATACAGTTTCCCAAGTTTCTGGTTATTCTCCTGCTCTCATAACAGACAATCCAGGATTTGAAAAATCTCAATTATATAAATGAAGAACGATTATATATTCTCTGAAAAATATAGTATAAAAGGACGGGCATTGATTTTCAGCAAGAAACCTTTCCTGTTGAAATGTTCCTACCTTTAGTTTTAGAATATCAGAATCCTTCTGGGGGTAAAAAGAATTCCTTCTTTGATATCTGAAGATGCAGGACCTGAAGAACTTGAGGCAATAGCAGTTGCAGTACATTCTCTTTTAGGGCTTCCGACCACCATCCGCAGCCTCAAGCGGAAGGGGCTTCGCCTGGAAAATGGGGAAATCATTGACAGGGACTATACAGGGCCGGTACTCGAAGAGGTGCTCAGGACCGGCATGACTGTGCGTGGAGTCCCAAAGGGGGGCACTTACCTGGGAAGGAACGTGGCTGTTTGCCCGATCTTCTCGGAGGAAGGGGAGGTAATTGCGGCAATCGGAATTGTGGACCTATTATCTGCCCTTAAGATGCAGGAAATAATCCGGACCGTAGTAAACAACAGCCCTGCAGTTGTTTTCCTGTGGAGAAGAGATGAAAAATGGCCATCCGAATTTGTGTCGGAAAACGTAGTCCAGTTTGGATACACGGTTGAGGACTTTATTTCCGGCAATATCCTTTATGGAAACATCATCCACCCCGATGACCAGAAAAAAGTTGAAGAAATGCTTGAACAGCGCATCCGGAGAGGTGAAGTTGACTTCAATGCTGAGTACAGGATATTCACAAAAGCCGGGGACCTGCGCTGGGTCAACGAAAGGACATTTATCCAGCGGAATGAAGACGGAGAGGTAACCCACTTTCAAGGGCTTGTCCTCGATGTAACCGAACGGAAAGAGAACGAAGAAGCTCTCAGGAAATCTTTTGAAATGCAGAGGCTGCTGAAGACTATAATAAATAACAGCCAGGCAGTAGCTTTTCTATGGGAAAACAAAGAAAACCTGCCTGCCGAATATGTTTCAGAAAACGTGACCCAGTTAGGGTACACTGTAGAAGATTTCACAACAGGGAAGATAGTTTACGGAAATATAATTCACAGGGATGACATTGCAAAGGTCATTGAGACCCTTAAACGCAACATCGCAGAAGGTCAGGATTCTTTCAGCATTGAGTACAGGATTTTCACAGGAGATGGAAAAATGCTCTGGGTGGATGAGAAAACCTTTATCCAGAGGGATAAAGAAGGCAAAGCAACTCATATTCAGGGCATTGTTGTAGACATTACCGAACAAAAAGAAGCCCAGAAAATGCTTGAAGTCCAGCGGGAACTGGTAACAAACCTTAATACAACCTGGAACCTCCATACCATTCTGGACCTGGTACTTGATGCCTGCTTGCAGATACACGGGCTGGATGCCGGAGGCGTATATATTAAGGACGAACTCATGGACCAGATAAATCTTGTTGCATCCAGAGGAATTTCACCTGAATTTAAAGAAAAAGTTTCAAAATATAAAGCAGAATCAAATGAGGCAAAACAGATCTGGACCGAAAAGCCCATTTACTCGCTGGATTTTTACTCCGAAAATATGGCTGAAGCGGTAAAGGAAGAAGGAATAACAGCAGTTGCAATAATCCCTCTTAAGTATAGTAACGAAATTATAGGCAGCCTGAATTTAGCCTCCCATACTCTGGATAAAATTCCCTGGAGTATCCGTAACTTCCTTGAAAGCATTGCTCTCCAGGCAGTAAACCATATAGCTCCGGTCTGTATCCAGGCGGATCTATCGTGAACTAACCCTCCCTGTCATTTCCGGCAAAGCCGGAACTGTCGAGGAAATGTGTCTTCCCGCCTGCGGAGATAAAATAAGAACGTGTATGCTCAATGAGAGATGTGATATAAAAAAGACCATCGAATTAGAAAGTTAGGTGGTTCACAAGGTTTACCCTGTGTCATGAAGTATAATATTACCGGATCAGTTAATTAAGGCTGTCCTGCTTTTACTCCATTCTACAGTATCCTGTGTCATGAAGTATCATTACTGGATCAGTTTTTAAGCTGTCCTGCATTTGCTCCATTCTACAGTAATCCCTTATGAACCAATCATAAATATGTAAGTAATATTATAAAATCATAACGATAGAATATGTGTTTATTTGATGAGTCTCAATATTCCCGAATCAATCACCGTGTACACCTGAGAAAAGGTAACTTAATCTGCCTCAAATTCTCTGATGTAGCTAAAGACTTCGGGATTTTACGCTTTATCCTATAAATCAAAAGATGTCGTTTTGTTCTTTTCCTCACCTGCCGCCTTCCCGGATATTCTTCAGGATTTCCTTTACCCCGGGCCTTTTCCCATACATGAGCAGGTAAACCCTGAACAACCGGCTTGAAATCACGATTACTGCATGAATTGAAACAAAAAGGATAAAGAAACTCGCTGCGATCTGGTAGAAAGGAACTTCCGAAGCCCCGATCCTTGCAAGCATGGTTACGGGAGATGTAAAAGGAAAGAGAGAAAGGAAGACTGCCAGGGGACTGTCGGGTTTTGTAAGGATGAATTGCATGAAAACAAGGGGAAATGCAGCCGCAAATGTGAAGATCCCCGCAACCTGCTGGCTCTCCTGGAGTGAGCCGGTTACTGCCCCGATCCCTGCCATCATGCTGGCAAAAAAGAGAAAACCGAGCAGGAAATAGATCAGGGCAATAAAAAGAAGCATGGGATCTATTTTTACCGGGAGAGCATATCCGCCCCCCAGAACTATTGCTGAAATCCACACGACAATCTGCAGGAGGCCGACTGCACCAAGCCCCACGACTTTGCCTGTAAGAAGTTCGGAAGGGGTTACAGAAGAAAGAAGAACTTCCATAATCCTGTTTTCCTTTTCTTCCGAAACCCCACGGAGAAGATAGCCTGATGACGAAAAAATGCTGAAAAAGAGGAGAAAGGCCATAAGGAGAGGAAGCCCGAAGTTAGTCAGGACCTCAGCTATACCCTGCTCCGATGGTTCTCCATTATCCCCGACATTATACAGCTTCAGGTTAATCGGGTTTTTGATTCTCTTGAGCACGGTTTCGTCCACACGATCTTTCAGGAGAGAATTGATCGCTATATTTGAAAGTTCAGCCGATAGTTCGGACCCCGTAACCGACATTCCTTTTTCAGAGGCATAAAGTTCAATTACGCCGGTCTCAAGGAAATCTGCAGGGACTATAAGATAGGAAGAGATCTGCTCGGAATGCAGAGCTTTCCTGGCTTTAGAGCTTTCGTCGTATTTTACAAACTCTATAGTTGAGGACTTTGCCCCCAATGGCCCTAAAGAAAAACCTTCACTGATTGAGGATTCCGGAAAATAAAAAGAGCCGGTCATGTCAATATAGCCTACCCTCTGGTCTTCGGCAGGGGTGGTGCCAGCAAGCAGAGGGGGGATAAAAGCGATTCCGGTAAGGAGAAGAGGAAAAGCAAAGGTCATGAAGAGAAACTCTTTACGCCTTATGGTTTTCAGAAACTCGTACCTGGCAACAATAAAGGTTTTTCCGGAAAATTTACTCACCAGAAGCACTCTCCACAGTCTCAATAAAAATCTCATTCAGGGAAGGAAGTGCCTGCTCAAATCGCAGAATTTCGGCTCTCTGTACAAGCTCCTGAAGAACTGCCTGTGCACTGATCCCCTCCTCAGGAAAGATCTCAAATGACCCTTCATGCTCAGTAATTTTTCTTATACCTGAAATTTCCTGAATAATGCTCAAACTCCTTTTTTCAGCGAACTCCACAAGCAGAGAGTTTTGTCCGTGCTCCTTTCGTATCCCTGCAACGGTGCCGTAAAGCACTCGCTGCCCTTTATTGAGCATGAGGATCCTGTCGCAGAGCTTCTGCGCCTGTTCCATCATATGCGTGGAGAAGATAACGGTCCGGCCTGCTTTCCTGTACTCGATAATTTTGTCTTTAACGGTTTTCGTGCTTATGGGATCGAGCCCTGAAAAAGGCTCGTCAAGAATAATAAGTTCAGGCTCATGGATAATAGAAGAAAGGAACTGAATTTTTTGCTGCATTCCTTTTGAAAGCTCTTCTACCCTTTTCCCCCTGTATTCGTACAGGCCCAGGGATTTTAGAAGAGACTCTGCATTCGTCTGAGCCTTTTTTTTGGGTACATTTTTAAGCTGTGCGAGGTATACAAGCATATCCAGAAGCTTTGTTTTCCTGTACAGCCCCCTTTCCTCAGGAAGGTAGCCTATCCTGTCTTTTGCAGCAGGCCCCAGAGAACCCCCAAAGACCCGGATTTCTCCCGAATCCGGTTTTAGAATATCAAGAAGCAGCCTTATAAGGGTGGTTTTTCCAGCCCCGTTTGGTCCCAGCAGCCCGAAAATTTCGCCCGGTTCGACTGAAAAAGAGATGTTTCTGATAACATTATTTTCTGCGAAAGACTTTGATACGCCTTCAAATTCCAGAGCATGCATCCAGATTAAATATATTCCAATATAGAATAACTTTATTGAATGTTTAATTTGAGGGAATGGGTGACAATATGCTACCAAGACTGATTATACACAACACCATAAGTCTCGACGGCTCAACTACCGGCTTTACGGCAAACCTTGATGTTCATTATGGAATCCTGGCCAGTTACGAGCCTGATGCCATGATAGTCGGCTCAAACACCGCAAAGGCGGGAACACAATTTTTTTGCGAAAAAATCCCTCCGGAAGAGAAGTCGGACTTCAAGAAACCTGAAATCCTACCTGAAGACTCTCGG
Source organism: Methanosarcina sp. (assembly GCF_028693135.1). Classification (GTDB taxonomy): domain Archaea; phylum Halobacteriota; class Methanosarcinia; order Methanosarcinales; family Methanosarcinaceae; genus Methanosarcina. The sequence goes on from NZ_JAQUVZ010000001.1 coordinate 37,333, forward strand.
GCATACTGGATGATCGCGGATTCCCGGGGAGTTCTCGAAGGGTTGATGCACGTTTTCAGGCGTTCCGAGTACAGTAAAGATGTGATCGTCCTTGTATCGGAAAAGACTCCTGAACCTTACATCACTTACCTAAAGGAAAGGGACTACGACTTTATCCGGGCAGGAGCGGGACGCGTGGATGTCAGGCAGGCACTTGAAATTGCAAATGAACGGTATGGTTTTAAACTTGTAGTCTCGGACAGCGGAGGAATACTGAACAGCATACTGCTCGAACAGGGGCTCGTTGAGGAAGTTAGCCTTGTCCTGACTCCGGAGATTGTGGGGAAAAATGGGACAAACCTTTTCAGAGGCATTGAGAAAAGCGGGATTCAACTCGAACTTGTAAAAAATGAAATTGTGGAAAAAAAGTATGTGCATCTGGTGTACAGGGTTTTAAAAAAGTAAAAGGGATAAAAAAGAATAAGAAAGGAATAAGAAAGGAATAAGAACCAATATCACTATCAGTGAAAGGTTCCGGAAAGGAACTTATTTTTCGAGTAGTCATAGCAATCCATGCGGGCACATGTAAAAAAATAATTCAATTGAAGTTGCCTTGCTCCTTTCTGTATTCTGTCCATTTTTATCGGCAACTGCTGATAGTTCTGACTATTCCACAGATAAGGCAATAACATTCTGCACATTTAACTTTCTGCACATAGGAAGTATTGAGCACATATTAATTATTATAAAATAGTTTTAAACTTAAAAGTAATTCTGTTGAGAGTGGTAAAAGCTGCGGAAGATTATTATAGTTCGGGTCATTCCAATCTCCCTATGATGAGAGTTATATCAGGAATTCCCTCTTGAGAACCAAAAAAGCAAATTTATTTATTGTGTTCAAAGCCCCTGATTATGTTCCTCTATCAGAAATATATATCATTAATAATAATTATTAATCCGTACAAGAAACTTTATAATGTAATCCTGTATAATATTAGGGAGTATTAGGCAGAAACGTTTCCGGGGAGAGTAAACCCGGATGAAATTTACGGTGGAATCTCAATACGAATTACAAAAATGACCCTATCATCTCATATACAGAGGACAGTTTCGAAAGCCTTACTTTAAGCGGTAGAGGGGCTGGAAAGCCAGAACTCTCTACCCGGATTGAAAAACTGTTTTCAGCTTTTCTATTAGTTGCCGGATCTCGGTTTGAGGAGTGAATACATTGCTCGAAGCCTTAGTGTACGGTGCAATTGCCGCCCTTATATCCGGAACTGTCCTCCCTCTTCTGTACCGCAGTAAAAACACAAGAAAGACTTCTTTTGGCCTTTCTCTTCTCTCATCAATCCTGCTTCTGGGTTTTGCAGGCGCGCTCCTCTACACTGGAAAAGAGCCTGTATTTCCACCCATAAGATATCTTCCGGGCCTGGATTTTACCCTTGTTGCAGACCGGCTCTCAGCCGGATTTATCCTGCTAATTGCAGCAGTAGTGCCCGGTGTTTCAATCTATTCGGTCGAATATGTGGAACACGCTAAAAGCGAAGCCGGGAAAAACCTGCAGACAGCCCTGACAAATCTCTTCATCCTTGCCATGCTTATGGTAGTGCTCGCAGGCAATATGGTCATCTTCCTTATTTTCTGGGAAATAATGTCCCTTTCTTCTCTCCTGCTTGTGCTTCACGACTATTCATCGGAGGAAAATAAAAAAGCAGGCTTTTTCTACTTCGTGATGACAAACATCAGCACAGCGTTTCTTTTCGTGGGCTTCATAAGCCTCTTCAGATTGACAGGCTCTGCCGATTTCGGACCGCTTGAATACTCTGCAAGCGAACTGGCTCTCCCCTTCCTCTCCCTTTTTATCGGCTTCGGGGTCAAGGCAGGACTTGTTCCTTTCCACAAGTGGCTTCCCTATGCTCACCCTGCAGCCCCCTCAAGTGTTTCGGCACTGATGTCCGGAGTTATGTTGAAGGTTGCAGTCTACGGCTTCCTGCGGTTCCTGCTCTCAGTTTTCACACCTGAACTCTGGTGGGGAGTGCTCATTATTACAGCAGGCAGCCTTTCAGCCCTCTTCGGGGTAATTTATGCCCTTAAGGAAAACGACATAAAAAGGCTCCTTGCCTACAGCAGCATTGAAAACATAGGGATCATTTTCACGGGAATAGGGCTGTATGTTATATTCAAAGTTGAAGGGCTTGAATCCCTCGCCCTGTTAAGCCTTGCTGGAGCCTGCTTCCATGCCTTTAACCATGCCCTCTTCAAAAGCCTGCTCTTCCTCTGTGCAGGCTCAATAGTCCATGCCACAGGCACACGGAAAATCGAAGCCTTCGGTGGCCTTGTAAAAACTATGCCTGCAACCACAGCCCTTTTCATGATAGGCTCGGTCTCGATTGCAGCCCTGCCCCCAACAAACGGTTTTGCTGGGGAACTCCTGCTCTACCAGGCTTTCTTCCAGTCGTTTGCCGTAACTGACCCCCTTCTCACCGTATTTCTGATAACTGCTCTCTCAAGTTTTGCCCTCACCGGAGCGCTGGCAGCTGCCCTTTTCGTAAAACTTTTCGGAATCACCTGTCTTGCCCTTCCGCGCTCGGAAAAGAGCCGCCTTGCTGAGGAAGTCCAGAAACCAATGTTGATAGGACCCGCAGTGCCGGCAGCTCTCTGCATACTTGCAGGGCTTTTCTCAAAGCAGCTCCTTTCTTTTGCAGGCTGGGAGATTGAGTTTCCGGACCTGCTTTTACTGGGGCTTCTGCTTGGGTTAATATACGCAGCCCTTTTCCTGATAATCCGTTCAAAAGAAACGAGTCCTGCCCGAATTAGCGAGACCTGGGGATGCGGAATTCCGACCCTTGCCCCTCACATGGAATACAGCTCAGCAGGCTTTTCCGAGCCTCTTGTGATGATCTTCAAAAACATCTACAGGACAAAGATTGTGCACAAAGCTGAGTACCACGACAAACAGGAAAGTCTCTTTAAGAACGGGAACGTGGAAATCCGCCTTCTTCGCTTCTTTGAAGAGTACCTTTACATTCCTCCTGCGAGGGCAATCGAGAGTTTTTCAAAATATGTTTCAAGCCTGCAGAACGGAAAACTTGACAGTTACATCCTTTACGCCTTTCTGGCAGTAATTGTATTGATTATAGCAACAGGAGGCTTTGTATGAACACGTCGTTCCTGCTTTTTGCCCTCTTAAATCCGCTTTTTGCCCTGCTGGCAGCCCCTCTGTACATGGCTTTGATCCGAAAGGTAAAGGCATACGCCCAGGGGAGAAGGGGTCCGAGTCTTTTTCAGGTTTATTACGATTTAAGAAAACTCCTGCAAAAAGAAGCGGTCTATTCTCCGACCTCCTCCTGGATCATGCGGTTTACCCCCTACCTCAACCTTTCGACTCTGCTTGTCTGTTCCCTTTTCGTACCTCTGGTCTTTGTCCCGGAACCTGCAGGAGGAATCGGAAACATCATTGTCTTCCTGTACCTTCTTGCGCTTGAAAGGTTCTTTACCGCCCTTGGCGGGCTTGACGCCGGAAGTGCTTTCGGCGGCATGGGCAGTTCAAGATCAATGAGCCTTGCGGCTGTAATCGAACCAACAATGGTAGTTGCTTTTGCAGCTCTGGCCTTTGTCCTGAAAAGCCTCAACCTGCACCAGATGTTCGCCCTTAATGCAGGCACGATTCTTCCCATTAGCCCGACCCTTGTCCTGGTCTCAATCTCGCTCTTCATTATCCTGATCGTGGAGACCGGAAGGCTGCCTGTGGATAACCCGGCAACTCACCTTGAACTTACCATGATTAATGAGGCAATGATCCTTGAACAGACAGGAACGAACCTTGCCCTGCTCGAACTTGCCCATGCTCTTAAACAGTTCCTGCTAATGGGGATATTGATTAACACAATTCTTCCGGTAGGGCTCAGTACCGAGATCGATGCAGGAAAAATTGCGGTCTCAGCCTTTCTCTTCCTCCTGAAGGCAGGGCTGCTTGCAATAATAATCGGGCTCTTTGAATCAGCCCTTGCAAAGATGAGGCTCTTCAGGCTTCCTGCATTTTATGTAATGGCATTTTTCTTTTCCGCCCTTACCATCCTTATCGAGGTGTTTGCATGATTGACCCGCTCTTCCTTGAAGGCATAATAAAGGTCCTTTTCGTCTTTGTCCTTATAAGTGCAGGGCTGATCATCTCAACCCGCAACCTTAGTTCGGCCCTTACCACATATACTATCCAGTCTTTCCTGCTGGCTGCAGTCTCCTTCCTCCTCTACCTGATAGACGGAAAAGGTCAGCTTCTGCTGCTGGCATGCCTGACCCTGGCAAGTAAAGTGATTCTAATTCCTTACTTCGTCTCCAGAATAGAAGAGAAAATCAAAATCGGAAGAGATCTTCACTTTGCATATCTGGAGCCAACACCATCTCTTCTGCTGAGCATAGGCCTTATTCTCCTCTCCTATACGTTCCTTTCAAGGGTATTCGAAGGACTGCCCCTCTCGAAGCTCTTTTTCTTCGGGGCTGTGATAGGGCTTTCCCTTACCCTTATGGGCATGCTTGTGATGTTCAGCAGAAAAAAAGTTGTCACAAAAGCGCTTGGTTACCTCAGCATGGAAAATGGAGTCCTGATGTTCGGGCTCTTTGTTACGGAACTTCCCTTTATCATCGAAGTCCTGATCATACTAGACCTAATAATCCTGGTCCTGCTGACCACTATTCTGGCTGTGGGGATGGATTCAAGCATTGAGGAGTACAGACAGAAATTCCGGGAACTGCAGATCTGGACAGGAGTTGAGTCTCGATGATCCGCTATTACCTGTTAGTAATGGGAATATTCCTGGCACTCGGCCTTATTCCAAGGTCCCACAGGTTAATGAATGCACTTGCCGCAGGAAACGGCCTTCTGCACCTTGTCATGAGCTGCATCGCCCTTCTTATGCTTGACCTGCCAGTAAAGCTCGGAGCCTCCCTCTATCTTGACCACCTTAACCTTTATGTGGAACTGATAACAGCCCTGGGATTCTCTGCTGCAGCCTTCTATGCCAGAGGGTATACCGACAGCCTTATGGAAACCGGCGAACTTGACCCTAAAAACCTGAAGACTTTCTACCTTGCGTTCAACCTCCTGCTTGTTACATCCACTGTTGCGCTCTTTTCGGATAACCTGGCGCTTTTCTGGATCTTTGCAGAACTCACAACAGTCTGCGCTGCCATGCTTGTTGCAATTCTGTCAGCAAGGGAAAATATCGATGCCGCTTTAAAATACGTCTTCATAGTCTCAGGAGCCATGCTCTTTGCTTTCCTCGGGCTGGTTTTCCTCTTCACCCTCTCAGAACAGACCCTCGGAGAGGGTACCCTCAACTGGACCGTACTTGCAGTTCACGCCTCTGAGTTTTCCCCTGCCCTTCTCCTTGCAAGCTTCACATTCACGTTCATAGGTTTCGGGGCAAAAGCAGGGGTAGCTCCTTTCCACACCTGGCTCCCGGATGCCTATGCAAGGGCACCTTCGGTAAGTGCAATTCTTTCAGGGTTAATGCAGAACCTGGGAATCTACGGAATTATCAGGATGTATGCCCTGCTTAGAGAGAGCAGTGCCGCCCCACAGGCGTCTTCTATACTGATTGCAGCAGGAGTTTTCTCAATTGCTCTTGCTTCATTCAGCATGCTCCAGCAGAGGAATTTAAAGAGGCTAATAGCCTTCTCAAGTGTCGAGCATATGGGCCTTCTACTCATAGGAATAGGAGTGGGAACCCCTCTTGCCCTCTTCTGGGTTCTTTATTACATGCTCATCCATGTCCTGGTAAAAGAAACTCTGCTGTTTTCCGCAGGCATTCTGCACAGGCAATACAGAAGCAATATGCGTGAAAATATGAAGGACGTCTTTAAACTCCAGCCCAGGGCAGCCTGGTGCCTGATCCTTGGGAGTATTGCAATAGTAGGAATGCCGCCTTTTCCCCTCTTCCCTGCAAAATTTTTCATCCTGCTGGAAAGTGCGGCAATTTCTCCTTACCTGACTCTTGCAGTGCTGTTCATGCTCATCCTTGCAGCTGCATCCTTTGCAAACTTCCTCCTGAAAGCCTTCTCGAAAGTGACTGCAGAGGAAGAAAACGAAAAAGAGGAGCACAGGCACATAACCGGAACTTCTGCAGGAACAGGAGGAGCCGTAAAAGAAAACTCCACAGGAAAAGCAGCCTATGAGAAAAGCAGGCTTCCGGGCCAATATCTGGTAAAGAATGGCATGAGGGTCCCAACGATCTTCATGCTGGCTCTTGCCCTTGCCCTTGGCTTTTATTTCCCTGATTCACTGAAGGACCTGCTTGATGCAATAATTCTTGAACTCGGGTATGTTTAAGGGGCGATACATATGGATATCAAAATGAATAAGGACACAATGGAATTGCTTTCAATAATTTCGGGCATTGTAGAAGGAGAGCCCGAACTGCTAAATGCCCGTGAAAACGAAATATACCTGAGGCTTTCAGAAACCGGGTTTGAAGATGCAACTCCTGCACTTGCGGAAAGGAAGTTCAGCCTTATAGGGCTTTTTTGCGCAGAAGCCTTTGAAAAAAAGAGCGGCTTTACCCTCTTTTATGTTTTCAAACAGGCAGGAAGGGCACCTGTCCTTGTACTTGTCCGGGAGGCAGGAAAAGAAAAAAAGGTTACATCGGTTGCAGGAACCTTCCCCTCAGCTTCCTGGTTTGAGCGAGAAATAAGGGATGGTTTCGGGCTGGAATTTGCCGGTGCCCTTGATACCAGAAGGCTCTTCCTTCACGAATGCTATCCTGAAGGTTTCCATCCCCTGCAAAAAGCTTTCAAAAACGGGCCAATCAGATGGGCTGAAGCTCCATCTACGGAATACAGGTTCAGGCAGGTTAAAGGTGAAGGTGTGTACCAGATCCCCGTCGGGCCTGTACATGCCGGAATAATCGAGCCTGGGCATTTCAGATTCAGCGTGATAGGAGAACCCATATTCAGCCTGGAAATCCGGCTTTTTTACAAGCACAGGGGAATAGAGAAACTGGCTGAGGGAAAAAGTCCTTCAAAATGCGTAGCTCTTGCCGAAGCAGTGAGTGGGGACGAAAGTATGGCAAATGCAACAGGGTTCTGTATGGCAGTAGAGCAGGTCTGCGGGATAAACGTGCCTGAAAGGGCAGAAAGCCTGCGGGCAATAATGCTTGAGCTCGAAAGAATCTATTCCCTGCTCGGGGACCTTGCTGGAATGGCTGTAGATGTGGGTTTTGCTCTTGTGGCAAGCCCATTCTTCATATTGAGAGAAGAGGTCTTCAGGCAGAACGAAAAACTGACAGGGTCAAGGTTCCTGCGCGGGATTAATACTCCAGGAGGGTTGAAAAAGGATATCCCGGATTCACTCCTGAAAGGTCTCCCTGCCTTCCTTAAGAAGTTTTCCAGGGCATTTGAGTCTGCTTTCGATAGGGCAATGTCTTCATCTTCACTTATTGACAGGTTTGCAACAACAGGCATAATAAAAAAAGAACTTGTTTCACCACTTAACCTTACAGGCCCTATAGCCAGGGCTTCAGGCTGCCCAGCCGACACCAGGCTTGACAGGCCCTATGGAGCATATAAAGAATTTGCTCCGGAACCTTCAGTAAGGAAAAGAGGGGATGTATTTTCCCGCTTTGAAGTAAAAACCAATGAGATAAGGGCTTCTGTAAACCTCATCCTGCGCCTCGCAGAAAAACTTCCGCAGGGTCCCATATTTGCTGAAAGTACCGGATACGCCGGGCAAAATCTCAGAGAAGCAAACAACCCTGGAGCTACAGGATATTCACTTGCCCTTGTAGAAGCCCCAAGGGGACAGAACCTGCACTGGGTCTACCTCAAGAACGGGCTTGTTGATCGATACAAGGTAAGGACGGCTTCCTTCTGCAACTGGCAGGCTATAGAACATGCGGTACTTGGGAATATTGTCCCTGATTTTCCCGTGATCAACAAGAGCCTTAACCTCTCCTATGCAGGAACCGACCTTTAAAAAGAGAGTATAAGAAATGCAGTGGAAGAAACGCAGTGAGGTATAATTATGGTAAACCCGCTTTCCCTCTTTCTCCGTAAAAAGGTTACGGAGACCTTTGAATTTAGAGATGAAGAATTAGAAGCCCTCGGAACGGAAATCAAAAAAGAGATTCCGAAAGTTTTCGGGCACAGCCTTGCCATCCGCGAACTGGATTCAGGCAGTGACAATTCAACAGAGATTGAAATCTCAAACCTTGGAAACCCTCATTATGATGTTGAGAGGTTCGGGATCTCTTTTGTTGCATCCCCGAGGCATGCTGACGTCCTGATGGTTACAGGAGCAGTCACCCTTAACATGGCTGGAGCCGTGAAAAAAACCTATGAAGCCATGCCCTCCCCAAAGTTTGTGGTAGCAGTGGGAGACGATGCCTGTGACGGCGGGATCTATAAGGGTTCTTATGCCGTACTCGGCGGGGTTGACAAAATCCTGCCTGTGGATATGAAAATTCCCGGGAACCCACCTTCTCCGAAAGAGATTTTGAAAGGACTGGTTGTGCTGATGAAGCAGGCTTCGAAAGAAGTGAAAACGGGAGTTTGAAAAGCTCCTATTTTTTAATTTTTCCGTAATTCTTTTACATTTCTTTTAAATTTATATGACTGCAAAGGCCCTTAAATACATCAGCATGCTGATGCCTACCAGCATTCCTCCTGTGTAAAGCCTAATCCCCTGCTGCGACAGCTTTCTTGCAATAGCCGGTCCTATCTGCCCTCCCAGAATTACTCCCGGAGCAACCCAGAGCATTATCTCGAAGATCAGTTCTTTTTTTTCGATCAGGGTAGGTATAAAGTCAGGGGTCAGGCGGAGGAGGAGGGCAACAAGGTTCACAATGAAGATAATCAGGACTGTGGAGCCCACAGCTTCTGCAGGAGACCGGATTTTTTCATGCCCCAGCATGCAGGGCATGATTAATTTTCCAAGCCCGGTTGCGATCAGCCCTTTGAGAAAACCTGCAACTGCGGCGCGTTTCCAGCATATTCTATCATGAGTTTCGAGCTCTTCAGGAATTTTCCCCATTCGGTAAAGCCAGTAGCGATATACCAGATAGATCCCGTATAACAGAATAAAACTCGCAAACAGGACTATGAGCATTTGTGCAGGAGCAAAAGGAATTAGCAGGGTTCCGATAACAGCTGCAGGGATTGTAATTTTCAGGTATTCTTTTACAATGAACCAGGAAATTGTTTTTTGTTTCAGGTTTCTGAGTATCCCCGATCCAAAACCGAAGATCATGGTCAATAACCCGAGCCAGAAAGACATTTTCGCGTCAAAGCCAAGCCATATCATATATACCGGAATCCAGAAGTTAGTGCCTGAGATGCCTGAAGAAATTGCAAGGGTTGCAATAAGGGCAGCTACAGGAAAGAGATAAAAGTAGGTCAGATAAGTTGGCATGAAGATCGTTTTCCTTTTTTCATTAAGATTTTCTTTAAATGGCTGGTTCATCGATTTGCCTGAACAAAATGAATAAACTAACAAAACCAGGTTATTCCGGGAAGGGCTAAAAGTGCTAGGAAATCCTTGAATATTCATTAAACTACTAAAACCTGTCACTTGTGAACTTGCTACATTTTATTAATATTAATTTCCGACGATTTGATCTGAATTTTCTATTATTTTCATTGGTTTTCGTTTTTATCCTGGTATTAGTATCAATTTTCAATTCATAATTTCGTTTTTATTAGTCCAATCATATTTTACAGAACTTTCGGTACCTGCCAGAAAAAGGGAAAAAACAGAGAAAAGGAGCTTAACTTTAAGAGAAGAAGTAATTTTTGGAAAAAAGAATCATAAGGCTCTCAACAAGCTTGAAGAATATGTAGAGGAAAAAATAAACTCCCAGAAGGGAGTATGACCTCGGAGGGAAAAAGCATGTCTGAAGGTTTGGGAAATTCAGGGGCACAAACAGAAAAGGAAGTATCTGCCTCCAAAAAGTGGCTTTCAGTTAAAGAAGCCGAAGCTCTTGGCTACTATGATTTTATGAGTTACCTGGGAGTGCCCTATTATCATACAGGCGGCCTTACATCCACAAAAAAACTTGCTGAGTTATGTCGGATTGACAGGACGAAAAAAGTCCTTATGATCGGTTGTGGGACCGGTTTTTCTGCCTGTTTCCTTGCCAGAAAAATCGGCTGCAATGTGATGGGAATTGATATTGCAGAACTTTCTCTTGAGGAAGCAAAAGAAAGGGCCAGAAGGCAGGGCGTTTCGGACAGGGTGGAGTTCAGGGTTGCGGACGCTTATGCCCTTCCCTTCGAAGCCGGGACTTTTGACGCAGTGATAACCGAGTTTGTGTCCCAGTTCCTTGATAGAGGCAGAACCTTCAAAGAGTTCGCGCGGGTCCTGAAACAGGGGGGCTATGTGGGAATCAACGAAATGTACAAAGAGGAGAGGATTCCCCCAAAAGCCGCTGAAGAAATCGCTCACGCAGAAAAAGTATTCGGGAAAATTACAGGGCTTCCCTTTTCCCTCCCCACGCCGGAAGAATGGAAAAGGGGACTTCAAGAAGGTGGGCTCAAAGACGTAAATATCCGAAAGTTCAGGCCTTCTCCGGGACCTGGAGAAGTAAAAGCACTGATTGAGGGGATGGGCGGGAGCTGGAAATTTGCCCGGTACTTTGCAGAGCTGATTTTGAAAATGGGGAAGTATTACCTGTTCAGCAGAAAGATCAGATCCCGGTTCAATCGGCTGGGAGAAGGCAAAAAAACCCTGCTCCGAAAAAAGTCAACCTCACAATATGTGGGTTACGTCCTTGCTACCGGAATAAAGGAATGAGAAAAGGATGAAAAAGACAGGCAGAAAATAAAAAAGGCAAAGAGAAAAGGGAACAGAAAGATAGGAAGTAAAAAAACAGACAAAAAGGAAAAAAGCAAAGAGAAAGGAAAAAAGCAAAGAGAAAGGAAAATAGACAAAGAAAAAGGAAAATAGACAAAGAAAAAGGGAAACCGACAGATAAAAGGAGCTTAACTTTAAGAAAATAAGTAAATTTTGGAAAACAATATAAGGAAGCAACTGAAAAGTAGCGCATGAGTGTTGCACTAAGTCCCCCTCGCAGTTTTCTCCTGGGAGAAATAAAGGACTTTTGCCAATAAAGATTGCTTCCTGAAATAAGATGTAGGAGAACTTCTCCGGCATACTTAAGAAGCTTCTAGGGGAGATGGAATTAAAATGAAAATATCACTTATTGACCTAGCGTTCCTATCTGAAAAAAGGAAAGATTTGTTGCTCCTTCTAGAAGAAGGGCCCAAGACAGGGGACGAAATAAAAACCGCCCTTAACGTTAACTCGACTTCAATTATGCCGCAGATCAAGAAATTAAAGGAAGGGCGTCTGATCGTGCAGGACGAAAGAAATGTCTACAGGCTCTCGGATATGGGGGAAATCGTTGTTGAGAAGATGGAGCCTCTGCTGGATACTGTAAGGGTTTTTGAGGAAAACTACGATTACTGGATTAACCATGATTTTACCGCAATTCCCGAGCATCTTCTTAAAAGGATTAATGAACTAGGAAATTACTTCATGCTTGAAGCCGATCTTAACCGGCTTTTCGAAGTCCCCGAAGATTTCAAAAAGAACCTTCTAGCGTCAAAACATATAAAAATGTTCCTTTCATACTTCAATCCTCTCCATATTGAAATATATTCAGAGCTCGTAAGAAAAGAAGCAGAGATGTGTCTTATCATGACAACGCCGGTCTTTGATAGAATGAAAAAGGATTATTTTGAAGACCTGAAGACTCTTGTAGAATCAAAGAATACGGAAGTCTATATCTGTGATAAAAATGTAACACTTAAAAACGTCGTGACAGAACGTTTCTGCTCTCTTGTCCTCTTTGATAAAAAAGGAAAGTTTGACCACCAGCGGTTGATGAGCTTCGATGACAGCGCCCTCAAATGGTGTGAAGAGCTTTTTTCATACTATAAAGATATGTCCAGACGCCTGGAGAAAATATAATTTTCACTGGGAATATGGCCGTTTAAGACAGAAGCAGCACCTGTTTGAAACATAAGACTAAAGCCGTATATAGACAAAAGCCGTATATAGACAAAAATCGAATTCGGATTGAAAATAGGATTGGAAAAAATACATCAGCTCGAAATCGAAACAAATGCCTTTCCGGCTACAATCGTTTTCCAATATTAGTTTACTTTTCCTGATGTTCTCTGTTTTCCAGATATTAATCTCTTTAGATTGCTCTAAATTGCAAATATCGTCTCAGCTTACAAACTTCTAATTACAGCGTTTTTGGGGTATTTTTTGATAGAGTACCAATTCTTTAGAAATATATAACCTTAGTTCGCATATTTTAAGCGCATAATTCAATACCTTGAGACCTTTATGTGCCTAAAAATACGGAACGTAGTATATAAAATATATATAATGGAAGTTATACTTTAAGATTGCAGTTCGGTGTCCTCTCTTTAGTCTCCCAGGTATTTATCAATCAGGGATCTAAACCTGTGGATATCTATGGGTTTTGAGATATAATCCACACATCCCATTTCGATAAAGTGTTCTTCACTTCCTTTCATGGCATGGGCTGTGACAGCTATTACTGGAATATCTGCAGTTGCCGGGTTCTTTTTGATCCGGTCCATAACCTCAAGCCCGTCCATTTTGGGAAGTTGCATATCAAGAAGGATAATATCGAACTTTTTCTCAGCAAGGCGTTCAAGAGCCTTTATCCCATCCTCGGCTTCTGTTACACGGTGTCCGTAAAACTCGAGAAGGTCCAGGATCAGTTCCATGTTCATGGGGTTATCTTCGACAATAAGAATTTCTTTCATCTTCACGCCTCTTAAACATAGTTAATTGTTTTATCCTATTAATTAACTCTTTTCTTCCGAAAGTACCCTTTTTCATAATAGAAATAAGATGTCCCTTAAGTTCGCCGTTAAGTTCTTCAATATTCTTCTCAGTAAACTCTCCTGCAGTACATACAATTAAAGGAATATTTTTTGTCTGTTGATCTGCCCTCATATGTGAAATGACCTCAAATCCACTTATTCCCGGCATCATCAAATCGAGGATAAGGATATCTGGCTGCTGCTCGGAAAAGAGCATGTCCAGACCTTCCTGCCCACCATAAGCCTTTACCACCTCAAAGCCTTCGGGTTCAATCATTGAACTCAGCAGCTCCACTGCATTCTCATCATCGTCAACGATAAGAATTCTTGGCTCTTCGAACCTGAACCTACCTGTGATTTCTCTTAAGGCATCCAGTAATTCGATTCTTTTTACTGGCTTTGTAAAGGAATAAGTTGCCCCAAAGGAGATTCCCAGCTCGTTATTATCTGTCACTGAAATAATAATTACGGGGATACGGGCTGTCTCAGAGTCGCTCTTTAGCTGTCTCAGGACACTCCAGCCATTAGTATCAGGCAGGAAAACATCTAGCGTGATAGCATAAGGTTTCAGTTTCTTTGCAACATTCAGAATATCTTTTCCTCTATATAATGAGGCTGTACAGTATCCGTTTTCCCGGAGAAAAACTGAAATAAGTTCATTGGAATTCTTCACATCATCAACTACAAGAACAAGATTCTGCTCTTCGACACTCTTTTCCGGAAGACAGATTTCAGGAAGCTCAATTTCGTCCTGCAAGTCTTCTGCACACTCTTTCACGAAAAAGGCAGCTGCTTTATTTATTTCAACATCGAGCATTAAATCATTAATGTCCTTAGTATCGGTTTTTCGGGACTCAGACGGTTTGGTGAGCGGGATTGTAAACATAAAAGTACTGCCTTTCTCAAGTTCACTTTCAACCCAGATGTCTCCCTGGTGTAGATTTACAAGTTTCTTCACAAGAGAAAGCCCAAGCCCTGTCCCGCAGTACTGCCTGGATAAGGATGCATCGATCTGAGTAAAGGGCTGGAAAAGTTTTTTATGGTCTTCAGAAGAAATACCGATTCCCGTATCCATCACTGAAAAAAAAGCTAGGTTTCCACTTTGTTTACATTGGACAGATACCTTGCCTCCTTCCAGGGAAAACTTGATCGCATTGCTTACAAGATTATAAAGAATCTGGGTCAAACGACCCCTATCGGCTTGAAGATCTGCAAAATCTGATTCTACATTAAAGTCCATTTCAAGAGATTTTACCTTAGCAAGAGGAGAAAGAGTAGTTTTCACCTCTTCGAAAACTGAGCCAATAGAAAACTCACTGTAGTGCAACTCCATTTTTCCGGCTTCTACTTTTGAGAGATCAAGAATATCGTTTATAAGTCCCAGAAGATGTTTTCCACTGGAAGATATGTTATTAACATACCTCAGTTGTTTTTCGTTGAGTTCCCCAAAAAATCTCTCTAGCAGTATGTCCGAAAAACCGATGATGGAATTAAGAGGTGTCCGCAGTTCATGGCTCATATTGGCAAGGAACTCACTTTTTGTACAGCTGGCAACCTCAGCTTCCAGTTTTGCCTGAAGAAGCTTCTCTTCAGAACGTTTGTATGCTGTAATATTGAGCTCTGTTTGCAGGATTCCGGTTACTTTTCCATCTTCATCCTTAATCAGATTTGCACGGATCATCCATAATTTTCCGTCCGGAGTAACTACCTCTCCTAATCCATCATTTCCGGATTCAAGCACCTTTCTTGCGAGAGATTTTCCGGGAGCAGTAGAGGACATTGGAAAGAATTCCTCATATCTGTGCCCAATAATGTTTTCAAGCTTAAGACCTGCATAGTCCAGAGAAGCCCTGTTTGCCCAGACGATTCTCAGCCCAAGATCCATAAAGATCACGAATTCGCTGAGAGAATTGAGAATAGCATTCTTCTCATGTTCCTGAGCTTTAAATATATCAGAATTTAGTTTCAGACGGTCAAGCATCCGGTTTATTCCTTCAGTCAACCTCGATAGCTCATCATCCCCTTCCATAATACAGTGTGCTGAGAAAGCTTCATCTTTCCCCACTTTTTCTACAAAATTGTCAATGGCAACAATTCGGGATACTACTTCCCTGTCAAGAAGGAACTTACAGCTTGCTCCGACCACGAGACCTGAAAACAGGAGGAAAAGTACAATATACCTGAGGGACTTCCTGCCTTCTGTATAGATGTTTCCGTCAGCATCCGTCCTAACCATGAAAATTGGGTTTCCATTAATGTCTTCGTGAATAAAATAACCTGCTAACCTGCCCCCTTCTACAGTATGTATGAAACTCCCGTTTCTATTTTCTAAAAAGGCTTGCTCAAAATCAGGAGGCACGCTATCAGGACTGTAAAGCAAAACCGGATTCCCTGCAATTTTCTGGATGGAATCAATGAGATCAGCATCCAAATCCCTCCCCAGGATAATTGTTCCGATCATCTCATTGTTATCGGATGCAGCAGATACGGGGCGGCAGGAAACAATTGCAGGTCCGTTTCCCAGCTGAAACATCCCGTTTAAAGGGCTCAGCCCCTCCCTGCAGAGAAGACTTCCATCATTTATTTTCTGGTTGATTTCGGGAATAATTAAGTCACTGGAAGCATTACCGACATTTTTTGAATCTGAAACCTGAGAGTATATTATAGTCCCTGAACTATTGACAAAAAAAATGAAGTCACATCCACTCAGGGTAAAAAAGTCAGTGAGTAAAGTCCCGCCAAGGTCTTCTGGATTCTCACTTAGCATAAAAGCCCTGATATCTTCCCTTGAAGAAAGGGCAGAGTTTGTCTCATCCAATTGTATGATATGGAAATCAATTATATTACGTACATTTTCCGCATCACTAATTGCCCCTTTTTCCTCCATGTCAGAAAAACTTGAGTCAAGGATATTCTGAGATGCAAAAATGACGACCGAAGTCAGAAGGGCAAAAATTATGTAGATAATAACTAAAATTTTTTTACTCACATTCATAGTATATACACTCGGCAGGTTGAACCTGTAGGGGTTTATAAAAGAATTATAGCAGATAGACTTGAGCTATATGGCTCTTCATTGTTTTGTGTGGATACCCTCATCAAAACCAACGCGGTCTTGAAGTGAAAATCGTCTTATCCATAAAGAATGACGGAGAGCGAAATAATAAATACTGCGTCCACATGGTATATAAGTTTAATCTGTTAGTGTGATTACAAGAGATTATAAGCTTTATTATCCAAAAAAATGAGTCACGTGGCAGTATCTGGAAAAAAATATATTAAAGAAGATTTAAAACACAACTTGCCAAAAGTGTTAAATATCACATAATTTACTTCCAAAAGATCACATAAGTTATGTATCAGCTTTCTCTTCCAGGTGGCTCTTCAGGCTACCCTTCCACCCATTTTTGAGTTCATGTGAATTTATTCCTCAAACCGTGCCCGGATCACCATTTAAAGTATCTAGCTGCCCAGTTAACATTTTTTCTCAGGAGATATTTCCTCAGTTCATCGACCCCAAAGAGGAGAACCGCAAAAGGAACGGCAAGCAGCATATACCTGAGATCAATGGGAGCGGTATTGAAGATAAGGTTAGCAAACGGATTCCAGATAATGATAGCAAGAATCAGGAGTTCACTTGCAATTCCCAGGAGAACCATGCGGTTGCTGAACAGTCCCATTGAGAAGACAGACTGAAACCGGGTTCTTGAAACAAACACATTAGCAATCTGGCAGATAATCACGGCTGAGAAGAAAGCGGTTATTGCCTGCATATAAAGGGGATTAGTGTGTGCAAGCTGCTCGCCGAAACCCCAGCCCCCGTCAAGAAGTACGGCAAAATAACAGAAGAAGCCCGCAGCAGCCTCAATAGGCCCTTTTACTCCGTAGGATGTCAAAAGCACCTGAGGAGTTAATAATTTTTCATGCCTTGGTCTGGGAGGCCTCTTCATAATATCTCCTTCTCCTTTTTCCACCCCCAGAGTAATGGCAGGAAGGATATCAGTTCCGAGGTCGATTGCCAGGATAAGCTGAACAGTCATGGGAAGGGGAATAGAAAGGAGAACAAAAGCTATGAATGGCAGAATCTCGGGGATATTGCTTGTAAGGATGTAAGCAATAAACTTTTTTATGTTATCAAAAACAGTCCTGCCTTCTTCTACCGCATTTACAATTGTAGCAAAATTGTCGTCCAGCAGTACCATATCTGCGGCTTCGCGAGCCACATCCGTGCCGCTGCCCATCGCAACCCCCATGTCGGCATTCTTGATCGCAGGAGCATCATTAACCCCGTCTCCGGTCATGGTAACGATCTCTCCTTCTGCCTGGAAGAGCTGTACAATTTTCAACTTCTGTACAGGAGAAGTTCGGGCAAAAACAATACTCGGGTTTTTAAGCCGGGAAGCAAGCTCTGTACGGGAAAGGGATTTCAGCTCGTCTCCGGTAATAATCTCAGGTTTTCCGGATACTGCGAGCCCCACATCTCTGGCAATTGACTCAGCGGTAACCGGGTGGTCACCTGTGATCATGACAACCTTGATCCCGGCGGCATGGCATTTTGCAATAGCGTCTCTCGCTTCAGGGCGTGGGGGGTCTACAATCCCGATGAAACCCAGGAAAATAAAATCTCCGGTATACTCTTTCTCCCCTTCTGCCTGCCTGAACGCAAGGGCAATTATCCGTTCTCCTTTTTCTGCCAACCCCAGGTGCCTGTCCAGAAGTTCTTTTTGCCCGGCTTCATCCAGTTTTCTTACTCCCCCGGACTCCATAACTAACCCGCACATCTCCACAACCACTTCCGGAGCGCCCTTGAGGTATACTTCAAGTTTGCCTTCAGGAGTGCGGCAGACAACTTCCATGCGCCGGGTAAGGGAATCGAAAGGAAACTCTTCCTGCCTTGGATACTCGCTCTGGAGTTTATTTATATCTACAAAACTGTTCGCAAAAACAAGAAGTGCCCCTTCTGTCGGGTCGCCAGTATATCCGGGAGGCGAATCGTAAATTTTCGCGTTATTGCAGAGCCCTGCAACTCTTATAAAAACAGGCGGAATCTTGTCCGGATTCCACATGGGATTTCCTGTAACAGGAACTCCTTTTGCGCCTGAATCAGTATCTTTCTCCGCAAGACCTTTTTTTGGACTTTCTTCTGCATCCTGCCCTGCAGAGCCTTCTTGAGGAATGAAAGGTTTTTCCGGCTCCAGAGTTTCAAACCCTGCGATAAGAGAATTTACTGCCATCCTATTCTGAGTCAGGGTCCCGGTTTTGTCCGTACAGATCACGGTAGTCGAGCCCAGGGTTTCCACAGACTCAAGCTGTTTTATAAGGGCATTCCGGGAGGCCATTCTTCTGGAAGCAAGGCTGAGGGCAAGCGTAACTGTGGGCAAAAGTCCTTCAGGGACATTGGCAACAATGATTCCTATGGCAAAGATAAGGCTTGCAAGAAAAATATTCTGGAGAAAAAATGCGAGCAGAAAAAAGGTAATTCCAAGGAAAATAGCAATTGCAGAAATAATCTTTATGAAATGGTTGAGTTCTTTTCGGATAGGGGTGTCCACGGATAATGTCTGCTCTGTAAGCGTTGCAAGGCTTCCCATCTGGGTATTCGGCCCGGTTCCGAAAATAACGGCTTTACCGTTACCACTCTGTACAAGAGTTCCGGAAAAAACCACATTCCGGCATTCCAGCAGATTCGAATGAGTGCATTCAAGAGAACGCAGCTGCGGCTCTGATTCCCCGGTCAGGGTTGAATTGTCCACTTTCAGGGATTTGGTTTCAATCAGGCGCCCATCTGCAGGAACCTTATCCCCCTCTTCAAGAAGGACGACATCCCCTACCACAAGTTCCGAAGCCAGGACTTCCCTTACTTTTCCACCCCTGAAGACCTTTGCATGAGGTGGCAGAAGCTGCCGGAAGCTTTCCATTGTCTTTGCGGCCTGGTACTCCTGCACAAATGTGAAAGTCCCGTTAAGGACAACGACCCCGACAAGAGCAACCCCTATATAGAGATTTCCCTGCCCGGGATCAAGGTACTCGCCAACAAAAGATAGAATCGCTCCTACAGTCAGCAGGACAGCAAAAAAGTTTCGGAACTGACGGACGTATCTCTTAATTATGCTTTCCTTTCCTGCTTCTTCGAGGACATTTGGTCCGCACTCCCGGAGCCTTTGCGCAGCTTCCTGTTCACTGAGCCCGTTTTCCTCCGTTTCGAACCTTTTTAGAAATTCAGGGAGAGAAATAAGATGTTCATCACCCTGCGGAGAACAGATCTTATTTTTATTTTCAGCCAATTGCCTTTCCATTAAATCCCCTATAGATTAATGTAACACAAGAATAAGAAACTTAACGTTGCGAAACTATCCGAATTACTTCAAAAACCCAGAATAATCAATTAGCAGAGGCTGGTCTTTAATAGAGCGCCTGGTGCCTACAAAACCGGATCATAGAAAAAAAGGGATGGAAAAAGATTGGAAGAAATAATAACCAGGATAATATAGTCAAAATTTATGATGGGATTTATTAAAAAAAAGGCAAAAAAATATTCGCGGCAATTAGCTTTTATAATTTGTTAACTAAAAAAATCATCGCATCTTAACTCAATTGAGGAGCTAGAGAATTATTTTTACTACCGTTATTCTCACTCCTGCTCAGGCGAGACAAAAAAGGTGATTCAGAAAGTACTATCTGATCCCATTCATTAGTAAGACCTACAGTTTTTTAATATATTGCATACTCTGGATACTCTAGTCTGGAGTGTGAAACATTTTGGATTGAAAAGGTCTATATAATATTGTCAAGTAGACAATTAAATTGGAATTAAAATATATCTCTACGGATAATAGTAAAAAAGGTATGACCGATATGAGCGAATTCACACTTAAAACAAGACTTTTAGCTGCCCTTGCAGGCAAGCCCGTTGACAAAACACCTGTTTGTTCCGTAACCCAGACCGGAATTGTAGAACTCATGGACGAAGTCGGAGCCCCCTGGCCTGAATCCCACAGCAACCCTGAACTTATGGCAAAACTGTCACTCGCCAACTACGAGCTCAGCGGACTTGAAGCTGTAAGGATCCCCTATTGCCTTACCGTCCTGGTCGAAGCCATGGGCTGTGAGATCAATATGGGTACCAAGAACAGGCAGCCCTCTGTTACCGGTCACCCCTACCCCAAAGACCTTGAAGGCGCAGCAGTCCCTGCAGACCTTCTTCAGAAAGGCAGAATTCCAGCCGTACTTGAAGCAATCAAGATCATCAGAGAAAAGGTTGGTCCGGATGTCCCAATCATCGGCGGTATGGAAGGCCCTATCACTGTCGCCTCTGACCTTTCAAGTGTAAAATCCTTCATGAAATGGTCCATTAAAAAACCTGACCTCTTCGAACAGGTTCTGGATCTCGCAACCGAAGCTTCAATTATCTATGCAAACGCAATGGTCGAAGCAGGTGCAGACATTATTGCCATTGCAGACCCTGTCGCCTCCCCTGACCTCATGAGCCCTGATTCCTTCAAGCAGTATCTCCAGCCAAGGCTGCAGAAGTTCTCTGCCGGCGTGAACTCCGTAACCATCCTCCACATCTGTGGAAACGTTAACTCAATTCTTGACTATATGGCAGACTGCGGATTTGAAGGCCTCAGCGTTGAAGAAAAGATTGGCAGCGTAAAGAAGGCAAAGGAAGTCATCGGAACCAGAGTAAGGTTAATAGGAAACATCTCCAGTCCTTTCACCCTGCTGCCCGGACCTGTTGACAAGATCAAAACCGAATCCAAGCAGGCTCTTGCAGACGGTATCGATGTGCTCGCACCGGGCTGTGGAATTGCACCCATGACCCCACTCGAGAACATAAAAGCCATGGTCGCAGCAAGAAACGAATATTACGCTTGAAAAAGCACGAAATTCTTTATTTTTTTACAGGCAAATCCCGGAGCTCTAAAACAATTAGAACTTCGGGATGTTCTGCCCTGATTCATATTTTTTTACTTTGCCAGGACGGGACCTCAAAAATGAGGAGATCCAGAGCCAGTCCCCTAACAGGCTGTTAGTTCAGAAGGCTCGATCCAGGCAAATGATTCAGCAAAACTCATTGGGACAGCTTATTTATCATCAAAATTATCAAAATTTATTAAAAATAATAAATGCTGAGATAATTAGTTAAGTAAGTCTTAAACTTTTTTGGAGGAGGTTAAGATATGAAAACAGGAGTTGCAATTGACCTGGGAACCAGTGGCTTTAGGGCCCAGAAAATTGACCTGGAAAAAGGCGAAATTAAGAAAACCGTGATAACTCTCCGGAACCCCCTACCGGGAGCAAACGTAATGGACCACCTTGACTTTGCAATCCATTACGGGCTTGACAAAGCCCACGGACTCTCGGCAACAGCAGTCAAAAATATCATTGCGGAACTCGGAGTAAAACCCGAAGAGATGGAGAAGTTCTCAATCTGCGGAAACCCGATCCAGCTTTCTATCTTTCAGGGAATTCCCATTGAAGACCTGGCATACGCAGGCGAGCGTAAGAAACAGAAGTATCATATTGAAGAACAAAACAGAGACGCTCGGGTAATACCTCTGACCGAAATAGAGGGATTTGAAGAGTTTAAGAACTGCAAACTGTTTGTGCCCCCTTCCATAAAACACGAGGTCGGAGCCGATGCACTTGCCCTTATAGTAAAGGCAGGCATGATCGAAAGTGATGAAATTGCGATCGCTACGGACTATGGGACAAACGCCGAAATGGCCCTGAAATCAAAAGGGATTATTTACACCGGATCGGCTGCCGCCGGGCCAGCTCTCGAAGGCCAGGAAATCGAATACGGATCCATTGCATCCCCGCATACCATCAGCGATGTCGAATTTGAAGGAGAAAACCTGCGCTGTTACGTGCTCGACAGGGACATGAACCCCGCCATGGGAGATCTCGTAAACCCGAAGACAGGGGACGTCGTGGAAAAGGGAGAGGTCACTGCAAAAGGCATAACAGGGACAGGAGTTATTGCCCTTATCGAAACCGGAATAAGGAATAAACTGATAGTTCTGCCAAAAATTAAGACTCCTGAAGGCATCATCCACCTTCAGGATGGGATCAAGTTTACGGAAAAAGACCTTACAGCAGCCGGAAGAGCCATCGGAGCACTTCGGGCAGGGCACATTACCCTCTGTGTAGCTGCAGGCATTGAGATGGAAGACCTCAAGATAGCTCACATGTCAGGAGCTGCCGGGACTTATATGGATGCTGAAAAAGCCCACCAGGTAGGGATGATCCCTTTCAACGCAAATTATGTTTCCCAGATAGGAAACACCTCCCTGGCCGTTGCCCGGGAAATCCTGCTCTCTGAAGACAGGCTCTGGGAACTGCAGGCAATTGCAAAGGAAATAGTGGGCACTCATGTGATGTTCGCGACCTCCGAAGCCTTTAAGGAAGCCTATATGCTTGAACTTGCCTACTGGAACGAGGGCATGGCATTCAAGATGCTCCAGAAGTTCCTGAAAAAGAAAAGCCTCCCCAGGATCGGCGAGCCTTCAACTAACCTTAAAATCGACCGCCAGGTTGAAAGGGATATTCCTGTACTCGGAGAAGAAGGGCTCGAAGTGCTTGAGAAAGTCGGGACCTACCTTACCATGGTCATCGAAGACTGCACAGACTGCAAGACGTGTGCAAAGGTATGCCCCACCGGAGCTCTCAGGGTGGAAGACGGCGGGACTATAAAAATAAGGACCGACCTCTGTGACGGAGCAAACTGCCAGCGCTGTCTGCATGCTTGCCCGGATGACAGGTTCAAATGGGAAAACCTGACTGTTGCAGGCAACTGAGAAGGAAAAAAGAAGGTAAGAAAAACTTATTAAAACTGAAAAAAAGTGGAGAGCTCGTGAACTAAAGTTTGCGGGCTTTCTGCTTCATATTCCGTGGTCATAAGACGTCTAGCGAGTAAAGTTTAAATATATTCCTTCAAGACTGGAGTTCTTTTTTTGTTTGCACCTACGAAGTTTGTTCGGTTGTTTTTAATTTGTGACTTTGCCTAACCTCATATATTTGTTGTATTTTAGACTCTGAAGACCAGAATAAACCCAGAGGAAATAGACTCCAAAAAAGGATTTGAGAAAAACAAAAGAATTGTGATAACCCCCTATTGAGGGATAAAACAATATACTTTAAGAATAAAAAAGTTGATGCTTATATATCCGGATCAGATGTCTGAAGGTTTACACTTTTCGATAATGATAAAAAATGAAGGGACAATAAGTAGAAAGCGGCAGAAAACGGAGGGAAAAAATGGACGTTATTGTTGTTGGAGGTTTCCTGGGAAGCGGGAAGACAACCACCATTATCAATATGGGCAAATACCTGGCAGAAAAAGGAAAAAAAGTTGCTATCATCGTAAATGAGATAGGAGAAATAGGGATTGACGGAGACGTGATCAAAAGGTTCGGATTCGATACCAAAGAGATCACAGGAGGCTGCATATGCTGCTCTCTGAAAGTTGGGCTGAGGACCACAATCACCCTTCTTGCAATTGAATACAAACCCGATATCCTGCTAATCGAGCCCACAGGAATTGCTTTTCCACACATTATCAGGAACGAAGTCGAACTTATGAATCTTGGAGAGGAGGTAAAAATCGCTCCCCTTGTGACCCTGATCGATGGCAGCCGCTTCAAGTATCTAATGAAAGAGGTAAAAGACTTTGCCATGAGGCAGATTATAGATGCCGAGATTCTGGGAATAAACAAAGTAGATCTGATCGAACCTATCCGGATTCCCATTCTGGAAGCTTCAGTACAGCAACTGAATCCTAAAGCCAGAGTGGTTCTGCTTTCGGGGAAGGATACCGGGGAAATATTTGAAAATTTCATGCAGATTGTTCTCCCTGATATCAAAGAAATTCCGGAAAAAACTCAAGTAACCATCACAGAAGAAAAGTCCAGACCTCCCGAAGCTCAGGAAACCGAAGATTCCATCGAAGCCTCCGGAGTTGGCAGCTATGCTGCAGAGTTTGCAATTAAAGACGGAGAAAGCCTGAGCAAGGAAACCACCAGGGAGCTCACTACTGAATTAATGAACACAATAAAAGAAAAGGTTCTGGAGCTAAACCCCGAATTTGTAGGGCATATCAAGCTCTTTCTGGACAACGGGCTAGAAACCGTAAAGCAGAGCGTTACTATCTATTACGAAGAGCCCCAGGAAGAGATCATAAAATCAAAAGAAGGAGCTGTCCCGACATTAAAGATCCTCTCAGCAGTCTCAAATGTTAAGAAGGAAGCTCTAAAAGATTCTGTGAACAGCTCGGTACAGGAAACCTTTGAGAAAAGGGGAATAGACGTGCATAAAGCCAAACACGAACATGATCATGAACACGACCAGAAGCATGGACATCACGAACATGGACATGGACAAAAAATCGTGAGTGTTGAAGGCAGGAAAAAATAAGAAGAAAAGAAAGGGCGAGTAAGAGAAAAACATTCTTATTCCTTCTTTTTCAAAAATAGTTTTCCCAAAAATTCCCGCCTGGCTGTGTAAATAATTGCCAGAAATGTCTCTGGCCGACAGCTGATAAAATATTTAAATGATTTTCACGGAGTGGTCCACATAATATTGGGCAAGTTCATTGCCCCATTCCAGAGCACTAGGGGTAAAACTCATGATCTTCCTGTGGTCGAATTCTCCATCTTTTCCAAAGAGCTTCAGCATCAGAAAAGAGTCCGTAACCATAAAAGAAGATAGCCTTAATTTTCCAGAATAGATGTAAAGTGAAACCTTATTGTTCAAGCAGGTATTATATTCATCCTCAAAATCATTTTTCAGCCTATTATAGATCTTTTCTTCGAGAATAAGGTGCACTTCGGCCCCATCCTCTGCACATTTTGCCTGTATCGAAGGGCAATCAGGACAGAAATAAGAGTAGAATGACTTGAGGGTTTTAGAGCTATAAAGTCTATCTTCCAGGTGTTTTGGGAATTCAAAAAGGTGGTCCAGATCAGGCTCCTCCAAAGTACATTTTCCCAGCATGTCCATCTTCTGAATCAGGTGCTTTGGAATTGGAGACCTGTCATGTTTTGACCAGTAATCCTTATTTCCATCAAAAACATCAAGAAGCGTATTAAGGGGAAGCATCTTCTCAACTATAACTTCTCCGATATCCGAGAGTTCATAGGCACTTCCCTTCTGCACGATGAGATCCATATCTTTCAATTTTTTTATCTGCGGCATTACCGCACATGCCTTTACATTAAGGGTGTCCTTGATCTCATCAATATGCATTGGCCCACTAGCTAACTGGACAAGGAGATTTTTTCTTTTTTCAGAGAAGAAAATCAAGTCTATAAGAGTACTCATGTTTATCAGCTTCCAAGCATGAACCTGTTATATTAAATTCAACCTACCGTTTTCCGGAGCCATACCCATAAACCCACCTCACTCCTCCGGGAAGGATAGCTTCAACATTTAGCCAGGCATTACTGGAGAAATCCAGTACTTTACCAGGATGAATTATTATTAACACATATAATAAAGCGTTTTGAAATTTAATCTCTTGTTGTATACCCCTCTGAGTTAAAGGAGTGAGCATCAACATACCTTCAATATGAAATTAGAATCTAAAAGTGGGGGGTCTCTTAGATTAAAATAATATTAATTATATTACAGATATAATATATGGATATAGCTTTATATGTAAATATAGATTATGATCAGCATAACATAAACTACAGATATGGATTATATTTACATTTTAATATTGAGCAGAATAACATTACAGATATTATATTTAAAGTATCATAATAAGTAAAGAATCAAAAAATATAAAGCCAACATCAGACATATTCTACTGTTTTCACAATATTGAAAAACAAAATGTCTGTTTATTCACCGAATAATATAAATGTGATAGGCTCAAAAGGTCAGTTCAGAAGGTCAGTTGGCATAGGTGAGGTCAGAAAACCAGTTGAAATCTGTGGTTTATCAGCCTGTATCTTCGAGATCATTACCTTCAAATTTTTAATGCCTTTGTTTTTTGCACCCCATCACAATTTCAAATAGTCTCTGTTTTTCAATAAGAAGGAATTTTCCATACTCCGACAAAAAATATCACGTTTGCAAAAAGGCTGTTAGTGCAAACTATAAAGAAACAACAAATTTTCCAGGACCTTAAAATAAGAAGCCAAATAAAAATCAGGCCCATCCAAAATATAAGGAGAACTATATTTCACAGGGATATAAAAAACTGCTTATAGATCAAAAAACATTGTCGGTTAAGCTATATACATTTACGTCAATCATTCATTAGTGACCAAAACCTGAAAGGAAAGAATAACCTGACTAAATTCAGGCGAAATTTCGGTCCTGTACCGCAGCCGAAAGATTCTGATTTTCAGGTGAATGGCCATCTTGTGAATTAAGGAGTATAATTAGTGGATTTAGGGAATTGACGGGCTGTGGAACCCGTTAACGATCTAAGTAAAAAAAGATGGAGATCCGGAAGAGTAGGAAGAAAACTGGCTGTCTGGGTCCTTCACTAAAAAAAAGGAGATTTTTCAATGGCAAAAGAAGACATTCTGAATGCTTTAATGGATGCTGTGGTTGAAGGCGACGAAGAAATTGCAGAAGAATTTGCACAAAAAGCCCTCGATGAAAACCTGGACGCATACGAAGCAATAGTTGAAGGCCTTGCAAAAGGCATGAAGATCATCAGTGATATGTACGAAAAAGGAGAAGCCTTTGTCCCCAGCCTTCTGCTCGCAGCAGATGCGATGTATGCCGGAATGGACATCCTTACCCCTTACATTAAACTAGACGGAACCTCCGTCCCCAGAAATGTCATCATCGGTACCGTTGAAGGAGACGTGCACGATATTGGCAAGAACCTTGTCAAGACCATGATGACTGCAGCCGGTTATAACATGATAGACCTTGGCTGTGACGTGCCTCTTGATAAATTTGTAGAAACCGCAAAGGAGAAGAAGGCAACTGCAATCTCAATGAGCACTCTGATGACCACAACAATGGGTGGTATGGAAACCGTTATTGAACAGCTTCAGGAAGAAGGCATCAGAGACTCCATGATTGTCATGATCGGTGGAGCGCCTATTTCCAAAACCTTTGCAGACAGCATTGGCGCAGACGGCACAGCCGGTGATGCAAGCATAGCAGTCGAAACTCTTAGTTCACTTGTAAGCGAGCTTCCTGCCGATTTATGGAGCGATTCCTCAATTGCAGCAAGCAAGATGAAGTACAAAGAATCCCTCGCACAGAAAGGCGGCAAGGAAAAGATCGATATCGGCCTCATAACTGCTGAGAAAGTCAAAGCCGAATTCGACTCCGTGGTCCCGAAGTTTAAGGAAACCATGACCAAAGCAGAGAGGTTTGGCTCTGCCTTCCAGGACAAGAAAGTCGACAGGCTCCCTGTAGCACCTCTCGCCTGCGGCGTTTCCAGGAAATTCGTGCCCTGCTCCTACAAAGACTACTCAACAAGTGCAGAAAAGTATGCAGACTGTGTCGAAGCGGGAATCAAGTACTTCAATATGGATACCTTCGTCGGCTTGACCGACCTTTGTGTTGATGCAGCAGATTTCGGCACAACTGTAAGATATCCTGAAGAAGACACCCCCGCAGCAATCGGCCACCTTGAAGACTACGAAAAAATGGAAGTCCCCGACCTTAAGGAAGGTACACGTGCCTACAACCTTATCCAGGGCAACAAGCTTGCAACAGAGAAGGCACACGCCCTCGGCGCACCCATGACCGCTCTGATCGAAGGTCCAATGGTAGCCCTGACCCAGATTATGGGAGCAACCCGTGTCCTTTCCGACCTCAGGACCAACCCTGACGTTGTCCTCAAAGCCCTTGACAAGACCACAACCTACGTAGAAGAAATCATGAAGGGCATGTTCGAAGAAGCCCAGCCCGACAACCTCTGTATAGTAAACCTCTGGACAAACAACGTCATCCTCAGCGCTGACGAATACATGAAGTCCGAAGGCCAGATCATGCAGAACAGGATTGCCCCGCTCTACAAGCAGTACAACAAGCCAGTCGTTATCCACAACTGTGCCGACGTCCCCCACTGGGATCTCATAAGCAAGTGGAACACGGAGTACTACAGCTACACCTTCTACCCCGACGAGGCCAATAAGGGATCCAAGGACCACAAGTACCTGATCAGCACCCACGGAAAAGAAACTATGTTCGGTGGAGAGGTCAGCCCAATATTGTTCCTAGACAACAGCCCTGAAGGTATCAGTAAGATGAAGGCAGATACCATGGCTCTCCAGGAAAGCGTCCTGAACACTCTCAAAGAGAACGGTATGCAGTCCAAGTACATGATTTCAACCGGCTGTGAAGTGCCACCAGGAGCACCCTGTGACACCATCACTGCCCAGACATATACCGTTGCAGAGAAGGGACCTGAACTCTACAAGAAAATCATCGGCTAAACCCGTTGAATTTCCGAAGAAAAAAGCAAGCCTGGATTGCCAGGTAAGGGATGGGATTCAAACCCATCCTCTCTTTATTAATCACAATAAAACCCGGGTTCTCACTATTTTCTGCACCCTTTGCCTCAAAAAGTGCAAGCGAACCAAAAACGATAGAAAAGGCATTGGAAGGAAGAAAAAAATAGAAAAACAGGAAAAAAACGAGAATAAAAACGGGAATAAAAAACGAAAGTATTTCCTGAACCCTTTACCTCAAAAATTGCAAGCAAACTAAAAACGATAAAAAAGGTATTGGAAGGAAGAAAAAAATAGAAAAACAAGAAAAAAACGGGAATAAAAACGAAAGTATTTCCTGAACCCTTTACCTCAAAAAGTGCAAGCGAACTAAAAACGATAGAAAAAGCATTGTAAAGGAAGGAAAAAGAGAATAAAAAACGAATAAAAACACATTTGGGCCGAAAAACGAAATATTTCCCGCAGAAAATAGTAGTGGACCTTTTCAAATACCCCTGTTAAAAGAGGTGAAACTGGATGAGACCTCAGAAAATACCCACCCCTGAGAATAAAATGTTTTATTCGAGCCCTTTACACCCTGCAATCTACAATCTGGAACTGAACCATTCATCTCAGAAGTTCCTCTTCTGTTATTCAATTATTGAAACAAACCCTCTAAAATATGAATCAGACTTATCCCCCGGATCATTAGAATCTACAGATATAGATACGGATTCCGGATCTTACAATATGTCCACAGAAAGAGAATATATAGATACATACACGGATTCCGGATGTTACGATATTCCCACAGAAGTAGACTTTACAATGGAAAATCTTGAGACCTACCTCGAATGCACAGAAAGGCTCTCCGAATCATCAGACATTCAGTAATAAGTTAAATAAAAAATAATCCGGTAAAAGTTTCAATCTTAAATAAAAAAACGGCAAAACCTCCAAAAAGCCAACAAAAAACGGCAAAAACTCCAAAAAGCCAACAAAAAACGGCAAAACCTCCAAAAAGCCAACAAAAAACGGCAAAACCTCCAAAAAAGCCAATCAAAAAACGGCAAACACCCAAAAAAACCAATCAAAAACGGCAAACACCCAAAAAAAGCCAATCAAAAAACGGCAAACACCCCAAAAAAGCCAATCAAAAAACGGTAAAACCTCAAACCCCCTTAATTTTTAGATTTATTAAAAACCCGGATAAAAAGCCTGAAAGAGATCAGAGATTCAGATTAAATTTTGGCTAAAGGAAGAATATCCGCCATAAATAAGACTTCCGGCAGGTCAAAAACAGCAGAAACAGCAGCAAATGAGGAAAGGACATGGCAAGCGAACTAAAAACACCAGCAAGCCCTAACAGAGAAAGCCAGGACGGAATGGCAAAACTAGCCCGGACGATTAGGGACAAGATCCTTATCGACGAGCCGGTAAAAGAAGAAGAGCTTATCGACCAGCTTGAAAGGGCAGCCATAGAGATTGACGAGCTGCTGGGCTCATCCCTTGGGCCGAAGGGGATGAACAAGATAATAGTAAACCCTGTTGGAGATATTTTCGTTACAAGCGACGGGAAAGTCATCTTAAAGGAAATGGATGTGCTTCACCCGATCGTAACTTCCCTTAAAAAACTTGCGGAATCGATGGATAAGGCCTGCGGAGACGGCACAAAAACAGCTGTGATTTTTGCAAGCAACCTGATTAAAAACGCTGTAAGACTTATCAGGACAGGGGTACACCCGACAATCATTATAGAAGGATACGAACTTGCCATGCAAAAAGCGTATGAGATGCTGCAGTACAGTATAAAGCAGGCATCAGAAGAGGACATACGTACAACAATAATGTGCTCGGCAACAGGAAAAGGGATTGAAAGGCAGCAGGCAGAAGCTGTTACGGACATCGTCCTTCAAGTAATAAAGCACCTGAGCGAAAAGCAGGCAGGAAGACTCGACCTGAACAGGAACATCAAAATCCTCAAAAAGAAAGGTGGATCGGAAATCGTTGCAATAGAAGGCCTGATCATGGATGAAAACCCGGCAAGGGAAGATATGCCGAAAAGTTTTCAGGACCCTGCAGTCCTTATCATAAATTATGACCTCAAGATAAAAAGCGGATACCTAAACCCCCAGCATAACCTCAAAATGGATTCTGTACAGACTTCCCTTCTTTTTGAGGAGAGAAAAAAGCAGATGTGCGGGGAAATTGCCCGAAAGATCATTGATTCGGGAGCAAACGTGCTCTTCTGTGAAGGAGATATCGACCCTTACATAGAAACTCTGCTCAGGGACCATGAGATGCTGGCTTTCAAGAAGCTGAAAACGAAAGACCTCGAAAAACTTTCGGAAGCTACAGGCACAACCCTGAAAGTATTTCAGGACGAGATTCGCCCCTGCGACCTCGGAAAAGCAGATAGTATAAGACTTGAAAAGAAAAACGGGGAAAACTTTGTTTTCATCACCGTGAAAGAGAAGGCAATAGCCACCATCATGATCTGGGAACCTATCAAATATGGACTTGACAAGGTGGAAGAGGCTGTTGATGATGCCCTGAATAATGCGGCATTCCTTATGAAAAACAGGGAAATCGTGAATGGAGGAGGGGCAATAGAATTTGAACTGGCGCACATGGTCAGGCTGTTTGCGGCAACACAGGCCGGAAAGAAACAACTTGCAGTCCAGGCGTATGCAGAAGCCCTCGAAAAGATCCCCACGATTCTTGCCAGAAATATGGGAATGAATGCAATTGATGCAATGGCGCAGATGAAGAATTCATATTCAAGAGGAATAGAGGCAAGGATAGACCTCTCACGAAAGGTAACTGATCAGGGGCCGAAAGTATACGATTCGGCAACTGTCAAGAAACTCGCCATAATAGCAGGCACGGAGACGGCAAAAAACGTGCTCAGGATTGATGAGATCGTCCCAAAGAGATAAGCCAAAAATGCAAGCATAAATCCGGAACAAGGGAGAACCGGATAAATTCAAAAATATCACGCTGATAACAATGCTACTCCCTCTCCGTGAGCATTGTTGTCATATTCACTGAAAAGTGAACTACCACCAGCTAAAGTTAGACCTACAATACTCTTCCCGGAAAGGTGCGGATTTGCCATTTAAAGGTGCCTTTCCGAGAGGGGGGCTGTGTCCATAAAAATTTTGTAAAGGTAAGATACTCCGGTTTTGCCATTTACCGGACGATTGCCAGACGGAAAAACGTCCCGGTACTCTAACCCTCAATCCCCTCACAAAAAGAGTATCAGAACACAGGTAAAAGGTACTTTTTAGACCCTGTTGCCATTTGAAGGGTTTAAAATGAAGGCTGGAAACCCGAATCAGGGATCTATACGCCCCTTTACTGCTGAAAACCTCCAGGCAGGAAAGGGTGCAGTACTCCTGCTTTGATCAATGCGTCAGGCAGGACAATTAAACATTGTCGGACTATAATAATACTGCTGACAGTACAGAGATATTCCAGTAATAATGTCCAATCCTTAATTCAAGTCATGAGGAAGGTGGCAGAGCCATGAAGTGTATGATAATCGGCGGCTTCCTCGGAAGCGGGAAGACTACTACAATAAGAAAACTGATCGAATACCTTGGAGCACAGGGGCAACGAATAGCAATTATTGTCAACGAGATCGGAGAGATAGGGATAGACGGTGACACTGTCTCGGAAGGGGGAGTGGAAACCAGAGAAATTACAAACGGATGCGTTTGCTGCACTCTTAGGATCAGTATGGAGTACACCATAAAAAACCTAATAACTTCCTACCGTCCGGATACTATTATAATAGAGCCTACAGGGATAGCCTTTCCAAGACAGATTAAAAGTAATATAGAAAGCATGGGTATCCCGGATATGAGATTCACTCCAATAGTAAATCTTGTGGACCCCTGCCGTCTGGGCTCGGATGTAGGAGATCTGCAGAATTTTGTTAAAAATCAGATCGAAGATGCCGAGGTTCTGGGTATCAACAAAGTAGACCTCATAGGGCCTGAAAAACTTCTGGAGACATGCCTGCTTCTCCGCAAATTGAACCCAACAGCGCGGATAGTTCATTTCTCAGCCAGGCAAGGAGGAGAAGCCCTGGACAAACTGTTCTGTCTGATCAGGAGAAGCAGCCAGAATAAAACAATTAGTGAAGCGAGAAACTCAATTGAAATGTCCGGAGTTTCAGCTTACTCAACCGAGTTCGAGATAATTTCACAGGAAATACCTCTTGAAACAGCGGTTTCTGTTTCCGGGCAGATCCTGGACGGCATAAGAAATAGAGTAACAGAACTGAACCCTGAATTTACAGGACATATCAAACTTTCCTTTGCACACAAAGAGGATTTTGTAAAGGGAAGTGTGACTTCAGCATATGAAAAACCCGAAATTGAAATCCTTAAAAAAGAAAGGAATTCCCGATCAAGGATTAAGATACTCTCTGCGGTAACATCCGTATCCAGGGAAGAACTTATCAAAACTGTGGACACGACGGTAACTGGACAGCTGGAAGACAGTCAACTTTCATATATAAAGGTGGAAAAAAACGACCACGTCTACCGTCAGGGCACAATAAGTCCCTTTCAACAGAAGAACTTTTGAAGGAAATATGTTTCCGGTTCAGGAAAGCCTTGACCGGACATGCACAAACTTTATATATGATAAAATTGTCCTCGCACCTTGCCCAAAAGAGACCTGCATTAGAAAGGCAAAATGTTCTTTCAACCGTCCAGAAAAACCTGGCATCGGGATGGCAATAAATTTACGGGAAATAGAAGGAAGTTTGCATAAGAAGAAATTTAAAGCAGAGATGTAATAACTTATTAAGGAAAAGTTTGCCCACATTTTAAAAAACGGCACAAAAAAGGCAAAAAATAGGATTTAAACAGAATCAGGGACAATTTAAATACCCCAACTTTAAAAATCTCGATAATATAATAGGGAGAAAATAAAAGTTCTGGAAATACAGAAAAAAATAATGGGGAATGTAAAACTTACTTGCATCCTTTCAAGAAAATATCCAGATGCACATTATTTTGTCTTCATAAAAATTCCAGATAAAACAAATCTACTTGATAATCCCCATAGCTCAAATAAAAACCTTTCATACCTTCAATATCCGCAATCAGAGATATCCCTTAAAAGGGGATAAGCGCCCCATAAATTTTGATACCATTGATCAAATCAATGGGGACGAAAAAACACTTCTTTTTTATAAAATCATTTGCGGAAAAAAATAGAGCGGGAATTATAAAATAATAGCTGCGCAAAAATTAGCACAGGTGAGGGTATATGCGAGGAAATCCAACTTTAATCTGCAAGTGAATTCCCGAATAGTAAGGGAGTGCACCTTTCATGAGTTAACTGGGAAGAAAAGGTCTATTGGCACCTAAAAAGAGGAATTGGAAATCCTGAACTCCAGGATATAAGTAAAATTCCTAAGGAGCCTGAAAAACAGGAATTAGACTGTAATTCAGCACTTTTGTGTAAACCAGTACATATTAAGAGGTTATCCATACCCCTACAATGGAACGAATTCGGCCTGGAGGTTTTCGAATTCATTTACATTGTTTCAGAAAGTATTTCGGAAGAAATACCTGAAAGTTCAGGGAGATGCAACTTGCAGGATCAAGGATCTGAGCAATCCGAGATCTCTTCATTAAAATGGAGGTTAAAATATGTTGGATTTGAAACTGGAAGACATCGATGGCATATTAGTACGCTACAACGTCGCCCTCGAAAAGGAAATGACTCCTGACGAAGCAGCAGAAGAGCTTTACCCGAAGGATGAACTCATCTACCCGATTGCAAAATCAATCTATGAGGGAGAAGAAGACGACGTGGTTGACGGACTCAAAGCCGCAATCGCTGCAGGCAAAAAGCCAATCGACCTTATCAATGATGCTCTGATGGTAGGCATGGGTGTAGTATCCAAGCTCTACGACGATGGTATCATTTTCCTCCCCAATGTTATGATGTCTGCTGACGCAATGCTGAATGGTATTGAATTCTGCAAATCCCAGACAACCGAAGTACCCGAGCCCAAGGGCACTGTTGTCTGCCATGTTGCAGAAGGTGACGTGCACGACATCGGAAAGAACATTGTTGCTGCCCTCCTTAGAGCAGCCGGCTATGACGTAACTGACCTGGGCAGAGATGTCCCTGTTGACGAAGTCATTGAGGCTGTTGTAAAAGAGAAACCAATTATGCTTACAGGTACTGCTCTCATGACAACCACCATGTATGCATTCAAGGAAATCAATGACAAGCTCCTTGAAAAGGGATTAAAATTACCCTTTGCATGTGGTGGCGGTGCTGTAAACCAGGACTTCGTTGCACAGTATGACCTCGGAGTTTATGGTGAAGAAGCTTCAGACGCAGTGAAGATTGCTGATGCAATCCTTGCCAGCGGGAACGACATTGAGAAGTTAAGAGCAGAATTCCACAAGCACTAAGGAGGTAGCAAAATGGTAAAGAAATACACTTCAATGGCTTACGCTAAAGCAGATGACATGCTTTTCGGAAACGCAAAGTTCCCCGTAAAGGCAGGGCTTGGCCTCGAGATCGGTGCTGGCTTCACAACTCCTGAAATTAACTACGCCCCAAGACCTCAGGCAGGCAAGTCAAAAGACAAACTCATTAAGGAATACGAAAGGATTACCACCGATGTAATGGCAAGAATGGTCCAGATCGGTGCTCCTTCCATAGTACTCGAAACCGAACACGTCGAACAGATGTCCAACAACCCCGAATGGGGAGGCGCTGTTGCACATGCCCAGAAGACCATCATGGAAGAATACCACGATGAATACGGCATAAAGTGCGCACTCCGCCACACAATCGGTGACATCCGTGAAGACCGTGACTACCTCCAGCTCAGAGGAGACAAGTATTCAGTCTTCCTCGAAGCCTTTGAAGAATGTGCCAAGAGCGGCGCAGACATGCTTTCCGTAGAGAGCATGGGTGGTAAGGAAGTATTCGACTACTCCATCCTCAGAAACGACACTGCAGGTATCCTCTTCGGCATCGGTGTGCTCGGCTCCATGGACATGGAAATGATCTGGACCGACATTGCAAAGATTGCAAAGAAGACAGGAACTGTTGCAGCCGGTGACACAGACTGTGCCCAGGCAAACACTGCAATGTTCATCGCAGGCGGTCTGCTTGACAAGAACCTTGCCCACACAACTGCAATCGTTGCAAGGGCAATCTCTGCAGGAAGGACCCTCTGTGGATTTGAATCAGGTGCAACTGGCCCAGGAAAGGACTGCGGATACGAAAACACCATCATAAAATCCATCTCCGGTGTGCCAATTGCTCAGGAAGGTAAGTCCTCAACCTGTGCCCACTCTGACCTGATGGGTAACGTGACCATGCAGTGCTGTGACCTCTGGTCCAACGAATCCGTTGAATACCACGGTGAATTCGGTGGTACCACTGTTCAGTGCTGGTCCGAGTCCCTTGCATACGACTGTGCAATGATGAACACCTCTCTGAAACTCGGAAAGGGAAAGGACCTCAGGGACATCCTCGCACTCTCTGACAAGTACAGAGACCCACAGGGATATGTTGTCTCCTATGAAAATGCCTACAAGGTAGGACAGGCAATTGCAAAGGACGGAAACAACAACTACCTCCGTGCCAAGAATGCTGCAATTGAGAGCTGTAACATTGTAGAAGAAGGCATCAACTCCGGCAAGCTCAGACTTACAAGGTTCGAAACCAATGCTCTTGCAAAGGTTAAAGCCGACCTTGTGGCTCTTACCGATGATGCTGACAAGTTCATGAGTGAAAGCCTGACAAAATACAAACAAGAAGTTGCAGTTTTCAGACCTGAAAACTACGGGCTCTAAGCCCTAAACTTCTTTTTTTTTAATTTTTTTTAAAACGGCTTCAGGGGAATAATCATGAGCGAAAACGTAGGAACTTCTACCACAATAGTCGACAAAACTGCAAATGCTGCCCCTCTTGGCTTTACCGGCCTGGGCCTCGCTGCAGTTCTGTTGAGTCTGAGCTACATAGGCGTATACCCAGTGGAGTCAATGATTGTCTCCATGGCAATATTCCTGGGAGGATTTGCCCAGGTGTTTGCAGGAATCATGTGCTGGAAGAAAGGAGATGTTTTTGCAGGAACTGCATTTTCCGCATTCGGCCTTTTCTGGTTCTCACTGGCAGGACTGCTTGTAATGCCTGCAATAGGCTGGGCTGAAGCCTCTTCTGGAATCGCTATGGCCGCATATCTTTCCGTCTGGGGTATGTACACCTTTGTTATGTTAATCATTACAATGAAGATAGGAGTCAGAGCCCTTCAGTTTGTATTTGCAACATTATTTATATTATTTATGCTGCTGGCCGTTGTAAACGCAACCGGAAGTACCGGGCTGCTTGTAGTGGCTGGATATGTCGGACTTATTATGGGTCTTGGATCTCTGTATACGGCTCTTGCCATGGTAATGAATGAAATCCATGGAAAGACAGTTGCTCCACTCTGAAGATAAAGTAATGACAGCATTACACCCTCAGTAAAAAGGAAAACGGAATTAAAAAACGGAATTAAAAAACGGAATTAAAAAACGGAATTAAAAAACGGAATTAAAAAACGGAATTAAAAAACGGAATTAAAAAACGGAATTAAAAAACGGAATTTGAGAGAAACCTACACCAACCTAAAAGACCTACGAAATCCCATAAAAACAGCAGGGCAAAAACAGGACAGAAAGCCCAAAAAAAAATTCAACCCTCGAAAACACAGGTTATAAATCTGTGTTTTCAAGATACATACCCTCTCCAAGATCTATTGATATTAGTGGCTGAAAATGCTGCGTTATGTACCACATAAGGGAAAATGTAGGCTTTCAAGGTCTTATTAAATTTTTAAAATAACTTAAATAATAAAGTAATCACTTTTCGATCCGGTCAAATGGGCCCGCTTTATGAAGGAGGATTAAAAGAATCAATAACGGTGAGTTTCGGATGAAAGCGGACAAAAATTTGAATAAAACCCGGAACATATCATATACAGGGCTTTTTTTTGGTCTTGCACTAACTCTCTTCAAATTGGTTGCGGGACTGTTGGGACACAGCACAGCACTTATCGCGGATGCAGTTCGTTCCTTTTCAGAGTTAATCGGTGAATCCGTAAAGCTTCTTGACCTTTTTATCTCCAGCAAACCCGAAGACTGGAGCCATAATTATGGGCATGGAAAAGTTGTGACCCTCTTTACGGGAGCCGGAGCATGTATGCTCCTTTTTGCCGGAGTACAATCATTTACTCTAGCTTCAGGAGAACTACTTATATTTATGCAGGGAAGAGAGGCTGAAACCCCTGAAATGTTTGCACTCTACGCTGCTGCTTTCACCCTTATATCAAAAGAAATTGTTCCTTTTTTTAACAGGAGAACCTGGAATCAAAATGAAGGGATTTCATCAGAAATTGACTCTTATACAAGAAACGCTCATATCAGAAGTTTATTTATTTCCTGTTTTGTTACTCTGGGCATAGGATGTACGTTTCTCCCCGGAAAAAACGGGGTTATAGCTGATTCTTTAATTGCAGTTCTTTTAAGCCTTTACCTTATCGGAGCCTCGGGCAAGCTCCTCTACGGCACTGCCAACGAGCTCATAGAAGCTTCCCTTGATGAAGAAAATAATCGGAAGATCAGAGAGATAATAAACAGAACCGAAGGAGTACTGGGTTCTGGAGAGCTTAAAACAAGGAGAATAGGAAACGGGATTGCAATCAATGCTTGTATTACTGTAAATAACTCTCTGAACATTCAGGAAGTTACGGAGATTGCGGACCTGGTGGAAATGAGACTTAAAACAACCTATGGGTAGGGTATATACACCCTTATAAAAGCAGAACCTGCCCTTGAGAGAAATTGTTCTTTCCAGAAAAAGATCAACGTTTCTGAGAAAGGAAGAAAAAAGATAGTGGTATAAATGACCAATAACAAAACAGCCAATAAATAAGCGAGAAAATAACGTTCGACAATTAACGTTTTGATACCTTAGACTTTGAACTTTAGTCCAATTAATTACCTGCTGTTCGGACCTGGATCAGAGAAAATCCGTTTAAATTTTACAGGCTTTAAAAAATATCTTTAATTACTCAGGTTTCATCAGATATCCATTTAGCTACTACATGTTTAACAACTATTCAGACTTTAACAATAATAACAGGCTTTAACCAGTAACGAAATCTAACGAGAAACCAGAGTCAGAAAACTGACCAGGTTATTAATAGCAATTACTAAACATTACCGGAAACTAATAACTCCGGAAAACCTGAAGAAGCCACTATCCAATTTATAAGAGAGGTAAGTAAGAAAATGCACTTCAGTCTTGGAATCGATGCAGGAGGCACCTATACTGATGCCGTTATCATAAGGGATTCTGATGGAAAAGTAGTTGAGTCGAGCAAAGCCCTGACGACCTACCCCGACCCCCTGCAGGGAATGAAAAATGCAATCGATAAACTGGATTTCGACTATCTCAAGGATATAAAGCTCGTATCCGTATCCACCACTCTGTCCACAAATACGATTCTGGAAAGCACCGGATTTCCGGTAGGGCTGATCATGGTCGGAGACTATGTGATCCCGGAGAAACTTCCAACAGACTACTGGATAGCAATCTCCGGCGGGCATAACAGCGACGGAGAAGAACTAAAAGCCCTGGACCTTGATTCAGTAGAGGAATTCGCTCTCAAAGTACAGGACAAAGTTTCTGCGTTTGCGGTTTCTTCGTACTTCAGCAACCGAAATCCCGAGCACGAGCTCGCCGTCAAAAAAGCCGTAAAGAAACTTACCAGGCACCCGGTTGTTTGCGGGCATGAGCTGTCCCAGGATCTTGGAGCCTATGAAAGGGCTATAACTGCTTTTCTCAACGCTCAACTGATCCCAATTACCCATAAGTTTATCCAGTCAATAATCAAAGAATTTGAAAGCCGCGGGATCAACGCAAACATGCTGATGCTAAAGTGCGACGGGTCAGTAGTTGGAATAGAAGAAGCTCTGGAAAAACCCATCGAAACTATCTTTTCAGGGCCCGCTGCAAGCCTTGTGGGTGCATCTCACCTCAGCAGGCTTGAAACATGCGCTATGATTGATGTTGGCGGTACGAGTACGGACGTAGCCATGATGCAAAACGGGCTCCCACAGCTTAGCAGCTCAGGTGCGGTCGTCGGCGGCTGGCAGACCCGCGTAAAAGCTCTCCGTATGGAGACCTCAGCAACCGGCGGAGACAGCCACATATGGCTTAAGGGTGACCGGATCAACTTAGGCCCCCGCCGGGTGATTCCTCTCTGCAGGGCCTCTGTCACATATCCCGAATTCAGGGAGAAACTTAAGCATAACAGGGTAGCAAAAGGTTATCTCTGTGAAAACATCCAGGTAACGAAATTTTTTGTCCGTACAGATTTCAGGCCTATTGAGCTGAAAGCAGGAGAACAAGAGATATACAGGCATATAGGAAAAGAGCCTGTTTCCTTCGGAGACCTGCTAATAGCACTGAAAAAACGCCCCTCGCCTTTACTACTCGAGTCACTGATACAGAAAAGGCTGATTCAGGCTATAGGTTTTACACCCACCGATGCCCTGCATGTCCTTGGAGAATATACCGAGTGGGATGTGGAAGCTGCAAGGTTGGGGGCTTACATACTTGGAAGGTCCCTGAAGCTAAGCCCGGAGGCTTTTAGTGCTGAAGTAAAGAGCAGGGTTGCGCGCAACATTGCCGAAGACCTTATCGCATATTTGATAGAGGGAATGCCCAGAAACGAGATTGACAGAGTACTTATGGGAAAGAACTTTACGCGCTTTAGCGTGGAAATTCCTGTTGTCCTTCTCGGAGGACCCGTCGGAGCATATGGTGAAGACCTGAGAAGACTGATTAATGCAGAGTTCATAGTTCCTGAACACGCTGATGTTGGCAATGCAGTTGGCGCCCTTGTTGGAAAAGGAATTAAAAGGGTAGAGATTCTCATAAAAACAAGACTTGTTCCCAAATCCAGGGAAGAAAAACCTGAAGATGAGGGGGAATACAACATAGCTCCAGAGAATGAAGTTATAGAAAGTACCCTTCAACAGGAAAAGAAAAACGAATTTATTGTGTTTTCCCCTTCAGAAAGGAAGAAATTTGACATATACAGCGATGCCCTGGAATATGCAGAAAAGATGGGAAGACAGCTTGTCATGGATTATATGGTAAGTGCAGGGCTTGAAAAAGAGGACATAAA
This sequence comes from Methanosarcina sp., assembly GCF_028693135.1. Classification (GTDB taxonomy): domain Archaea; phylum Halobacteriota; class Methanosarcinia; order Methanosarcinales; family Methanosarcinaceae; genus Methanosarcina. The sequence continues at coordinate 77,806 of NZ_JAQUVZ010000001.1, forward strand.
GATAGATGTCAGCAGGAAGCACCTGGCACCCACCGGCTGGACAGACGTGCCTATGGAAACAAAACTTATCTATGTAGGAGTCGGTGTTCCGAAGAATACCCTGAAAGTCTAAAAGAAAAGGCAGGAAGAAATGGAAATTACAGTTACACATTATAAATAGAAATATATATATATTGTGACATAACTCCACAAATCCGATAAGAAGGATAATGAATAAAGCTAAAAGAAGATATAGATCGCCTAAAATTGAGTAAAAAATGGGGCTGTTTTGACAATGCAATATAGTCTGGGTATTGACGCAGGTGGAACATATACTGATGTAGTTATCTTAAGGGATTCAGACAGCAGTATCCTTGATACAGGCAAAGCAGTTACCACCTATCCAAACCTTATGACCGGAATTCGGAACGCAATTGACAAGTTGAACCCGGAATATCTTAAGAAAGTAAAACTTGTGTCGGTTTCCACAACTCTTTCAACAAATACCATAATGGAAAGGACAGGGTATCCTGTTGGACTGATCCTTGTAGGGGACTACACCATTCCAAAGGAGCTCCCAGCCGACTACTGTATTACAGTGAATGGGGGACATGACAGCAATGGAAACGAACTCCACCCCCTTGACATCACAGCTGTAGAGCAGTTTGCAATAAGTCTAAAAAATAAAGTATCTGCATTTGCCGTTTCTTCCTATTTTAGCACCAGAAACCCGGAACACGAACTGAAGGTAAAGAACATAATCCTCAAACTTACAGGGCATCCTGTAGTTTGCGGGTATGAACTCTCCCAGGAACTTGGAGCTTACGAAAGGGCAACAACCGCGGTTTTAAATGCTCAACTAATTCCCATAACATACCAGTTTATCCATTCCATCATGGCTGAAGTAAAGGAAAGAAAGCTTGATGCGACGGTTCTTATGTTAAAATGTGACGGCTCAGTTATAGATATCAAAGGAGCAAAACTGCGCCCGATTGAGACTATTTTTTCCGGTCCCGCTGCAAGTATTATGGGGGCGTCACACCTTTCAGGGCTTGACACATGTGCTGTGATCGATGTTGGAGGGACGAGCACAGATGTGTCTATAATTAAAAACGGCGTGCCAGAACTATGTGAGAAAGGGGCAATTGTTGGAGGCTGGCAAACCCACGTAAAAGCTATAAAAATGGAAAGCTCCGCAAACGGAGGAGATAGCCATGTGTGGTTCAAGAAATGCATAAGGATAGGACCAAGAAGAGTCATGCCCCTCTGTTTTGCTGCGGTAAACTACCCTAACTTCAAAGAAAAACTTGAAAAAAATCCTATACCTTTAAGGACCATGCTCAATGAGCATATCCAGCCCACCAAGTTTTTTGTAAGAACCGGAGTAACACCCATCAACCCCACAGAGAGGGAGAAAAAGCTGCTGGAAGTTATAGGAGACGAACCTATTTCCATCCATGAAATATTAAATAAAATGAAGCGTGTTCCTTCTCCTGCAATCCTTGATTCCCTGCTCAACCAGCGGGTGATCCAGGCAATAGGCTTTACGCCCACTGATGCCCTGCACGTCCTTGGGGAATACACGGAATGGGATGTAGAAACTGCCCTGATAGGAGCCAAAAAACTTTCCCGCTTTACTCAAATGGGAGTGCATGTCTTCTGTAAAAAAGTAAAGCAGCAGGTTGCCAGAAATATGGCTTACAGCCTGATGTCCTTTATAATGGAAGGAAAGGGAAAAGATGGAATAAAAATGATGCTGGAAGAAGAAGTTCCTGTCCAGTACAAAGTAAAGATTCCCATCGTTCTGCTGGGAGGACCGGTAAAAGCCTACTATGGAGAGCTAAAAGCTCTCATTGATGCAGATATTATTGTCCCCGAGCAGGCAAGAGTAGGCAACGCTGTCGGAGCTCTCGTAGGAAAAGGAATTAAAAGAATTGAGATAACTATCAAGCCATACTCGATGGAAAATCCGGATCAGAATTTCCTTGTATTTACGCCGATTGGAAGAAAAAAGTTTGAACAATATCGGGCTGCGGTGGAATACTCCCAAAAAACCGGGGAAGAGATGATCCTGGATTCGATGAAAGATTTCGGGCTTCCGGAAAGTTCAATAAAGATAGATACCAGCATAGAGTATCTCGTCCCCCCAGGATGGAAGCAGACCCCAATGGAAACAAAGATGACGTTTGTAGGAGTCTGCGCCCCTGGTTATTCAACAGACTGAAGTCTACAGTTGTATTCCCCAGAAACAGGTATTTCGAAAAAGTGCCGGAGAATCTTTGACTTTGAAAAAGAACAGCATAAGAACCCCCCTGCCGGAAAGAAGGACCGGCAGCATATCGCAGCATTTTATACTGTAGGAAGTAGGGAGATATGGAATCCTCACTTATTGATCTTGTTTTTCGCTCCGATAAAAGAAAAAACCTTCTTATACTGCTGGATAGCGGCTCAAAAAACATTGATGAAATCAAGAATGAACTAGATGTTACTGCCACGTCAATTCTTCCACAGATAAAAAAATTGATAGATAGCGATCTCATCGTCCAGGAAGACCGAATGTATAAGCTCACGGTGCTGGGAGAGTTCATAATCAAAAAGGTAAAACCGCTGATCAGTGCCCTTCAGGTGGTAGAAAAAAACAACTGTTACTGGACAGGTCATGATCTGAATTCAATCCCCCACCACCTTCTGGAAAGAATCTCAGAGCTGGGAGATTGCATTCTCGTAGAGCCGGACCTGAACCACATTTATGAACCCTCTCAGAAGATTATTGATAGCATGGCAAATGCAAAGATGGCTTCAACCCTTGCTTCATATTTCAATCCTGCCTATCTGCCCCTATATGTTGAGCTTGGCAGAAAAGAAGCTGAACTTTCCCTTAATTTTACACAGTCGGTCTGGGATCATCTTTCAAAAGAACACTCAAATATGATAAAAGAGCTAATGAGCATGGATAATGTGAGCCTTTACATCTCTAAAGAGGGAATAAAAATTTCTGAAATTACAGTAACTGATAAAATAATGCTCCTTGGGCTCTTTGACAAAAATGGAAAGTTTGACCAGCAGTTTATTCTGAGTTTTGAACCTTCTGCCCTGCGGTGGGGCCAGGAATTGTTTGACTATTTCAAGAGACTGTCCAAACAGGTAAATAAGATATAACTTAAAAAGGGTCATAAAAGAGGAAAAGTGCAGGACAATACCTCTGAGCTAAAGACTCAGTGGTTTCCTGTTGAGGTTTTATGAATCCACCAACTGATTTTAAATATATACTTATTCGCTTTTCCGGCGGGGGAAAAGAAGATGGATCAAAGTTTTGCCGTATAAGACTTGGATATGGGGACACCAGAAACAAAAATAATGAAAAATAATTATATATATTATAGTAGTAGTTGTTACACATAAAAATGGCAATTTTCAGAATGTCCTCATAATTCTTAACCTTAAGGTACTTTTCCCATAAAAAATGATAATGGCAAGGTAGAAAGGTTAGAGAAGTGTATAAACTTCTGGTATAGACATATATAGAGATATATACAATGTTAGATATGATAGGATAAAAATAAGAGAGGGAATTAGATGGAATCATCATTGCTGGATGTTCTCTTTCTTTCAGAAAAAAGGAAAAACCTCCTTCTGCTGCTTCTGGACGGACCCAGGACCATCGAAGAAATTAAAAACACACTCGATGTACGCTCAAGCCCTATAATGACCCAGATAAAGATCATGATGAAACAGGACTTGATTGTCGAAAACAACAGGCTCTACAAACTTTCCAGTATCGGAGAGGTTCTTGTCCCCAAGATGAGAGCAATCCTTGAGACTTTTAATGTATTCGATAAAAACCACGATTACTGGATTAACCAGGATATGACATCAATTCCTCCTGAATTCCTGGATAATATCGGACAGCTTGGAGACTATAATGAAGTAAACCCTGATCGAAACCATGTGTTCGAGTACCCAAAAGAAGTCGTAAACCACCTTTCCGAATCCGATAAGGTAATGATCTCATCTTCATTTTTCCTCCCGATCTATCCTTCGCTCTGTATAGAACTTGCAGCAAAGGGTACGGATATTACACTTGTATTCACGGAGTATGTTTATGACAGGATGCTCAACGACTACAAAAAAGAGCTTGAACACTTCCTGAACTTAAAATACACTAAACTCTATGTCTGCAACAACAATAATATGAAAATTGCATCAAGCATAGTTACAGAGAAATTTATGGCTTTATCCCTCTTTTGCAATAGTGGAATCTATTACAATCATAACCTTGTGAGTTTTGACGAAAGCGCACTTAAATGGGGAAAAGAACTTTTTGACCATTATAAAGGTATGTCAAGGCCGATTACAAGGGTCTGAGAGAAATTCTCTCCTCCATAAAATTCCAGATTACAAATAACTTTTAAACAGATTAGCCTTAAAAAGATCAACTCTTAAGAGGCGCTGCCCGGCAAACAGTAGAAGGCTCCTTTTCCGCAGAGAGCTTTAAGAGAACTTTATTACAACAATCCTAACGCTTTTTTTCGTAGAGGCTCATAGAGAGCCTGAAATTTATGCATGTGAACGGGTAGTATGGCAGGCAGGCATCTTTAATCCGTATTACTTTTTAACCCTAATTTGACATATTCGGCTAATTAATACAGTATTTTATTACACAAAACACGTTGTATAGACACATTACATTTTGATAAAATGAAAAATGTCTAAAAATCATACGATGCAAGAAAAAACTTTGAATTATATAAAGAAAACAGAAGCATGAAGCCCATTTAGACATTATAAAATGTGTGCTTCTGTCAAATGGGTTTTAACTGAAACTCTGCCCGACCACGCAGAAGTCTGAGATCAGTAGAAAAAAGCAGTGGTTTTTAAAAAATTTGAGAACAGAGGTTCTCAGTTCACCCTGATCGTAACATTCATTTCCGGAACGTCTTTTACAGTGAAAAGGTATGTCCCTGGAGTATTAAATGTGTAGCTATAAGGGACACTGTAAGCCATTTCCTGATCCGAAAAGAGCCCTTCTTCACTTACCAGGACATAATTTCCCTGCCTTTTACCACTCCACCAGGAGACGGTATCCCCTGCCTGGACATCCAGTTCTGAAGGTCTTATTACATTATAATACTCAAGACGGACAATATGGTCCTTTCCAGACCCTGAAGCAACATTTTCCTGCGGTACGTTTTCTTGCGATTCTGTTACTGCGGCTTCTGAAGCATCGGATTCTTCAGTCGCAGTCCCCGCATCTTCCTCAGCACAACCGGAGGCAAATAAGAACACAAACACCAGAAGAAAAACCAGAATTTTTCCTTTCATAGATATCACTATCTTTCAACCTTTATAAAACAAGTTCGTTTACATTCATAATATTGTAAAGATATTTAAAACAAACAACAAAATTAAAACAAACAAAAAAATAAAAAAACAGAGATAAAAGGAGAAATAAGGCAACAGAGAGGAAAAAAGGAAAAGAAATAAGCAAAAATAAAGAAAAAATAAAGAAATAAGCAAAAATAAAGAAAAAATAAAGAAAATAGAAAATAAAGAAAAATTGACGTCCCGACTGAGACTTGAACTCAGGTCTAAGGCTCCGCAGGCCTCAAGGATATCCACTACCCTATCGGGACGCAAGCGAGTAACTCTGATAAGCACATTCTATGATATAAACTTTATCACTCAACAGCCGGATGAACCTGCAGCGCATCTGTCTGTTTTCCCTGAAAAAGGAGGAAAAAAACCTGTTTCTACGGCTTTGATATCAATAAAGATTAAATGCAATATGTTCGTTTTTATAATTTATGTCGATGACCATAGGCCTTGCAGGAAAGCCCAATGCGGGTAAATCCACCTTCTTCAAAGCAGTTACCCTTGCAGACGTTGAAATTGCGAATTATCCCTTCACAACCATCAACGCCAATCACGGTGTCACATATGTTCAGGCTGAGTGCCCCTGTAAAGAGAAGGAAAAAACTTGTGGGAAGTGTGTGGATGGCGTCAGACTTGTCCCGATTGATATTATTGACGTTGCGGGGCTTGTGCCGGATGCATGCAAAGGGAGAGGACTTGGAAACACTTTCCTGGACGAACTCCGGCAGGCTCAGGCAATAATTCATGTTGTAGATGCCTCAGGCGGGACAGATGCTGAGGGCAACCCTGTAGAAATAGGAGACCATGACCCTCTTGAGGATGTGGTTTTCCTGAACAGGGAAATTACCATGTGGCTCTATGGAATTCTGGAGAGGAACTGGGTGAAGCTTTCCAGAAAAATCCAGGCAGAAGGGTTAAAGCTTGAAGTCGTCATTTCAGAACAGCTTGCAGGGGCAGGGATAAATGAATATCACGTAAACGCTGCCTTAGTTGACACGGGGCTTGTAAGGGTGGATCACATAAAATGGACTGAAGAAGATATGATCCAGCTCTGTGATACTATGAGAGAGATAAGCAAACCCCTGCTTATAGCTGCAAATAAGGCAGATATTGCCCCAAGAGATAACTTGAATAAACTCAAAGAACTTGACAGGATAGTAGTACCTACGAGTGCAGCAGCCGAACTAGCTTTGAAATCAGCGGCAAAAAATGAGATAATCAAGTATAAGCCAGGAAATGGATACTTCGAGATGCTTACAGAAGATCTTACAAAAGCCCAGAAAAAAGGGCTTGAAGCCATCCATAAAGTAGTTGAACGGCTTGGCACCACCGGTGTTCAGGAGTGCATAAACAGAACTGTCTTTGAACTTCTGGACCTCATTGTAGTATATCCCGTAGAAGACGAAGGTAAATGGTCCGACAAAGTAGGAAATATGCTGCCAGATGCTTACCTTATGAAAAAAGGTTCTAACTGCCACGACCTTGCATACCAGATCCATACCGAGATAGGAGATCGTTTCCTGTATGCGGTGGATGCAAGGACAAGACTCAGACTTGGGGAAAAACACGAGCTGAAAAATGGGGATGTAATCAAGATCGTATCTACTGCAAAATAATCTGCTGTAAAATAGCCGAAAAAACCCGCATGCCTGAGAAAAACCGGAACCCGGATTAAACAATGAGAAATAAATACCAGGCCATTTAAGGCTGTTTTAGAAGGAATACTCGATGGACCTGCTTTTTGGTTATCTCCTCTATGAGAGGTACCTGACCTGGCAAATAACCAGGTCAACTACAAAGACCCCGGCGCATGTGGCTATCATACTCAAGGAAACCGATCTCCTTGACATTAAAGGGATGGAAAAACTCCTGAGCGCGCTCCTCGCATTCAAAAAGTTTAAGGTAGAACTCGTGAGCATTTATGTGGACATTCTTAAGACGGATCAGCTGGTGAAAACCGAGCTTGCGTCAACGATTGGAACCCTATTGGAAGAAAGTTTCAGAGATATTCTTTCCGGAACAGGTTATGAAATATATGGCCTTGAAGGGGAAGTAAAGAGCAGCCGGCAGGGCAGGGATTTTTTTGTATATGTATCACTTGGTTTTGGAGGAAGAGGAGAAATCACCAGGGCTGTACTTTCACTTCTTGAGGAGGTTAAGGCAGGACATCTCAAGCCGGAAGAAGTGGACGAAAAAATGCTTGAATCACACCTCCTTGTCAAACATGAACCTGATATAATGATCCGTTCGGGAGGGCAGAAACTTTCAGATTTTCTTGTATGGCAGTCCGTATATTCGGAACTCTATTTTACTGACATCAACTGGAAAGATGTGCGAAAAATAGACATTCTGAGAGTAATCAGGGATTTCCAAAAGAGACAGAGAAGATACGGAAAGTGAGAAGCGATGGAGTTTGGAGAAAACCCCGGAAGCTCTTGTTATGTGGTGGTAGTTTGCCCAAAATGCAGGCAGCATGCCCAGATAACAGAGCCCGGGAAGAAAACCCTTAGATGCCAGCACTGCGGAGCCATTCTGCAGGTGCGAAAACTCAGAATATTAGGCTCTTTTGAAGAATTATCCGAAGCTGTGAAATTCAGAACTCGCTTGCAGGCTGACCTTTCAGGGAAAGGAAAAGAAACGTTTTCCCTGAAACCCTTTCCGAAAGAAGCCGCAAACTCAAACCCCGGAGGTCAAGCCATAAAAGGAAAGGCTCAACCGGGGTCCGGAACTACTTCCAGAAGCACAGCCGCTAAAAAAGACCAGAAATCAATCCTCAATGAGATCCTCAGGGTTTCGGATGGGAAAATAGGAATTGAAGAGTTTCGTGAGAAGGCTGTGGAAAAAGGGATAAGTCAGGAGAAATTTGATGCAATTTTGAAGAAACTTCTGGAAACAGGAGAGCTTTACTCTCCCGAACCTGGAATTGTAAAGCTTGTATAATATACAAGTAACCAGATAGGCTATTCGCTGCTGATGCCTGTTATTGAGAATTCACGATTCAGAAATTCACATTTGAGACTGCCAATATAACTGGCTACCACTTTAAAATGACTGCGGGTGCCATAAAGGAAAAAGTTAATAAGAAGCTGGAAAAGAAAAAGTTAATAAAGAGACGAAACAGAATTTTTTGTTATCCAAAAAATTCTCTTTTCCGAGATTATAAGTAGCAGTTATTGTCAACTACCCCCTGAGCTAAAGACTCAGAGGTTTTCTGCTGAGGGTTTATGAAGTTGAATAAGACAAACTTATATTAAGTACGAAAATATTTACTATAATTGAGTATTTAAAATCAGGATTGAATCCGTTTGGAGCAATCGAAAAATAGCCAATTATATTAAAAAATAGTTATACTGACCCGGAACTCATTGAAAAACTCGTTGAGGCGTCCCGGCAAACTACTTGTCAACTACCCCTGAGCTAAAGACTCAGGGGCTTGTCTAACAAGCCCTGGTTGACCAGATCACCGATTAGAAGCTTTGGAAAATCGGTAAACGATAGGAAAGAAATAGTTACCCTTGAATGTCGCCTCAGTTTAAGGCTCTAAGGATGCAGGTTAAACAGTCCTGAGAGGTAGGGGCAGTGCTTGCATCGTTAAACCTTTCCATATCAGATCGAGAGGAGGACGGATTCCGGAATTGACTGGTTCCAGCTACGCTGTAACACTCCAACTTCACGAAGTTGGAGTCCTTTCAGCTTTGCTGCAACACTCCAACTTCACGAAGTTGGAGTCCACAATTCAGATACGCATTACCCTACGTATGTAGGTGGAGGGTGATTTATTCGCCCTCATTACATTAATAAAAAACGAATTCAACAGAGCAGGACGGAGAAGTTTACGCATTCCTCCCCTGAGCTAAAGACTCAGGGGTTTCCTGCTGAGAATTTATGAAACTCTACTGAAACCACTTAAATTTACTCATTGAGACACACACAAAATGATTCAATGTGTGGTCTTTGTGGTTTTATCACGATTATCCGTAAAGATCACGGAATTGATACAGGGTATAACGGTGTTATAACATGATGGATCCGCAAATAGAGAGAAAACTCATTGAAATCATGAGGGTGATTCACGAAAGTGACAAACCTATAGGTGCCCGGGCGATAGCTGACGAATTGAACAACCGGGGCTATGATATAGGAGAGAGGGCTGTCCGCTACCACCTGAGGATCCTGGATGAGAGAGGGTTTACACACAAACACGGATATGCCGGGCGTACGCTTACGGATCTTGGAGAAAACGAAATGAATGATGCCCTTATAGGGGATCGTTTTGGGTTTGTGATATCCAGAATCGAAGAAATGGCATTCAAAACCACTTATAACCCTGAAACAGACAAAGGGGATGTCGTGGTAAATATTTCTTATTTTGACAAAGACGATTTCGAAACTGTTGTTGATTTGATTTCGTATACAGCCCACTCAGGGTACATGATAAGCCCTAAAGTAAGAGTCTTCGAAGAGGATTCCGAACCTGAAATACCCCTTCCCCCTGGAAAAATTGGAATAGCTACCGTATGTAGCGTCACTTTTGATGGGCTTCTCCTGAAAGCAGGTATTCCTGTAGAACCCGCATATGGAGGGATCCTCCAGATCGAAAACAGGAAACCAGCACGTTTTCTTGATCTAATCTCCTACAGCGGGACTTCCATTGACCCTATAAAGATTTTCATGAATAGGGCCCATACCTCAGTCCTTGAGGTACTTGAGAAAGGGGAAGGAAAAATCCTTGCCAATATGCGGCAGATAAATGCCTCTGCTTATGATATGACAGGAGAGCTTTTGAAAAGGGTAGCAAAGGTGGGTTTGGCCGGCTGTATCACTACAGGAGAAATTGATGAGTTTTTACTTGGAGCTCCGGTTGACATCGGAAAGTTCGGAGTTGCGGTAGTGGGAGGAATTAACGGGGTCTGTGCCCTTGAAGAGACAGGAATAAAGATTGAAACAAACCCGCTTTCCACGATGCTTGAATACCGGACAATGTCAGAACTGTAAATCAGATACGTTTAGAGACAAAGACGGAAAATGTTGAAAATGCGAGGCAGGCAGATGCTCAAGCTGACAGTGCTGTATGATAACGAAGCGTGCCCCGGTTTTACAGGAAGCTGGGGATTTTCGGCTCTACTAGAAACAGACAACGAAATCCTTCTTTTCGATACTGGATGGGATGGGACTCTACTTCTCAAGAATATGGAAAAAATTGGCATTGACCCTCCCTGTATAAGTAAACTGGTCCTTTCCCATCAGCACTGGGACCATATAGGGGGTCTGCCCGAGATCCTTCACGCAAATCCCGGACTCACTGTATATGTCCCTTCATCTTTTTCAGAGAATCTCAAAAGGGAAATTAAGAAGAGGGCTACCCTTGTAGAGATAAAGGAAGCCGTAGAGATATCTAATGGGATCTGGAGCACAGGAGAACTGGGAGATAAAATAAAAGAACAATCCCTTGTTCTGGGTACAGAAAACGGGTCCTATGTGCTTACAGGCTGCGCTCATCCGGGAATTGATGCAATAATGGATGCTGCTCTTTGCCATGGGGATATTAAAGGGATTATTGGAGGGCTGCATGATGGGGATAGGTTTGAGAGGCTTAAAGAGATGGAACTGATAGCAGCCGGACACTGCACAGTCCATAAAGAAAAAATAAAGGCTGCTTTCCCCTCAAAATATAAGGAAACTAGAGCTGGAATGCGCTTTGAACTCCGATAAATTAAAAAAGAACATAATTCTTTTTCGAAAAAGATTTTGTTTCCAAACAATTACTGTCTTTTCAAAAAACCATTTATTTCCAAACAATAATTTTTCCCCAAAACCCATTTCTGCTTAGAGAAATTACTTTCGTTTCAATCCCTATAGTAATTCCAATTTATTACAGAATCCTAACTTAGTGTTTTAATTTAAAAAGAGGAAAGGAAACCCCTGAAAGGGAACGTATGGTTAGAAATACAATGTTCTCCAACAGGAATAAAGGAATATAGTGCAGATAACTGGAAATCAGATAGAAATGGCAAAACAGTCTGATTTTAGAATTATTTCTGCCAGAATATAATTTAAATAAAAGAACTTCGAACTGCTACTTCTCAAGATACGGAGAAAGGAATAGGGGAAACCGCATCTAAAACGAGATTAAGGGAGAAACATCGATGCTGAAAATAGAAGACCTGACTGTAGAGGTCAACGGGAAAATTTTGCTTCATGACGTGAACCTCGAGGTTGAAAAAGGGTATACAAATGTGCTTTTCGGACCAAATGGAGCCGGAAAGTCGGCCCTTATGAGGACAATCATGGGCTTTAGCGAGTACAGTATTGTGAAAGGCAACATACTGTTCAATGGAGAAGATATTACCAATCTTCCAGTAGATGAAAGAGCCCGCCGCGGGCTGGGTATTATGATGCAGCGTCCACCGGATATGTCCGGAATTAAACTGAGGGACCTTGTAAAAGTAGCATCGAAAGGAAAAAAGGACCCTGAAGCCCTTGCAGAAAACCTTGACATGAGGCGCTTTCTGGACAGGGATGTAAATGTGGGTTTTTCAGGCGGAGAGATCAAACGCTCTGAGCTTCTGCAGCTTGCAGCCCAGAATCCGAGCCTCTACCTTCTGGACGAGCCAGAGTCCGGAGTGGATCTTGTAAGCATCGAACAGGTCGGGATGACAATAAAAGGACTTCTCGAAGAAGGTCTGAAATGTCCAGGTGAAAGGTGCAAAAAGGGAAAATCCGCCCTTATCATTACCCATACAGGCCAGGTTCTGGATTATGTCCAGGCAGATAGAGGGTATATTCTGTGTAATGGAACGGTCATGTGTTCAGGAAATCCCCTTAAAATGCTGGAAGAAATAAAAAACAAAGGGTACCAGGAGTGTATAACATGCAGACTGATGAAGTGAGCCTGAAAAAGAGAGCCAAGAGCGCAGCTGAAAAAAAGGCGACTTACGGAGAGGATTTTGAACTGGCAAAATATGAGGAGGGCTCTAAGGTCAGCAAACCTGTTGAAGATCTTCAAACTCTTGACGAGGAAAGCAAAAAAACCCTGCTTCAGGTAGGGATAATCCCAAGCGAAGAGGGCAGATCCGGCAGTTTTCTGGTACTGGATAATGCAGTCTCACACTCTTCGCAGAAAGATGATAACGTGGAACTGATGTCCACGCATGAAGCCCTTGAAAAGTATGAATGGCTCAAAGATTACTCCTGGAACCTTGTGCAGGTGGATACTGACAAGTACACGGCAAAGACCTACCTTGAAAACGCGGACGGTTACTTTATCCGTGCGCCTGCGGGAAAGAAATCCTCCATGCCTGTCCAGACCTGCCTTATGCTGGACAGCAAAAAGGTATCCCAGACAGTGCATAATATCATAGTCGTCGAGGAAGGGGCAAGTCTCGACATTATCACAGGCTGTACCGCCAAAAAGGGAGTTGAAGAAGGCCTGCACCTTGGAATATCCGAGATATATGTAAAAAAAGGAGCCACCCTGAATTTCACAATGATCCACAACTGGGCTGAACAAATAGGAGTCCGCCCGAGGACAGTTGTGCAGGTGGAAGAAGGCGGGACTTACGTGAGCAATTACATTTGCCTGAAACCGGTGCGCTCCGTACAGACCTACCCGACTGTCAGGCTCGAAGGAAAGGGAGCAGTTACAAGGCTCAATACCATAGCAATTGCCCACCCAGGCTCCGTACTTGACCTTGGAAGCAGGGCTATTTTCAACGCCCCGGATACAAGAGCGGAACTGATTTCGAGGACAATCACAATCGGCGGGAGACTAATTGCACGAGGAGAAATGATAGGCAATGCAAAAGGTGCAAAAGGGCACCTGGAATGCAAAGGGCTTGTCCTTACCGACAAAGGCAGTCAGCTAGCAATCCCTATCCTTGAGGCAAATGTAGACGATATCGAGCTTACTCATGAGGCAGCCGTGGGGAAAATTGCTAAAGACCAGGTAGAGTACCTGATGGCAAGAGGGCTTACCGAAGAAGAAGCTATAGGAATGATCATAAGAGGTTTCCTGGATGTTGGGATAAAGGGAATCCCGGAAGAACTGAAGAACGAAATAGAAAATACGATTACACAGACGGCTTTCGGGATGTAAGTACCGGCAACCGGGAAACTTTAGGGTTTCTCCGGTGTAAACACCTGATCCGGAAAAGATCTGCCTTCCGAAGGGAAAACAGGGAACCTGTGGGGGAGACCTGAAGAAGAAGACAGAATTTTTCGGATCAAGTAAACTTTAATTGAAAAAAGGATGTTTGTATCCGGCAGGATAAAAGGAGAAACCTGCCGGCTTTTTGTGGAGTATATGTGGATATTAATGAGCAGAAAGCATATTCAAGATCGGATTTCTCTGTGGAAAAGAAACCTCAAATCAAGCAAGCTCATTAAACCGCAATTTGCAGATTGGAGGGGGAGTATAAAAATCTATCTCTATGGAGCAGTGAGTGGACACTTCAGCAGGCAATTGGGATAAAAATCGGGGGAGAAACAGAGAAAATTATACAAAAGGGCAAAAGCACAAATGTTCGGGGAAGCGGAATATTATATGAAAGAACATATCTCAAAACATAAAACAGAAATTAAAATAGAAATAGAGTTATTTTAAATCAGGCAAATTTGTTTTAATGAGCTACCCCCGCCTGTCGCTTCGCTCCGAGGAAGGGGATTTCTCACTGTGCCTCCGCGCGCCCAAAGTTAAAGAATCTGGCTTATGCTGGGGACATGAGCTTGAGTGGCTGGAAACCACTGAGAAAAACAAACAGATCAATGAAACAGAGTGAAAAAATTAATGTACTTCGTATTTTTGCCTTTAGTGTGCCGTACTTGCCAGTATATATATACGCCGGACGGAATATAACAGTACTGTAGAAGAGAGGAGGGATTGGAATAATAGACTTTGCCTGCAAGGAATTCAAAGTAGAAGATGTGATCAAGTGCGCTCTCAGTCTTACAAAAGCTGACCTGAATGTTATGAAGCACTTCTTAAATGAACCCGAAAAATGGGTTGATACTGACACCCTTTCCAGATCTCTGGATCTGGATATTTCTACGGTCCAGCGTTCCGTAAAAAAGCTGCACGAAAAAGGGATTCTCCAGAGGTCACAGCAAAACCTTGACGGGGGGGGTTACGTGTTCATTTATAAAATCCATTCAAGAAACCAGATTAAAAATGTCATTCAAAAAATTGTACACTCCTGGGCCGACAGACTCGGACAGGAACTTGAACAATGGGAAAACGGCGGTTAAATAAAATGCTAAAAATTACTCCCTACCTGGGAATCCTTGTACTTATTGTTTCCATAGGAGGACTCTGGTATCCCGCACTCGGATACTTTGTGTTGCTTATTTTTGCAGCAATCTTCCTTATCAGCCCCTTCAGAGGCAGATGGTTCTGCGGAAACCTCTGTCCCAGGGGAAGCTTTGCTGATTTCTGGGTCAGCAAAATTTCAAAGAAAAAAAAGATCCCCGGCATTTTAAGGAGCCTGTGGGTGCGCCTTCCGGTCTTTCTCCTGATGATGGGGTTCATGGGCTACAGGATTTCAAGCATCGTCGGAACCCTGAACACCTTTGAGAAGATAGGGATGGTCCTTGTCACCATGTGCATTGTGACAACTGCAATTGCAGTCCTTCTCGGCAGCTACCTGAGCCCGAGAACCTGGTGTTCCTTCTGCCCTATGGGGACAGCCCAGAGCCTGCTCGGGGGAAAACGACACCAGCTGCAGCTTGAAAAAGACAAATGCATCAGCTGCAAGAAATGCGAAAAAGTTTGCCCCATGCAGCTAAAGGTCTGCCAGAATGAGACAAAACCCGACTGTATCAAATGCGGACGTTGTGTGAGTGTCTGTCCCAAAGATGCCCTTCATTTTTAATTTTTTCATTTTATAAGATTACTCTAAAGTTTGTAAGAGTACAATAAAAAGAGCTTCGAAAAAGCCGAACAGTAGAAAAACGAGCAGAAAAACGAGCAGAAAAAAATAATTTTGCAGAAAAAAGAATTCTGGCTCAGATCACAAAGACGAATATATTTAATTTAGAAATATATAATATATAGTATATGGAAGCCAGAAAAACATTTCCAGAACCTAACTTAACCTGACTGAACAAGAACACCTGCGCACACTGCAAAGTATCCACAAATAAACCATAACCCAGGAGAAAAAAAATGACAGCAAGAAGTGTACCGGAACTTTCACCAACCCAAAAAACAGAACTTTCCGAACTCTTCGGAGAATACGTCAATCTTGACAAGCGTGATCGCCACTATTACAACCACGATATAGGAGCCTTACCCCCTCTTGTCAAGAAGGTGATAGGAAACACTGACCCCGCGGCTGTTGTAAAAATCCGGACGGAAGAAGACGCCTTAAAGCTTCTGGAATTTGCAAACAGGTACAAGATTCCGGTTGTCCCCCGTGCAGGAGCCTCCTCAGGGTACGGCGGGGTAATCCCTACAAAGGGGGGTATAGTTGCCGATGTCACATTACTGAATAAGATAATCAGCATCGACCCCGAAGGGCAGAAAGCAGTGGTTCAGAGCGGGCTTATCTGGGAAAAGTTAGAGAGGAAACTGAAAGAAGAGGGCCTCTCGGTCAGGGCAATTCCTTCAAGCGCTCCGTCCTCGACCATCGGAGGCTGGCTGGCTCAGAGTGGAGCCGGGTATGGGAGTTATGAGTTCGGCTGGGGCTATGAGAGTATGGAAAACGCCCGGGTTGTTCTCCCCAACGGGAAAATAAGGGACTTTTCCGGCCCCGAACTCAAGAAGTTAATAGGGACAATGGGGACCACGGGGATCATCACCGAAATTACCCTGAATGTCCAGAAACTCGAAGAAAGAAAAGCCGTTTCCGCCAGTTTCCCTGACGCTTCAGCCATGAAAAAAACGGTAGAAACCATAAGGAAAAAGAACATACCCCTCTGGTCGATCTCCTTCCTTAACCCCGAATGGGCGGACATGAAGAATAAATCGCCCCAAAAACTTCACTATGGGAAAGTTGTGGACAAAAACAGGCCAGTACTGCCTGTTGCTTACGTCTGTACCTTTATGTACCCTGCTTCAAGGGACGTCTCCGGCTTAAAAGAAGCAATTGAAAATGCAGGCGGTACGGTCCTTCCCGAAGAGATTGCGAAGCACGAGACCGAGGAATGGTTCAAGTCCATGAAGGTTAAAAGGCTCGGCCCCTCCTTCATCCCTGCTGAGATCCTGGTGCCGCTTGAAAAAATGGACAGTGCTTTTAAAGAAATTGAAAAGAGGATTAAACTCCCGGTGCTAACAGAAGGGATGGTTATCAGTGACGGAAATGTTGTACTCCTCTGCTTCATGCGCCACTCCGAACGCTCCTTACTCTTCAATACGGCCTTTGCCCTTTCCCTGAGCATCCTGAAAATTGCAGAAGAAAACGGAGGCAGAGCCTATTCTTCCGGCCTATTCTTTGCCTCGAAGAAAAAGAGCGTCTTTGGAGCCCGACTTTCGGAAATAGAAGCCCTCCGGAAAGAATTCGACCCCAACGGAATAATGAATCCTGAGACCCTGGAAGGAAAAAGTCTCCTGAACACAGCCGTGTCCCTTGGCTCTTCCTTCGAACCCATGGGAAGGCTTGTTGGGAATATGTCCGGGATAGGGAAAATTACCTTCAAAGACGAAAAGGACATCCCTGCAGACATTGCCGAACTTGCTTACTCCTGTTCCCAGTGCGGATACTGTGTGAGCGAGTGCGACCAGTACTACGGCAGGGGCTGGGAGTCCCAGTCGCCCCGGGGAAAATGGTTCTTCATCAAGGAATACCTGGCAGGCCGGGAAAAACTTGACCAGAGGCAGACGAACACCTTCCTTGCCTGCACCACCTGCCAGATGTGCGACGCCCGCTGTGAGCTGGACATGCCAATCGAACATGCCTGGATGACAATGCGCGGAAAGCTAGTTGATGAAGAGAAAAAGATGACCTTCCCGCCTTTCGAGATCATGGCTGCAAGCCTCCTGAAAGAGAGAAACATCTGGGCAAACCTCAGCAAAGACAGGGATAAATGGATTCCTGACGACATCAGGGCAAAAATGAAAGACAAAGCCGAGTACGCCTACTTTGCAGGCTGCACCGCCTCCTATGTGGAAAAAGACGTGGCTATAGGGGCTGTACGTATGCTCGACGATGCGGGGGTCGAGTTTACAGGGCTGGGAGACAAGGAAGCCTGCTGTGGAATTCCCATGCTCGTTGCCGGAAAGTGGGATGTCTTTGAAACGATCATGCGGATGAACATCTCCAACATGAAAAAGAGGGGCGTAAAAACCGTGATAACCTCCTGTCCTGCATGCTGGCTCATGTGGCACACAGTCTATCCTCAGTGGGCAGAAAAACTGGGAATCGAATACGGGTTTGAGACAAAACACTATTCAGAAATCCTGGTTGAGCGCCTGGACGTGCTGAAGCCCAAATTCAAGGTACCCCTGAATAAAGTGGTTGCCTGGCACGACTCCTGCCACCTGGGAAGAGCCGGAGGCGAGATATACGACCCCCCAAGGGAACTTTTGAAAGCCATACCTGGCATCCAGTTTAAAGAACTTGAACACAACAGGGAAAAGGCCCACTGCTGTGGTTCGGTGGTGAGCCTTATTGCCGAGCCTCCTGTTGCATATAAACTTGGAGGGATGCGGCTTCAGGAGGCGGTAGATGTAAACGCAGACATCATTGCGGCTCTGTGTCCCTGCTGTACGGTTCAGTTCCGTGTCGCAGCCGAGAAAAACAACATGAACATAGAGTCCCAGGACCTCGGCGCCCTTGTGGCAAGAAGCCTCGGCTATGACATCCCGGACACGACAAACTACGCCCTGCAGTCATGGGTGCCCTTTGAGAAGATGATCGCCCTCCTGCAGCCAGAAAACATGACCGACCTGATGGTAGAACTCCTGCCCCAGATGATGGCCGCAATGCCAGCTCCCCTTCAGGCCATGATGAAGATGGTCAAGTATGTGCCCGGAATGGATGCCATGATGAAGCCTATGATGCCCATAATGATGCCGATGCTCATGCCGAAGGTCATGCCAAAGGTCATGCCTGATATGCTCAAAGCTGTTGAGAGGCGGGTCCCGATGCCTGATTACATGAGAGAGATGCTCCCGGACCTCATGCCAAAGGCAATGGAGAACCTGATGCCTAACATGCTACCCGAAATCATCCCTCTGCTGACCCCGCGGATGATAGAGTACATAAAAACACACTAATTCTTCGCATACAGCGTGCAAATAAGTCGAAGGTGAAATGGGAGTATTCCTTCGACTTGACTTTTTAAAAAGCTTTTATTATATAGGACTTACATGGTTGAGATATCAACATAGCATTGAACCTTTAAGTGTTTAAAAATTCAAATTTAAACAGAAGTGCCTATTGCACTTGATTTTATACTTCAACGGCGTAAGTCCTATTTTTTATACGTTCTTTTAATTGATCCCAATCTTTGAGGTCAATTTTGGACAGGCTCTCTGCGCTCGATATCAGTAATAAATTTAGCTCACTTTTTACTTCCTTTTTCAATTTTCGAACGAATCCATTTAGCACGATTATGTTTTGTCGTAGCGTCCCTATTCCTTTTCATCTTAGCTAATAAAGAGGCATAACCTTCTAAGAGTCTAGCAACTTCAAGACTATTTTCTCCCCTAGTTTTTTCCGTAACTTTAATTGCTCGCTCATAATATGATTTGGACTTGAAATACTTGTTGCGATCCTTGAAAAATACTGCTAGATTGCTAAGGCTAATACCTACATCTGGATGTTCAGAACCAAGTGCTTTTTCAGCAATTTCCAAAGCACGAATTAATAGAGTTTCGGCTTCAGAATACTTACCAAAATTTCTATAGGCCTCGGCTAAAGTGGTAAGGCGATTACTCATATAAGGATGTTCAGGACCAAGCGCGTCCTCTGTGATCTTTAATGCGCGAATGCACAGAGTTTCGGCTTCTGAAGATCTGCCTAAATTGTTATAAACTCCAGCTAAATTATTGAGGCTGACACCTACTGCTGGATGTTCAGGACCAAGTGCTTTTTCTGAAATATTCAATGAGCGAATCAATAGAGTTTTGGCTTCTGAAAACCGACCTAAAACGTTATAAACTCCAGCTAAATTGTTGAGGCAGGCAGCTACATCTGGATGTTCAAAACCGAATGCTTTTTCCGTAATATCTAATGCACGAATACGTAGAGATTCGGCTTCAGAGAATCTATCTAAATGAATGTATATTCCAGCTAGATTGTCTAGACTATCTGCTATAGCCGGATCATCTGGATTTAAAGTGTTTTCTCGAATATCTAACGCATGTAGATGTAGTGATTCAGCTTCAGAATACCTACCAAAATCGTTATAAAGTTCCCCTAAGTTATTGAGACTTTCTGCTATAGCCGGATCATCTGGCTCTAAAGTATTCTCTCGGATTTCTAATGCGCGCACATACAGAGGCTCAACTTCAGAATACCTACCTAAATCTATATAAAGTTCCCCTAAGTTATTGAGGCTCTCAGAGAGGTCATAATGTTCGGGCTCCAATATTTTTTTTCGAATTTCCAATGAGCTCTTCAAGAGTGACTCGCTTTCCTTAAAACGTGCACGTTTATGCAGGTAATTACCGGTTGCATTTAGCAGTTTTGCGGATTCTTCAGTCTCTATATTCAACAGCCTAATATATTCTGCACAGGTCTGAACATGTGGAAGAAGTTTATCACAAAGCTCCCAATTTTTATACTCAACTTTAGGAAATGCACGATTTAAGGCTTTAACAACACTTTCAGCCCAGCGTTGCTGTTCATTTTTTTCAATTCCATCTCTAAGAACTACCTGTACAAGTCGATGGATATCAAATGTATTCTTATCATAATAAGTAGAAATAAGTGAAAATTGCCGAAGTGGTTCAATAGCTTCTTTAAAAACTAGCCTATCATCTTCGATATCATGCAGCATCGAATAAATATTTTCACCTAATTCTCCTGATCCCTTAATAAAAACTTCAAATGGAATATTATTACAATTAAGGAAAGCACTTGCAGATAATATATCAGTGGAAGTTTTAGAAGTTTGTTTCACCTGTTCGAAATTTAACAACCAAGTTGTAGCCACAGAATCAGAATACTTAGTATTCTGAACCTGAGACTTTTCTAGTAATTCCAAACCATGCTTACGATAGCTAGAAAGATATTCTGCAAAACTGCACTTCAGCTTATGGATATAAGCTCCAGCTTGCTCCATAGCAAGTGGCAAGCAATCAAGTTCCCTTATGAGTTCTTCAAGTGAAGCAATCTCTGATTGATCAAGGTTTTTGTGCCCAGTACGTACGAGAAAAAACTCCTTAGCCTCTTCAGGCAACATTTTTTTAACTTCGATAGGATTCGTGATCCCTAGATTATCAAATGTTGGAGCTCTCGAAGTTAGTAGGACATGGCCCTGAATATTTGAAGGTAAAAAATATTCAATAAGGTATGGATAATCAGCATTATCAAGAACTAACAGCCAGTTATTGTTAGTTCTCAACCAGTTCTTTACGGCAGAAACCACAAGATTCTGGTCGGAGTCATCTTTTACAGGTAAGTTAAGTAATTTTGCAATAGAAACGTAATCTGAGACTATTGAATCTATTGAGTCCGCCTTAACCCAAAATACTGACTCATATTCGTCCCGATAGCGGTACGCATATTCAATTGCAGTTTGGGTTTTTCCAATACCTCCAAGTCCACAGATCGCCATTGGCTGAGAAAGAGCTGCCGCATTTCTAGATTTAAGTTCATCATAAAGTTGTGCTAGAGTTTCTTCGCGACCTGTAAAAAAAGAGTTCTGTCGGTATGGAACATTGAATTTGGCGTCTAGATATTGAGACTTTGTTGATGACTGTATTATTTCTAAGTTTTCAGCCGCAGTAATCGGTTTTTGTAGATTATCTCCCACAACAGGAGGCAACTGTCTTATATTTCCAATTTTAGGCTTGGGAATTAGTCTCTGATCAGTAAGATGTGCGTAAAGATCGTCATAACCCTGATCTGTATCAAGAACATAGTGAGTTACCCCTTTAAGCACTACAGGAATATAATGTACATCTTTGGAGTAAAATACCACTGGAATGAACTTTTTATTTTTAGCTTCAGCGTCGTAGAGCTCTTGAGTTAAGATCGATGTTTCCCACTTAACTCCATGACCTTTTCCCGGTTCATCCTGACCTTTAAATCTCTTCTCATAGCTTTCCGTACAGACTACAAGTACATAATTTGCATTATCTATCTGCTTATTCATCCATCTTGGCCAGCCTTCAACAGGAGACCTCTCATATTGATCGATGTTACAGTCTATCCCATCGTCGCACAGACTATTTGAAAGGCTCAACACGCGCCCTTTGTGATCGAGAGAATCGTGGCTATAACTGATAAAAACCTTAATATTTCCATGTTCTTGAGAGGTCATCTGTAGCCCTTACGCACCAATATTTTTCAATTTAGTTTGATCACGCTTTATCTCATGTCGAAATGAGCTATTGATAAATGGAAAAAATATTGTAAATTAATTGATTACTTTCTATAGTTAGGCAGCTAATACATTAAATTTTTGTTTTGAGTAAAATTGGAGTAAGAGTAAAGATGTAACTTAAACATATAAAATAAATTATCCAACCGACTGTCAAAAGCTCCTTGTGTCTTATTATTTCTTACAAAACCAATATCATTGAACATTTAACAATCTAAATTTTGAGTTTGATTACAAAGTATATTGTACTTGAATATACGCCTCAAGTGCGTAAGTCGTCTGTAAGTCGTCTTATAGTGCACTATTTTCTGAGAGTTGAAATTTTCTCCTTAATTCACAAAGAACAGATTTTTTACAACCAGCGATCCTAGTTTAAGGAGTGAGATTGTTGGACTTTATTTACCATCTAAACCAACCAAATAAATGTATTAAAAGGACCAGAAGACCCAATTTTCAAGATTAAGAACCTGACCTCCAGAGGAATTCTTATATAGAAGTGCTTGCATTAAGAATATGAAAAATTACGCACAAAAATAACGTGCTCAGAAATACTACTGATAAAAATTCATAGAAATTCATATCATTATAAAGGAGATTAAATTTTGGCAGCACAACCGATTTTTATTTTAAGAGAAGGCAGCAAGAGAACCCACGGTTCCGACGCCCAGCACAACAACATCATGGCCGCAAAGGCAGTAGCTGAGGCAGTTAGGACCACTCTTGGGCCGAAGGGTATGGACAAGATGCTTGTAGACTCCATGGGAGACGTCGTCATCACCAACGACGGAGCAACTATCCTTAAAGAAATGGACATCGAGCACCCAGGTGCAAAGATGATCGTAGAAGTCGCCAAGACCCAGGACGCCGAAGTAGGCGACGGGACAACCACTGCAGCCGTACTCGCAGGAGAATTCCTGACAAAGGCAGAAGACCTGCTGGAAAGCGGCGTTCACCCCACTGTGATTGCAAGTGGTTACAGGCTTGCAGCAGACCAGGCTACAAAGATCCTGGAGACCATCACTATCAGCACAACTCCGGAAGATACCGAAACCCTCGAAAAAATTGCAGCCACAGCCATTACAGGTAAAGGCGCAGAGGCTAACAAGGACCACCTTTCCAGGCTTGCAGTTCAGGCCGTTAAATCGGTTGTTGAGGTAAGTGAAGATGGGAAGATCACTGTGGACATCGAGGACATCAAGATCGAAAAGAGACCCGGTGGAAGCATCGCAGACTCCGAGATTATCGAAGGTGTAATCGTTGATAAAGAACGTGTCCACAGCGGAATGCCGGAAATAGTGAAAGATGCAAAAGTCCTGCTCCTGAGCGTGCCAATCGAGCTCAAGAAGACCGAAACAAAAGCCGAGATAAAGATCACCTCCCCTGACCAGATGCAGCTTTTCCTTGACCAGGAAGAATCCATGCTCAGGGAAATTGTGGAAAAGGTAATCAGGACAGGCGCAAATGTAGTCTTCTGCCAGAAGGGCATGGATGACCTCGCCCAGTACTACCTGACAAAGGCAGGAATTTTCGCAATGCGCAGAGTCAAGAAGAGTGACATGGACAAACTCTCCAGGGCAACAGGTGCAAAGGTTATCACAAGCATGGATGAAATCGAGGAGTCCGACCTCGGCTACGCAGGCCTTGTGGAAGAGAAAGACGTCACAGGTTCCAGAATGACCTTCGTAACAGGTTGCAAGGACAGCAAGACCACCTCAATTCTGCTTCGCGGCGGAACCGAGCATGTAGTTGAAGGGATTGAGAGAGCCCTCGAAGATGCCCTCAGAGTTGTGGGCGTTGCTCTCGAAGATCAGAAGATTGTTGTGGGCGGCGGCTCCCCTGAAATCGAATTGTCCCTCAGACTCCGGGAATACGCAGCAACCCTTAAGGGCAGAGAACAGCTTGCAGTTAAGGCCTATGCCGAAGCTCTCGAAGTCATTCCTCAGACCCTTGCAGAAAATGCAGGGCTTGACCCTATCGACATGCTTGTGGAAATGCGCTCCCAGCACGAAAAGGGCAACAAGAGGGCTGGACTCAATGTATACACAGGCAAGATCGAAGACATGTTCGAAAACAATGTTGTCGAACCTCTCAGGATCAAGACCCAGGCAATCAACGCAGCTACAGAAGCCGCAATTATGATCCTCAGGATCGATGACGTAATCGCCTCAGCCGGCGGTGGAAGAGCAGGCCCAGGGATGGGCGGCGAAATGCCTGAAGATATGTGAATAATTCAAAAATATGAATCCAGGGTTACCGGAGAGAATTCCACCTTTCCGGAACCTTTCTTTTCCGTTCTTTTTTCCAACTCTCAAAAGTGTCTTCTTTCAGGGCAGAAATATTTTTCAGAACAGTGGGATTTTTCAGAACAGTGGTGTTTTATTAAGAAGAGAATGAACATTTTCTAGAAAAGAAGCATCAGAGACCAGAAAATTAGAGTCTCTTTAAGATTCTCTTTAAAACACATGGGCATCGTCTGACATTGGGATGCCAGGAAACTAAGAAAAGCCGTTTTTGAAGCCGTTTTTAGAAAATTAACGTAATTAACGAGATTATTATCTGGCTTCGTAGCAGGAAATTTCTCTTGCGTCCACCCTCACTGGTTTTCCGAGTTCGTTTGAAACGACGCTTTTCACCCGTGCCATGCTCCTGCATTCAAGCTGAATACGAGCTGACATGGCTTCTCGTTCTTCACAATAGATATCGTTTGAACTGACAATAGAATGAACAGAGATCTGCATCTGCACAATCTTTGCTATAAGGGCTGAAGTCCCATCTGTAAGGTCCTGAAGGCTCGTAGAAGTTAGGAGAACATTATCTCCTGCATTGAGCCCGAGTATTCCGAAGAAGTTCTGCAGATTCCGAATCTCAAGAGTCCTTAGCTCGTGTTTCTTCAGGACCTCGATCACAGAATCAGCAATTCCTGTTAACGTTATATACTCCATGGAATCACCCGTACATTGGGAATTCCTTCTTTACTTCTCCTTTCTGCTCGGTAGTCTGAACATCTTCAGCAAGCTTATGGAGCTCGATTTCTATGCGTTCAGCCTGCTCTATAAGCCTATCAGTGCTGACCGAAAGTCCATACAGTTCATTAAGAACTCCAATCACAGCAGAAGCGGCTCTTGGATCCGGATTCTGGGTTTTTGTAGCCCCTAGAAGGCTAATTGCAGGAATCCCGCGCAGCAGGCATTCGGCCATTACGCTGCCTGAAATCCCGGAAATAGTCCCCATCTGGAAAATTTCTACCTTTTCCTTGATTTTATCCAGCATTTCCGACGTGGTAGCTGCCCCGAAAACCTTATGTTCCCCGTCCATAATGGCAATTCCTGCAATGGAAGCAACCTCCCTGACATTGATAGATTCAGCCCAGTCCACGAGAGCATTGCTTACATCGTAAGATACCGAGTGGCTGATCGGAATATCGGAGATGACTACAACGATGTTGTGCTCCACGTTTTCGTAGATTCTTACAGGCATGTTTATAAGCCCCTCATAAAGCACTGCAATTGAAGGGAAATACCTGGACTCAATGGAGCCTATATACTCCATGTTCATCTCTTCGATCATGTGCTGACTTGCTATATTCCCCACAAGCCCGATTCCTGGAAAACCTTCAATCAAAACAGGGTTTTTTGACTGCACAGGTTTAGTAATAATCTTCACGTCGTTGTTATCATAATCTGTAGTAGTTGACAAAAAACCACCTCAATGAAATAAAACCCCTAGATAATATATGCTAATCCTAAATAAACAAGTTTCTCAGCAGCCCGGGTCTGTGTTACCTTCTGCACAGACATCAATAGAAAAACATCGATGAATCCGGGATTCCGAAAGCCATAACCCTCTTTTTTATTAAAAGAGACTCCTTTTAATATATATCTTTTCTCATGACAGAGAAAAAATAATTCAGATCAGAAGCGTTTATTCTAATTACGATGCATTCTCCACCCAATGTTTGCTAAATGCAAACTGCGTTGTTGAAGGATAAGAAAAGGAGAGGGAAAAGAGTTTCATAGAAAAGAAGGAAGATAACAGGAAAGGGAAGATAACAGGAAAGGGAAGATAACAGGAAAGAAATCAAAGAACTGCAGAATAGGAACTGGAAAAACAGTCCACAAAAACAGTTTGTAAAAAAAGATAAAAAACCGAATACAGGAGGAATTAATTCATGGAAAAACCAATTCTTTATCTGGACAAAGTAGGGGAAGAAAACACAGACGCAGTTGTTGAGGCTGCAGCAAAAAGGGCAGCAGAACTTGGAATATCCCATATTGTAGTTGCCAGTACCAGTGGAAAAACCGCTCTTAAAATGGCAGAGGCAGTAAAAGGCAGCAACATCAAAGTAATTGGAGTAAGCCACCAGTACGGCCAGAAGGAAAAAGGCGAGTGGGAAGTAGAAGAAGAGTACAAAAAGAAACTCGAAGAACTTGGAGCAATAATCACTACTCAGTCACATATGTTTTCCGGAATAGAGCGTTCGGTCACAAAGAAGTTCGGAGGCTATTCAAGGATCGAAGTAATTGCGGATACCCTGCGCTCCCTTTTCGGAAAAGGCTTCAAGGTAGCTATAGAGGTTGCCATTATGGCAGCAGACTCAGGCCATATTCCGATCTCAGAAGATACCGAAATCATAGCCATCGGAGGTACAAGGTGGGGTGCAGATGTAGCTCTTGTGCTAAGACCGGCTCATAGCAACGACTTCTTCTCCCTTCAGGTAAGGGAAATCATCGCAATGCCGCGAGCAAAAGAAGACTGATCCAGGAAAAGGAGATTGAGGGGAAGAAAAAATGGAGAGAGGGGAACTATAATTTAGACGTAAATATACACCTGACGTAAATATACACCTGACTCGCTCAGACTTTGTAACCACAAAAAACGGAAGGCACGGAAAACAGAAAAAGGTCAACAATATTTGTAACTCAGTCCTCTTGATTGAAGCTCACTGTTATAACTCAGCAATTAGTCCTCTTGAGCGCAGCGAAAAGGACCGCGTACTCCCGAGGCGCAATTCGGGGTCCCCAAAGATAAATATATCTGATAGGCATCTATACCCCCGGCATGTCAGCGATATTTGAAATTCTCGACAAGGACGCAGGCGGCAGGATAGGTAAACTCAAGACCCCTCACGGGACTGTTGAGACTCCTACTGTCATGCCTGTAGTAAATCCGAACATCCAGCTTATCCCCCCGAATGAGATGAAAAGCTTCGGGGCAGAGATTCTGATCACAAATTCCTATATTATCTACCGGAAGGAAGAACTGCGAAATGTCGCCCTTGAAAAAGGGCTGCATGGGCTCCTTGGTTTTGACGGGCCAATTATGACAGATTCAGGCTCTTTTCAACTTTCAGTATACGGGTCTGTGGAAGTTACAAACGAGGAGATCCTCGCGTTCCAGCAGGAAATCGGGAGTGACATCATAGTCCCACTTGATATTCCGACTCCTCCGGACGTCCACTACAGGAGAGCAGAAGAAGAACTTGCGATCACTGCCGAACGCCTGGAAGCTGCCCGCAAATTCATTAAGGGCGAACAGCTCCTGGCAGGCCCGGTCCAGGGATCAACCTATCCTGAACTCAGGGAAAAGGCTGCATCCCACCTGAGAGACCTGAACTTTGATGTTTATCCCCTGGGAGCCGTTGTCCCGCTAATGGAATCCTATCGTTACGCAGAGCTTGTGGATGTAATTGCCGCAGCCAAAAAAGGCCTGTCTCCAACCTCACCGGTACACCTTTTCGGGGCAGGGCACCCTATGATGTTTGCTCTTGCAGTCGCTCTTGGCTGTGATCTTTTTGACTCGGCAGCTTATGCCCTCTATGCCAAGGACGGGCGTTATATTACTGTAAACGGGACGTATCACATAGAAAAACTGAACTACCTGCCCTGTTCCTGTCCTATCTGTACTAAATATACTGCCGACGAGTTGAAAAAAGCCAAAAATAAGGAAGAACTTCTCGCAAGGCATAACCTTTATGCAACCTTTGCAGAAATCCGGCTGATCAAGCAGTCCATCAAGGACGGAAAACTGCTCGAGCTTGTTGAACAACGCTGCCGTGCCCATCCGAAACTTCTTGACGGGCTGAAAAAGCTCTACACCCATTCCCCCTGGCTGGAACAGTTAGACCCTGCAACCAAAAGCACATACTTTTACTGCGGGCCGGAATCCGCCTCCAGACCGGAAGTCCTGCGTTTCGGAAAGCGGCTGGAAAGATTCAGCCTTGAGGGGTCGGCAATTATCCGCACAACTCCAGTGAAAGGGGAGAAAAGCTATGACCAGCTCCTTATCTTCAAAGCACCTTTCGGGGCATTCCCTGCAGAAATGGAAGAGGTATACCCATTCAATGCCGAGGTCTCAAAGTTTCCGGATTACGAAGCCCTCAGCACCGCATTTTCAAATATCCTTAAACTGATAGAGCTTAACCCGAAAGCGAAGTTTACCTTTGTCTGTGAGCGGGAGTTCGAGCACCCCTTGCTCGAAAAAATAAAAGAAAAGGCTGAACTGGTCTACAGGGACGCCTGGAAAAAAGAATAAGCTCCCCATACCCCCCAAGGGGCCTGGATTTTTTACAGCTTCTTTAATGGTTCCAGGGGTTCTCCTGCATCTCATAAACCCCTCCGCTACCTTCTCAAGGCAAGATTCTCCTGAAAAAGAGAAAAAGGAAACTTTTTTGAGATGCCAATGTTTATAGGACTAACTGTAAAAACCCCTGATAACACTAAAAACCTGACAGTTTCCGAAATACAACCAACCCCCAATAAAAACCAGAAAAGAACAGGTGAAAAGATTGTCCCTTACAGCAAGAATCGGGGAACTCAGCCCCTACCTCCGATTGCTGAGACCCGAACTCTACTACATGGACCTGACCCTCCCAGCCGCCAGTGCGATCCTTGCTTCATACCTGGCAACCGGAGGACTGCCCTTACTTGTCCCGTTCCTGATTGCCGTGATAGGAGGATTTGCGGCCATAACCAGTTCATACGTTTTCAATGACTGCTGCGATGTCGATATCGACACCATCAATATCCCGGACCGCCCCCTGCCCGCCTCGAGAGTCTCGAAAAATTCGGCGATGATTTATGCTCTCTTGCTTTTGCTTATCGCAGGTGCGGCAGCCACGTACCTGAACCCGGAATCCCTTGCCGTCCTATTTATCGCAGCTGCAACTATCACCATTTACTCAATCTTTGCAAAGCGCAGCACCTTCCTGAGCTTCCTGCCTGTCGGCATCTCCTACGGGCTTGTGCCTATCGGCATCTGGCTTGCCTTTGATCCTGCAGGGATTCTGAAAGGCAGCGACGGAGTGATCCTGCCCCTGCCCGCAATCTGCTTCGGGCTCATGATGTGCGTTACGGACTGGGCTTTTACTCTGGGAGGCGTTGCCAGAGATGTGGAAGGAGACCGGCTAAAAGGTGCCCCCACAATGCCCGTAACCTTCGGAATTCCTTTTACCGCCAGGTTTGTGACATTCTGGTGGATTGTCGGAGTTATTGCTTCAGTAATAATAGGCTGGTCAGCCAAACTCGGACCGGTGTTTTTTGCGGGAACTCTTGCCTCAGGGCTCTGGATGCTTGCCCAGTGCCTTGATTTTATCAAACATCCAACTCCTGAGAGGGGGGGGGCGCTTTTCCTTAACGGCTCAAACTACAGAGCAATAATGTTCGGGTCAATGATCCTGGACGTGGTGCTCTGCATATATCTTGGATCTTATACCTCCATTCTCTGGTGAAAAAGGATAGAAAAAAATGGATGCGGACATTATTGTAATTGGGGCGTCCCCTGCAGGGCTCATGGCTGCCAGAAATGCCTGTGAAAAGGGTGCAGATGTACTTTTGCTGGAAAAAAAGGAAGAGATAGGAAATCCTCCACACCCCGCGAACTCTTTTTTTAAGGGGATGCTTGACAGGTGCGGAGAAAAGGTAGACCCATCTTATGTCGTGCATTACCTCAAGGGGATGAAGCTCATCTCCCCGGAAGGACGCGAAGTCATAGTAGAAACACCCGGTTATTCTATCGATAAAACGAGATTTGACCGGTTTTATGCTGAAAAAGTGATGAAAACCGGGGTTGACCTCAGGACAGGAATAGAAGTAAAAAGTATCCGGAAAGAGGGAGGGGAATTTGCCATCAGTACTTCGGCAGGGGTGTTCAGGTCGAAACTCGTAGTAATTTCCGACGGCATAAATTCAAAAATGGCCTCCCTTCTGGGCCTGAAAACAATGAAACATCCGGAGGATATTGCCTGGGGAATTGAGCTGGATGTCAGAGCCCCTGGTCTCGGGAAGCCTGAAATGTTTGAGTACTATGTGGGAAACCATGCTCCCGGCTGGAAGACCACATATGCCCCCAGAGGAGGCGATAATGCCGCGATTGGAGCTTATGTGCGCAGATGTGGCAAGGATGCCACACCTTACCTGAATGCCTGGGTGGAGCGTTTCAAAAAGCTTAAAGGGCTCGAAGAACTTGAGGTTGTAAGAAAACTTTCCGGGGGAGACCCTATTGTTACCATACCTGGTGAATACATAACGGATGGGGTAATGGTAGTTGGAGGAGCTGCAGGGCAGTCCGGAATAGGCTATGCTATGAGGGCAGGCCAGATATGCGGAGACGTGGCGGCAGATGCTGTGAAAAAGGGAGATGTCTCAAAAAGTGCTCTTTTGGAATTCCGGAAAACCTGGGAAAAGGAGTTTAAGGTCGAGCATTACCTGGGCCGTATAGGGCTTGAGACCCTCAGGAAGATGACGGACAGAGAAATAGATGAAATGGTAAGGGTATTTGAAAAAGAGGACCTGTCCTTTATCCACGGCAGCTCCTTTGAACAGGCTATGCAGGTATTTATCTTCACGTTGAAGAAGAAACCCTCAGCCCTACTGAAATACAGGGCATTCCTGAGGGATAAGTAAACTGGAGACGAAAGGCAAGCTGGAAAAGATAAAACGGAAAAAACGGAAAAAGACAAAACCGGAAAAAATAGAACGGAAAATACATAAAGGAAAAAACCACCAGAAAGCCAGATGCAGGGAAAATATGCAGTACGAGTTTTATAAAAACCCCCTTTTTAGGGTTTATGCTGAAATTGAAGATGGGTGCTTGAAGATGAAAACAGGTGGATTAGCATCTCCACTCATGAAAAAAGTCCTTACGGCAAACATCTCGATATTTGACGGCGAAAAGCCTGCAAATGTAGAAGCTGACCGCCTGATCTATTCTACCTGGATGCCTCCAATTCCGAGTCCGGGCTTTGACCGGCTTGTGAAGAGCCAGCTATCATCAATGTTCGGGAAAAATATACCTGACCAGGTAACAATTTCAATTACAGAGGACTGCCCCAACAACTGCATCCACTGTGCCCTCCCTGATACAAAGAACAGGACAAAGCTTACACCCGAAACTGTTAAAGATGTAATCGACCAGGTGCTCGAAATGGGCACAACATTTATTATTTTCGATGGAGGAGAACCCCTTACCTATTCGGGTCTTGAAACCCTGATAAGTTACGTTGACCCTGATAAAGCCATTGCCGGCATGTTCACCTCAGGAGTGGGCCTGACAGAAGAACGCGCTCGAAGCCTTAAAGCTGCAGGGTTGTATTCCCTTACAGTTAGCTTTGACAGCGCATATGAGGAAAAGCACGATTATGTGAGGGGCAGGAAAGGGGTTTTCAAAAGCGCAGTTGAAGCGGTCAAAAACGGACTTGAGGCAGGGCTGCTTGTAAACATATATGTGGTGCTTTCAAGGGATAATGTCAATGAGCTTAATGAACTCTATACTCTTGCAACGGAGCTTGGAGTCCATGAACTCTCTTTCTATGAGATAGTGCCAACCGGCAGGTGGATGGACCATGCTTCCGAGATCATGACCCCAAAAGACCTCCGGAAATTTGACAATTTTGTGTCCCGGGCCCAGGAGAAAGAAGGACCCAGGGTTTTTCCAATTCCGCAGGTTATGAAGACCACAGGCTGCATGGCAGGAAAAAAGTGGCTGCACATCACACCTGAAGGAAATATCCTCCCCTGTGCCTGCATTCCTATCCCCTATGGAAATGTTCACATGGATAAAGTAAAAGATGTCTGGAAAAAAATCAGGGACGATCCCGTATATAACGCAAAATGCTGCCTTATGAGAAACCCCGAGTTCAGGGAAAAATACCTGAAGATTCTGGAGTGAGCTTCGGGTTTTTAAAGTAAATTTCAGATTTTTGAAGCAGGCAGACCTTAAAAATCATAACAGTTCTTTTTTTCCGCATCCTCTGTGCGGTCTGAGCTTGCCTGCACAGCAGACAAAAGCGAAAGCACAGCCGTGCGAAAGTACACTGCACGAAAGTAAACTGCGCGAAAGTACACTAACAGAATATCAACCGTGAGCTGGGAGCAGCGAAAAGTGAACAGGGGATATAAACAGGCAGTAAACAGGCAACATTAAACAAGCAGCAGATTCCAGTACTGCTCTGATAACAGAAAACTAAGCTAGCAACAGGAAAATAAGCAGGTAATAGAAAAATGAGTGCAGGTAAAGGTTTGAAACCTTCACTTGCAACGAAAATTAAAAATTTCAACGAACAAATTGATTCTATGTGATTGATTAGACTAAACCAGACCGCTGAAGAGTCATCAGGTCTTCGGTAGTGAGTTTTGCTCCGCCCTTGAACTTATCGAAAATGGATTTTGCATCCTTCTGAAGTTCGGACTTAACAACGCGGGACTTCCCGTCTTTGTCTTTCTTCTTAAGCTTGAAGATTTCTTTATCGAGATCTCTGATTTCCTTCTGGGCATTGATGAAAATCTTATGTTGTTCGTCAGCTGCTTCCTGGGCTTTTACAAACTCCCTGTGTGCAATGTCTGAATCTGCCCGGGTTCTGTCAGCTTCCTTGAAGGCGTTAATCATCTTCTCGTGGAATTCCTGGGCCTGCCTGGCGTATTCTGCAAGCTCATTGTGGAACTCTGAAGCTTCGTCCCTGATTTGCTGGGCTTCATCCAGGATATCTTTCAGTTCGAGGTTGCCCTCAAGCTGGATTTTTTTCTCATGGTATTGTTTCTGAAGCTCTGCAATCTTGCCAACAAGTTCTCTTTCCTTGCTTGTGCTCAGAACTTCGGTCTGCTGGGTGAATTCAAGGCGATCGATATCTTTCCTTAAGGC
The DNA here is from genome assembly GCF_028693135.1 of Methanosarcina sp. Lineage (GTDB taxonomy): Archaea > Halobacteriota > Methanosarcinia > Methanosarcinales > Methanosarcinaceae > Methanosarcina. Next base: position 110,776 of record NZ_JAQUVZ010000001.1, read on the forward strand.
TTTGATTGAGGGCCCGCCAAGGTTGTTCTGCTTCCTGATGGAATCTGCCTTTGCAAACAGATCATTGGCTCTGGCATTGGTTTCATCGCGCTTGTTCTTGTATTCACTGACCTTCTCGTTAATCTCGTCCCTGAGAACTTTTAGTTCCTGGGCTTCGTTGATAAGGTCTTTTGTCTTCTTGTTCAGGTCGTTGCGCTTTGCGGCAAGCGCGCTGGCCTCAGCGTTTAAAGTATTTCTTTTATCTTTGGATTCTTCAGAAATGTCCTTCAAATCTGATCTTTTTTTCTGTAATTCCTTTAGCATCTCTTATTGTGCCTCCCGATCCAGCAAAAAAGCTGGCATTTTAGTAGTGTTCGATGTCGACATGCTGTGCCTGATTACAAAATTGATAAGAAAGAGATTCAAGAACAGGGATCACGGCTCTCAGGTCTTTTATTGTTATGACCACGTCCGCATATTCCCTAAGTATGGGCTTTGGATTGAAAGCTATGGAAAAACCTGCTACCTCAAAAATACAGGCATCATTTGCGCCGTCCCCGACAACCACACACTGCTCGGGCCTGACATTGTAAAGCCGAGCCAATTCCTCGAACACCTTTGCTTTGGAATCGCTTTGTGTGACAGGACCGACAACTTCGCCCGTGAGGCAGCCATCTTCAACAAGCAGTTCGTTGGAAACGACGAAATCAATACCAAGCGTTTTACCTACTCTCTCGGCAGCTATGGTAAATCCACCGGAAATCATCGCAGTCTTATAACCCCGATTTTTAACATACAGGACAAGTTCGGCTGCTCCCGGCATAAGATTTATCTGATTTACAGCATCAAGGGCAGTTTCAAGGGGAAGTCCCTTAAGAAGTCTGACCCTTTCTGCAAGCGCTTGCTCGAAATCGAGGTCTCCATACATTGCCCTCTTCGTAATCTCCTCTACTTTGCTTACAACACCTGCGGCTCTGGCGAGCTCATCGATGGTCTCAGCATCTATAAGGGTACTATCCATATCAAAAACAATGAGTTTGTTTTCAGTAGAATTATGTATAGGACAGTTCACTCAATCAAAACCTGGACCTGAATAGCTATATATATAGCGGGGCAATTCCCGAAAAAGGGCATGCCGCCCGAAGTACCGTTTTCAGGGTACCCCCGCAGCTTGATAGAATATATGTGCCCTGACATTAAAAGCCCACCAACGGATAAAGTTCTTCAAATTATAATGCGGGTTTCGCGAAAACAAAACCACAAAACAACAGCATTGATGTCAACGTTTTTGAGTGAAATAAATCACATCCCTTTTAAGCTTTTCGGAGGATCGATAAATGATACCGAATAATAATTATAAATAGGGCAGATATATATAAAATAAGAGGGATAAGAAAGAGAGATTGCCAAAAGGATTATAAACCCTTTAGGAATTCCACTATTGAAGAAAAAGGTTAACACAGGATTTTGAGAAAAATGGTCAACATAGGTTTTATAAAAATGGGCAACCTGGGAATGAGCCAGGTTATCAATCTGATCCAGGATGAAATTGCAGCGCGAGAGGGAATTACTGTAAGATCATTCGGTACTGGTGCCAAAATGGGCCCTGCAGAAGCGGCAGACACCGAAAGCTTCAAGCAGTGGAATGCTGACTTCGTGGTAATAATCAGTCCGAATGCAGCAGCTCCAGGCCCGACCGCAGCCCGTGAACTCTGGAAAGATGTACCCTGTATCGTAGTTTCAGACGGTCCTACTAAAAAGGAAGCCCGTGAGGCTTTTGAACAGGACGGTTTTGGATACATTATCCTCCCGGTAGACCCCCTTATCGGAGCAAAGAGGGAATTCCTCGACTCCGTCGAAATGGCGTCCTTCAATTCCGATGCAATGAAAGTCCTCTCCATCTGTGGTGTTGTAAGACTTATCCAGGAGGAACTCGACAGGGTAACCGACCAGGTTGCTTCCGGAAGGACAGGAAAGGAGCTTGAACTCCCGCATATCTTCGCAAAACCCGAAAAATGTGTAGAACACGCAGGCTTTGCAAACCCTTACGCAAAAGCAAAAGCTCTTGCAGCCCTTCACATGGCTGAGAAAGTTGCACAGGTTAATTTCCCTGCTTGCTTCATGTTAAAGGAACTCGACCAGGTATGCCTCACAGCCGCAGCCGGGCACGAGATAATGGGAGCTGCAGCAATACTCGCAACTCAAGCAAGAGAAATCGAAAAGTCCAACGATACAGTCTTCAGACAGCCCCACGCAAAGAGCGGAGTCCTGTTGAAAAAGGTCAAGTTATACGAAAAACCACAGTAAACACCAGAAAACTTTTCCTGGTTTAAAAATCAGGATCCTGGATTTCAATAAAGACTGGAGGAATTGGATAAATGTCCTCTCAAACCTTGAAAAAGAGAGGGGACAAAATCCTCCAATAAAATCCAATTAGTTTTTTCCTTTTTTATAGAATGGTTCTCGGAACCTGTTTCAGCTTCATTTTTTTGCATCTTCTACTTCTTGCAGCACAGAGGTATATTCCTGAAAGACAGAAGGAAGATCAATTGTAGCCAGAAGGTCCACAACCCCGAGAACCGCAACAACCTTCCCATCCTTTGAACGGATAGGAGCAACTACCACATGTTTTCCGCGGTACATGCCTTCTGCGGGAACTTCATGGGCAATTTTGTTGGTCTTTAACACCTCTTCGAGAACGGGTCCTGTATAGTCCCGGTCAAGGATTTTTCCCTTTTCCAGACGAAGCCCTTTTCGTTTGAGGCTTCTAATGGTGGTAGGGAGTCCCATTAGTGAATGCACTGCAAATGCTATTGGCTCAAGGTCTTCAGGCCCTGAGTCTTCTGATATAGATAGGGAAATAATATTTTCACCCCCAAAAAGATACTTGGCAATCAGTACAGGCAAAAAACAGGAATTTCAGAAAATAAAAAATGGGTCCCATTCTTCTGCCATATTTAGATTATATTTTTCCAAGGAATATATAATCACTCCTCATTCTCAAGCGCTGTTATGAGCGCCTGCTTGTGAAGTTCTGCAGACTCATGAATCCCCCCCATTTCACCCCTGATCGCCCGGCATGGATATTGCTGGACCAGCAACCCGGCTTTTGGGGGAGCATCTTTTACCGGCACTCCGACAAGTTCCTTAGCCATATGCCAGGTACTCCCGCAGGGGGCACCTTTTATGACCTCAACTTTAGCGATTTTTCCGTTTTCGGTCTTAACTTTCAAAACTGGGGACCCGAAAATATCAGCAAATGGACGGTTGAATGAGTTGGGTTCAAGGGTACAGCAAGTTTCATCCACCTCTATATCCATTCCGGAAGCTTCGGAAATCTGTTTAAGTTCGGGAACCGATGCCCTGGAAGACCCTCCCGGTATAATCAAAGAGCGTACCCCGGCTTCTGCGGCAAGCTTTGCAATTGCTGAGGTCAGGTCAGGGTGCAGGGAATAGGTAACCACGAGATCGGCAGAAAAGACACGCAGGTCGAAATTCAGGTTTTCCAAAAACTCATCGGGTTCCTCAATAAATATGGGCACGAACTCGGGCAGGTCGACAGTTACAACTGAGAAATCACTGTGCTCCTTTACAACGTCAACAAGGCGATGCCCGTACTTGCCCCGTGTGATAACTCCTATTACGGTCATTACTTTAAGCTATTTTTAATGTTTACATAAATAGATACTCATTCATGCGTCTTCGGTTAAGTGAGGAATCGTGATAAATTACCTCCATTCCCACAACAGTTATCAAATATTTTTAGAAATTGAGAACTGGACACGGTATCGATTTCATGTAATCAGGCCAAAATTTAAGGTAGACTTCTAATGCAAAATCGATACTTTCAGGCAAGAAAATTCCTTAACCGAAGACCAATGGATACTCATTTCATCTGAAACTGCTGCCCTGACCTGCCAGCTACCCGAGGCTCTCTGGAGAGTATAAATACAGCTAATGCATTTGAATGAAAACCTGTAAAGAAAAAAATAAAAAGGCGGTCCTTGTCAACTACCCGCCACTAAAGTGGCAGGCATGTTATAGTGCCTAGGTTGACCAGATCACCGATTGGAGTAAACAAAATCGGTAACCGATATGCAAGAATACAACAATAGTTACCTTCGAATGTCGCCTCAGTTTGAAGCTCTAAGGATGCCGGTTAAAAGCCCTAAAGGGTTGTGGGCGGTGCTTGCATCAAACAAACCTTGCAATATCAGATCGAGAGGAGGTCGGATTCCTTGATTGACTGGTTCCAGCTTTGCTGCAACACTCCAACTTCACGAAGTTGAAGTCCTTCCATCTACGCTGCAACACTCCAACTTCACGAAGTTGGAGTCCACAATCGGGATACGCATTACTCTACGAAAGTAGAGGGGAGCTAGTTTTTAGCTCCCGTCCAACTTATAAAATATAATCTAAAGGAGGGATGAAAGCAAGTACGGGGATGTTTACGCATTCCTCCCATGTCTAAAGACACGGGTATCCTGCTTATTTTATTATGAGAGGCAAACTGATCACACTTGAGGGGATTGATGGTTCAGGTAAAAGTACGGTTGCAAAAAAACTTCAGGAAAATCATGAAATTCGTGTTTTTGAGCCTATCTTTACCAGAGAGCCTACAAGAGGCACCCTTACTGGAAATGCTGTCGAAAAAGCAATCCAGTCGGATACCGACCAGCTTGCCGAACTATTCCTTTTTACAGCTGACCATGCTGAGCATCTGGCAAAGCTTGTAAAACCTGCACTTGAAAACGGGAAAACCGTGATTTCTGACCGTTATTCCGACAGCCGCTATGCATACCAGGGAATAACCCTTAAAAACCGCATAGAGAACCCGCTTGAGTGGGTGAGAGGCCTGCACAGAGGCTGGACCGTTGTTCCGGACCTTACTATTCTATTTGACATTGAACCTGAAATCGCAGTTAAGCGATGCGGGAAGCGAGGAGAACAAACCAAATTCGAAAAGATAGAATTTCTACGAGGAGTCAGAGAAATTTTCCTCAGACTCGCCGCAGAAGAGCCGGGACGGTTTATAGTAGTTGATGCTTCTTGCTCTCCAGAAAATGTGGAAAAAACAGTCGTGCAAAAAATTCTCGAGTTTGTTCAAAGGGATTGAATTGGAGATTTACTGGCCGTCTACTGGCCATCAACTGTCCCTGAACTAAAGACCCAGGGGTTTTCTGCTAAGGGTTTATGAAAACAAGTTTTAAATTGAAATCAAAGAGTAAGGCAGGAAATTAACCTGAAAATTGATCCAGACGATTAAATTCGAGAAATAAACCTCGAAAATAAATAAAAAAATAAAAAAAGAAAGTGAAAGCCCGGTTAGAGCTTGTTATCATCCGCAAACTTGACCAGGGCTTCCGCCAGCATCCGGACGTGCGAGGGGTTGAGATTGAAGCGGGACTTTTTCACTCCCCCACGCTCTTTTGCGAGCTCTACATACTCCTTTTCAAAACGGTCGCTGTGCGCCAGAGAGATGGTCATGTACCAGCCGCCCCCCATCTTAATTTCAGTATACCCGTCTCCGTTGTTTTCTCCTGTACGCTCCTCTACGGGCTCTTCAATGCGCTCCTCTACAGGCTCTTCAATGCTCTCCTCAGTTACCTTTCTTGTTGCCATACTGTAACCTCGTAAACTCTTTGTTTTGATGGTGACATCCGATGAACTGGATATAAATCTGCCAATTGGGTTATAAAGATACTCAATGCCTTCTATATCAGAGGCATAAGGCAGAGTATAAATCTTTCCCGGAAATTCATTAATTGCTTTTCTTTAGATTTTCAAGTCCCCGGCTCATCACTTCCGGAGGAACCAACCCTGAGTGGATTGCAGTTGCCACCAGAGCGCCCTTTATACCAAGCCTGTTAAGAGCAAAAAGATCCTCCATACATCTGACCCCACCTGCAAGCAGTACATCGTGTAATGAGCCCTCAGCCAGTTTGCGCAGAAACTCCGGGTCAAACCCAGAAGCTGTGCCGACCCTGTCAAGGTCGAGAAAAATCAGGTCTTTTAAGGGAAGCTCGTTTAGAAGCTTTACAATTTCAAAAGGATCTTCAGGGATCTCAGGGTCCAGTTTCAGAACCTTTCCATATTTAACATCAATACTGACACTGATACGTCCCGGGTTTTTGAAAGCTGCGTCTTTGATTACTGCAAGCTTGCCGGTCTCCGTGCCTATAACCGCAGTTCCTGCAATAGAAAGTGCTTTTTCAACATCCGTTAGAAAAGAGACCCCGAAATCAAGCATTGTATCCGCCTTTAAACTAACTTCCCGGATAATCTCCGCATTAATATCGAGAGGACCTTTGACCTGCAGTGCGTTAAGGTCGGCAATGTAAACTTCTCTAGGGCGTAAAGCCCCAACTATTTCCAGGGGAGCTGAGGTCCGGCACACCACACTTGAATCCGAAACCGGGCGGTAATTTTCCCTTACTCCGCCTTTTGCAAGAACCACGTTACGGTTAAATATATCCATTACAAAAATTACACGGAACATACTTATTCCATAGCTGCATCATCCTATAAAAAAATATAAAATAAGATTACTTATATAAAAAAGCGTAATATACATCATTGAATATTTAACTTCATTCTTAATAAGAGGCTTTTTATGAAACTGCTTGTAAGTCCAATAAATCGAGAGGAAGCAATTCTCGCTTCCAGAGGCGGCGCAGACATTGTAGATGTCAAAAACCCAAAAGAAGGTTCCCTTGGAGCCAATTTCCCCTGGGTAATCAGGGACGTTAAGGAGGTTGTAAACGGCAGGCAGCCGATAAGCGCAACAATAGGAGATTTCAACTACAAACCCGGAACTGCCGCACTTGCAGCCCTTGGAGCAGCAGCAGCAGGAGCGGATTACATTAAAGTAGGCCTTTACGATATCCAGACCGAAGCACAGGCCCTTGAGCTGCTCACAAAGATTACAAGAGCCGTAAAAGACTATGACCCATCAAAAAAGGTTGTTGCCGCAGGATATTCGGACTACAAACGCATTAATTCGATTTCTCCTATTTTACTCCCCGCAGTTGCTGCAGAGGCCGGAGTAGATGTTGTCATGGTAGACACTGGCATCAAGGACGGGAAATCTACCTTTGAATTCATGGATGAAAAAGAGCTGATAGAGTTTACTGACCTTGCTCATGAGCACGGGCTTGAGAGTGCAATTGCTGGTTCCCTGAAATTCGAAGACCTTCCGGTCCTCGAAAGGATAGGACCCGACATAATTGGTGTTCGGGGTATGGTATGCGGCGGAGACCGAATGACTACGATCAGGCAGGAGCTAGTAGAAAAACTCGTGTCTGAGTGCCAAATCTGAAAAGTTCTGTACACAGTAGAATATAAAAACGGCGGAAACCTGTAAAAGGGGGAAACCTGTAAAAGGGGAAAACCTGCAAACAGGGGAAACCTGTGCTGGCATGTCTTTCAGGCAAGCCAGCCAAAAAATAATTATATGTTATCAACTTTTTTAATCTGATGTTTATTCTCGGGCATATAGGCATTACTCTGGGGATCTTCTATTCCCTGAACCGGTTATTGCCGAAAAAGAATATTCCAGTAGACTTTAAATGGATCGCTTTTGGGTCTCTCCTTCCGGACTTTATCGACAAACCCCTTGGCAGGATAATTCTTGCAGAAACTATAGGAAGTGGGAGAATCTTTGCCCATACCCTCCTCTTCGGAGTCCTGCTGGGACTGGTTGCAGCTTATGCCTTCGACCGAAAAGGCTGGATGATACCCCTTGTTGTTGCAGGTGCATCGTTCTGCCACCTGCTTGAGGACCAGATGTGGAATTCACCTGACGTCCTTTTCTGGCCGCTTCTGGGATGGAAGTTTCCAAAAGATACATTTTACGGAGGTTTTATTGAGTACTTCATGAAAATCCTGACAAATTCATACAATCCGGCTCATATAGGCGTATTTATCCCGGAAATAATAGGGTTGGGTATTATTCTCCTTTTTACAGCCAATTACATAAGATCAAAAATAGAAGGAAAAAAGATCAGCTCTCAAACAATGAAAGAGGAAGCAAAAGGACATAAATGATGAAAAAATCAGCCCCTGAGTAATCGGTTTATGTATTCCAGAATCAGAGGCTGAAATCTTTTGTATTTCAGTCCTAACCTTGCAAGGATAAAGCCATATCATAAGGCATATAAAAAAAATCGCCGGGTTTTTCTGCGAGTTCTAATATTTATCATTCCTCTATCGCTTTTATTTTGAACTTATCTCTTCTTTGTTGTCTGAAAGTCGCTCTCCTGCGTCGAGCATGACAAATCAAAGTTGCGCTGGCGCACCCCGCAGCAAGCTAGCGGGGTATTCGACTGAAAATAAGTCCTCTTGAGCGCAGCGAAAAGGACCGCGTACTCCCGAGGCGCAATTCGGGTGGTGCAATTCGGGTGGTGTAACTCGGGAAAGTAAAATAAATAAAAAAAGCAGACTCAAGGAGTATGCCTGTAGATTTTTATGTTAAGAGAGTCATAAATCTTGTACAGAGGCTTATTGTCCTGAGTTTCAGAGCTGTTTCCGGCTGAAGAATATCCCATATCGGGTCCTGATTTTTCCAGGTTCACCTCTGAGAAAGTTGTTACTACAAGGTAAAAGGGTCCGTTCGTGCCATAATTATTCAAAAAAGTTACATCCTCAGGACGGTTTGCAGGGGCTGACCTGGATATGGTAGATCTCTCAGGAAATGCATCATATTGTCCTGGACTGTCGGCAGAGTTTCCTGAATAGGTATAACCCACTTTTTCTCCAGAAGACATAACATAAGGGTCTGATGCTTTAGCTCCTACTAGCCACTGTATTCCTTCAACCTCATTTTGTGCGATAGCTTCCGAGATTCCACCGGCATACGGGGAACTAAAACAACTGAAAAACCCTAAAGTCCAGAGAAGACCCAGAACCAGGATTGTAGCGCCAAGACCAGTTGTATATCCCTTCCTGAGAAGAACAATATAGAGAGAGTACCCCAGAAGCGGAATCTGGGCAAAGATGATGAAACTTAAGTTTGCAAATCTATCCGGTGGGTAAGGGATGAAGGGGTTTAAGAGAAAGCCCAGTTCCAGGAAGAACGAGGCTATGTACAGGAATAAAAAGCGGGGGTACCTGCGGACAAAGTGGTGACAGAAACGTTTGCGATTCTGCCATACTATTACTGTATTGATAACAACAAAAATTAACGGAATATAGTACTTGCCGTAATAGAGGTTGAAAAGGTGCATGAACTCGAAAATTCCGGGTTCCATGCTTGGAATTGTGGCAAAACCCTCAGATGTAAGAGTCTCAATACGCCAGGCAAGCACCGGGAGAAAAATATCAAAAAAACCTGAAGCGTACTTTGCGCAGAGCAAGAAGCTGCCCGAAGTAAATGACAGGAAGATAAATAGAGGAACTATTCTTCCCGAAGAGATGGAAAGGGAGTCTTGAGTAAGGTCTTTAAAACTGACAATTTTTCTAAGGAGCCCTGACTGCATGGCTTTACCTGCAAAAGTGAGCAACAGAGCGAAACATACCAGATACGTGAAGATAAAAGGATGAGCTAACGGAAGCAAAGGTACCATAAAGAGCAGACAAACAACCATCATCTTCTTGTTTTTATCAGAGATTGTATTCCACAGCAAAAGGAGATAGATAGGAACAAGGCAGAAAGTGAGGTAGTAGGGAACCGTTGATACCTGGAAATGCCCGAAATATGGAATAACCGAAGAGAGAAAAGTTATCGAGACCAGCTTTTCCCGGTTCATAAAGCCCCGGTAGAACAGAAACATGCCGGTAATAAATATAATCGAAAAGAAAACCGGTAAAAAGTAAGATAGTGCCTGTGTCTTCATTCCTGAGACCAGAGCCAGAGCTGAGACCAGTAGAGGGCCGGTCGGAGAGAGATCTGAAAGGACAGAAAAACCTGGAGAACCGAAAATCCCTGCATTTCCTGCAAGAACCAGGTATGAAAATTCATCTCCTCTGCCCACTGAAGCATAACCAAGCATATACGGGATTATCAATACAATAATATGAACAAGTATCAGTGTGAAGACTGCATTAATCCTTTTATATGCAAGAAGCAGAAAGCAGGAAGAAAGGTAACATAAGAGCAAGATCAGATAAAAATGGAAAGGAAGCTGTTCATAGATATTAACTACGTATCCTTCAGGCTGGATTTCCCTGAGAACAAAGAGATTGTAAACAAGTAGTAACAGAGAAAACACTGATATCAAATTTAAGATATTATTGTTGAGTTTAGACAATATGTCCCCCATCCTTCCGGAAAGTTACAGAGTCCAGTTTCCGCACCTTTATATAAGAACTTTCCTGAAACAGTGCCTCTACTCCCATAGAGTCTGCTTTAACAGGCAGCTTGCGGCAGGTAAACTTCCGTTCTAAAAAGTTCATTTTATATAAAAATTTCGTATCCCTGTTTCTCCTTTTTAAATTCCGTGTACCCAATTGCTCAACAAATAATTAATTGTTGTGCCTGATACACAAGTTGAGATTCTGGTTTTCAAGAGAATTGATGTTCACAGATTGTAAGGACGGAAACCCCTTTGCTTTAGATTGGAGAGGAATTCCATTAACTGCACCAGCATTCGTTTTGCGATCCGTGATCATTAAATCAGACCTCATTTTCCCATTATCTGCCATCTCAGGCCCTTTTCTGGGAGGAAAAGCACCGGTTAGGTAGTAAAGGCTGTTATCAACCCGCCTATAGTGTTCTGCCCTGTTAGCAATTAAGCAAAGAATTTGAAGCGAAAACTCTATGCTTTTAGCTTGGAGTAGTTAACATAAAGTAAAAATCCCCAGGAATTAAAGGCTTTCGAACTTTGACATAGAACTTTGACATATAATATATATATTTGAACATATTACCATTATTTTTGACCGAAGCATATAAGAGATTAGAAATGTCAGGCGATTGTTATGGATGTTATGCAAATATCATAAAAATGAATCAAGTTCCAACCCTGTTTAGTTCATTTTTAACGTCATCACATATTGAATTAGTCCACCGAGTGGTATTTATATGGTTTCCACCGTCCCCATAATAAAAACCATTTTATGGCGTCTTGTTATAGAGATTATGTGTTAGATCCTACATAGTGGGAAATTAGTTATTTTTGTTACACATTAATTTAGTAGATATATATATTCCTCATATTTATATAAAAATGCTTTGAGTATAACTTTCCGCAGGTGTTCTCCAGGAAAGAACCATTTTCACACCATCGTTTTTTTGGGAATTACTCCAAAATATGCAATTATTGTCTCAACTGAATCTTCAGAAATGAAAGTTGGAAGTTTTCAATGGAGACAAGAGGTCGAAAAGTGTGGGACATTTCAAAAATACACATTTGAATTCCCAAAGAAATTATAAGAAAAAACGAATGCGTGGAAATTGAAAAAACATCTATGGGAAGGGGGTTGAATTGTTGCCCAATAGAATTAATTTTTTGTAAATGACGTGGGAAAAGTTGCCCTCGCGCACCCTGCGGCAAGCTGAAAGATATTCGAAGAAAGAAAACAGGCATCCGAAAATAATATTTAAAGGGCAGGAGTTCAGTTTCTTTAAGAATCCTGACGCCTTTAGATTTCCTGGCTATGTACCTTTGTATGATGATGTATTCAGAAAGATCTATTCAGAAAACAGCAAAATCCTGCCTGACTTTTCTGCTGAGCATCAGGAAGTTCCCTTTCAAACACATGATACTCCTGAATAATCCCTCAAGCATGTTTTATCAACGTCTCTCAGTTTGCTAAGGATATGCCTAACCCTCTGTTCAACAAGCCTCCCTTTTATGCACCAGTAAAAAGGCCTGTTATTGCCAAGAGATGGGAATCTGGCACAGGAGATATCCAGTGGATGGAAATAAAAAATGGTGTGCCCTCTTTTAAGGCTCTGCATAAGCCCATCCAGTATAAATGATGATCCAAGGAATCGAAGCATAGGACCCCCTGATGCAGGAAATTTAAATCCATGTTGACAATAAGCCCATGGGAACTCAATAAAGTTCCGGTCACTGCCTGCTTCAAGATCAGTCTTCACAGGATAATAGGGGAAGGACGAAACCGTACTAAGAGCTGAATCAGTTTTGTTGTAAAAGGAATTTACTGAAACAGATGAATCATACTTAAATCCCAGCTTTTCGAGGGAATCAACCATCCACCCGCCTACCAGGGCATTTGGTGCCCTGTAGCCAACCAGCTTTTCTCCACTGATTTTTTCAAGCATTTTCTTTGCAACCAGAGTTCTTTGCTCAAAATCCTCCACACTCATTAACTGTTTTTTTGTAGCAGGGTCGATTTTACAGGCATGATTTAGCCCATGGCAGGCTAGCTCGTGCCCCCTATCTGCAATTGACTCTACTAATCCGGGATAGTGCTCAATGGTGTCTGCAACGACAAAGAAAGTAGCATTTATGTTGAATTCATCAAGAAGATCCAGAACCCTTTTTGTGGGCTCACTCAAGAAATCATACCTACCGGTCCAATTCTTGAAGAATTCATCTACGTTCCTGTAAACCGAAAATGGAGAACTGCAGACAGAAGGAATATGATACCAATCTTCAAGATCTACCGTAACTGAAAGACTACCGGTCATTAAACCCCTCACTCCGAGATGTATTTCCAAATATCGTGAAACTAGACTGAAAGTTTCATTAAGAAGGAAAATTTCGCAACTATGTTACTCCCTCTTAGAAAGCCTCCCTACATAAACTAACACCCCAAGAGTATAAAAGATTTTTTGATACACCAGAAGAAAAAAAGAGTTAAAAAATACTCAATTAAGTAAAAGGGACTTTAACGGCGAAAACAAGATAAATAAATTTTACAAAGAGGATACAGATAAATAGAATTAAATAGAATTAAATAAAATATATTCCCATAAATCAACTAGTTGAGCACTCACTGAAATGTTGGGACTCGAAATAAAGCAAATAACTTTATTAATTAAATTTTTTTCCTGGAAAAAAGAAATTTGGATTTCCCATAAGTAAACAGAATGACGTTTTTTTGGAAGATGGTTTTTAGAGAGAGTTTACTTATGCAGAGCTATAATAAAACGGTATAAAGTACTGGTTTTAAAGAAGCTGGCAGCAAGAAAGCTGATTTTATGGAAAAGGTATTCGGGAGAAAATATTCTGCTCCCGCTATGAGGCCAAGAATAAGGAATAATTCCATGAGAATGATCGCATTTAAACCTGTTTTTTAGAGTAAAAATCAGACTAATTGCCCGCAATATACGTTCCAGGTTTCGGGCCTGTAGGGCAATAAAAAACCCTTAGTAACACTTAGTATTTGTATCGAAATAACTTAGGCAAAGAATAATTTAGTTGAAGATAAATCATTCAGCTTGATAGTGAAAGTTATTTAATCATTCCAAAATATTGCCTATATTATTTCGCCGCAGATTTAGTTAAAGCAAAAATAAGTTATAATGGTTACCTTTCCGCGTGTGAGGCTGGCAGGATGCAGGCGTTTCATAAATCCAGCCCGGATGAGAAAATAGCATTAGAATCACCTCGTATTTCGCCAGAGAAAAAAGAAAAGAAAACTGCAAATAATTTATCCCAAACACTGCTGCCAAATAATTCAGTCAAAAAGATAACAATATAAGATTTTTATAAATAGATCCCATGGATTGTAAAGAGAACTTGATGCGAATCTCAAAAGTTCATAGATATAGAAAAACAGGATGAGTGAACTATCACAATCATCAATCATAAAGGTTCAACCCTGAAAATTCAGGTAACTTGTTCTATAAAAACTGCTTTTATTCATCTAGAGATGCGTACAAGAATATAAAGTGTCCCGAAAACATTATAAAAATATATAAAAAAAATAACAAAAATAATTTATAATAGAACTACATAACCTCCAAAGATAACTCAGTATTACATAAGTAAACAAAAGTTTCGCAGATGAGTTGACCGGGCTAAAAGCCATGGCTTATAAGAACAGGAAATATTTTTCAGAAAGGAGAAATAACCTGTAGTTATAACAAATTTTGAATAAAAATTCAGAGCCAGAGCTTCTAACGTCCGACAACCTCAGAAAAACCATCCACTCATACAGTGAAAATGAAGAGTGGAAAATCCTCTGCACCGTGTCCGCCCCACAAAAACGCAGAGAACCAAATTGAAAAGGTTCAAAAATATTACGAAGACGTAATTAAAATTTTTGAATTACCGTATAGACCCGACATAATTAGATGTTTGAGATAAACTCGGTCTAATTAGATAGTTTAGGAAAAAATTACGAATACGTAATATGGAATTTTGAGAAATATCTGGGAAAAAGTATACGATTATCCTGGGTTTTTTGAGTTTACTCAAATTCTAAATCCAATCAGAGGCGATACGATGCTAAAAAGACAGATCGGACCCCTATTCCTGATAATGTGTCTTAGTTTAACGGCCGTATGTGCTTTGGGAAAAAATATACTATAACCCTACAAATTTTTTGGATTTACTCAAATTCCAAATCCAACCCAAAGGTGATACGATGCTAAGAAGACAGATAGGAACCCTATTCCTAGTAATATGCCTTATTTTAACAACCGTACCCGCTGTGTTAGGCGCACAGAATACAATAACTGTAAATGCTCCATCTGGATCAGATGCCCAGACTGCAATTAATAATGCAATAAATTCTGCAGCATCAGGTGCAACATCAAGTAACCCGGGATATGTTCTCCTTGGTGCTGGAACTTATAAGATAAATGCACCTATAATTTTGAAATCTAATGTAATACTAAAAGGTGCAGGCGACAGTACAATAATCTTTGCTACTAGTTCAGTTTGTAACTCCGAGGGGTCACCTGCATATGTATTTGGGTTAGAAGTTTCTAACGTTGAAGTATCTAACCTTCAATTCAAAAGTGAAGCAACTGGACCGAGTGACGGAGGACATGGAGACTATCGAAACTGCATAAAACTCACGTCTTCGACTAATAGCAAAGTACATGACATTTTATTCACCCGCTATCTGTATGGTGACGGTGTCAGAATCGGTGACAGTTCTGGAATAGAGGTATATAATTGCAGAATGAAGTCCTCAGGACACGATGGCGTGGCATTTTTGTCCGGCACCAGGGATTCCAGAATGTATAACTGCTATGTTGAGGTTCAGACCAACAC
The DNA here is from genome assembly GCF_028693135.1 of Methanosarcina sp. Taxonomy (GTDB): domain Archaea; phylum Halobacteriota; class Methanosarcinia; order Methanosarcinales; family Methanosarcinaceae; genus Methanosarcina. Next base: position 125,889 of record NZ_JAQUVZ010000001.1, read on the forward strand.
AGGGGTCAGGGTAGACAACTGTGCAAATATTGAAGTAGACCATAATACCTTCACAGGTAGTGCCGGGTCTGGCTGGTGCTGTGTTGAACTGGAAAATACACTGACAAATGTGAATGTCCATCACAACATTATGCATGATTACAAAGGATCAAGCAGCAGCGCAGGCGTTGGAAATTGGAATGCAAAAGGATCAATTAACGTTTATGATAACGTTATGTGGAACGTGTCCCCTTACATTGAGGTAGGCTCAGGCACAAACATATTAGGACCATCTGATCACAGTGTTGAGAATTGGGTAGCGAAAGGGTATGGATATGGCTCTATTGGCAATTCTTTAACTGCTGGAACAGAGATAAAAGAAACCGAAGTTGCAACGACCAATGACCAGACTACAGTTAACGACAATACTGTAACAGAGACGGCCTCTGCTGGAACAGAGACAAAAGAAACCGAAGTTCCAACGACCAATGACCAGACTACAGTTAACGACAATACTGTAACAGAGACGGCCTCTGCTGGAACAGAGACAAGAGAAACCGAAGTTCCAATGACCAATGACCGGACTACAGTTAACGATAATACTGTAACAGAGACGGCCTCTGCTGGGACAGAGACAAAAGAAACCGAAGTTGCAACGACCAATGACCGGACTATAGTTAACGACAATACTGTAACAGAAACTGCCTCTGCTGGAACAGAAACTGCTTCTGAACAGGAAGTCAAAGCTGAGAAAGTATCAAATGCAACAGGCATTGTTATAGACAACCGCCTAAGGGAAGCATCTCCTGATACAGTCTACCAGGATAAGGTGTATATTGACATAGGAGGCAGGCCTGGAGTAGGAAAGTATAGAGATCTGCTCCTGTTTGACCTGAGTGAGTATAACAATGCTGAAAATATTAGCAATGCAACCCTTTCCCTCTACTGGTATTATCCTGACGGACGGGAAAGACCAGAAGATGCGGTTGTGGAGATATACAGGCCCGCAAAAACCTGGAATCAGGAAAATGTGACCTGGAACAGCAGGGATAATGGTGTGCTCTGGACACAACCCGGAGGAGACTGGTTCGACATGAATAATGTCTCTCAGGGAGACGCACCGTACGCTACGATAACCCTGAACGGAACCGATATACCGGACAACAGGTACTATGAGCTGAACGTAACCGATCTCGTAAAAGAGTACGTCAGCGACGAGTACGAAAACACAGGCTTCCTGATTAAAACCCGTAGCGAAAATGCGGATTATGTAGCATTCTACAGCAGCGAGATCGAAGATGAAAACAAGCGTCCAATTCTGAATATAGAAGAAAAAGCTGTAGCTTAACAGCTCAAATTCCAGGAAAAATAACTCAGCGAGTCTGGAAGTGCGGAGATAATAAAAAGACCTCCGTACCCTCCGACCTTTGAGCTCTTCCAACTTATTTTTATCATAATGAAGAATTGGTTGCCCCTTACTACATAGTTTTCTGGCATTAGAAACCCCAGCATAGGTAATGCTTTCGTGTTAATCTGCTGTAGGCAGCAAGCTCAAGTGGGGAACTGCAAATGAAAAAAGACCGCTAGATGCCACTAAAAGCTATTTAGGACTAATACCAACCACTTAAACAGGGAGCACAAAAAAATTGGTTGTCCCCTGCTACATGGTTGATATTTTGAAATTCGAGCCCCAGCACAGCTACTGAGTTCGTGTATATTTCCGGTACGCGGGTGGGTTCAAGTGGAGAGCGGCGCGTGAAAAGAAAGAACGTGAGATGTCATTTGAGGCCATGGGTAAAAAGAAAGAGCTTGAGATGTCATTTGAGGTCATTTTGGAATAATACCAACCAATTAATCAGGGACCACCAAAAAATTCAGAGTAGATAATTTTATGCAGAAGTCGAGATAAAATAATATCGAGCATATTAACTCCGGTTTTAGAGCAAATAAATAATTTAATAGTGCATATATTTCCAAAAATACTGTATGTTGCTGTTAAAAACATAAATCTGATAACTGCACCGGAATTTATTTTCAAATATGCTCGGCTAACTAAAAAGATTATTATTCAGAAGACTTTGTTTCTTCAATATTTACACGCGATACAATTTGAATATATTTAAGCACATAAGCTTTTTGTACACTGCCGCAATCAATGATTAGTATCTGATGTTGGACCTTATATGCGTTCAAGAAAAGCCGAAAGCATGTAAAAAGTATTTTTTAATGGGGCAAAGATTAAACCTGTGAGATCACTGAGGATATCAGATTTTTTAAAAAACTCCGGTGACTATACCTTCCAGCGATAAATTTGTTTCAAGTTTGGAGGATTTAGATCTCAGGTACAGGGGTAAAAAATGAACGGAAAAGATCTTATAAACAGACGGGGGAACAGAAAAAAAAAGGGAGTTTACATTACAGTCTTCATCTTCCTGATTGTAATAGTAACAACCACCCTTTCTATCGCGCCGTCAGGCATGACGGTTTATGTGGCTGGAGATGGGAAAGGGAACTTTAACTGTAATGGGACCGACGACCAGATAGAGATCAATCAAGCCCTTGCATACGTCGCAGAACACCCGGAGTTTACAACCGTTCATTTGAAAGGCCCTAATACATACGTTATCTCGGACAGTATTTTCATCGGAACCGATACCATTCTGGAAGGTGACCCTACAGCTGTGGTAAAACTTAAAGACAAAGCAGACTGGCCGGTGGTTAAGCCCCTGATAACGCATATGGATAGTGCAGGGACCAGCAATATTACTATAAAGGGTTTTGAGATAGACGGAAATCATGACGGCAATGCAGAAAAAAAGAAAGGCGCCGGATACTACAATCTGATCCATTTCGTTAACTCAACGAACATTCAGGTTCATGATATGTATATGCATGACAGTCATGGAGACGGATTGAAGGTTGAAAACAGTTCCAATATTCAGTTTTACGACAATATAGTATATAAGCTCGGTCACGATGGCCTTTACGGGATCCAGTCTCAATATCTGGAAGCCTGGAATAATACGATAACTTGCAGGACTAACAGCGGGCTTAGAGTATGGGATTCGAATCATGTAAAATTCCATGACAATACTATTGATTCCTTTTATCACTGGAGCGCAGGCGGTCCGGGTATTCAGATCCAGAAATCTGCAGCCGTCATGGATGATATAGAAGTATATAACAATACCATCCACAAGACTTACGGACCTGGCATCTGGCTGTTGGGCTATGGCACCTACCCTCTGAAAGAAGCGCAGAATGTTCATATTTATCACAATACATTTTATAAAACAGGCACGAACCCAAGTATTGACTGGGTAGGAGGTATTGTAACCAGTGGGTTTAACAATACCCTGATTGAGAATAACGTGTTTGACGGCACGTATCATGCTGCTGTCGTCCTGATGTACCCGACAGACCGCTCCATAGACATCACACCTAAAGGTACGGGGTACACAACTATTGTCCGTAATAACATCATTACAAATACGGAACGGCGCAAGAGCAAGTCAATCGGGACAGGATTTGGTGTTGTCAATTACCTCCCCGAAACCCATAGCCTTGTACTGGAAAACAACTGTTTTTACAATAACGTGGCAGGAAACTATAGAAACGCCGCATCAACGAGCGATATTTATGCAAACCCTCTTTTCGCAAATAAGAAAGAAAATGATTATCATCTTAGATCATCAGGCGGCAGATGGAATGGGGAAACATGGGTAAAGGACATTAAAAGCTCTCCGTGTATTGATGCAGGTTATTCCTCCTCGGACTACTCAAATGAGCCCGAAGATAATGGGAAAAGGATCAATATCGGAAGATATGGAAATACTGAAGAAGCATCAAAGTCAGGGGTAATGCCCGGATATGTGGCCTGGTGGAACCAGATATTTTCACCTGAGTGGAGGATTTTCAGGATACTCCTGAGGGCCTTCCTCCTATTCTACTTTAAAATTAAGATTTAATGCTTTCTTCAGGTGTGTTCCCAATTAAAAAATGTTAATTTATCCGGCCCCAGGAAGGAGATTTTAACTTGAAATTTCAAGTATTTGCTTTTAAGTTATGCAGTTAAATCTGCTCCAGATCCATGCAAACCTAACTGAAACTTTTTTTTGAAAGCTTATAATTATAGATATTTATCACACCTGACAATTAAATCCTGGCAAGTCACACTAAATAATTAAAACTAAAATAAAGTGCTCTGGAATTTGAACTTTCTGCAGTGAAAACATAAGACGAGGCTCAAGAAAGGTTTTTCTACTAACATCAAAGATTTACTGTTTCCAGACATTAAACTCCAATAATTTGGGAGAGATAAAAAGGTACTTGATTAAAGAATAAAGCTCTTTAGGCACCATGCTATGAGAATGATTCAAATCTTCCCTGCAAAATTTTTTGCAAACATCGACAGATAACTTTTTTTAAGCTTAGAGAGTTATGATTAGATGTATTGGGGGTACAAAATGAACGAAAATCAATGGATATATAGACAGGGAAATAAAAAGAAAAAGGGAATCCTGATCTTAATTCTTATTATTCTGGTCTCAAGTGCAACTATTGCCCTCTCAAATGCCCCGTCCGAAACGACGGTTTATGTAAATACTGACGGGAGTGGAGATTTCAACTGTGATGGAACCGATGACCAGGTAGAGATTAATAAAGCTCTCGCATATGTTGCAGAACATCCGGAGCTTACGACTGTTCATTTGAAAGGCCCTAATACATACGTTATCTCGGACAGTATTTTCATCGGAAGCGATACCGTTCTGGAAGGGGATTCTACAGCTGTGATAAAACTTAAAGATAAAGCAGACTGGCCAGAAGAGAAACCCCTGATTACCCAGATAGACCGCTCGGGAATTCAGAATATTATCATAAAAGGTTTTGAAATTGACGGGAACCATGATGGAAATAAAGAAAAAGGCAGAGGAAAAGGGTACTACAACCTGATCCATATCCTCAACTACAAAAATATTCAGGTTTATGACATGTATATGCATGACAGCCACGGAGATGGGCTGAAAGTAGTGGACGGTTCCAATGTTCAGTTTTACAACAACACAATATATAAACTAGGGCATGACGCTCTTTATATTATATATTCTTCAAATGTAGAAGCATGGAACAACAAAATAACGTGCAGAACAAACAGCGGCCTCAGAGTATATAATGGGAATCAGATCAAATTCTATAACAACATAATCAGTTCCGAGGGAGAAGGTGGAGCTGGAATTGAAATCCAGAAGGCAGGTTCGTCAACAGTAATGAATGATATCGAAATCTACAACAACCTGCTATATGAAACAAATACCGCAGGAATCTGGATTACAGGTTATGGGTCCGCATATTCAAAAGACTCTGCAAAAAATGTATACATTCACAATAATAAATTTTACAAAACTGGTATTAATCCCGGTGCCGACTGGGCAGGAGGTATCGTCCTCAACGGATTTTATGATACCCTGATAGAAAACAACTTATTCGACGGATGCTACGGAGCAGCAATTGCCCATAAAGAGGTAACAAACGAGTTTTCATCTTCAGGGTCAGGCTATACAACCATTGCACGAAATAATATAATAATTAATACCCAATATAGTCCTGCAGCCGGAGAAGGTTATGCTTTTTATAATAAATTGAAAAACACCCATTCGTTCGTCCTTCAAAAAAACTGTCTCTTAAACAATGCTGGTGGAAACTACATGAATGCCAGCTCTACATCGGATACAGAGGCTGATCCTGCACTTATCGAACAGCTGGACAAAAACGGATCTTCAGTGAAAAACCTACCATGTGCAGATGCTCTAGAAGTAGGCCCACAAGGAATGCCTTATGAGATCGATGAGCAAGACATCGATATGGGACAGGAAGAAGGTCTTGAATCAAAGATTAAAAAAGCGATCTCAAAAATGGTAAGATTTGTGAAAAATATCTATTTGAGTTTTACTTCGGGTATATTAAATGACGAAAATCTTAAAATCGCCTTACCTTCGGTTGTCTCAGACAACAGATTGAAAGAAGAATCTCCTAACATTGCATATAGAGAAACCGAATATATGGATGTGGGAGAAAGACAAGAGGGTGGAAAATACAGGGAAGTCATATTGTTTGACCTGAACCAGATGGATGAAACAGACAGTATTGAGAGGGCAACCCTTTCTTTATTCTGGTATTACCCGGAAGAAACCAGGCCTAAAGACACTATTCTGGAAGTATACAGGCCGGAAAAATGGTGTGACGAACATGTTACCTGGGAAGTAAAAGAAACAGAAACCCTCTGGCAGAATCCAGGGGGCGACTGGTACGATAAAAATGGTGTTTCTCAGGGCAGCACCCCATATGCGACAATGACCATCAAGGGCAGTGACCTTCCGGAAAACAGGTATTATGAGATAGACGTAACAGAGCTCGTTCAGGAATATACCAGCGGGAAGTATGAAAATACCGGATTCCTTATAAAAGCCAGAGTGGAAGACAGTAACTATATTGCATTCTACAGTTCGGAATGGCAAAACAAAGACCAGAGACCAAAACTTACTATAGAATACACAGGCAAGTAATACAATCAGAAAATCAGCAAAGCTATCATCGCAGCTTATAATAGATAAAAAATAAGAGAAGTAATATTCGCATCGACCTTTGCAAACAGGCATATAATAGGTCATACACTGTTGTTCAGCTGCCTTCTTGTTCTTGCCTGTATTTACGGGCATCAAAAACGAAGAGATACCAGAGTATTTACCCTTGCTTCAGGCTCTTTTTTCCGATCCTCGAAGGCCAGACGTGGGGGTATCCTCAAACTTTTTTATGGCCTCTGCCTGGATGGAGTTTCCCGAAAGATTCGATTTATAAAACAGGCATTGAATAGTTGTTAAAAATGACACAGCGTTGAATACGTATAAAAAATGCTTGAAAGCTCATTCAAACCTGAATTGTCCCAGACTTTAATTACAGAAATTATGGATAGGAATAATTGGCATTTTTGCCGGAAGCTGGATAAAATAGACTGGATAAAAACAGCTTTTACCAGGAAATCTTGATAAAAAAGTCCGATAAAAAGAGCCCGAAGCGAAATACCCTACCTGTAGGAATGTTGTCCTCCGAGGAAGGGAACTTCATGCTGTGCCTCTGCGCCCCAAGAGTTAAACAAGTGGGCTCTTATTATTTTTGTAAGGGACATACATTCCAAGAAAAATCATGAAGAAAAATTTTAGGACCTCAACGAGCAAGTCCTACTTTTTCATTCTTTTTCTTTTCAACCTGCATATCAAAGAGCATTCCGAAAAGGAGCATCTGAAGTCCAGCCCCCAGTACGAGGAAACAAAGCAGTGGGTAATAGGATGGTAGCGGGTTTTGAAGCAGGATCTGGAAAAGTCCCCAGAGACCAAAGATAACACTCACAGGTAGGGAAAGCATCCCAAGGAAATAGAACAGAACCAGAGGATGGAAATCCAGAACTGTATATTTGATCCTTAGCCTCCAGAGGAAACCCCTGAAAAGCATGGGTGAAATCTTACGGATATACTTGCTGTACCTTATGGATGACTTCTCTCTGCCGTAACGGGCAGGGATTACTACGTCCATGACCCTCATACCAAAGGCGTTAAGCTTGATCAGCAGGTCATTACAGTAGCCGTAATAAGGATAAACGGAGTCCAGATCAATAACTTCAAGGGCCTGCCTGGAAATGGCTGTATATCCGTTCTGGGGGTCCATGATCTGCCAGTATCCACTCCCGATTTTAGTAAGAAAACTCAGCAAAAGGTTTCCAAAAGCCCTCCACTTGCTCATCCCTGTCATGAAATTGTCGGAGAGAAGCCGGTTACCCTTTGTATAGTCAGCCCATCCCTCGATAATCGGAAAGATCAATCTCGGAAGTTGGGCAGGGTCCATCTGGTTATCCCCGGCCATAACTGCTACAATATCCATTTCATCTTTTAGAGCAAGCTTGTACCCGTTAATTATCCCTGCCCCGACGCCTTTGTTTACTTCGTGGCGCAGATAAACGATTCTAGGATCTCCGAACTTTTTTATAATTTCTCCAGTCCGGTCAGTACTACAGTCATCGATAACATAGATCCGATCCACATACTCTGGAATCCCTCTCAGGGTTTCGCCTATAAGCAGTTCTTCATTATAAGCAGGTACTACAACTCCTATACGGGTGCTCTCAAGCTTCCGAAATGCAGGATCAACATCAAAGCTCAGGTAGTTAACCTTAAGTTTTTGGGTTTTCGCAGCAGAAAGCAGGGATTTCAAAGACATATGCTCTTTGCCTGAGCTAATATTCTGAAGCGATCTTGAGGTCACGGAAAGAAAGCCTATTTTTTCTTTGAAGGTGTTTTTCCCGTTCAGAAGCATGACTGTCTCCTGTTCGCAGGAAACCCGGCAGGGCCAGGAACCTACCGACAGGTCAAAGCCCTGCCTGAGCGGCTCGAGAACATGAGACAGCAGATCTATATCCTGCATGCAATCAGGATAGATAAGAACCACAAGCTCTGAATCAAGGGACGCCCTGTAAAGGACTTTGAGCAATGCTTCCTCTCCTCCAGCCAGGGGAACGACTCTTGCCCCCCCCAGAGCTGCCACTTCCATAGTTCGGTCAGTAGAACCTTTGTCAAGCACAAGTACTCGGTCTGCATAGCTTGCCGCAAGCAGAACCTTGCTGCCTATGGAGGCCTCCTCGTTTTGAGCTGGAATCAAGACAGTAAACTCATGCCTGGGTGACCTATCGGAAAGTTGAGACGGCGATGAAACCATACTGATTGGGTCGGAAATTAGAGAATTAAAACAAAGTGTAAGGGCTGAATACAAACCCTCTCCACCCCCTATGAATATGTGTTATACTATAACCCCCGGTATATGTATAAATGCAAAAATATTAAAGGATATCATTCAAAAGATAATTGGATGGAAATATATATAAAGTTAACATCTGACTGAAAATAATCTGTTAAAATATTAATAACTTAAAGTAACAATTCCTTTGTTGAAAAGAGAGTTACTGGTATATACCCCAGGTTTGACAACTTTTAATAACTAATACAGTAGATTTCCACAAAAAGCATTGTAGCGGCGTAATGTTGTCAGAAAAAAGAAAAATATCAAAAATTAAGAAACACAAAATATAAATTTGGAGTATAGAAAAAAAACAGAATCAATAAGCTTTGTGTGTTATACTCGATGATATACATTATCCTGTGGGATTAGAAATATAAGTTTACACTCAAACAGCAAATGAAAACCCCGTTCAGTTTTTCAAAAATTTGCATATGCTACTCAAGAGATAATTAGTATGAAGGCACCACGGCCTGGAAAAAAACTATATAAAAATTAGTTAAAATTCAAGATAATAAACCTTGTTGTATACCCTTACCCATTTACATTTCATAGCATAACTCTCAGGGACCGATAAATGGAAGAATTTAACCGACCTGCGCGAGTAGATAAGAAAAAAAATACCATAAAAGACAATAGTACATTGTGAAAAATGATATGGTTATTGCCGGAAGAAAATATGGAGCAAAATAAACGTTGGAAAAGCCCCTTAAATTTAAGCAGTAGCCATTAAGGAAAATAATACATCCACATAGAGCTTATTTATGCTTCCGGCAATAAGGAAAGAAGAGATCTGCAGGAACATAAAATTAAGTGGTAAAAAAGCACACCTGTATAGCCATGATCTAAAAGAGCATAAAGAAGTTCATTGGGTTTTTTATTTAAGAGGGATTTTAAGTAAAATATAAAAATGGGCAACATCGCGCAAAAAATAAGACAGCTAAGTTCAATATATTCACGTAGTCAGAGTATACTGACAAAAAATATTGAGGTAAGGCTAAAACTTATATTCTAATAATATTTAGTAACTTAGAGGGAGACGACATAATGAGGAAGACATATGCCGTCAATTGGGGAAAAAAGAGTTTGAGATTTAACTTACCTGTATTCTGGAAGGCTTTCATACAAGGAACAATATGGAAAAAAACGAATTGAAACCGATCTGAAAAAGCAGTACGAACTCGAGGTCTTTCTTTACAGGAATTGATTTTTTGAGAATCTGTGTCAAATAATCCTGCCTTTTTTGCAGGAGATTAGACAAATCGAGATAATATAGAGAAGTCTAATCCTGCGGTCCTGAAGTTAAAAGCGATCGTTGACTCAGAAGCCTAGATCTGCAACTGGTGAAAAAAAGAATCCGGCAGTTAAGGACAATGCTGGGATTTAAGAAAAGGTAAAAGAGAGAAATTAAAAAAAGAAAGGAGTTAGGAGAGAAAAACAGCTAGTAAGGCTTTAAAAAAAAAGGTAAAAAATAACAGCCTGATAAAAGAACAGTTTGGACTTATAAAAGAAAAAGACTTTGTTGGGAAACTATATAATACTAAAGAAAGTTATTATGTAGGGGTCATATGGAATCTGTAAAAGGGCATAAAGAGAGATTTACTAGAAATCTTGACATGATTCTCAGTGTTATGGGATTCAATTTAGGTGTGTTTATTGTTTCTTTGTATTACCTGATCAATTTAAAACAGGCGGACATAGGAATTACTGTGCTTTCTGCTTGCTCAATCTATTACATATTTAGAAAAAAATTTAAAAGTGAAGCGCCCATTTCCTCAGAAAAAGACAGGTTAAAGAATGTACTCAACCTTTCCTTTTATTTTGTATTCCTGATAAGTGTGCTCATATATAGCATGAACATGTATTACAGGCCGATATCTTATTTTATACTGATATGCATACTCGCAGGGATCATTGCTTCGGAAATCCTGTATGTAAGAGAAGGAGACAGGGTAACCTCAATACTACTGCAGATATTCCTTCTTTCAATCCTTATAAGAGCCGGAATCTATTATAATTTCCCAAGCCTCATGGGCTATGACGCTTACTTTCATGCAGGCATGGCAAAAATGATTACTGAGACGGGGGTCATTCCTCCGATAGATATTAGCAGTAAATATTTATATTATCCTCTTGCTCACATTTTCATCTCGATAACCCAGCTTATGGGTGGACTGGATGTCAAAGACGGAATTTTTTATTCTATAGGATTTGCCAATATTTTCATCACTGCAGGGATTTACCTTATAGGAAAAAAACTCGAAGGCCCTCAGATGGGCTTGCTTGCAGCTTTATTGATAAATTTGAATAATCACAATATTGTCAGCGGGATTACAAATATAACCCCGGGGTCCCTGGTTCTTTGCTATTTTATAATTATCCTCTATGTAATATTTAGCGAAAAGCCGAGCCTGGTGATGACAGGACTTGTTCTCATGACTACGGTTCTGATGGTGCTGACCCACCAGTTAACTACTTTTGTGGTTTTTCTTGCTTTAGTTTCAATTTTAGTAGGGAAATACCTGCACAACTTCCTGTATGAGAGTTTACCCTCTGCAGCAGCCGGTTTTAATTATATCCTCTTTTTTGTGATTTGCCTGCAAACCTACTGGATGTTTACATATGTCACTCCAGAGACCTCCTTTTTTGAGATGATCGTCAAACCTCTTATGGAAGTACTTCAGATTGGATCCAGCTACTCAAGTGAAGAGCTTATCGCGGGGGCTACAGCCAATCAGGACTCACTGGAAGTACTGCTTCTTCACATAAGCTACCTTGCCCTGCCGTTCTTCGCAATAGGAGGAGTTCTTGCATGGTTTTCCCGCAGGGACGCCAAAAAAATAGATAAGTTCTCAATTGCTCTGGTAGTTGTAATTCTGTATAGTTTTGCTTATGGAATTCCTTTAATGGGCATGAGAAATTTCCTTACAAGCAGGTGGTTCCCGCTAATAGCAGTGTTTCTGGTACTGGTAGCTGCCTCATACATATTGAAGTTAACAAGCCTGTTTAACTCTAAAAAGGCAAAAATTTCTACAATTTTTATCATAATGTTATTCTTCTCATTTGTAATGGTTACCACACCGGGTATTAATAAAGACAATCCACTTGTAGGAAAAGAGACAACCGTAAGAAACCAGTTCAAGAACATTGAAATCCAGGCTGTGGAAACATTATCTACAGTGCACTCAGGAAACATTCTGATGGATTCTCCCTACGACAGCTGTCTTTTTTACAGGGATCAGGGATATGATACAAGTAACGCAACATACTTCAATACAAACCAGATCGAAACGAGAGAAATAAGTGGCGATGGTATGGTATTGTTGAGAAAATCAACCCTGGGGGAACCAATATCCATAAATGACCCGAACAGATTCGGGGTAAGCATAATCCAGCCATTGCCAGCAGAGTTCTTCAACAGCTTCGAGGCTCCGGAATATGCACTGGTATATGACAATGCAGAAGTATTTGCTTACCTTAAAGAAAAAAAGGAAGCAAAAAAATAAAACTTCATTGGAAACTATTATATAAATCACCTGAGTGAAAGCCCCTATTTACGGCAAAAACTGGATTAATATATTTAATAGTTGGAACCCCCATGTCAAACTTTATCACAAACGTACTAAAGCTTATATCCGGAAGTGTTACTGCACAGGTTCTGAGTATACTTCTCATACCCATAATCACAAGAATTTATAATCCAGATGATTTTGGGATTTTTCAGCTTTTTATGTCAATCTCAGGCATACTTGTAATTGTTTCTACATTTTCGTATCAATTTGCAATAATGCTACCAAAGACAGAGGAAGATGCTGCAAATATCACCGCCGTGTGTGCTGTACTGGTAACTTTTACATCTTTAATAACAGGCGTATTGATTTTGCTTCTTCCAGATAATGTTGATCATATTTTCAATACTCCAGGGATTTCAAGGTATTTGCCCCTCATTCCACTAATAATATTCCTTAACGGTATGTTTTTTGTGCAAAATTACTGGCTTTCAAGAAAAACCCGTTTTGGGGTAATTGCAGGGTCCAGAGTCTCAAACACCTTAACATCAAAGGCATTTCAAATAGGACTTGCGAAATGGAGTGTTACCCCATTCGGCCTGGTAGGAGGATTCATTGCAGGATATATATTTGCAGACATTGTAATGCTCAGGGGCATAAAAAAAGATATTCAAGTTTTCAAAAAAATATCAATAAAAAGAATGAAAGAAATGGCCATTCAGTACAAAAAATTCCCATTATTCAGTTCCTGGTCGGCGATCGCAAACACTATTTCTCCACAGGTCCCTGCTTTTTTACTTGCATACTTTTACAGTACATCAGTTGTAGGATATTTTTCACTTGCAAATCAGGTTGTAAACATGCCTATGGGAATCATTGGCAGCGCTATAGGACAGGTCTTTTTCCAAAAAGTAAGTGAGGTTAAGAATGGGAATGGAACAGGAGACCTGAAGGTCATAGTTGAGGAAGTTTATAAAAAACTCATCTCAATAGGAATCTTCCCTATGATACTCCTGATACTTATCGGAGAGCAAATCTTCACATTTGCTTTCGGGGAAGGCTGGCACATTTCAGGTACATATGTAAAAATCCTTGTGCCATGGATGTTCTTAGTCTTTCTTTCTTCGCCTATCTCAACCCTATATAATGTATTTGAGAAACAGACCGTCTGGCTTATCTTCAGTATAACTTTACTGGGCTCAAGAGTAGTAGCCCTGGTCATCGGGGGAACTTATGGAAGCCCGGAGTTTGCTCTTGCCCTGTATAGCTTTACAGGAATTGTGTTCTGGCTCTGGAACAATGCATACCTACTGGGTCTTGCTGGAATTAGCAAGAGAAACAGCATAGAAATTCTTATAAAATATACAATAATAGGTTTCGTCGTTTCTATCCCATTAATTCTGATAAAATTAATTTCTACAAACTTTTACATAATAATATTTGCAGCCGTGGTCATGACGGTTATCTATTATGCAATAACCCTTCATGAAGATCCGATGTTCAAAAAAATGTTCTCAACTTTTATGGTAAAAGTAAGAAATAGGAACTGAAAGGAAGAAGTGAACCTGCTTATCGGAAAACAAAATCCAGTAGAAGTTAACCGCCTTAAAAGCCTCTACCAGAACTTTAGAGAAAAGAATAATTTTCATAAGCCTGCAAGAACAGGGGGTAGAGATTTCTGTAAAAAAGTAATTAAATTCCGATTTCGGGAAAAGATCCCGATTTCGGCTTTTTTAACTGACCCCGGTTTTCGGGAAGAAATTATTCCTTTCAGTAAGAAATTATTCCTTTCAGTAAGAAAGTATTCCTGTTTCTTCCATTATTCAGTATCTTCATGCGTAATTTGGTATAAAGTTCTCATAAGGGAATACTTTTTGCTGCGCAGGGTTACTGTATAGTAAGGGACAAGTTCCGGGGAAAACCCCATGATGAAATCCGTAAATCTTGGAATATTTGCTGCCATTACGTTCATATATTCAAAATTTCTGGACTTCAGGTCAAGAAACTCATTGTAATACAGAAGTGCATTGGGACCCATTCGACCAAATTCAGGATTCAGAGCTGAGGTCCAGGTAACCGTGCATTTCTTACCATAAAGGTTCAGATGAGCTGCAACGGCTTCTCCTTCAGGGGTTTCTGAGACAAACATGTACCCAATGTCTTTCTCCTGGATCAATTTGAATACCCTTTCAAAAAATTCCCTTGGCAGAGGAGGTTCAAGGTGCTGTTTCTCATAGACCAGGGAAAGCAAGCTGTAATAGGTTTCAGGGTCATTTGAGATTCTCGTTTTGAGTCCTGCCTCGTCTGCACTTTTAAGTTCCCTCCGGATTTTCCTTGAGATATTGCCATCTACGTTTTCTTTAAGGTTCAAATGATGCGTATAGCGCACACTGGAATCCCATCCTTTCCAGGTAAAAGGCCTTACATCCTCAAATCCAGGGGAAAGCGTGAGATGAAGGCTATCGAATCCCTGCTTGCAAAGGAATTCAATAAGAGCATCAAGAATTTCGTGAGTTTCCTGAATGCGTTTGCTAGCTTTAGAGCTGGCTCCCTCTTTTACAAGGGGCCCGCAATAATCAGTCATATTACAGGTTGAAGTCCCTATTTTCAGCATACCTTTAATGTTCTTAATGAAAAGGGGGCATCCACCCACAAGCTCACCATTTCTGAAACAACCATAAATCTTTAAGTTTCTTGAAAGGACATCCCTGCAGATTCCCAACCAGTCACTTGTGTGAAAGAGCGTACCAGGTTGAGCTTTTTCGACAAGCAGATCCCATTCTTTGTATTCAGACGGCATTAATTCTCTGACTTCAATTTCATCCATTTTAAGCCCCATGTAAAGACAATAATTCTTATTTTAGATAAATTATAATAATTCTCAGTAAATCTCAATAGTAGGAAGACGGATTCCAGGCTTTCAGCCTTTAAGTCCTGATTTGCAGACTCCGTCTACCTGTTTCGCAACACTGTACCAGCTGTAATTTTCAGTAACATGACTTAAACCTTTTGAGCCCAGTTTCATCTTCAATTCCTGATTTTCAAGCAGCTTTGAGATCGCTTCTGCCAGAGCTTCCGGGTTTTCTGGAGGAACGGGAATTCCCCCTCCCGACGCTTCAAGTACATCGACAACCCCGCTAATCGCACTTGCAACGACAGGCTTTCCGCAAGCCATATACTCGTATAGTTTCAAAGGGGAGAGCCCTATTTTTGCGTTTCTGGCCAGGATAAAGGGAGCGGCACAGATATCACTTGCATTGATGTACACAGGTACGCGGTCGTAGGGAACCACGCCTGTGAAAACAAACCTATCTGCAACCCCGAGTTCTCTTGAGAATTTGAGAAGCTCATTTTTCATAACCCCCTCCCCGACAATAAGAAAACGACACTCAGGAAATCTGGAAAGTATAGAAGGAGCTGCCTTAACCAGATATTCTACTCCCTGCCAGGGAGCAAGGTTTCCCACAAAACAAATATAAGGGGTTTCCAGTTCCAGACCAAGCTCTTTCCTGCAGGCATCCTGCTCAAGAGGTTTGAACAGGGAAGTATTTGCTCCGTTGGATACTACAGTTATTTTTTCTCCTGGAATATTGTAAGAACTCTCAAGGTTCGCTTTTATTCCTGGAGTTACTGCGATTACCTTATCTGAAAACCCAAGAGCTTTTTTTAGAACCAGAATCTTTAACTTTGCTTTTGCAGAAGAAAAAAACCTGGATAAATTTACCATTTTTCCCTCTCTTAAGGCTTTTTCTTCATTGCACCTGTTTCTAATAAGGTTATTTTCGTCCTCTGGGATTCCATTTAATTCATACACAAGATTTTTGCACCTGCTTTTGCAAAAGAGCCCGGCAAGAAAGCCGAAATTTGGATTTCTGGTATACAGTACATCAAAGGTTTCGGAACCGACCAGCCCTCCAGAGCTCCGGAAATAATTGATTGTGAGGGAAAGAAGGCTTCCAGAGCGTATATAATGGCAGCGGATATTATCCGGATGCGAGAGATTAGAGCTTTCAGTAGTGAAGATATGAATTTCATTGTCCAGCTTTGCCAGGTTATTTACAAGCTCATGCCTGTGGATAAGCGAACCATCAGCCAGGTAAAGGGGCCACACTATGTCCAGAAAGAGCATCTTCATATTATCACCTTCAATAAGGAACACTTTTAAAAGAATTTAAAGTGTTTGTCGCTCCTCCTGCGAGGCATCTGTAGAGTTACGGCTTAAATATCCTGAGACTCTGGATAACAGCATTCCGAGTTTTAAACTTCTGTAGTAAGCCCTTATTTCCATATCCGGGATCTTTTTCTCCCTCTTAATGGTTGAATTGAGATATCCATAGAGGTATGCAATTCCTGTGTAATAGGGAGACTTCAAAGAACGATAAAGCGTATTTAACAGAACTACAGGCAGATTTTTATCCATATAATAAGCCATCCAGCCGTTTTTTACATATCCTTTCCAGAGCCCCTCCCCTGCACTAGTCTTTCGTGTCTGGATTTCAACTACATCTGCGTACTGCTTGAGCTTCCAGCCCCGAAGAAGGGCCTTAATATTGGAAATAGAATCCGGGGAGGGTTCTACCGAATAACCCTCAGTCTCGAGGAAACAGGATTTTCTCCAGAGCCTTCCTGTGCCACGGGGCAGATTTTTATCTGTGACTTCTCGTGATAATTTATCACCAACGTCATAGTAAACTCCTCCGCTTGCAATCCCAAGAGAGGAATCTTTTTCAAATTCATTCATTAGCTTTCCAAAATAGTTTTCCTCTAGGATGGTATCAGCATCAAGAAGACCTATGTATTCATACTCAATACCATTTTCCTTACAGTAACCCAGTGCATGATCAAATCCCTGTTTGCAGACGTAGCTATAGTGAAAGGTTATATCCCTTGGCCTTGGAGGAAGCCTTATGCTCTGAATCCAGGAGTATTGTGCCTTCAGCCCTTCGAGAATGAGGGGAGTTTCATCCGTACTCCCATCGTCCACTATGAGCCATAGTGCAGGTGTTACCTTCTGCCCTGTTACAGAACCAGATACATCAGGAAGATTTGCCTCTTCATTCCTTGCAGGTGTTATTAACAGGTACTTACCATTCGAATCAGAATTTATTATCCCACCACCTGTAAATCTCTTCTCCACTTGTCATCCATGCCCCTTTTTCAGAGCAATACTGCAGAGCCTTTTCATAGAGTTTAATCCAGTCTTTTCTAAAACTGCACCCGAAAACGAAGTTATGCCACAGCAAGGTAATGACCCCATTGAACCTTGCTGTTGTATCTATCAGATCCTTTGTGCATCTCCAGGCTTCCTCAAAAGACCTGGAAGTTTTGAAAAGAGCTACATCCATTACAGTAAGCGGGATTTCCAGAATGCCGATCTCCCGGTCTTCGTTCAGATTATATGGCCTGAAAGGATGACACATACCGTTCCTGAAACCAACTGATTCACTGTACCCGAAAGTGGAATCATAGCTGAAACCGGCATCTGCAAGCAGTTCCCAGGATTCCGGAGTTTTGAACCTGAGATAATGATTACGAAAACCTATGACTTTTTTGCCCAGAACAGCTTCCAGCCTTTTTTTCTCACGTGTCAGCGCTTCAGGGTCATCGTATGAATAATATCCCCCATGAAGGCCAGCTTCCCACCCTCTATCGGGAACTTCCCCCAGAGAGCTTTCTACATCCTCTATATCATATCTGAATCTTTTGGGGTCTTCTCTGCTAGCAAGGAAATAAAAAGAGGACTTTGCTCCAAACCCTTCCTCAAGATCCATGATTTCGGAAAAGTTAAGGTAAGGCGAGTGCTCAGGCCCTCGTGATTTCCAGAGAAACTGAGCAGCTAAACCCCGGAAATCCAGATCTTTCAGGCAATGAGCGGAGGAAAAAAGGCTGTGGGAAAGGGGAGGATAAATATCATCCATATCATGAGTCAAACACACAGCAAAGGTTTTGTTTTCCGGAAATTCAACTTCCAGCCCGTGTTCTACCAGGTATCTGGAGACCTCAGGCTCAGAGGCGTTTCTGAGTCCTTTCTCAGAGAAAAGAAAACGCCCGTGTTTATCTAGCTTTTCGGCTAAATACTCTTCTTTTCGGGAAAAAATATCCCAGATTTTTGCGTTTTGCTTCAGTAAATCATGCATAGCTCTCATCCGAAACCGCAGATACGGAAAAACTACCCTTTTTTTTAGGAATGCCCTCTATGAGCCCTACCATGAATTCGGTTACGTTAATTTTATCCCTGAGTAGGGCAGCTCTCTTGTTAGCCCAGGTCTTCTTAAGTTCAGGGTCCTTGAGAAGTTCCACAGCCTTTGTCAGGGCAGCTTCAGAATCGGTGTAATTGAAGAGCAAACCGTATTTCTCTTCGAGTTCCGAAAAGTTTCCCATCGTTCCCGCAAGGGAGGAAACATAGATAGCAGGAGTTCCGAGAATTGCGCTTTCAACAGCCATGGTAGCTCCCTCGCCCACACATAGTGTGGCATAATAAAGAAGGTCATGGATTTTTTCGGAAGGCACCCGGATTCTGTACCGGTCAAATTCTTCTGCCAGATTTCCTTCTGAAGAAATGAAGACCTTCCCGAATTTTTCGAGCTCTTTAATAAGTGCTAGCTTATTATCGATTCCATGCTGTCCCACATCATGGTGTGCGCCCCATGAAATAAAGCGCAGGATTACGAACGGTTCGCCTACCTCCACGCCAAGTTCCCGTAAAACCTCAGGATTCGGGGAAAAATAAGCTGGATGAAGATATGCCAATTCATGATAGCCGCTGTACTTGATCTGCTTTTTTCCTGCGTCTTTTTTAAAGGATGTGGGCGTGCAGATTATATCACAGAAAGGATAGGTCATTTTCTGAGCTATTTCTGCATGTTCAGTGTCATTAAAAATTATGGATTGTTTCCCCAGTGCCCACGCAACATGGGCAACAGCAGGAGAAAGAATGCCCATAATGAGGTCTGGATTAAACTGGCGGGCGAGATTATAAAGTTTAGACTCTCTTATGAACAGCTCTTCAAACAGGTGAATTTTGCCCTGTTTGACCTGACTTAAAACGGTATGTGGGATTTTATAGGCATCTAATAACTCTATTACAACGTCTTTATCCCTTGAGACAACCATAACCTGGTGTCCTTTTTTTTCAAGATTCCAGATAGTGTTTTTAAAAAAATGAACGTGGGCTGGATGCCCTATATCAACAATTACCCTCAAGATTTTCACTCCCTAACTGCTTCCCCAATCATAATTCCGTTAATTGAAGAAAAGGACAGCTTATATCACGGGAAGGCAACGGTATAAAGGAAGGTAAGAAACGATTTTAAATGCCAAATCCGAAAACAGATCAGGCAAGATACTTTCGATAAATCAGGGATCTTTCTACTTCATCCATTAGAGAAGCAGTCCGATAGACCCTGGTTCTTCCTAAGTCCCTTTTTTCCGAACCCTACTGTTAGATAAAACGTCCCTTAAATTTCCCCTTAACTGACAACAGGATGTAGGCAACTCTGCCCCCCTCGGCTAGAGCCCACCCCATTATAGCGCCACCTAAAACTTAAATTTTTTAGTATGATATGATCATTAACAAATACTATTATGATTAGAAGATAAATAGTTCAGAGATAAATAGTTTTGGAAACTAAGATTCTGAACTAAGATAAGTATAATTTAAAAACACGGAAAATTCAGATTTATTCAGCCTCAAAAAAGAAAAAAAGAACCTATTAGTAACCTATTATTACTCCCCACCATTTCACAGGACAAACTCCCCAAAAGAACGAAGAAAAATATATTAAAAAGAAAAAAATCAGGGAGTTTAGGGCACGAACCCTGTAAAAATAATTTCTAAGCATGCAAAGAGGAAATTGGTAACAAAACATATCAACAGTGGGTATATCCCCATATCAATAGAATCTATTGAAAAAGAGTCTTCTTTTAGGGAAACCAGAAGCATTTCCTTTATCCCCAGAAGAACGATTAAGCCCAGAACCGTTATCCGGTAGAATTCAGGAACTCCAAAGTCCGTGTAAACAAAACAGATGCCTGAACCAGGAAAATTATTTCCCAGAACAAGATCTTCTGTACCCAGCATCAGCATTGAAAGCACTATAAATCCCCCAACTTGTCAGTAACGGTATTGTCATAACATGTACTAAATTCTAACTATAGAAACCTATAAACTGTCAAACTATATAAATATTCAAACAAGTACGAAAAGAATAAGTATAGGAAAACCTGAAAACAGGAAATTTCAAAGATCAGGAATTGTAAAGAGATACAACCTATCAAAAAATAAATAAGACTTGGGATTGATTACCTTTTCAATTCCCGAGAAAGAGGTTCAAATTATGAAAGTTTCGGTTATAGGTTCAGGGTATGTGGGTTCAGTCACTGCAGCCTGTTTTGCAGAGGCAGGACACGAAATCATCTGTGTAGATATTGACAGGAAAAAAACGGAGCAGATAAACGCAGGCATTTCCCCCATCTATGAAGAGGGGCTTGGAGAGCTTTTGCAAAAATATGCAGGAAAAAAACTCATCGCAACTACTGATTATGAATTTGCGGTCAATGAAACGGATATTTCCTTTATCTGTGTTGGAACACCTTCGGCAGAAGATGGGAGTATAGACCTTTCAATAGTCAGGGCAGCAGCAGCAAGTATCGGCGCAGCCCTGGCAAAGAAAGAAGGCTACCATGTGGTGGTAGTAAAAAGCACCGTCGTGCCCGAAACGACAGAAAAATTTGTCCTCCCGGTCCTTGAAGAAGCATCAGGAAAGACTGCCGGAAAAGATTTTGGGGTTGCAATGAATCCAGAGTTCCTCAGGGAAGGAAAGGCAGTCCAGGATTTCATGCACCCTGACAAAATAGTTGTTGGGGCGATCGACAGAAGATCAGGAGATCTGGTTTCCGACCTCTACAGGACCTTTGAATGTGAGATCACACGTACAAGTCCGGCAACCGCGGAAATGATCAAATATACAAATAACTCCCTACTTGCAACCAAGATCTCCTTCGCCAATGAGATAGGAAATATTTGCAAAAAGCTGGGCATCGATACCTATGAGGTCATGGAAGCCGTAGGAAAGGACTTCAGGATTTCCCCAAAGTTTTTAAATTCCGGGGCAGGCTTTGGTGGGTCATGTTTCCCAAAGGACGTAAAAGCACTGATAGGAAAAGCAAAAGCAATAGGATACTCTCCTGTACTCCTTGAGTCCGTGATAGCTGTAAATGAAAAGCAACCCCTTCTTATGACTGAAATTCTCCAGAGGAAAATAGGGGACCCTGCAGGTAAAAAGATCGCAGTCCTTGGACTTGCCTTCAAAAATGAAACAGACGACATAAGAGAATCCAGAGCAATTCCTGTGATTGCTGAACTCCTCAGGCTTGGAGCCAGAGTTTCGGCTTATGACCCTATGGCAACAGAGAACATGAAGCGCGTCTTTCCCACAATCGAATACCTTGATAAGGCCTCAGATACGCTTAAAGATGCAGATGCCTGTCTGGTGATGACTGAATGGGATGAGTTCAGGAATCTCGATTCCGAATTCCAGGACATGAAAGGAAAGATAATCATTGACGGAAGACGGGTAATTAAAGCGAAAAAGGTGGATTATGAGGGACTCTGCTGGTGAAAATCAGCAGAAACTACCTCCCCCATTTATAATCCATTTATTAGATAGTCATTTGGCTAGATATTCTTTAATCTCACTTACTTGATACTTCTTTTATTACCATATTTTTTTATAGTCTTTACTATGAATAATCACCTTTGTTCGTTCTGTTCCGCAGGAGCCTTTTCAACTGCCATGATTTCCCACAGATACTCAAGTACATCATCTCTAAGGTTTTCATTCTTAAGGGCAAAGTCCACTATGGACTTTACGTACCCAAGCCGATCTCCGGTGTCAAACCTTTTTCCTTTGAACCTGCAAGCATAGATCATCTGAGACCTGTTCAGAAGCCTGATGCCATCAGTGAGCTGGATCTCACTCCCAACACCGGCTCCAGCTTCCTTTATGCAGTCAAAAATTTCAGGAGTGAAGACATAGCGTCCGATTGCCCCGATATTGGAAGGAGCGGCTTCAGGAGAGGGTTTTTCCACTATATCCTCAAGCACGTACAGGGAATCATCAATAGGCTTGCCCTTTATAATCCCGTAGCTACTCAGTTTTTCGTAAGGCACCTCTTCGACTGCGATTGTTGACCTTCCGTATTTTTCAAAGTTCTCGATAAGCTGGGCAGTGCAAGGCTTATCATTAACGATAATGTCATCTCCGAGAAGCACCGCAAAAGGTTCATTTCCGATATGTTTCTCTGCCCTGAGGACTGCATCTCCCAGGCCATTGGGCTCTTTCTGGCGGATGTAGTGGATATCCACAAGAGAAGAGATGTCCCTCACCAGCTTCAGCATGTCTGTCTGGTGTTTTTTCGCAAGGTGCATCTCCAGTTCGGGAGAGTCGTCGAAGTAATCTTCAATAGCCCTTTTGCCCCTCCCAGTGATGATGATTATGTCCTCGATCCCCGAGGCTATAGCCTCCTCCACGACGTACTGGATGACGGGCGTGTCGATGATCGGGAGCATTTCCTTTGGCATGGACTTGGTGGCAGGTAGGAAACGGGTCCCGAGACCTGCAGCCGGGATGACTGCTTTCTTTACTTTCAAGATTAACACTCCGGATAAAGGAAAAATTTCATTTGAGCAATTTCAGATATGTGTTGTTTACTTTACACTGCAATTATCATTAATTTTTCCCTAGAGAGATTAGGGCTCGTCATAAAATCATTTGCTAAGAATTGAAGGAAAATATTTGAGGAACAAATAAAAGTTGCGCTGGCCACTCCGCCGCAAGCAAAGGGTATGTTCGCGCCACAGCTCCAAATTTCATTAAAGGAAACAATAGCACTATACGGTTTAGTTCGAGCAGAAGTCAATAAACAAAAAAATGGAAGTGATAAATCATATTATCATTAACGATTACCGGGGAAGTTTTCCATCCTCACAGCAAGCTAGCGGGGCATTCGACTGAAATAAAGATATTTATAAGTTAAAGAGAGATTATTGGAAGATTTCCATGCCCGTAAAAAATAAAATACTTGTAACTGGCGGAGCCGGCTTCATAGGGAGCAATCTTGTAGACCGCCTTTTGGAAAAAGGAAACCAGGTAATCATTTTTGACAACCTGAGTTCCGGCAAGATGGAATTTATAGAACACCATCTTGAAAACCCTGATTTCACCCTGATGAAAGGAGACCTGCTCGACACTGAAGCAATTGAAAGCGCCTGCAAAGGAATCGACTTCGTCTTCCATGTGGCTGCAAATCCGGACGTCAAGCTGGGGGCTTCAGATACGAAAGTCCATTTCGACCAGAACATCCTGGCCACCTACAACCTGCTGGAAGCAATGAGGAAAACCGGCACCAGGAAAATAGCCTTCACCTCAACCTCCACAGTCTACGGGGAAGCGAGCATTATACCTACTCCTGAGGACTATGGACCACTTATCCCTATCTCCCTTTATGGCGCCTCCAAACTCGCCTGTGAGGCCCTGATAACTTCATATACTCACACCTTTGATATGCAGGCCTGGATTTTCAGGTTCGCAAACATCGTCGGCCCCCGCAGCACTCATGGAATTACCGTTGATTTCATAAGGAAGCTGAAGGAAAATCCCTGCAGACTCGAGATTCTTGGGGACGGAAAGCAGGAAAAATCCTACCTCCATATATCGGAATGTGTTCAAGCGATCCTTTTTGCAATAGAAAAAAGCAAAGAAGAAGTAAATATTTTCAATATAGGATCCGAAGACACTATCAGTGCCACAGGGATAGGAAAAGTCGTTGCAGAAGAGATGGGGCTTTCTGACGTAGAGTTTACATATACCGGAGGAAGCAGAGGCTGGAAAGGCGATGTACCGAGAATGAGACTCGGGATTGAGAAATTAAAAGCCATGGGATGGAGACCCGCCTATACCTCGGAGAAAAGCGTCAGAGATACTGTAAGGACACTGCTTTCCGGAAACTGAGAATTTAGAAGAGGAAGCGTAAACCCTATTGGTCTTCAACCAGGAAGTATAAACATCAACTTCCCTCTAATTTTTTTCGTTAATATTAAACATTATATGCATCAATTAGACATTGTATTGGTCACTCGAAAACCGGAAAGCCCGTTAACTCTTTAGATTTGGAGGGCAATCCACGTCAACTACCCCTGAGCTAAACTCAGGGGTTTCCTGCTGAGGGATTATGAACCCCCAGTATATACACTTAAGCCTTCAATTTCAAAGGACACATAGCTAATTTTCCGATTCTCGTACGCCTTAATTCCTTAGTCCGAGTCTGTAACCGCAATTGAGGGGAGAAAGTTACAGATTCCGAGAAAATAAGATCTAAAGGGTTCAATTCGAAAAAAGAGCCAGATACTCAAAATGTAAACGCCGTTAACAACAGTGTTTAAATACATTGGAAGTTAACATTGTAGAAAGGGGAGGACTTAAAAGTTCGCAACTAAGTATTAAGGAGTATGTGATATGAAAAAGAATGACTGTGCGCTCGTTCTGGGGGGATACGTCAACGGATATTCGATAATTAAGGAGTTGCACGAGAAAAAAATAGAAGAAATCATTCTTTTCGGATGTTCCAGAGAACTTGCCTCATACAGTAATAAAATAAAGAAGTTTGTGCTTATTGATGGAACCCCGGATAGCCTTCGCAGAGAGATTGAAAAGCTCCATCAGGAGTATGAAAAAATAATTATATTTCCCACTAATGACCTGCAGCTTGAAAATTTGAATACCATTTATACTGAAATCCACTCATTCTGTTTTTTGCCCTTTAACCATGAAAACCTGCTTGCCTGCCTGGACAAGTATGTCCAGTATTCTTACTGTGAAAAGCTTGGTGTCCCATATCCTAAAACAATACTTCTCCAGAAAAAAGAAGATCTGGAAAATATCAAAACTCTCCAGTTTCCAGTTCTCCTGAAGCCAAACAAAAGGGAAGACCTGAAAATAAAGATCTTCAGAAACCTGAAGATAGGTAAGCCTGGAGATCTAAAGAAATTAAATAAGAAAATCGAAAAATATCTGGATTCTGGAATCAAGTTTCTGGCTTCGGAAATTATTCCGGGGGATGGGGACTGTATATATGCTTATGTAGGGTACAGAGACAAGAAAGGACGGACCCTGAACGAATGGACCGGAAAAAAATTATCTCAGTATCCTGATAATTTCGGAGTATTTTCAGCTGCTTCAAATGAGGCACCTGAAGAAGTGCTCTTACAGGGTAGAACCCTCCTGAATGGTATGGATATTCAGGGAATCGCACAGCCGGAGTTTAAATACGATTACCGTGACAAAAAATATAAGCTTATGGAGATAAACCTTCGTTCAATGATGTGGCATAGGGTAGGTAACCTATCCGGAGTTAATCTGCAGTACACCCAGTACCTGGACGCTCTGGGAAAAAAAGTAAGCCCCCAGGTGCAGATGAAAAACAAAAAGATCCATTACCTGTATATGAAACATGAAATAAAAAACCTGATAATGCGAAGGAACTATATCAAGACTTTTTTAAGGAATGTTACAGAATCAGATGAAACCCATTTTGCTATCTATGATAAAAGAGATATAAAGCCGTTTTTAAAGGATAGCACGGATATGGCGAAAATAGATGTAAAAAAATTCCTGCGAGCACTGGGAATAACAGACTTATGATTTATTCAAAAGCTGAGACTAAACAGCTAATCTAGATTAATTCAATACCGAGAGAATACATGCCTGATTATTTGCTGTTCGGGCTCACCTTTGCCCTGAGCAAATATCTTTTTATTAAAGACATTTCATGGTCAGTAAAACCGCCCGCCAGCAACATCACAATCACATAAATAACCGTGCCTGCCCCCATTGCTTCGAAAAGCTCAAGTATACCTGAGATAGCCAGGCTGGAAACAAAGAAATACATAGCCATTGATGCCAAAACACTTTTTGCAATGTCCATAAAATAAAAATCAAGTTTAAAATGTTTAAGGGACATTCTCATGCAAAGTACAGCCATCATAAAGTAGGCGACAAGAGTTGAAATAGCAGCCCCGATAATGCCGACTGAGGGTATGAGAATGAGATTTATTAGCACGTTTGAGACAGCGGCAAGGATATTAATATAGGTAGTAGACTTCGTATCTTTTATAAGGAACATTGTGTTGACAAAAATCTGGAATATTCCTGCCAGAAGCCCGGCAAAAGCAATGATAGGGATTACAAACCAGCCAGAAACAAAATCCTGGGTAGTAAGAACCCCAAGTAAAGGCTTCGCAAGGGCTGAAAGTCCAAAAACTGAGGGGATGGAGATAATAAGGAAATACCTGAGAGAATGCGACATGTAGATTCTTACCTCATCCATCCTATTCTCATCAAACAGCTTTGAAAGCTCAGGAAGGAGAATCAGCTGAAGAGGGCTTACAAAAAGCTGGATAAGGTTCCCAATTGAACACGCCGCAGAATAGACACCAACACTGCCGAGACCAAGAAAAAAAGCAATCATATACCTGTCACTTGATTCCGTAACCCATCTAATAAGGGCGTTTGGAGTCAACGGCAGAGAAAACTTCAGGTACTCTCTGATGTAAGTAAACCGCGGGATAACAAACCCGATCTGTGAAATTATGGTAATAAGGGCAATTAAAAAAATCAGACCCTGAATCATTAACGTGGCGGTTATTACTCCAAGAAGCCCGTACCCCATTTTAAGGAAAACCAGTATAAATAACAGTTTTCCAAAGGTTTCAACAAGAGTAAAGTAAGAGAATTTCTTAATTTGTCTGAAAATCCTGAAATAAAAAAGGGATACAGACTCTATTACGTTCAGAAGAATTAAAAGGGAACCTGCCTGAACAAAATAGGTTGCTTCCGGGTCATTAAAACCGAAAGTTGCAAGTGGTTCTGCAAATATGTATAACAGGAATGAAGCAAGAAAACCTGATACTGTAACAAAAAAAAGGATCGAATATACTGCTTCCCTTATTATTTTCTTATCGGTTTCGGAAGATAAAAATCTGACGAAACTCATCGAAAGCCCCATCAGTGCAAGAGAAGAGATTAAAGATACTGTAATATTGATCTGTGCCCAGAGTCCGTAATCATATGCTCCAAGGGTTTTTGTGATAATAGGAAGTAAAAAGAAGGTACTAAGGCTTGTAAGTATCTGAACCATCCCGATAAAGCCAACGTCCCTTGCAAATTTTTGATATGACATCATACCACCTTAAAAAGAACTGTCTCTTTTCCGTTTATAATTAAAGGAGCTTATGAAGTAGTCGCGCGAAAATCTATTTCGTAGCCTCGATTCAGATCACTAATTATGCATAACATATAAATCTTTTTGAAAACAATTGATTATCCGGCACAGGCGTTGGCATATATATTGATTGTTTTTCGAGAATATGGGGGGATTGAACAATAATCAGTAAATGCACTTTTAATTGCAAGAGACAGAGTCCAAATATTTTAAATTTATTCTCAGCGTTAACTTTATTCTTATAATAAGGGCACAATAATTTGAATTCATAGAAACACCTTTAATGAGGGAATAATTCTGAATTCGAGAACGGGGAATCTAAAGATATTTTCGCCGTTAACTTTTAGGTTATGTGAATAACGTTCTCTTCTGGAGAAATCGGGCTCCTTCTAACCCCATGAAGAGATTTCTACAAAGGATAAAAGCCTTTGTATTTAAATAAATTTTGAGAATAGTTTAAGAGTAGTTCATAATGAAGGCAAGCAAAACTTTCAAAAAGAGAATTATTAACAAGTATAAAATGATCGAATGAAAATTAAAGAAGAACGTACAGAGAGTAAGAATGGGACATATAAAAATAGTCATAATAAGTAAACTTTAAGACAGAAACATGAGAGGATATAAAAAGAAGGAGGATATTCCGAAAACCGGATTGGGAAATTAACATTTCCTGCTGTCCAGAATTTCGGAGTACCTCCTTAAAGGGCGTCTAAACTTTTAGATTTACTGAGCTTTTAGCTTTATTGAGCTTTTAGCTTTATTGAGCTTTCAGTTGTTATACTGAACTTTTAGCTTTATTGAGCTTTCAGTTGTTATACTGAACTTTTAGCTGAGTATACAAGTTGAAGTTTTGGAACCTGGCTTATGTCCCCGACATCGCTGCTATAGAAAGCTATATAGTTATTGCTTTCTGTGCGGGCTTTTATCAGAAAACCGGTGTCCTCGTACTTTCCACTCGTGTACTCTTTTACGAGATCGGTTACATCCAATTCATAGTACCTGTTGTCAGGAAGGGTACTGCCTTTAAGGGTAATTGTAGCATATGGAGTGCTGCCCTGAAAAACCCCATTTTTATCATACCAGTCTCCTCCGGCATTTTTCCATGCAATCCCGTTGTTTTTCTGATACCAGCTTACATAGCCTGGATTCCAGGAAGAAGCAGGCCTGTAAATCTCGATCACAGTATCCTCCGGTCTTGTGCTCACTGCAGGATAATACCAGTAGAGAGAAAGGGTCGCATCACTGACTTCGGTAGAACCGGTGTACTCGCTCAGGTCAAATTGCATTAAATCCCTATACCTGCCAGTACTCATTCCACCTACATCAATATAGGGCGAACTCTGGAAAACTGAGGAAGGTGAAGCTTCACGCAGGCGGTTATCCTCTGCACCAGCAACAGTTACATTTACAGTCACTACAGGTGTAACTGCTTGTACAGTAACTGTAGGCTCTTTCGTTGTTATTTTAAGATTTGGCTTCTTACTTTCGGTTCCGTAGTCACTGCTGTAAAATGCAATGTAATTGTTGCTTTCACTACGGGCTTTTATCAGAAAACCGGTGTTCTCATACTTTCCACTCGTGTACTCTTTTACGAGATCGGTTACATCCAATTCATAGTACCTGTTGTCAGGAAGGGTACTGCCTTTAAGGGTAATTGTAGCATATGGAGTGCTGCCCTGAAAAACCCCATTTTTATCGTACCAGTCGCCTCCGGCATTTTTCCACGCAGTCCCGCTGTTCCTTTTAGTCCAGCTCACATAGCCTGGGTCCCAGGAAGAAGCCGGCCTGTAAACCTCGATCACAGTATCTTCCGGTCTTGTGCTCGCTGCAGGATAATACCAGTAGAGAGAAAGGATCGCATCACTGACTTCGGTAGAACCGGTGTCCTCGCTCAGGTCAAATTGAATTAAATCCCTATACCTGCCAGTACTCATTCCACCTACATCAATATAGGGAGAACTCTGGAAAACTGAGGAAGGTGAAGCTTCACGCAGACGGTTGTCGTAGGATACTCCTACTACGGCCGATGAGGTTAATTGATTGACAACGCTTACAGCTGTTGTAGCCGAATCTTTCAGTTTGCCATCGCTTACTTCGAAAGTTATACCGTACATTCCCCCCTGTCCGGCAGCCGGAATCCAGCTGAAAACTCCTGACTTGCTGTCAAAAGTAGCACCTGCGGGAATGCCTGAAGCAGAGTATACAAGGCTATCTCCGTCTGCATCCGATGCGCTTACTGTAAAGGTCAGGCTTTTTCCAGCATCAACAGTAACATCCGGGATGGAATTCATCACAGGAGCCTGATTAATTGGTGTTCCGGATTTGGATGCATATATAGTGTTTCCATATCTTCCAATGTTGACTATATTTCCGTTGTCTTCCGGCTCATTTGAGTAATCAGAGGAAGCGGATCCGGCATCAATGCATAGAGAACTCATGCTATCCTTTACCCATGTGTCCCCATTACAACGACCTGCTACTGATTTGAGATGGTAATCATATGAACTCTTGTCTGCAAAGAGAGGATCTACATAGATATCTGTTGTCGATTTAACATTTTTATAGTTCCCGGCTATGTTGTTGTAAAGACAGTTATTTTCCAGTACAATGGTGTGGGAACTGGTAAGGCGGTTAATCACACCGTATCCGGTTCCTGCAGCGTTTTTCGTGCGCTGGACTGTGTTTACGATTATGTTATTACGGACAGTGGTTGTGAATCCTGTTCCTGAGGGACCGGCATTGGTATCCGTCGAATACATATTTACAACCGCCGCGTTATGAACTCCATCAAAGACGTTATTTTCAACCAGGACATTATGGAACCCACTACTCAAAACCCCACCAACCCACTCGATGCTCGGATTGGTTCCGGAACCAGAGAAGATATTGTGGTGAATATATACGCTTGACAAACTTTTATCATATGCTCCCGCAGTTCCGATAAGCCAGATGCCTGGTCCGTAGGTGTTTGTAATTACATTATCATAGATCTCGATATTATTCATATCACCTTTTGACCTCTCAACCTGAATACCCGGGCCGCCTGCACTCCAGTCATAAAATGAATCAATGAAGTTATCATGGAACTTTACATTATTTGAGTTCCAGACCCTCAGAGCACTGTTAGTCCTGCAGGTTACAGTGTTGTTCCAGGCTTCTACATTCGAGCATTCGATTGCAAACAGGCCATCATGTCCGAGTTTATAGACGGTGTTGTTATAAAATTTGATATTCTTACTATTTCTCATTCTGAGCCCGTCCCCGTGTCCATCATGCATATACATATCATGAACCGTTATATCGCTGGAATAGAGGAAATAAACTACATTGTAGTAGCCTCTACCCTTGGCAAGCTCAGCATTGCCATCGTGATTGACATCAACTTCGAAACCTCTTATCGTAACATCGGAAATCCCTGAACTGCTCATCTGCTTGATAAGGGGTACCATAGTAGCCCAACCAGCGTGATCAACCAGCTTGAGCACAGCATCTGAATCTCCTTCAAGAATAGTGTTGCTTCCAATCAGGAGAGAATCGTCAATAACATATGTGAAAGGCCCTTTGAGGTGGACAGTTGTATAAGCAGAATTTTCTGCCACCAATTTAAGGGCCTGGTTTATCTGTACATGGTCGTCTTTTCCGTCACAGTTATAGTCCCCACTCCCATCTCCAGAAACATAAATAATAGGTGCAGAAGTCTGGCATGAAGCCATAGAAACACTTGAAACTATAAAGCACCCTATAAGGAAGAGGACTCCCAATTTTCGTTTTAGCATTGCTATCACCTGGGGTCGATCATTAAATAATTGTTTTATATGTTTACAGGATAGAAATCCACTCCAATTTGCCGGAGTGTTAAAAATAATATTTACACTGTTAATCAATTTTTTAATAAAATTATATAACATGTTGTAAACCTCTCCGACAAGATTTTGTTGATAGTATCCACTCTCTAAATGTTCAAGACTATAGAATAAGCCCTGGAAAAAAAATCAGACCATAGGCAATTGAACCCTATTAGATGAGCCGAATACTGGATTCAGAGTGAAATTCCTCGTTTTAAAGGGAATTTACCTCCAATATACACGAATTTCCCCCCCGCATAAACATTGGAAATAAATTTTTTTTAAATTACTAAGTAAATTTCTATAGTCGGCATTGTAAATTAGATCGTTATAATATAAAAGTATTTGCGCGGAGTTTGTAAATTTTTTTAGACATTTAGAGACTGATCGAACACACAGTTTAAATTTATGGACAATGACGGATCAATAGATAGAGGCGTGTTATTTAAAATTATGAAAAAAAAGAGTGACGTTAGCATTTAAACCTTTGAGATTTTAGAGAGGAAAATTTTTGAGAGAAGATTAGATCAATCAACTTAAAGAGGTATTCTTTGCCGCGAGAAGAACAGATGTAAAATCCATAAAAACAAATAAGATCTTGAAGCAATAAATCAATAACATAAGCCGCAAATCAAAAATAAAAAACAACCGAAAACTAATAAAAACCGGGAATAAAACCACACGAAAGTAAGAGTGGAATGAGAGCCAAATCATGATTAATTCAAATAACGAATAGAGAAGAAAGATAAGGCCAGAAGAAAAATCAGGCATATGGTGAAATCACAGAGAAGCTCCGTGAAATCAAAAAAGCGTATCAAACAAATAGACCGCGTCGAACAAATAGACCACATCAAACAAATAGACCGCATCAAACAATTTCGTGACATATATCAAGAATCGTTCTTGCAACTCCATCCCAGCTATGATTCTCGACGACATATTTACGGCCCTGTTTACCCATCGCATCCATAGCCTTTTGATCGGAGATTAACTCCACTACGGCATTGGCGAGTTCTCGAGGGTTCTCAGGAGGTACTGAAATTCCGCCTCCAGAAAGATCTATCAGGTCTTTAACCCCCGGAATACTGCTCGCCACAATAGGTTTTCCACATGCAAGGTATTCATATGTTTTCAAGGCAGAGAGCCCTATCTTTGAGTTTCGTTCCATTATAAAAGGAGCAACACAAACATCAGCTGCGTTAACATATACAGGAACATTCTCATAGGGAACTCTTCCGGTAAAAGTGAATTTATCCGAAAGCCCCATCTCCGAGGCGATTTTCAGCAGTTTGTCCCTCATGACCCCATCCCCAACTACAAGGAAACGAACATCAGGGAATTTTTCCAGGATAAAAGGAGAGGAATAGATCAGAAACTCAACTCCCTGCCAGGCTGCAAGGTGTCCTACAAAACACACATACTTCTTTGAATCGTCGAGCTTGAGTTTGACTCTTGCCTGTTTTTGATCCATGGGTTTGAAAAGATCGGTATTTGCTCCGTTGTTAATTACAAGAACTTTTTCTGCAGGAACCGAATATAGCCTCACAAGTTCATCTTTTAGTTTATCAGTCACGGAAACTATCCTGTCACAGTATCTGTAATTGAACCTCTCAGAACGGAGCGCCAGAAAGGAAAAAACCCTGTATGCAAAAGATTTCGAGTCCGGGTTTACCTTAAGCTCATCCATAACCAATCCGTTAACTTCAACTATCGAAGGAATCCCTAGAATTTTGCATAGGGCAATGGGGAAGAACGGAAAAGAGTTTTGACGGAGATACAGTATTTCCGGCCTGTTTGTTATGCATGAGTACAGAAGATAAAAGGATAGCATGAACTCGTAGGAGGGCTGTACAAGGTACTTATTATCTATCACAGGCACATACTTTATTCCGGAAAAGCTATGATCTACACCTTTCTGGCCTGGTGCGAACAAAACTACATCCGTGTATTTTTTCAAATTTCTTAAGAGTTCGAGGATGTGTATATTCGAACCTGATTTTGTAGTGAAAGAACTGTAATAGACCAGGAAAATTTTACTTACTTTTTTAACCATGGTTGCCGTTATCTGAATAGCAAAAGTAGTTAATTAGTTTATCCCACGACTCCATTCATTAATTTTCATAGGTCTGGAAGAGTAGGTTTGAAATTTATGTTCGGAAAGATAAATTCATTCATTTTGCAGAGAGATATTTATAGGAGAAACTCTCTCCTTTGAGTGTTTTTGAGGCATCCGAATCGAAAAAGGAAAAAGATTATGAGAGTACTGGAAGTATGTCAGGAGTTTCCTAACAGGTATTACCCTCAACTTGGAACATTTATAAAGCAGAGCATAGATTCAATCGCAGACCAGGGAGTAGACGTGACGGTTATTTCTCCAAAAGCTTTCGTGCTTCCTTTTTCTGCCTTTCCGTACCATAATTTTTCTAAATTGCCCGGAATTGAGCACACCGAAAAATATGACCTTCACTATCCGCGTTATATCTATGCTATTCCCAAAAAGTATTTTTACCCCATAACCGGCGTTTCGTATGCCCATTTCGTTACCAGGTACGCCATAAAAAACATAAAACCAGAACCTGACCTGATCCATGCACATTTTTCATATCCTGATGGATACGGGATGATGAAGCTTGCAAAGAAATGGAAAGTTCCCCTGGTAATAAGTGCTCTTGGGACGATCGAAAGAAAGATTGCCTATGAAGGGACCTATACTTCAAGGCAGATTATAGAAGCCATGAATTTTGCAGATAAAGTCCTGTCTGTCAGTGAAGACCTCAAAGTCCATATCGTGAATCTCGGGATAGACGAAAGTAAAGTAC
Source organism: Methanosarcina sp. (assembly GCF_028693135.1). Lineage (GTDB taxonomy): Archaea > Halobacteriota > Methanosarcinia > Methanosarcinales > Methanosarcinaceae > Methanosarcina. The sequence continues at coordinate 160,161 of NZ_JAQUVZ010000001.1, forward strand.
ATGTGGTCCCTAACGGCGTTGATACGGAGATATTCAAGCCTGCAGGAAAAGGACAGGCAAGAGCTATTTTACACCTGCCTCAGGAAAAGAAAATTGTCCTGTTTATAGGTGCCCTGAGAAAAATAAAAGGCGTGGATTACCTTATTGAAGCTGCAAAAAGTTTTGTGGATAAGAACACGGACCTCTATATGGTAGGCAGGGACGACGGGCTTAGAAAAAGTCTGGAAAAAAGGGCAGAAGAACTCAAAATTGCCGGCTCCATCAAATTTACGGGACCTGTAAACCATGAGGATATTCCCCTCTGGATTTCAGCATCAGATATGCTGGTACTGCCTTCTCTCTCAGAGGGAAGACCAAATGTAGTGCTTGAAGCTCTGTCCTGTGAAGTCCCTGTCGTAGCAACTGATGTTGGAGGGATTCCGGAACTGATGGTTGAGGGAGAAACAGGCTATCTGGTTCCTGCAAAAAACCCTGCCGAACTGTCAGAAAAGATTAATAAGTTACTTGAAGACGAAAGCAGAAGAGAAATGATGGGAAAATTCGGGCGCAAAAGTATAATCCAGCGAGGACTCACCTGGGAAGCCCATGCAAAGAAGACTGTAGACATATACTCAGAGCTTCTATCGAAGCCCTCAAAATAAACCTGTGGGAAAAAGCAGAGAACTCTGCTTTACCAGAACTCTGCTTCATCGATAAATTCATTTTACAGGTAGAAAAGGTTCTAAGTTGCTCTTTTGATCCACCGAAATTATACCCAGGCTGTCTTAGCTTGATCTCCTGAAAATCTCATACTATTTTTACAATCTTTCAGCTTTTACAATATTTCAGCTTTAACAATCTTTCAGCTTTAACAATCTTTCAGCTTTAACAATCTTTCAGCTTTTACAATCTTTCAGCTTTTACAATCTTTCAGCTTTTACAATCTTTCAGCTTTAACATCTTAGCTTTTACAATCTTTCAGCTTTAACATCTTAGCTTTTACAATCTTTCAGATAATGGAACTTTCTTATTTCAAAAAAAGCTAAAATACAGGCATTTAAATGCCTGTAAGTGTGTTGTTAAGATTAGAACTTCTAAGAGGTTTGCTTAACGCCGAAACGGGAGCAAAGATGTCCGCTGCCGGGTTTGAATAGATTTTATTTGCGTTTGTAAGATTGGCCTCAAGATCAATTACGTTTTCTGGAGTATTCCTAAAGAAATAATTGTCAGATTCCTTAGTGCTACTTTCATCGCTGCCAAAGTACAAACCGCTCCTTAGAAACTCCTGAGTCCTGAATACTACATAGCCTTTGTAACTGGATAATTCGTTTACATTATCGATTCGGTAATTATCGTAAATTGAGAGGTTCATTCCCGAAGAGTCCTCAGGAATTGACGGGAGATAAAAGAACCTTGTAGTAAAGTAATCGGAATAAACGGCAGAACCCTCAGGAATGTACTTATAAACATGTTCGAAACCACTCAGTTCATTAGCAGTGAAATATTCATGCTTTGCACTCTGGCCAAGCATGTCTGAATCCGAAATGCTATAGACTGACGAGATGAAGACAAAAGTGGAGAACAGCAGAATTATAAGGGCCACTGTATTGAACTTTTTAGGGCCATATTTATCCACATAGTTCCAGAATATATAAATTCCATATCCCATTGCGAAAGCCATGAAGGGACTGACGAAAAGCATAAACCGGTCAACCCTGAACAGGACCTTAAACTGCCAGATAGTATTGAGAGGGTTGGGGACATAGAAAAGAAGGGTTAACAGAGCAAATAACCCGAAAACTGAAGCATAGTTTTTCCTGTAGTTTTTCAGAAGAAAGCCTATTCCGATAAGGGCAAAAAATAAAAAGACAGATTTATCCAGAAGGCCTAGCAGACCTGTCAAGCTTTCCGCAAGTATGTCAGAACCTCCGGCAGTTAAAACTATAGTGTCCCAGAAATGGCTCTGCAAACGAGGAGTCAACCCTCTCTGCATAAACAGATAGGCTGCAAAGAACCAGTAAGCAGTATAAGTAACATTTAACAGTAGAAAGAAAGGTTTACTGATATAGTTTTCAGACCCTATAACATACTCCGAGGCAAAGAGTATGACGAGTAATAACACGAACTGGAGTATGGAAACGTTATGGACCAGGGTCAAGAAAACCAAAACAATTACTGAAAGAGCTTTAAAAGAGAATTTATCCTCTTTGAAGTTGACACTGTAAACCAGATATAGCAGCAGAATAAACGCTACGAATGCCATTGTGCGTGTGATAACGTTTGCACTGTAATATAGCACAATATAACTTGAAGAATAAAGCAGGCAGGAGAGCAGAGAGATTTGTCTGTTGTGTGTAATGTGATTAAATAGATAGTAAAGAAAAATTACTGTTACTGCATAAATTGGCGCGGTTATCAGGAAAAGTGAAGTTTTTGCGCTGAGGTTCAGAATTACGGCAGCTTCTGCAACAAGTATATGATATAAGGGGAAAAATGCATAGTCACTTAAGGCAGTTGAAATGGTCTGTCCAGTTACTGCAGTGAATTCCGAAAGGAAAATATGAGGCAGAATGTCAGTGGTCCCGAAGTAAAAATCATAATTGAAGGTAACACTGTAAGTAAGGTTTACCATGATTAAAAAAGATTCCAGAAGGATAAGGGACGGCCTGACCTCTTTAGAGAAAATTTGCAGGAAAACAGAAAGGTACATCCCCAGAATAAATACGAAATAGTACCAGGGCCGGTCTCCCTGAGATAGCAGAAGCATGACTATTGAACCAGAATAGAATATGCCAAACAGGTACGTAAGGATCTTTATGTTTATAGACGGGAAACTGTCTATATCATGCAGACTTACATCTTTTTTGTAAATGTACAATACAAAGAGGCAGGAGAGTACTGCAGGAATTCCTGTAAACAATCCACGAATTGCATAACCTGGCTTTTCGGTTGCAAACATCCATACAAAAGTGAATATAACGGCGAGAATTATTGCTATTGGGAACAGGAAGGAAATTACCTTCATTAAACGGCTATTACCCGTGTACGTGAGTCCCGCCTCTTCGCTCAATCCGAACATACTATCTCCATAACCTTAAACGATCACAACTTTATGTATTAAATTTGAAATAAAGGATTCAGAATTGACTCCTAACAGGATTACAGGATTGGACCTGAAATAAAAGGTTTAGATTTTTTTGTTTGAAACCAATAGGATTTACAGAGAGGTCTATATTGGTTAAGAATTTTTTGCTCCAACGTACTTCAAGCCAGGTTCAATATCTCGAACCATTTATTACATTTGCGTACCGGCAACTATGGCTACGGTAACCGGATAAATTATTAAGCATTATTCCCCGAAAGAGACCTGGTTTTTGAAAGGAGAAGGGAATTTGCAAAACTGTACAAAAAACCCAGCCCATAAGTAACGTGCTGCACAGGGATCACGAACAGCGCGATGAGGCCGTAATTTGATTTCATCTTATATATTACCTGAATAGAGGTAACAAAGACCAGAACGAAATATAAGGACATAAGTATTAGTAAAACGATTATCGGAGCTGGATATACAAGAGAAACAATAAGTGAAAATACCGCAAAAAGGATGGCAATCGAAGGCAAAAAGGCATACCAGCGAACGAATTCGCCGTGTTTTTTGAACAGCTCACCCATCCACATACCATACTTGAACATTCGTACGGAAAATGACTTAAGGGTCCCCCTTCTGTGGTGAAGCACTTTTGCTTCTGGAATATACAGGAATTTATGCCCGATTCTGCTTATTCTGTAATTGAGGTCCCCATCCTGGCCCACTACAAACCGCTCGTCAAAATACCCGGCTTCCCGGATTGTATTTTTTTTGTACATCGCATTGCAATTCGGGAGGGAACTGACATAATGTTTCTTTGTGGAATTTTTAGATTGGGCCGAACCCCCGGAACCCAGAAAGGTTTCCTGGGCATGCCCTACAACCCTGCCAAACACAGGATCAGTGTCAAATATTAAGTTCGGGCCGCCAACACATGCCACATCTTCCGGGGCATTCATCATTTCACTGACAAGTGTTTTCAACCACCTGGGATCGACCTGACAGTCCCCATCCGTAAATGCGACAAGATCACCCCGGGCGTTTTCCACCCCGAGGTTCCTTGCTGCTGCAACATTTTTTCGTTCATTAAGAAGGAGCCTGACAGGGTATTTCTGTACGAGGTCCTGTGTTTTATCAGTGGACATGCCGTCGACGATAATAATCTCATAAGAATCCTGAGGATAATCGAGATGAAGAAGAGACTCAATGCATTCTTCAATGAATTTTTCTTCGTTACGTATACCTACTACAACCGAAACAAAAGGATATTCCATAAAATGACTCCATTTTTACAGTTATTGTTTTCGAATCTGTTCATTTAGAAATATCATTCTTGAAATGGAATGCAGTATGATTCCTGTAAATATCATAAAAGCCCCTATAATTGTCAGCATTACCATAAGGAGCGTTGGCCCGAAACGCAGGTATCCTCCCAGAATGTAATCCTGCAAAAATGTCAGTCCCATAAGAAAGCCTATAGAGGTCATAATCAGGCCAGGAACGGCAAAATAGTACAGGGGGCGCCTGTACTCCATATCTTTAAGGATCTGAAACAGGACCCTGGGACCATGTATGAAAGGATGTTCACTGGAACAATCCTCAATATCATACCTGCAGTGAATTTCGACTTCCGTAAATTTCAGTTTATGGTCTCTTGCCTGAATAAGAATTTCGGAACCTGCAGACATATCAGTGCCGTTCAGATTTATATGATCAATAGCTTTTCTGCCATATGCCCGGAAACCACTCTGGGAATCAGTGACATTGAGACCGCCTGCTATGTAAGTTGCAACATCAAGTACTTTCATTCCAAACTTACGGTAAATAGGGACATTTTTTCCGTTGCCGTTGACGAACCTTGAGCCAATAACAAGGTCAAATCCCTGTTTTAGAGGCTCAAGAAGCTGGGGGATTTCGGAAGGATCGTGCTGCCCATCGGAATCGATTATGACCATAGCACCTGCGCCGAGGTTGCGGGCGGTTTCAAAACAATTTCGAAGGGCTGCTCCATATCCTCTGTTAATTTCGTGGCGGACTACGTAGGCACCAAGGGATTCAGCGATATCGACAGTATCGTCTGTACTCCCATCGTCCACGACCACCACCCTGTCTACGTATTTTCTGCAGCCTTTGATAACCTCTGCAATGGAATGGGCTTCGTTATACGCAGGCATGGCTGCAATAGTAATGGTCATGTGCTATCATCTACCTCTTTGATGAAAAGAATCAAAAATCTTCATGAAGCGCCTTTCTATAGAGAAAACGGCGAGATTTTCAAATACATTGAATACATTTTTCAGAGTCATCGCTCCATAAATTTTAAAGGGTTTCTATGGATCATATGTAACATAGATCTACAGCGCATCATTTGGGGGTTTATTGTGTTCCTTTTAGGGAAAGGAAAGATGCCCTGCAAGTAAGTCATAGTTTTGAATCAGACGTGTATTTGTTTTAAGATATGAACTATATAAACATTTAGGCACGAAAAATAATTTAGCAGTCCGTCCGATAACGAAAAATAAATCCGCCCACTTAAAAATCCCGTTCGCCAGGAAAAGAGCTAAAAAAGCTCCGATATAAATAATAAGAATCACAGCAGGAAAAGAAAAATTTATACAGATTTCGAAATCTAGAGATTTTCTTGTGAGACACATTAACAGAAAGAAAAAGAATAAGCTGATTCAGAAAACCTTTTCAAAAAAAGTGCAGAATATTAATCTGAGCTATAAAATTCCTCAAGGAGGGCATAAAGAAGAAATACATTTTTATAATAACATGCAGAGAAAGGGAAAGATATTTTATACAAAAGAGTAATTTGAGTAGGTTGAGTTAAAAGGACTATTGAAAAAAAAGAGAGATGATGAAGAGACATAAGCTTTACTAAATGGAAAAAAAGCCTATTTTACTAAATAGAAAAAAAGGCTCCGGAATTGAAAGTAGGGCCAATCCCCAACCTTCCAGTTCTCAACTCTTCGCAGCAGAAGGTTATAAAAGACCGGCCAGAAAAACAGCCGGAAAGGTTTTTCTGAAAACTCCCTCAAGAGAGATGTGAAATAGACAGATTAACCTTGGATACAAAAAGGATAAAACTGGAAAGCCAGAAAAAAATTAAAATCATATTATGAGGAGTCATATGGCCGGGAACCAGAAGTTTCCATCTGACCTGCTGTTTGTGGTAGGCCTTGTAGTTCTTACGGATATTTTTGTACTGATTCCTGTACTCAGTGAGAGTTTTATTCGTACAGTCCTTGGCTTGCCACTGGTATTATTTCTACCAGGGTATGCTCTTATAGCCATGCTATTTCCAACAAAGACCGGGCTTGAGGGAATTGAAAGGGCGGCACTTTCTGTTGGAATAAGTGTTGCAATTGTACCTCTTATAGGACTTGTACTTAGTAATACATCATTCGGGATCCGGGAAGGGCCTCTACTTGTAAGCCTCTCTGTGTTTATTATCCTTGCGTGCGCAGCAGCATATGTCCGCAGGATGCAGCTTCCAGAAGACAAAACCTTTGGGATCTCTTTGAAGGCTTCTGCCAGTTCCCTGTTAGTTGAGGTTCTGGGAAAAACCGAGTCGTCAACGGAAAAGACGCTAAGGATTTTTCTGGCACTTTCCATTCTGGCCTTAGTAGGAACTGTAGCTTATGTAGCCATTGTTCCCCACGAACAGGAGCCATTTACAGAATTCTATATCCTCGGACCTGAGGGAACAGCTGATAACTATACTACAGAGTATGTGCAGGGAGAAAGTGGAACAGTCATTATAGGGATCGCAAACCATGAAAACAGAGCCGTAAACTATACAATGGATGTCAGGCTCGAAAACAAATCCCTGCAGTTGCCTGAAAACCTGAAACATATAAAACTTGAAGACAACACAACCCTGGAAGAGCCCCTTGAGATAACCCCCTCTTTTGAAGGAGAGAATCTGGAGCTTGAGTTCCTGCTTTTCAACGAGCCTGAAGAGGATGTGCCTTACAGAGACCTGCGCCTCTGGATAAACGTTACCAGGGAGGCCTGAAGATGGAAACATATGAGAATAAGGAGATGCAAAACCCTGAACATATAGAGATACAAACCCCAGAGTACCGGGAAATGCATATTCCTGACAATCGGGCGACGTCCCAGCCGGAATTAAGAAACGCGGGACTTTACCTGATCATACCGATTGTAGCCATTGCCTTTGCGGAATTTATGATATTTTCCGGAAGGGTTATAGCAGCTATGGAGGTACATGCAGCCGTCCTTCTTGGGCTTTCCCTTTCCATGTTGTATATAAAAAACGAGGATATCCAGAAGACTTACCAGGCCCTTATCCTGCTACCAATCCTGAGACTTGTAAACCTTTCAATGCCGGCATTTTATGAAGAAACCCTTTACTCGTTTGTCTTTATCTACGGGCTCCTTACAATTCCAGTAACCATTGCACTCACCAACCAGGGGTTTACCCGAGAACAGCTTGGAGTAACCTTCAAAAAGATAGCCCTCTATATTCCGCTCGCGATAATTATGGGGCTCCTGCTTGCAGTAGGGGAATACCTCATAATAAAGACAAACTACCTCATCCCCGACCTTTCAATTCCAAACCTTCTGACGCTTACTTTTCTGATGGTCTTTTTAGTAGGTCTTATTGAAGAGCTAATCTTCAGGTCTGTTCTGCAGAACCGGCTCGAAGTGCTTCTCGGGAGCCGGGGAGGACTGATAATCACAAGCGTCCTGTTCGGATTAATGCATTCTGGGTATGGAAACATAGGGGAAGTATTCTACGCCTTATTAGTAGGTTTTATCATAGGATATATGTTCTACAAAACCCGAAGCCTCCCTCTGGTCGCAATGATCCACGGCTTCATAAACGTCTTCCTCTTTGGAGTCCTCCCCCATCTTTTCTAAATTCATTTTTTTAAAAAAATATGAAAGTAAACCGGCAGAAAAAAAAGCAGGAAAACTTTTTTAAAAAATGGATAAGGAAAATTTCTTTAATGAGGCTTTTAAAAAAAAGATTGTTTCCTCGGGGCTGTTGTATTCAAGGCTTAAAAGGGCTTTCCAGACATTAAAAGAGATCTACAAGCTTGTAAAGAATAACTGCACCGAAAGCAAACAGAAGTGGAAGAATTCCCATATTCAGAGACGTTTTCACAGAATCTCCCCAGTTCTTTGACAGAGGAAGGAAGTCTCGAAGAAGTAACAGTAAAAGCAAAGTTGCTACGGCTACTGATGCACCTTCAGGAACCCCTAGTGTAGTCATCATTGTGAGCGCACCCGAAGAAGCTGAAGTTGATGAAATTAAACTTGTAAGCGTAGTCAAAACTCCTCTAGTTGATTCAGATCTCAGAAAGACAAATGTGCAATCTGGTATAAAAATCCTCCTCCTTTTAATTTTCGGAATTAAAGCTCTATGATCTGAAAAAAACAACCGAAAAGATGGCTATAGATCTTGAAAACCCTGAAAGTCCCGGTCCATAGAGTAAGAGAAAAAGGTTAATAATATAATAAAGATTGGGGACGGGACAGATCAGGCCTATGGCTCTAAGGTTGATGTACCCAATATTTTTAAGAAGATGAACTTCCATATAAAAATTAGAACTATAATATGGTAAACTCACGAATTAATTACACCTTTAAACACCAATTTAATGCACCTGAACTGGTTTGAGGAGTGTAGATTTTTACGGTGAGGACTATTTATCACTAATAATGGCTGCATCAGGATAATGGCATTATAACAGGAGAAGATAACAGGAGAAGATAACAGGATAAAAACAACAGGATAAAAACAACAGGATAAAAACAATAGGATAAAAACAACAGGATGAAAACAACAGGATAAAGTCGATATAATTAAAGACGATAAAGGGATTTAAGAGGCTTAAATGCGACGATTAATGCAAATATACTAGTGTCGTGGCAGTCTTCAAGGATTGAACAATTCTGAATAGTTGTAACCGATTTTATACGATATTTTACCTTTGACGAGACACTAAAATAAAAGGAAAATTTAGCAGAAGAAATAAGGAAAAAATAGTAGATAGACAATAAACCAAATCGCTTAAATAATTATAAGGTATATTCAGCTAAGAAATTAAACACAGTTAGAAACTTATAGGGAGTGAGTAGAGGGAATAACGAAAAGCCAAAATCGTCATCTTGTCCAGCTCAGAATAATAAATTTTCCGGGTAATCCGTGGACAGGAAAACCCAAATGCAGTTAAAAATAAGAAGAGTGTTGCATTAATTTGATTCGAAGCACTCCGAATGAGTTATAAAGTACAGAAGAAAAACGGGGGGAAGAATATGAACTCAAAAGAATTCAAAATCCACAGTTCATCTAAAGTTTACGGTACCTCTGTAATCGGAAAGGATACGGCAATTCTGGAGAATGTAATACTGGGGTATCCAGAACACAGAGTCCTTATGGAGATTCTCAAACAGGATATGGAGATAGAGGACTTTGATTTTCCGGGTTGCAGTATAGGTCCAAACTCGATTATAAGAGCAGGGTCTACAATTTTTTCCAGCGTAAAAACCGGAAAAAACTTCAAGACCGGACATAATGTAATGATAAGGGAAAACACACAAATTGGAGACAACGTACTTATCGGAACGAACGTTATCGTAGATGGAAATGTGAAGATAGGAAACAATGTCAGTATTCAAGGAAACGTCTATATCCCAACGAATGTGGTTATCGAAGACAATGTATTTATCGGACCATGTGCTGTTCTTGCCAATGATAAATACCCTATCCGAAAAAAATACGAACTTAAAGGCCCTGTTTTGAGAAAAGGAGCATCAATAGGCGCTAACGCGACCCTGCTTCCGGGAGTGGAAATCGGGGAGGGAGCAATGGTTGCCGGAGGAGCTCTTGTGACAAAAGATGTGCCCCCATGGAAGCTGGCGGTCGGTGTACCTGCCAGAATACGAGAACTTCCAGAAGATCTTAAAGAATTAAACCGGATATGAACTAAACCGAATATAAATCTATCAAAAAATCAAAGTAAAGTAATATAAAATTTTATTGATATTATTATAAGAGGTCCAAAAATGATCCCAATCGCCAAGCCCCTGATGGGCAAGGAAGAGATTGATGCAGTGACGAAGGTCCTGAGTTCAGGCATGATTGCACAGGGACCAAAAGTCGAAGAGTTTGAGCTTGCTTATTCTGAGTACACAGGCTGCGAGTATTCAGCTGCTGTAAACTCCGGCACTGCCGCCTTGCATGTCGCGCTTCTTGCCCACGGCATTGGAAAAGAAGACGAAGTGATTACAAGCCCCTTCACCTTTATTGCCACTGCAAATAGCATTCTTTACACCGGGGCAAAACCTGTTTTTGCAGATATTGAACCGGATACATATAATATAGATCCCGAAAAGATCCAGGAAAAGATTACTTCAAAAACGAAAGCCATTATGCCTGTCCACCTTTACGGACACTCTGCAGATATGAAAGCCATAATGGAAATCGCTGAAGACCACAAGCTTGTCGTGATTGAAGATGCCTGCCAGGCCCATGGCGCAGAATGCCTCGGAAAAAAAGTTGGCAGTTTCGGGACCGGAGCATTCAGCTTCTACCCGACTAAAAACATGACTACAAGTGAAGGCGGGATGATTACAACAAACGACAAGGAAATCGCAGAAAAATCAAAGATGATCAGGGCTCACGGCTCAAAAGTTCGCTACCTGCATGAAATGCTGGGTTTTAACCTGCGCATGACTGACATTGCAGCTGCAATAGGGCTTGTTCAGCTCGAAAAACTGGGCGGGTTTACTGCTGCAAGGCAGAAAAATGCGGCCATGCTTTCAGCCGGACTCAAAGGCATTTCAGAAATTGTACCTGCGATAACAAAACCTGGTTATACCCACGTTTTCCACCAGTACACAATCAGAGCTCAAAAGAGGGACGAACTGGCAACTTTCCTGAAGGAAAATGAAATCGGAACCGGGATACACTACCCAATACCCATCCACAAACAGCCCTATTATATGGAACTGGGGTACAAAGATTCCCTGCCGGTCTCGGAGAAAGCAGCAGAAGAGGTTCTTTCCCTCCCTGTACATCCGGCTTTATCCAGAGACGATGTGCAGAAGATAGTTAAGGCAACCAGAGAATTTTATGCAAACGATTGAGTAATTCCCGGACAGTAATCGCATTCTCAGAAACAGGAAGTGAAACCTTGATCAGAGTAGGAGTAATAGGCACAGGCGCCATGGGCCAGAACCACGTCCGAATCTACAGTGAGATGGAGGGCGTGGAGCTTGCCGGAATATCGGATGTCGACCAGACCAGAGTCGAAGCCATGGCCACTCAGTTTAAAACGAAAGCCTTTACGGATTATAAAAAAATGTTTGCCGAAGGCCTCGATGCAGTAAGCGTTGTTGTGCCCACAAAACTGCATAAACAGGTGGTTCTTGATGCCCTGGAAGCGGGTCTTCATGTCCTTGTAGAAAAACCAGTTGCAGACACGGTTGAAAACGCGGACCTGATGATTAAAGCCGCAAAGAAAGCAGATAAGGTGCTCATGGTAGGGCACATCGAACGCTTCAACCCTGCCGTCATAAGGCTCAAAGAAATCATAGATTCGGGCACCCTTGGCAAGATAGTATCCATCTCTACCAGGAGAGTTGGACCTTACAACCCAAGGATAAGGGACGTTGGAGTAATTCTGGATATCGGGGTTCACGATATAGACGTCATTTCATACCTTTACGGCAAAAAGATCAGGGGTGTTTACGCCATTGCTGGTGCAGATATCCACTCTTTTGAAGACCATGCCTCAATTATCCTGCGTATGGACCATAATTTTGCAGGCGTTGTAGAAACAAATTGGCTTACCCCTCATAAGGTAAGACAACTGACAGCAATAGGAATTAAGGGTGTAGCCTACCTGGACTACATAGACCAGACAGTTGAACTTCATGACAATGGCTGGATCAGAAAAGCCAAAGTCGAGCCAAGCGAGCCCCTGAAAAATGAGCTCGTTTACTTTATAGACTGCGTTAAGACAGGTAAAGAACCTAATCCCTGTGGTGAAGATGGTAAACATGCCCTTGAAGTAGCAATGGCAGCCATCAGGTCCTACGAAGAAGAGAGACTAATTGAAGTAGAGCAATAAATGGAAGAATATCCTAAAAACAATACTGGAAAGTGATAAAGCATGAGCAAATTGGAAAAACTTCTAAAGGAACGCGGCCCTATCAAAAAAATAGGAGTACTTGGCATGGGTTATGTAGGAATCCCTGCAGCCGTCTTATTCGCAGATGCTCCCTGTTTTGATAAAGTACTGGGCTTCCAGCGCAACTCAAAAAGCTCAGGCTACAAGATTGATATGCTCAACAGGGGAGAAAGCCCGCTCAAAGGGGAAGAGCCAGGCCTTGAAGAACTCATTGAAAAGGTCGTAAAAGCAGGCAAGTTCGAGTGTACCCCCGATTTCTCAAGGATCTCCGAACTTGATGCAGTTACACTTGCAATTCAGACTCCTTTTGCAAATCCCAGAGACCTGATACCCGATTTCAGCGCACTCATAGAGGGGATCAAAAACGCAGGAAAATACCTGAGGCCGGGTATGCTTGTAGTCCTCGAATCCACAATCACTCCGGGAACAACTGAAAGAATGGCAAAACAGATCCTTGAGGAAGAGTCCGGTCTGAAAGCAGGCGAAGATTTTGCCCTTGCCCATGCCCCTGAAAGGGTAATGGTAGGCAGGCTTTTGAGAAACATCAGAGAACACGACCGGATAGTAGGCGGAATTAATGAGGCAAGCACAAAAAGGGCTGTTGAGCTTTACTCCCCGGTGCTCACTGTAGGAAAAGTTATCCCGATGAGTGCAACTGCGGCAGAGGTTACAAAAACTGCGGAGAACACTTTCCGTGACCTTCAAATTGCAGCAATCAACCAGCTTGCCCTTTACTGTGAAGCCATGGGTATAAATGTCTATGACGTCAGGGACGGGGTTGACAGCTTAAAAGGCGAGGGGATAACAAGAGCTGTCCTCTGGCCCGGAGCAGGGGTTGGAGGCCACTGCCTGACCAAAGATACATACCACCTGGAAAGGGGAGTTAAGATCGGGACAGGACAGCTGGACTATCCCGAAGGTGCGGATTCAATCTACGTGCTTGCCAGAAAAGTCAATGACTTTATGCCTGAACACATGTACAACCTGACTGTTGCCGCCCTTGAGAGGCTTGGAAAGAAAATGAAGGGCTCAAAGGTTGCAATGCTCGGCTGGGCATTTATCAGCGACTCTGACGATGCCAGGAACACGCCTTCAGAACCGTACAGAGACTTCTGCCTGAAAGCCGGAGCCAGTGTCATGGTGCACGACCCATACGTTGTCAATTATCCGGACGTTGAGATTTCGGATAACCTGGAAGAGGTTGTAAAAGGTGCGGATGCTGTAATAGTGCTTGCGGGGCACAGTGCATACTCTGAAGTGACAGCTGATTGGGTGAAGAAAGTAAGTGGGAAAACGAATCCGGTAATTGTTGATGGGAGAAATGTAGTTGAGCCGGATGAGTTTATTGGAAAAGGGTTTGTGTATAAGGGGATTGGGAGGGGAGATAAAAACTCACATGAGATAATATGAAGGGGAAAATTCCCCTTTTTAAGACGAATTTATCTTTTATATCTGTGAAGTTGGGTGAGAATTATGTTTGAAAAACTGAAAGAAAACGAGGAACTCTGGAATCTCTTTACCAGAAAAGAAGAGTACGACCTGACCTTTCGCGACAGGTATGAAAGGTTTCCATACTATCTAAGCAACCAGAGAAGTATTTTTGAGCCAAGAGTTTCCAAATTTCTGTTAGAAAACGGGCTGAAACCGCAGTATCCGGACGGAAAAAAGTTTGCTGTCTGCCTCACACATGACATCGACGCGGTTTACCCGGAAAAATTGTCTACGATTTTCGGGTCTATTAAAGCCCTTGCCAGAGGGGATCTGACCGAGACAATGAAATCCCCTTTTTCCAGGATTTGCAAGAAATGTAATCCCTGCTGGAACTTAAGGAAAATAGTGGAGCTTGAGACAAAATATGATGCAAAATCCAGTTTTTATTTTCTTGCCCTGACCCCTGAAGAAACGGACTTTAATTATGAAATTAAAGACCTTGAATCAGAACTGGGATTTATATCCGACAGTGGATGGGAAGTTGGCCTGCACGGCGGACACGAATCTTACAACAGCCTTGAAGACATCAAAGAAAAAAAAAGTCGGCTTGAGAAAGTCTTAGGAAAAAGGGTTATCGGGTACAGAAATCACTATTTAAGGTTTAAGGTGCCGAATACCTGGGAATTATTGAGCAAAGCGGGGTTCAAATACGATACCACACTGGGGTATCCGGACTGTGCCGGCTTTAGAAATGGGATGTGCCATCCTTTCAGACCATATAATCTGAGCGAGGGGCGTACGATCGATATTATGGAGATCCCACTGGTGATTATGGACCGTTCGTTTTTTAAAGACTACATGCGCCTTGATGTTAAAAAAGCCTGGGAATGTACGAAGCATCTTATCAATACTGTTGAACAGCATAACGGCGTGATTACTATTCTCTGGCATAATAACACATGCATTGATGGAGAGAATCTTAAATATTACGAGAAAGTCCTTGAGTACTGTGCCGGTAAAAACGCCTGGATTACCAGCGGAGAGGAAATCTATAACTGGTGGACCAGTCAAATTGAGCCAGGGATCTAAAAAAATAAATTGACCTTCATTTACAATAATAAAACAACATCAATCGGCAGCTCAAAGAAGATTATTTCTTGTTAGAGATATGGTTGCCTCAAAATAGATTAATTTGATTGATGTTGACCCAGGGAATTCAGATTGATCGAAAGTTAACAGTGACTTTCTGTTAAAGATCCAATAATTATTTTATCCGTATATATAGAGACTATAATCCTCTGTAAACTACCTCATCCTCTGTAAACTACCTTATCCTCTGAAAACTACCTTATCCTCTGTGAACTACCTTATCCTCTGAAAACTACCTTATCCTCTGAAAACTACCTTATCCTCTGTGAACTACCTCACGCTAAAAAAATTGGGATTTCTGCTTTTTTCACGAAAAAATAAGGCAGGATGCTTTTGACTTTAGTCATGAGAGGAATGCCGTCAATTTTCTGGCATTCCTTTCATGTTTGGATTTCTCCACTCTGCTTTGGAAACGAATTTCCTCCGCAGGTAACGTACTTTCGTATCTCCTCTCGCCAATGTTGGATATGCTTGTTATGTGTAACACACCGCCCCTACCTCTCAGGACTTTTAATGCTACACGATAGAGCTACAAACTGAGGAAGCATTAGCAGGTATCATGACATTTCCAACGTAGTCAATTAAGACTCAGGCTGGTCAACCGGGGCACTATTACATGCCTGCCACTTTAGTGACGGGTAGTTGACTGTAACCATCTGGAGATATCAGCTGGGTCAATTACTCCCCACTAAAGTAGGGAGCTTGCGTTTCTAGGTCTTAGTTTCCTAAGCAGAACACCATAAGCCGATTGACGGCGGCTCGAAGCATGATATTTTTTGAAGCATTGAAATCAGCATTTTCGGTATGACCACATTCAAGGCAAGCGAAAGTTTCTTGTGTTTTTCTGTTCTTTTTATTGGTATATCCACATACAGAACATTGCCTTGATGTGTTTCTAGGATCGACAAGATCAACACTAACACCTAGAAGTTTTGCTTTATATTCAATGAAATTTCTAAGTTCGAAAAATGCCCATTTCTCATGCTTTTCTCTTTCTGCTTTCCTAACCGTAGTCCTCTGTCTAATACCTGAAAGATCTTCAAGAGCAATAGAACAGTTCGTGTCTTTAGCAGTTTGAACAATTTCTTTAGAAATACAATGATTGGTATCTTTTTTGAACCTTCGTTCTCTGCCACTTATTTTTATAAGATGTTTTTTAGCAGAATAAGTACCAACATGTTGAAGAATAGCTTTGATTTTTGAATATCTTTGTCTAACTTTAGTGCATTTGTCACCGGAATATACTTTTCCATCAGAAGAAACAGCAAGATTAACTATTCCAAAATCGACACCAATAATTCCGTTTGGATCAATTGGTTCTGCATCTGGAAGTTCGACAACAATCATTAGATAGAAAGTACCATCTTTGTAGATAAGATCAGCTTGTCCTCTGACTCTATTATAATCAAGTTGACGATATTCGCCGTACTTTATTCCAACCTCAATTCTACCATCTAAAGTTAGAATGGAAATAAGATCAGGTCTTTTAATAGCTAAAATTCGCTGATCATAAACAATAGATCCATGAAGGTTAAATTCATGTAATACCTTTTTATCTACTTTATAACTTTCAGCTACTTTTCCTAAAGCCCTTACTACCATTTGGGAAGATAGACCATATTTCTCTCTGATCTCATAATATATTTCTTTTTGGAGAGCAATCTTTCCAAATTTCTTTTTTTTATATGCAAAGACAGAAATAAGATTACATGCCTCATTGAACCTTTCCATAGTTTTTAATAATGAGGTCTTTTGATCATGATTTGTAATCAGTTTAGTCTTAACTGTCAATAGCATATATTGACAATATGCTTCAATAGCATTTATAATTTAATTTATTAAATTATTGTGCCTTGTGAGAAGTTGACGAATTCCTCTCGCCATTAAAATGGCAAGCATCCTTCTTAGCTTATCGTGAACTACCCCTGAACTAAACAGGCTGTCCGACAATTACTCTCAGTAGTATTTGAATTCCTTTTTTTCCGATTTAAAGGCTTTAAATTCCTTTTTTTACATGTTTTTGCCCTGAAATTGAATTGTCGGACAGCCTGTAAAGACAATAGGAATAAGTTTGCAGAATCAATAACAAGAGAACTTGAGGAAGTTGACACTTATATCCCATGAAATAAAGATTTCATGGGGTTTATGCTTCTTCCTATACTTCAGGAGTTTTCTGGATATATGCTGTCACTACTGGGATAGGGGCGCTGTTGAGTCGGATGAATATATAAAGATAATTTGTATATAATAGGAAATTGGAAAGGGAGAAGAAGGTGTCGGGTAAAAAATTAAGGAAAGGTCAGGTACTGAAACTCTGAAGAGTTAGGAATGATAAAAATATAGCTTCAATGTTTAGTTCGGGAATTGCTCTATAGTTCAATTTCCCTAACTAATCATTCCTGGCAACAAAAATTCTTGATATTATATTTGTATTGTTCCTTAATATTTTAAAAAGGGCAAATATAACCGCAGGAATTTAAACTATCCACTTCAGAGATTTAAAAGTGTCCATTTGCCTTGCATGAAAAACGACGCCTCTTGCCAGAGTAGTTGCTATGGATGAAAAGACAGCAGAAACAGCAGAAAAGCCATCTAAAAACAAAAAGAAGGCAAGTTTTGTATCAGATGTGCTGACACTCGCAGGCGGAACAACCTTCGCTCAGATCCTTACGGTTCTGGCAGCTCCTGTTCTGACCCGTCTTTACGGACCGGAGGATTTTGGAGTCTGGGCTCTTTATATGTCTATCACGAGCATTATAAACGTGATTGCATGCCTGAGGTATGAGTTCTCTATAATGCTGCCGGAATCAGACGAGGAAGCAGTAAACCTTCTAGGTCTGAGTTTCTTGGCAGTCCTTGTTATTACCAGTTTAACCGTGCCATTTGTCTGGTACTTCAAAGCTCCGCTAATTGATCTTCTAAATGCCCCACAAATCGGAGATTATCTCTGGCTTGTGCCTCCGTTTGTGTTTGTAAACGGGGTTTTTCTCGCACTTAACCAGTGGAACTCAAGAACAAAACTCTTCAAGAGACTTTCCTTCGCAAGAGTTTTCAGTTCGGTTTCGACCACTGCAACCCAAATAACCCTCGGAATTGCAGAACATCCCCCAACTGCAACTGGCTTAATCGGCGGCAGCCTTGCAGGTCAGTCTGTAGCGACATTCGTGCTTGGAGGGCAGATCTGGAGAGACGATAGAAAACAGATAACAAAGAGCCTGAGCTGGAAAAAAATATATGAAGGCGCTATACGGCACCGCAAACTTCCACTCATAGACAGCTGGTCTGCCCTTATGAACTCCATCTCCTGGCAACTTCCGGCTTTTCTTCTTTCAGCCTTTTTTGCTCCTGCGGTGGTTGGCTTTTATTCCCTCGGGTTCCGCCTGCTCCAGTTACCGATGAGTTTTATTGGCGGTTCGATCTCACAGGTATTTTATCAGAGGGCATCAAGAGCAATATCAGACGGCACCCTCAGTATTCTTGTTGAAAATGTTTTCAGAATGCTTGTGCTCATAGGCATGTTCCCTATATTGGTTCTCACAATTGTCGGAAGCGATGTCTTTACCGTTGTTTTTGGGAGTGCCTGGACAGAAGCAGGAGTCTACGCCCAGATCCTGAGCCTCTGGGCATTTATATGGTTTATCTCATCCCCTTTAACCACAATATACCTGGTAGTAGAAGAACTTCACTTTGGCTTTAACTACAATTTTTTCAATCTACTGACTCGCTTCCTGTCCCTTACAATTGGCGGAATGCTCGGAAGCGCCCGTCTAGCCCTTGCCCTTTTCTCCATATCAGGCATTGTGGTGTACGGGTACCTATGCCTGAAAATGATGTATTACTCAGGGGTAAAGACCTCAAGAGCGCTGAAAATAGTATTCTCAAACCTGGTCCTCTTTACCCCTGCAGGAGCAGTCCTGATAGCTCTCAAAACAGCAGGAATAAACCAGGTCATTCTTGTTGTAATTTCCGGTTTGAGTATCGGCATTTATTATATATATATACTGAAAACCGATAGACAGGTAAAAGAGATAATAGGGGAATTAAAAATTCCGGGAAAAGCATAAAAAGTGTGAAAACTCATCGAAGATAATCAATAGGCTCGCGTTCGAAAGATTGCGCTCTGGATACAACACCTGATGAGAAATACTGATAACCATGCTATTCTCATAAATAACCGGATTCAGATTCTGCGGCAAGTCGTATAAAAGGCAATGTGAAATATAAATAGACTTTTCTGAGAGAGATAGTTATAAAAACCAGTCTGTAGTGAAACTCTTTGCCGCCGAAAGCCCGAGATATCAAAAGGAAAAACGACATAAACATGCTGATTTATCTGCACATTATCTGAAAGTTATGTATTCAAATTAATACAAAAATATCAAAACAGAGATTCAGGATTTTGTTTTCAGAGGGGATTACTTCCATGAAATTCGCTTCCACTTTCATCCAGAACCAGAGTAATAGAAAAAAGCTGAAACTGCTGTTCTACTTTTCAGTACTTCTATGCCTTATCCCATTTCCCGGGAATGCTGCAACTAACAGTTGGGAACTTATCCCTGAAAACCCGGTAGTTGGGGATACGATAGAGATAAGAGGAGCCGATTTCGCGGGAGAGACAGCAGACGTGTGGGTATCCTTTGAAAAGGATGTCCAGGTTTCGGACGACAAATACGAATATCTGCTTGAGGACGTGAAAATCCCGTCCGGGTTCAATAACCGTTTTACTGTGCAGGCAATAGGGGCCGATGACCTGAACGTGAGAGTAAAGATGATACTCTGGATAACCATAACTGGAAAAGCAAAAGAAGGAAAAGCCACGGTTTCCCAGGCAGGTGTCCCCCCAGGGACTTACAAAATCAGGCTTGATGGGAAATCAAACGCCTCTGAGGTTAAACTTAAGATTACAGGTTTCCAGCAGGTTAAGGTGGATTCGGGGGATTTCAGCTATAAGTACGACACTAAATCGATACCATCGGGCAATTTTGAGGTAAAGGTAGGGGACGTTGCAAAGCAGGTCACCCTGCATCCGGCAGAGAGCGTACCCTCGGATATGATACCTTCTTCGGAACAAAAAAAGGACCAAAAGGAAGACGGTTCCAGGGATTGGCATACCTGGAAAATGTGGATTGCGGGGATCTTAACCGGAATGATACTACTTTTGCTTTATTCAAGGATTAAAAAACGTTAAAGTTACGGATTTCTGGAAGGCAAAAAAAGTATTTAGACACTGTGAAGAGTATTTAAGCAATTAAAATGTTCTCGACCACCCTGCAAATCTCTTTAACGGCGAACAAATGCTTTTAAATAAAGATATGAATGTTAAAGAATACTTAATTGAAAAAATAAAGATCACTGACCCTGAAAAAGAGTAAATAGTCCGGAATTAAGTAGGGAAGAGAATAACTAAGGAGTGGCGTAATTGAAGAAGAGAACAGGAACACATAATGGTATTTATGGCAGAATATTCAGGTTAACCCTGACAGTTTTGATAATTACTTTTTCATTCATTTCAGTATCAGCGGCATTTTCAGAAAAAGAGCCCTGGATTGCAGTTATTGAAAAAAATGATAACAGCATTTTTTTCGCAGACCATAATGAGAGCCTGACGGAAGGCGGCTGGATCCGTCTCAGTGGAGGAAATGAAATTCAACTTCCACAGCCCCTTAATTTCACATACAGAGGGACAGACAGCCTTAAAAGTGCGGGAACTGTCCTTGAACTAAAATCGCGTGCATATCCAGGAACTGATACGGAACTGGTCCTTACATACCCTTACTCCACCCATCCCTTTTACGCTGAAAACGAGAAAGTAAAGATGGATTTCAAAGGACCTGAAGCCTTCGGGAAGCAGAAAGTGAATATTTACCTGATCGAGGGGCTTAATGTGAATTCCCTTAAAGAAGCCTTTACGGATATCAGGGACGGGAACGCCTTGAGCTTCAAGGAGATCTTCGACAATAGCACGGATTCTACAACCCTGGTAACAACCGCGGTCCTGGACGAAAATGGAGACCTGTCCTCCCCCCTTACTCTTGATCCTCTTCCAGCAGGCAGTTATGGAGTACTCATAATGCTTGCAGGCAACGAAAATGAAGAGCCTGAGGCTGAAAGAAAGGTCCTTTCAGCAACCTGTTTTGAGGTCATGAAATACAAACTGGAAGTAGGTTTCCCGAAGAAGATCAAAGAAGGCGAAAATCTTGAAGTCAACCTGAAACTGAAAAAGGCTCCGGCACAGGGGACCTACACATACGGCGCCCTGCTGATAAAGGAGGAGGCCTACCGCGCAGAAATAAATGTAAGCTCCAATGGGACAGTGAACGGGACCGATATATTCGTTAACGGAATTGATATCATCAATGAATTCGGCATTAATTCCACAAACTACGAGTCCAAATTCAGCAAAAATGAACTCACGACCGAAATCCAGACTATGATCGGAGAAGGAAACGGTACGATAAGCATAGGAGAAGAAAACCAGAACACACTCTCCCTGACAACCTTTGACCTCCCTCCAGGAGACTACCTCCTCTTTGCAGCTGCCTATGAAAATGGCAAAGGTCTTGCAAGCATAACCCAGAAAGAGATGACGATACGTGAAGACAAAAAATCAAACGGGCCATACAAAAAACAAGAATCAAAAAACAACCTGGCAACAGAGAGTAAGAGTCCTTCCACCATGGAAACCGAGCAGCCCATTCTTGATACAGTAAGCTCACTCCGGCTCGACGATCTCGAACCTCAGATAAGAGGAAACATCCCCCAGGCAGCAGAGATCATGAAAAATCCCCCTAAGCTGGCTTCCTTTATTATAGGCTTTTTGGGAACACTCACGATAGGAATTTCGATACTGAAATAAGGCGCTAAAACCGGAAAAACAGCGGATGAAAGTTCGGGCCTGGAGAGAGCGACTGAAGAAGATCAGGAGCAATCTAACCGGGCATCCGCCGGTTTTTAAATTTTTGTTTTTAGATTTAGATTTGTTTTATATTTGAGATTATTTTTTTATTCAAGAAAACCTCCGTGAACTTTCCCAGAGAGAACTTAACCGTTTTTTAAAGGATTACTCGTGAGACCTTGAAAAACTGCACTAAAATATGTCTCAAGCACCTGCGGCTCTTTCAACCCCTTAACTGTTCAGGTGAACCCTCCAAAAATCCTGGCTTTCATCGGGTATTTTTACTGGAAAGCCCGATGCCCCCCACAGGTGAGAATTCCGGGACAGAAAAATGGACGAAAATAGAAGATATTGAAAGGTTTAAGCTACAAAAAACTGAAAAAATATTAATTACTGAGCCAGATGTTTTGCTCAAACAGCATTCAGGGAATAACTTTTGTTTTAATGAGAGATAACTCACGTTCTATGGTTGAAATCCTTTCATCAAGATGAGACCTGAAATTATCCCGGGTTAAGCGGATTTCGGATGTTATTTCCACTCGAGCCTGATCTATTTTATTGCCCAGCACATCAATTTTTCCGCCGAGATAGTCCAGTTTTCCGCCGAGGAAATTAATTTTCCCACCGAGGGAATCCATTTTCCCACCGAGGGAATCCATTTTCCCACCGAGGGAATCCATTTTCCCACCGAGGGAATCCATTTTCCCACCGAGGACATCAATTTTCCCACCAATGGAGTCCATTTTCTGGCCGAGGTTAGAATTAATTTCTCGAATATATCTCGCAGCCACATCCATTCTTTCATAAGTTGCTGTGGTCAGATCCTCGTCTCTGATAAGCTCAAATGTTGTATACTCACCTGTTGGCTGTTTGTAGACCACTTCTATATTTTCTACACGAATGGGATATTGAGTTATGTTAATTTTTGTGAGCAATTCGCTAATGGTGTCTTCGTCCCCTTCGCAAACAACCTGTACTGCCCCGTCATCAAGATTTTTAACATATCCGTTGAGATTTAGATTAAAAGCAATCTCATCAATGAAATCTCTGAAACCTGCTTTTTGGACTCGACCATATACTTTGATCTCGGCACGTTTCTCCATGTGATGTATATTTTCTTAACAGGAGATAAACCTTATTCTCTGTTCTCTCTCAAAGTACCCAAGTCCCATACAACCATTCCTGAAGTCTCGAAGGTTCCATGAAAAAACCCTCGATTAACGCGAGTAAGCAGTATCGTGAGCGGCCTACCCAAAAAACCTGCTGGAAATAAAGGGCAAAGAAGAAAATTGAGTGGGTAATAATAGGAAATCCTATTAATAGGTAATCCTAGTATTAATGTAATATGTAAAAACTATATATGGTCCTGCCTATTATATTGATTATTATGAACAGGCCCTTTATGTATGGAAAACCTGTAGCAAAACCCTATTTTGTGGATAGGGAAAATGAATCCGGGGTGCTGCTGGCTGAAATCGGGAATCTTAAGGACGGGACGTGCATGAACCTTGCAGTCCTCGGCCCGAGGAGAGTGGGTAAGACTTCCCTCATAAAGAATGTAATTCTGGAACTTGAAAACGAAGAAAAGGTAATCCCGGTTTTCATTGACTGCCTTTCGATGCCTTCCATAAGGCGTTTTTCCAGTGTTTTTGTGGAGAATGCCAAAAAAGGGTATGTTGAAAAAACCAATGACGGAGCATACCTCACAAAACTTAATGAGTATCTGAAAAAAAGCGTTTCAGAGATTCTTTTAAAATTCTCCCAGCTGGACATCTCCATTGCTTCCTATATCTCGATAAAGTTAAGCATGGAAGACCCGAAAGCCGAAGAAGCTATACTCTTTGAAAATGCCCTGAATTACCCTGAAGAACTTGCAAAGAGTAAGGATGTATATTTTGTCGTATTCCTGGACGAATTTGCCGAGCTTGCGGAGAAAGAAAGAGACGAATTTCTAAAACTCCTGAGGACGGTTATCCAGCAGCAAACAAGGGTTATGTATATCTTTTCAAGCTCTGCCATGACCTATATGAATGACATGGTATACCACAATAAAAGCCCTTTTTATAGGCAGTTGAAACCTGTTTTTATAGGACCTATTCCCGGGGATTGTGCCCGGAATTTTATAAAAGAACGGTTTTCCCTTGCCAGCTACTCTATAGGGGAAAAAGCTCTGGATGTGATGATGCAAAAAAGCAATTGTTTACCGGACTACCTCCAGCGCCTAGGAGATGCTCTGCTTGACACTGCAAAAAACAATCCTATAAATGAAACCGATGTCTTTCTGGCCTACGAAGAAATTTTTGTAACCCTTGACCCCACCTTTTCCCTGGTCTTTGCAAGGCTGGGCGAGAATTCAAAAATTTATTCCGACATCGTAATCTCAACCGCCAGGTTCGCCAAACCTTCCCTGATTGCAAGAGATGCAGGAATTCCTCCGGGTTCCCTGTACTATTACATACCCTACCTGATCAACCTGGGACTTATAAAAAAAATAGAGCCAGGCCAATACTGCCTGACTGATCCGATTTTCAAAGACTGGATAATCAGGAAGTTTCAGCTGGAAAATTGAATCCCGAATTTATCAATCCGGCATGAAAAGACGTGATTTTTTTGCAGCCTATGAAGGAGCAAACCCGGAAAATTGTGAAGCTTGCACAAATTATAAACAGAAGTAAGCATAAAGTCATAAGTGATCAGCTTTATGCAGCCCGTTATTCCACAATCAGATATTAAACAGCTTGAACAGAAGCTAAGTGACTTTTTTTCAAGAGTTGAGAGCGTTACATTAGCCTATCTTTTCGGCTCAACTGCCAGGGGAGAAGCTAACTGCTTGAGCGACACAGATATCGCTGTGCTTTTTGATGATACTCTTTTACAAAAGGAAGCTTTTGACCTCCAGCTGGGATTACTAAGCGAACTTACAGTCCTTCTACAAACGAACAATATAGACCTTGTGGCACTCAATGATTCCCCTCTCCTTTTGACATACAACATTATACGTGACGGGATCATTTTAAAGTCCGATGAGCCTTTAAGGGTAAAATTTGAGACAAAAATCATGTCCAGATACCTGGACGAGCGGTATCACATTGAGAGGCATGCAAAAGAAAGCCTGAAAAGGATAGCAGAGAGCGGGTTTCGATGATAAAAGAGATAAACTTCAAACTCGAACAGCTTGGGGAGTATGTCAGCGCCCTCAGAGAATATCAACAGTACGATATAGAGGAGATAAGGAATAACCGTACTTTGAGGGGAGCGGTTGAAAGGTATATGGAAGTCTCCCTTGCCTGCATGATTGATATCTGCGAGATGATCGTTTCCAGCGAGAAATTGAGGCGGCCGGACACTTACAGAGAAGTTATCCTGGTACTTGGCCAGCACAAGATTCTCCCAGAGGAGTTTGCCAAGAAGCTGGCACCTGCTGCCGGTTTCAGAAATGTGCTTGTACATATGTATGCAGATATCGACCTGGGGAAGCTTTACTCTCACCTCCAAAATGACATTGACGATCTGGAACTTTTTGCCGGATACATTGCAAAGTACCTGATTTCCAAATACGAATAATTATGGTAGTGTCAGCCAAGTTGTGCTGCCCGAATTGCGCCTCGGGAGTACGCGGTCTGTTTCGCTTCGCTCAAGCAGACTAAATTTTAAAAACTTGATTTTTATATTTCACCTGCCGGCGGACTCCGTCCCAAAACTCCCCCGGCACAACCGGAGCCAAATTCAGCTTCAAAACCGCACCTCTCCCTGCCAATCCCTTTCCAACCCCGAGTTTCGCTTCGGGATCTCAGGAAATTGGAGATTTTCCGGGAGTTACACTGCAAGTACAACAGCATGCGGTCCGTTTCACTCGCAGGGCTCGCTCAAGCGGACTAATAATACTCGATTTTTATTTTCTCCAGCTCAGGAATTAAAGATAATTTAAGTCCATCACGTCTACAACGAGCTTCGCCTTTTCCAGCATTTCCTGATCCAGAGTGACCAGGGGTATATCAAATTCTTTTGCAACCTGTATCACTATGGCATCCATACCCCTTACCCCGATCTCAGCTGCAATTTCAGCTGCATCTGCCGCACTTTCAGCATCAAGCCCCATGAAACTGATCGTATTTATTGCAAGCAGGTCATTCCTGACCCTGAGGGCAAGTTCCTTTGACCCTGTCCTTCTTTTTAAAGCGGCAGTGACCTCAATCAGGACCGTATAAGGCTCGATGGCAATGTGGCTGCCATCTTTTACTTTCCGCAAGACATCCTTTGCAGCAAGATGGCTTTTTTCCTGCTTTCGCAAAGCTGTTAAATCACGGAACTGTCCAGGCATATATCCATGAGATTACCAGCTCTTTTCCCTCTGCGCCCGTATTTCATCAACAGCCGAAACATCCGTCCACAGGTCCGAGATTTCCTCGGAGGCTTCCATCAGGTCCTCCCATGCCCGATCAGAGCCTTCTGAACCCTTTTTGCCGGATTCGATGCCGAAAACCAGCTTCTTGATCTCGGAAAGTTCACGGGACATGTGGGCCAGATGTTTTTTAAGGGTGTCCATATCCTCCACTTACGCAGTCCTCCGTAATTTAAAGCTCCTTTGATGAATCCAGAAATGTTCCTTATGATATTACTATGAAATCCCTGAAACCTGCCTTCTGGATTTGCCCGGAGATTATGATTTCGGCAAGTTTTTTCATGTGAAACATATTTTCCGTAATAGAATATATAAATTCGTGCTCCCAAGAGGACTAAAATTTTAAAAACTTGATTTGTATATTTTACCTGCCGGCGGACTCCTCCCAAAAACTCTCCCGACACAACCTGATACAGGTTCAGCTTCGAAAACACGGCGGACAGTTTCAGTCCAGCTGCACCCCGAAGATCTGCCGCCTTTTTCCCTGAGCTAACGAAAAAACCCCGGTTTAAACTGACGTTTTTTTCAAGACCTGAGTTGTATATTTACCCAGTCCCGGCCCTCTTCCCCAAACTCCCCCAACGCAACCGTGCAGGAATCTCAGCAAACCGCCCTTTCTGACCCCTCAAAACCCTCACCAGAAAACTCCTAAACCCTCTGTTAGATAAATTAGAGGATACAGGCACGATCTTTTTTACAGCTTATTACATTCATTTTAGCCTGTTTTGAATACATTCTGGTTAAAAAATATCGGCTGGACGGCAAAAGGAGAGCATCAAAACATTGACCACAGGATATGCAGGAAATTGTAGATAGAAGTGAGGATAATCAGGGTTTGATTATGGAAGAAAATTGGAGAACTAAAAGTCCCTGTAGACTTTGCTCCGATGAGCCACGCTGATAACATGTATGATTAATCTGTCATCTATAATTTCAAGAATTACGCGATATTTGCCGGTGCGATAGCTGAAAAAAGGATTCCCTTTTAATTTTTTCACATGAGAATGAGGGTCGCTGCTTATGTATTCCAGATTTTCAAGAATCTTTTCTACAACATTTTCTGGAAGGTTCTTCAAATCCCTCCTCGCTCTGGAAGAAAACAATATGGAATATCCCATTAAAAACCAAGCTCTTTCTTAACTTCCTCTAAAGTGTAAACCCTGCCATGTTTTATGTCTTCGAGGGACTCTTCTATAGCTTCTTTCTCTACTGAGCTAAGAGGTTCCGGATCCACGGCAGAACTGCAAGAAGCTGATTTTCTTCCGGCTGGGGTCCTGCGTCTATAGTTTACCATATAAAAGAATATAGAGCAGGAATAAAATATTAACATTTTGGTCAACTGCCCGAATTGCGACTCGCCCGAATTGCGACTCGCCCGAATTGCGACTCGCCCGAATTGCGCCTCGGGAGTACGCGGTCCTTTTCGCTGCGCTCAAGAGGACTACTTTTTGGCGTAGAATTATATTTATCTCAAGCGGATTAAGAAAGAAAAGGAGCAATTTAACCTGGAGATAACCGATTTTCAAAACTAAATCTTTAGTTTTTGCTGCCCGAGTTCCAGATAACCATTCCTGAAGTATCGAAGGTTCCATAAAAAACCCGCGATTAACGTGAGTAAGCAGTGTCATGATGTGAAAAACTAACCAGGGTCACGGACTTTTCGTTCTCGTCTACGTTGAAAATCAGGACAAAGCTTTTAAGGATATGCACTCTGCGCAGACCACAAAGGTCGTTTCTCAAAGGTTTGTAATGAGAGGGATTTTCACAGATTTCCTGTATTTTTTTGGTCAAAGAGTGTTTTAGTTGTGCATTATTTTTACATGCTTTGTTGAGCTCTTTTTTGCAGGACGGAACTATAAAAAGAGTATATGGCATTCCGATCACTCAAAGATGTCAGAAATGTCTTTGACCTTCAGGGAGGTTTCTTTTTTCGAATTCTCTAATTTATGCACAAAATCCTTTTTTAAAGACATTTCATCTACAGGGTGCCAGTCAATTTTATCACAGAACTCCACATCTTCGTCAGATAGTTCTCCGGACCTTAAATATTTCTCAAATATTTCCCTTTTCCGGAGGGAGTGTCTTGCAACCTCAGACCATTTCACCCAGGAAAAATGCTCCATCCTCCTGTAAAGGTCATCTGTAACAGGTATTGTAATCGTTGCCATTACAGATCACCTCTTTTTTCAAGAGCTTCAAACTTTTCAAGGTTCTTAATTTTGTCCTCAATCCCCTTCCGGGCAACCTCTGCCCAGTTAATATCAGCCATTGAATCAAGCTCTTTTTTGAGGTCGTCGGGAACAGAAATTGTGAATCTTTTCATAATATTCCTCATTTACATATATTTATGCAATTACAGATTCTTAAGCATATCTATGGCGTTGCTTAATAACCGAGACTTTTAGGGGAGAGTTCTCTATGCGCTTAATTTTGGACCCTTAGACTCATTCATGACTCATTCATGACCCATTCATGACCCATTCATGACCGAATTTTTGATTTAAAGGAGGGGGTCAAGTCTTGTCAAGTCTTAATTATTATTTTGTTTCCAGTCCCGGAAACCTCTGCAAACTCACCGAAGCAACCTTAATCCCGCATTCATCAGGTTATAAAACTGTGAGCCTCTCAGGTCAAACCCTATAACCCTGAAGTTAGTTAATTCCTTCAAATTCCGTCAGTTAGATACATGTGATACATGTTACACGGCATGTATGCTATTTTAGATCTTTTCCGGATACGACCTGGGCATCTTGCAGAAAGCACCGTCTCTAGAACCCAGCACCTTTTCCACAACTCGCTCATTTTAATTGAGTGAACAGACCAGCTATCGAATGCAGCATAATTCCAGTCAAAGCCATAAAGGCCCCGGTGAGGGTCAGCAGGATCATCAAAACTGCAGGCCCGAAGTTAAGGTTCCCGCCGAGATAAAAGGTCCGCAAAAAACCAAAGCCCATGTATAACCCGCCTGCTCCGAGAAAGGACCCCGGCAGGGTAAAGCAGTACAGAGGCTTATTATATTCAATGTCCTTAAAAATCTTGAACAAAACACCCAGGCCGTGCCTTACGGGGTGTTCGGTTGAGCCGTCGACGTCGTACCTTACCCGGATCTCCACTTCTTTTACCCTTAACCCGGCCCTTCCTGCGTCTGCGAGCATCTCGCTTTCTATTGCCATGCCTGTGGCGTTGAAGCGGAAGATATCTTTTGTGGAGGCGGCAAAGGCGCGGAAACCGCTCTGGGAGTCGGTAATTTTGACTCCGGAGTTCAGGACCGTAACTTTGTCCAGGACCGTCTGGCCTATGCGCCGGTACGCGGGTGTGTCTGTGGCACGCCCATTCAGATAACGGCTGCCGTTCACCATGTCAGCAACGCCCTCCAGGATAGGGGCAACGAGCTTCGGGATATCGGAAGGATTGTGCTGCCCGTCCGAGTCCATGGTGACTATAATATCTGCATCCCCGGCGGCCTCAAAGCCGGTCTTAAAAGCCATTCCCTTTCCCAGATTCAGGATATGCACAAACACTTCAGCCCCGGCGTTTGCAGCAACCTCGGCTGTCCGGTCCGAGCTGCCGTCATCAATAACTATCACCCTGTCGGCATACCTTCTTGCAAGCAGGACAACGCTCCCTATGGAAACCTCTTCATTATAAGCCGGCAGGAGCACGGTTATATTTAGATAATTCTTAGTAGAAATGAGTATAACCATTCAAAAAGATTTAAGTAAATAATGACATAAAAATTCCATACTCAAACAGAAATAGGTGTAAAATTTTTTACATTAATTCTTTGGAAGGTGAAAAAGGGAGATTGAAATGGGAGATATAAAGAATATATTAACAGTTGATGTTGAAGATTGGTATATGAATACAGATATCTCACGTTGGGAAAAATTTGAAGATAGAGTTGTAGACAGCACTGAAAGGATATTATCCATTCTAGGAGACACAAAAGCAACATTCTTTGTATTAGGATATGTAGCTGAACATCACCCTGAATTGATTTCACTTATTCATGCCCGTGGCCATGAATTGGGTACCCACGGATATAGCCATAAACCAATCCAATCACAGACGCCGGATCAATTTGAGGAAGAACTACTAAAATCTATGGAAATCATAGAATCCATTACAGGCGTGAAAGTATGTGGGCATAGAGCATGTCAGGCCTCAGTAATGAAGAGCACCTCATGGTCGCTAGATATTATGGAAAGGTGTGGGATAAAATACGATTCTAGCGTTTTTCCCGTGAAAACCCCCTTATATGGAGTTCCCGATGCACCTTTATTTCCATACCGGATCTCTTCAGAGAATATTTGTGGAGAATCTGAAGGTGGGATATATGAATTTCCGTTAAGTGTCCGTAAGCTGCCATATAAGAACATACCAATAGCTGGTGGATTTTATTTGAGGCTATTTCCTTACTGGTTTATAAAAAACTCAATCGAAAAAATAAATAAAAAAAGAGAGCCTGCAGTGATATATTTACATCCCTGGGAAATAGACCTGGGACAACCTAAGTCTCCAGAGTTTAAATGGTATCATTACTACAATTTACCTGCGATGGAGCCAAAAATTAAACAACTATTAATGGATTTCAAGTTTACATCTATCAAGAAATGGTTACATGGATAAAGAAGTATGGAAATACTTTGAAACAATAATATAAAGAAGCAAACGATATACCCTCTTTTCAGCCACCTTTACGACCATATAAACTTCGGAATTCACAGAAAGTTAGGACATTGACCAAATGTGAAGAGTTCAGAAAACTGGATTTGGAATTTGAAAGCATTTTCGATTATTATTATTCATACATTTAGTTTTTAACTTCAAATGTTTCGGATTCTATTTTTGTGAGGGAATCTTTTTGGTTCATTCCTTCAAACAGCATTTTTCTAAAGGGAATATCTTCCGATGAAAGAACTTTTACCAGATATTCGAGTACGTCATCTTTAAGTTCCTTATTCTCCAGGGCAAAGTCTATTGTTGCTTTAATGTACCCCAGCTTATCCCCGGTGTCAAACCTTTTCCCCTTGAATTCATATGCATAGACCTTTTGCGTTTTGCTCAGGAGCCGGATACCATCAGTGAGCTGAATCTCATTTCCTACCCCGAGTCCTGCTTCTTTAATACAATCAAAAATTTCTGGAGTGAAAACGTAGCGACCAATTGCCCCGATATTTGAAGGAGCTTTTTCTGGGGCTGGCTTTTCCACAATATCCTCAAGCACATAAAGAGAATCTGCAACTGGTTTTCCTTTAATAATGCCGTAACTGCTCAATTTGTCATATGGAACTTCTTCAACCGCAATTGTGGACCTGCCATATTTTTCAAATTTATCAATCAGTTGAGCAGTACATGGCTTACCATTCATGATGATGTCGTCTCCCAGAAGCACAGCGAAAGGCTCGTTTCCAATATGTTTTTCCGCCCTGAGGATAGCATCTCCCAGACCGTTCGGTTCCTTCTGGCGGATATAATGGATATCAACAAGGGAGGAGACATCCCGGACCAATTTCAACATTTCAGTATTTTTCTTATTTGCCAGGTACATCTCAAGTTCCGGAGAATCATCAAAATAATCTTCAATAGCCCTTTTTCCTCTGCCGGTAATGATGATTATATCCTCTATTCCTGAGTTAATAGCTTCTTCAACCACGTACTGGATTACAGGTGTATCAATGATGGGAAGCATTTCCTTCGGCATGGACTTTGTTGCAGGCAAAAAACGAGTTCCAAGACCTGCAGCGGGGATTATTGCTTTTTTTACACTCAAAATGAACACTCCACAAAAACTAGAAGAATAAAGTCACTTAAAAAATTTAAAGCTTGTTATTACACTAAAGAAATTTCATAAAAACATCTGGAAAATCCTGAGGTTCCTTCAAAAACCCAAGCCTTTCAATTTCATTCACAGGTTCCCTGTATATAATGTAGATCGAAATTATCTGCAGTTCGAAGCCAGTCCTGATCAGCAATAACTTTTTTCATGTCGTAAAGGGTTCTTACGTCAGGAATGCTGAAGGTTTCCCCAAAAATTAATGGTTCCATATTTTGGCCTCCTTGAAGATCAAAAAACAAGTTTTTAGTAGAATTTAGAAGAATTTATTATGACCCATTTATTTATTTAATAATGTTACATTTGGGACCAAACTATAAAAAAATATTTGCAATTCATACGAAAACAAGATTGTAAATCAAAAGAGGGGGGTCAGAAAAAAGCAAGATCGATAAGTAATAAACAGAAACCAAAGAACTTAAATAATTATAAAGTGTTATTCACTAAAAATTCAGATAGTAATATAAATTCCCCGGCAAGGATGCAGTGAAAAAATGAAAATTGTAATTATTCTCGGGATCCGGCCTGAAATCATAAAAATGAACCATTAAAAAAGACAGTGAAAAAGACAGGAGTTGGAAACAGTGAAAACGATGATCCTCGCAGGAGGTTCCGGCTCAAGACTCTGGCCTCTAAGCCGTGAACAGTACCCAAAGCAATTTTTGAAATTCGGAGATCAGTCTCTTTTCCAGGATACAGTACTTCGCTGCCTTGAACTTTCAGACATCTCAGAAGTTTTTGTTGTAACAAATGTAGCCCAGAAGTTCTTTGTGCTTGGCCAGATCGAAGAGCTTGGCTATGAAATCCCTGAAGAAAACGTCCTTCTGGAACCCGAGGGCAAAAACACTCTTCCTGCAATCACCTTCGGGATGAAAGCGATAGAAAAGAAATTCGGAAAATCAACTGTTGGGATCTTCTCCTCAGACCATGTTCTTGACCACGCTTCAAGTGAAACGATCAGTAATGCGGAACAACTGGTGACCGAGTACCTTGTAACTTTCGGCGTCTCTCCTACTCACCCTCACACAGGTTACGGATACATCAAACCTGCTGAAGCTCATGGCTGCGGCTGCAGGGTATCGGAATTCCGGGAAAAACCGGATTTTGAAACTGCAAAAAGATACATTGAAGAAGGCTGCCTCTGGAACAGCGGAATGTTCCTTTTCGATACAGAGGTCTTTTTTTCAGAACTCAAAACCTTAGCCCCTGAAATCTACAATGCATTTTCCGAAAACTCCAAAACAGAAGAGATTAGTGAAATTTATCCAAAACTCTCCTCCGTTTCCGTGGACTACGGCATAATGGAAAAGTCCGATAAAGTAGCCGTGGTCAAACTGGAACATCGCTGGAGCGACCTTGGAAACTTTGCCGCAATCCACGACGAATTCAAAAAAGATGAGTCTGGAAACTGTATAAACGACTGTGACTCCACCCTTCTCGATTCTTGCGGGAACCTCGTATACTCAAAACCTGAAAAAGTGGTCTCCCTGATCGATGTAAAAGACATGGTAATTGTAGACACAAGAGATGCCCTCCTGGTCTGCCCAAAGGAAAGCAGCCAGAAAGTAAAGGCAGTTGTCTCTGAGCTCAAAGCAAGAAACGATGAAAGAGCCCTGAGCGGTCAGACTGTCTACCGTCCCTGGGGAATGTATAACATACTTGAAAAATCAGGTAGGCACAATATAAAAAAGATTACCGTCAAACCCGGACACAGCCTTAGCCTCCAGATGCACCACCACCGGAGCGAACACTGGGTTGTGGTAAAGGGGATGGCCTGCGTGCAGATGAATGGTGACAAATTTTTTGTAAGACCGGGAGAGAGCACATTCATCCGGGCAGGGGATAAACACAGACTATCAAATCCTGGAAAGATCCCACTGGAGATTATTGAAGTTCAGATCGGAGAACTTGTGGAAGAATCGGATATTGTCAGGTTTGAAGATGTGTACGGAAGAAAGTAATTCTTCAATTCTGCAGAATAATCAGGTTGCTCGGTGCATTTGAGAAATCTGATCATAAATATGGAAAACCGATAGTAGTAGAGGTGAATAAACTGACAAAAGTTGCACTGATCACAGGCATAAACGGCCAGGACGGCAAATATCTCTCCAAATTCTTGATTAACAGGGGTTATGTTGTACACGGAATCAGGAGAGGGACCCCTCAATCAAACTTCAAGAATGAGAATGATATTCACCTGCACTACAGTGATTTAACGGATTATGCAGATTTAATTAGAATTATTCAAGAGGTCCAGCCTGACGAAATATATAACCTTGCAGCCCAAAGCAACGTAAAAATTTCTTTTGAAAAACCTGAATATACCACACTTACCAATGCCCTGGCTCCTTTGAAAATTCTGGAGATAATACGCACCCTGGGGCTTGAAAAGAAAACACGATTTTTCCAGGCTTCAACGGGAGAACTCTTTGGCAATTCCGGAGAAATTCCGCAGAAAGAAAGTACTCCTTTTTATCCAAAAAGCCCATATGCAGTCTCCAAACTCTATGCTTACTGGATTTGTGTAAATTATAGAGAAGCCTACGATATTTTTGCCTGCAACGGCATTCTCTTCAATCATGAATCTCCGATACGGCCCGAAAATTTTGTAACCAGAAAAATCACAAAGGCTGCATCCCGAATAAAAAAAGGACTGCAGGAGAAACTATATCTCGGGAACCTGAATGCCAAACGCGACTGGGGCTTTGCGGGAGATTACGTGGAAGCCATGTGGCTCATGCTCCAGCAGGACAAGCCGGATGATTACATTATTGCAACCGGAAAAGCCCATTCGGTAAGAGAGTTTGTGGAATTTGCGTTTAGAGAAGTGGGCATAGAAATCGAGTGGGAAGGCGAAGGACTCGATGAAGTAGGGAAGAACGCCTCAAACGGCAGAATTTTAGTAGAGGTTGACCCCGCGTTCTACAGGCCCGTTGAAGCAAATCTACTTGTCGGAAACCCTTCAAAAGCCAGAAAAATATTAGGCTGGGAACCCAAGGTTACCTTTGAAGAACTTGTGAAGATGATGACCAGAAACGATATGAATTTACTTTGACAATTAACAATATACATTTTATTACAAAGGGAATAATGGTGAAAAGATGTCAAAAGTAGCATTTATTACGGGAATCACCGGACAGGACGGGGCATATCTTGCAGAACTGCTCCTTGAAAAAGGATACATCGTACACGGGATGCAGCGCCGGAATTCCCTGAGCAACACAGCTCGCATAGACCACCTGTGTACAGACGTCCATAAAAAAGAAAACAACTTTCATCTCCACTACGGAGACCTCACAGACTCTTCAAACATAATCAGGCTCATCCGCGATATCGACCCCGACGAGATATACAACCTCGCAGCCCAGAGCCATGTCCAGGTTTCCTTTGAAACCCCGGAATACACCGCAAACTCCGATGCCCTCGGAACCCTCAGAATCCTCGAAGCGATCAGAATTCTGGGCCTTGAAAAGAAAACAAAATTCTACCAGGCTTCAACAAGCGAACTCTACGGAAAAGTCCAGGAAATCCCCCAGAAAGAAACAACCCCCTTCTACCCAAGAAGCCCCTACGGAGTCGCTAAACTCTACGCCTACTGGATCACAGTAAACTACCGCGAAGCCTACGACATATTCGCCTGCAACGGCATCCTCTTCAACCACGAATCCCCCAGAAGAGGCGAAACCTTCGTAACCCGAAAGATCACAATCGCAGTTGCAAACATCAAAAAAGGTCTTCAAGACAAGCTATACCTCGGCAACATGAACGCCAAACGCGACTGGGGCTTTGCCGGCGACTACGTGGAAGCCATGTGGAGAGTCCTCCAGCAGACAGAACCCGACGATTACGTCATAGGCACCGGAGAAACCCATTCAGTAAGAGAGTTCACGGAGCTTGCATTCAAGGAAGCAGGCATTGAGATCGAATGGGAAGGCGAGGGAGTAAATGAAATTGGAAAAGATAAGGCAACAGGCAAGGTCCTTGTGGAAGTAGATCCCAGATACTATCGCCCCACCGAAGTGGAACTATTAATTTCAGATCCCTCGAAAGCCAGGGAGAAACTCGGCTGGGAACCAAAAGTAAGCTTTGAAGAACTTGTGAAGATGATGATGGAATGGGATATGAAATAAAGCAATAAAAAGTTAAGATCCATATCATATATCTTGACTTGTCACATTTAGGGGTAAATGCCCACAAGATTTATAGACAAAATATAGTGATTGTATTGGAGAGTGTCGGAAAAGTCGGAAGTTTATACCTAAATTCACACAGCACCGAAAAATCCAATAAAAAAATATGGATCATGCGGCCTTTTGAAATTTATTGCCAATGCTTAAATGTGCCAAAATTTTGGCAATTATCGACTTTTCCGACGCTCTCTATTGAAATCGATAACATCAACTGAAGTAACTGTCCAATCTGAGAAGTCAAGATATAATAAATTAATTTTTGGTGTTAAAATTGAATAATATAAAACGCATTGCAAAAAATACTTTTTATTTAACTCTGGCTGAAACAATAACCAAATTTATATTATTTATTTTAACAATTTACATAGCAAGATACTTGAAAGATGTTGGTTTTGGAAAATTCTCTTTTGCTTTTGCTTTTTCTTCATTTTTTGCAATCGTATCTGACTTTGGATTAAATACTTTAGCAACAAGAGAAATCGCAAAAAACAAAAGTATGGTTGCCAAATATTTGGGAAATATCTCATATTTAAAACTACTAATATCAATAACCTCTTTCATACTTTTAATCATAATTATTAATCTATTGAAATATCCAAGTGACACAAAATTAGTGGTGTATATAGTTGGCCTACATGTAATAATTACTTCTTTTAATCAGTTTTATATTGCAGTCTTTAGAGCATTTGAAAAGATGGAATACGAAACATTTGTTCGGATTCTTGAAAAAATATTTCTTTTCTTTTTAGTTATCTATTTAATATATTATGATTATGGATTGGTTAGTATTGTTTCTGCATATTTAATCTCAAGTGTGTTTGCTGTTATGTTAAGCTATATTATGACATCAAAAATAGTCAACAGACAAAATACAAAAATAGACTTTTCATTTATTTGGGACACTACAAAGAGTGCTTTACCTTTTTGCTTGACTGCAATATTTGTTACTATATATTTTCAAATTGATACAATCATGTTATCAATAATGCAGAATGATTCTGCTGTTGGTTATTATAATGCAGCGTACAGAATAATATTCGGATTGATGTTGATTCCAACGGCATTCGTGAGTTCGATATTTCCTTTAATGTCAAAATATTGTGAACAATCCGAAAAAAAAGGCTATTGTGAGGTGTACACAAAAGGATTTAAATACTTATTGCTTATTTCTCTGCCCATTACTATACTAGGAATCACTTTTGCAGATAAATTAATCATATTTATTTATGGACCTGAATATACCCAGAGTATCAATTCTTTTAAAGTCTTATTGTTGGTAATACCAATAATATTTTTAACTTCTTTATTTGGGCCTGCCTTACAGGCCGCTAACAGACAACATATAGTCACTTACGTAACTGCCTCAAATGCCACATTAAATATAATCTTAAATTATATTTTAATACCTCATTATTCATATATCGGTGCAGCTGTAGCAACAGTAATTACAGAAGGATTAGGTTTTACTTTAATGTACTACTTTATTTCAAGAGATTCAATAAAATTATCTTTATTTGAGAATATAGTAAAACCTTTAGTTGCTAGTTTCGTTATTATTTTAGTTATTTATTACTTTAAACAAATTGAGTGGATTTTAGCAAGCATTATAGGTCTGACTTTCTACGTTTTAGCTATATACTTTATGAAAATCATTACCAGAGATGAATTAAGAATACTTAGATTTGTATTAGGCTCAAAAACACCATAAACATTAAAAAATAATATAATGAGAGGAACTCCCAGTGAGCTATTTATAAACTAAATTATTGTAGATCCTCATAAATCTTCAAAGTATTCCTAGCAGATATTTCCCAAGTAAAAAGTTTTGCTCTTTCTAAACCTTTCTTGGACATATCTTCTTTTAATATTTCATTAGTTAAAACTGTATACATCAAATCTGCCAATCCATCGACATCACAGGGATCAAACATAATTCCTGCATCCCCCACAACCTCAGGAAGTGATGAAGTATTGGAAGTTATAACTGGACAGCCACAAGCCATGGCTTCCAAAGGTGGTAACCCAAATCCTTCATATAAGGATGGATAAACAAATAGATCAGCTGCATTATAATATCTTGGCAAATCGGCTTCTGGGACAGTATCAATAATTAAAATATCATTTTGTAAATTTAATTTAGATATCAAATTCAAATTTTCTTCCCTTTTCCCGCGTTTTTGGGGCTTACCTATTTTTATTAATTTGACATGTGGGAGATTATTTTTTAGTATAGCAAATGACTTTATTAAAAAAGGAACGTTTTTTCTTTGTTGTTCCGAACCAACATATAATATAACATATTCATTTTCATTAATATTGAATTTTTTTAAAATTTCTTTGCTTTTATTCGGGAAATAATGTTCATGATCTACAGCAGGGTATATAATATGAATTCTATCTTCAGGATATCCTAAATGTTTTATAATATCATTTTTAGAATATTCAGATATTGTTATTATTTTATCTGCTTTATTTAATCCTTTGATATTTAATTTCCAAAAGAAAGAATGGTTATTTTCATATACCCAGGGTATGAGATCATAACAATTAATAACAGATTTATCAAGTTCTATATAATTTAATAAATATCCCCATTCTTGACTAAAAATATGTTTTACATTATTCTCGGTTATGCTTTTTTTAACAATTAGAGGGTATACAAAATATTTCATAAATTTATTAAACAATATCCCACTTCTTCTCGATATTCTTGGATATTCTATTTTGTTAAACCTTACATCAATTAATATTTTTTGTATGTTTTTTTGGAATTTAAGCATGCCAAATATCTCTTTCGTTTTATAACCACATATATAATCGATTTCCATAACCTCATCACCATCAATGATTTTGTGATATAATATTTCCAAAAATCAATCCAATAAAATTTCGCTGCCACCATTATCATAGATTCTATTTTTAATATCAATAAGTGGGTATAAATCAGAAAAATTATAATATTCTCTGATCTGAAGGTCATTAAACCAAATTGATCCAAAATTTCCAACTATATTTGCATAAGACAATTGCACATAACCTGGGTCGATATTTGTTGACTTGTTACTAAAACCCAGTATATTTTTGGGATCAATGTTTCCATATATCGTCAGAGATGGAAATCCTTGCACCACGTCGCCCCTATAAACTGTTTGATTTTTATTCATATTTGTACCCAACCATTTTCCGCTAAATACATTCTGAGTAAAAATAGTGGAGCCATAAAAACGAGCTTTATCATCAAAGTTATTAGTTATTCTGAATGATTCTTGACTTAATGAATTTGAACTAACGTGATCATTTGAAATTTCAAAAATAAATCCAGTATTCAACAGCAAAAATATTGTCAAGAATACAGATACTAACTTCAAAGAATTAGTTTCACATTTAGTAGTCCATAATAGATTAAAACTTACATATGTGATTCTGCAAGCAATCAAACTACCCATAATACTAAAAGGTGCCAATGTAAAAAGAGATAGTTGATATAATCTACGGGGATCCATTACAGAAAAACTACTGTGAATGAGTGATGCTATAAGTAATAATAAATAATACAATGAAAAACCGAGATACACCTTGCTAAAATTGGTTCTTTTATAATTAAATAATGTTTTGACGAGCCCAACAAGTATAAAAAATTGAGTGATTAAATAAAATATTTTGGTTATGAACCATAGTGTTGAGACTTCGCCTCTCATTATTGTATATAACCCCCTTGAATCTTCAGGATTAAAGTATTCTGAAAATATACTGTTTACGGCAAATTTTCCGATAAGCACGGCGTTAATAAATGTAGACGAATTTGAGATATACATGTACCAAAGTATTGCAAATATGACATACAGAAGTATAAAATTAATAGACACATATTTATTTATTATATTAAAGTTGTTTGAGATCAAATCTTCTTTTTTAAGTTTAAAATGAAATATTTTGCGTAATTTGTTTTGAGGTTCTGTAAAATACAAAAAGAATAAAACAAAAAGTAATGAAATCATAAAAAGGTAGGAAGTTCCATAATGAGAAACAATCAATGAATCTGCAAAGATTATTAACAAAGTTGATCTTTTAGCTTTACTCATTGTTTTGTTTAATATTAAAAGAAGTAGGATAACAAAGAATAGTTCTGCAGTTGACTGTTTTGTAATAATTGCAACTTCTCCATAAAAAGGAGCTATTGATATAAATAAAAAGGACGATAAAAATGCAACTTTGCTATTTTTTGTTTCGTTTAAAAAAACAGAAAATACTCCAAGTGGTACAAGAGAATATAATGAAGGAAATATTATTTTAAATACCCAAGTCAGATCAAGATTACAAATTTGATTATAGATGGGAGCAAGCATAACGATGCTCAGAACTGAATTGTAATTTCCAACAAGTGTCCAATCCCAAAATGAATTTTTGATAACCAAGTCTGCAAAGTAATATTCACCGACAATATCACATACGTTTATGTACTGAGATACCAATGTTCGGTGCCATATTAGAGAAATTGACAATATCCAAATAGTAAATGGATACAATTTTGGTGGAATGAACTTATCAAAACCAATTAATAAACCTACAATTGCGATTAAAAAGATAACTAACATCAACAAAATATTATTATGATGAAAATTTACAAGATAAGTTCCAATAATTGTGAAAATGGGTATTAAACTCAAAAATAGGACAGGTAAAGACAATATTTCACCGATGTCAATTAAATCAAAATCAGAATTTCCTTCATCGCTCAAATAACAAGTAATGCATAAGACAGCTGTAACTATGCTTATAGTGACAATTAAAGGCACAGCTGAAATTGGATTAGAGAGCCCAAACAAATTCGGATATACTATATTTATAAACAATCCAATAAACATTAATACGGATACGCTCAACCCAACACTGTATAATAATGTTTCAATATTACTGAGTTTGTGTAATTTGAGGATTCTAAGAATGAGAACACCAGGTACTAGTGTGAGGTATATAAAACCAATTAATTGTCTCAGAATTGGAAATTCTAATCCAATATATTCCAAAATAATCGTACCTAGTAAGAAAAGTTGGATGGAAAATATGACGATCAGAAAGCTTCTAATGTTCCAACAACTAATCTGAAGAGGATTATGTAGAGTCATTCTCATAATCATACCTTTGATTGAGCATAAACTTCTTCATATACTTTGAATGTTTCTTTGGCACATTTTTCCCAACTAAACATTTTAGCTCTATCCAATCCTTTTTTAGACATATTTATTCTCAAACCTTCATCGGTTAAAACTTTATACATCGAATCTGCTAATCCATCAATATCATATGGATCAACCATAATTCCTGCATCACCTACTACCTCAGGAAGAGAAGATGTATTCGATGTGATCACAGGACATCCACAAGCCATAGCTTCCAATGGCGGCAATCCAAATCCTTCATATAAAGATGGATAAACAAATAAGTCTGCAGCGTTATATAGTGCAGGTAAATCCGCATCCTGAACATAACCTGTAAATATAATATAATTTTGAAGATCTAGTTTATCTACAGTTTCAAATATTTCTTTGAATTTCCAGCCTTTGTTTCCTACAATAACCAATTTATGATGTACCTTTTCTTTTAATTTCGAAAATGCCTTAAGAAGTGTGACGATATTTTTCCGAGGTTCTAAAGTACCTACATACAAAACAAAAGGGAGATTAAGATTGTATTTGTGTTTAATAGATTGAATTTCTGTATCTTTTAAAATATTGAACTTATTATCTGCCGCGAGGTAGATCACTTTTATTTTATTTTCAGGCAGGTTAAAATAATTTACCAAGTCGTCTTTTGTACTATTTGAATCAGCTATAATTTTATCTGCAGTTTTCAAAGTTTTAGGCAGAAGCAATTTATAAACTAACGATCTTTTTAGACTGTGAGTTTTACTAAAAAGTATTGGGGTGAGATCATGAATAGTAATAATATACCTCTGTTTCTTAAATTTAAAATAAGTAGGGATCTGAAAAGGATTATGAATTAAGTCTATATTGCAATTTTGAGAGTTAATGTTTAGAACCATATAACAGTACCATAAATACATTTGAGAAATATTATTTAATGGATTTTTACATATGATCTCATGCAAATCTGAAAACAAAATATTATGTTCATAGTTTACTAAATAAAAATTATCTTTTTTAGATTTTATTCTATTTAATCCCTCTATTAAATTAAATACATAATTTGGAACCCCTGTACGGTGATTATGACGAAGGGTTGCTGAAATAATACCGATTTCCATTTTAATCAATTCCTTAATATATTTGAATTATAGTTAACTTTTCAACATTTAGTGTAAACTTCTTCATATACTTTCAGCGTTTCTTCTGCACATTTTTCCCAACTAAACATTTTAGCTCTATCCAACCCATTTTTAGACATATTTTTACTCAAACCTTCGTTGGTTAAAACTTTATACATCGAATCTGCTAATCCATCAATATCATATGGATCAACCATAATTCCTGCATCACCTACTACCTCAGGGAGAGAAGATGTACTCGATGTAATCACTGGACATCCACAAGCCATAGCTTCCAACGGTGGCAATCCAAATCCTTCGTATAAGGATGGATAAACAAATAAGTCTGCAGCGTTATATAGTGCAGGCAAGTCTTCAGAAGGAACATTTTCTATAAATATTACATTATTATTGAGATTTAATTCGGAAACAAGTCCAATAATTTTATCGTACATGTTACCTTTCTTACCAACAAATACTAGTTTATGTTCTATATTTTTCGATTTTAAATTATAAAAAGCTTTTATCAGTGTAGGGATATTTTTTCTAGGAGAAAATGTACCCACATAAAAAATAAATGGATAATTTAGTTGATATTTTGTTTTAATAATTGTAATTTCTTTTGAATCTAGCAATTTGAATTTATCATTTGCTGCAAGTGGTATTACTATTATTTTATCTTCATTTATTTTGAAGTATTTCAGTAGGTCTTGTTTTGTACAATTCGAATCAGTAATTATTTTTTCAGCGAGATCTAAAGTTCTTGGAAGAAAGAATTTACGAATCAAATAAGAACCAACTGGAACTTCTTTAGGGAATAACATCTGTATCAAATCATGAATAGTTATTACATATTTTTGATTTTTAGAGACATAATACATTGGATATTGAGCAAGACTATGCACAATATCAAATTCTCTAACTACTTTTCTTTTCAAGGGTAGGGTTAAATACCACAAATAGGATTTCGATAATTTTTCAAAGGTCTTATTATAAGGAATAACTAGATAGTTAGGATCGTTATGAAACGATTTATTGTTATAATCTATTAAGCGAATATGCTTAGTGCCAT
Organism: Methanosarcina sp.; assembly: GCF_028693135.1. Taxonomy (GTDB): domain Archaea; phylum Halobacteriota; class Methanosarcinia; order Methanosarcinales; family Methanosarcinaceae; genus Methanosarcina. The sequence continues at coordinate 203,638 of NZ_JAQUVZ010000001.1, forward strand.
AAATTTCAGATATTGTACTTATTAAATTGAAAGCATAATTACCTATACCTGTAAAAGGTTGATTTAAAGGTTCAGATACAATTCCAATCTTCATTTTTCAAAAACCTCTTCGTAGACTTTCAATGTTTCTCTTGCACATTTTTCCCAACTGAACATTTTTGCTCTATTTAATCCTTTTTTGGACATGTCATTTTTTAAACGATCATTAGTCAATACTTCGTACATTGAATCTGCTAATCCATCAACATCATATGGATCAACCATAATTCCTGCATCACCCACTACTTCAGGAAGAGAAGATGTATTTGAGGTAATTACCGGACAACCACAAGCCATAGCCTCTAAAGGAGGCAAACCAAATCCTTCATATATAGAAGGTGAGACAAATAACTCAGCTGCATTGTATAATGCTGGAAGATCCGTTTTATCTACATATCCTGTGAATATAATATCATTTTGAAGATTTAGTTCATCAATTAGGCGGAATATTTCTTTGTATTTCAATCTTCTTTTGCCGGTAATGACCAATTTGTGAGGCAAATTTTTCTTTTTTAAATGGTAAAATGATTTAATGAGAGTAGAGATGTTTTTTAATGGTTTCAAAGATCCCACATATAAAATGAAAGGAGAATCAATACCATATCTTTTTTTTACTTGACCAACTTCTTTAGAATCAAGTAGTTTATATTCATTATTTGCCGCCAAATATATTACATTGATTTTATGTTCAGGAATCTTGAATAAAGTGATAAGATCATTTTTTGTGCTATAGGAATCAGTTATTATTGCATCCGCATATTTCAATGTTTTAGGAAGAAAAAACTTCTGGATAAAATAAACACTTGGCTTAACCATTTCAGGGAACATAACTTGCATTAAATCATGTACAGTAACAACATATTTCTGTTTTTTAAATTTGAATAAAGTAGGGACTTGGTAGGGATTATGAACTATGTCCAGGTCAAAATTTTGGGCATTCAATTTCATACCTAAATAAGTATACCAAAAGTAAGAAGATAATGGAAAAAGCTTGCTCAAATAACCTAATGGGTTTTTTATTATAAACTTATGTATATTTTTAAAAAAAGGATCGTCTTGATAATTTATCATATGAAGTGAATCTTTGCCCATAAGATTATCTAATTCACTTATAAGATTGTATGTATAATTAGGAACTCCAGTAAAATCTTCGTTTAAAGTTGCTGAAATAACTCCGAGTTTCACAATAATCACCAAATATTTATTGTTATTAAGACAAGCAATAAGACTCATTTTGTTACTAACCTGCATGGTAACAGATATAGAAACACTATTTTATTCCAACAGTTTACTATACAAACTAACTGTTTTATCTGCAACTTTATCCCACGAATATTCATCTGCCAACTTTTTAGAGTCTTCGGCTAATATTTTTAGTAAGATTTCATCTCTCAATACAGATAGGATTTTATCAGCCAGTTCACATGAGTTGTTAGGTTCCACAACAAAATCTTTATTCGTCACAAATTCAGAAAGACCACCAACATTGCTTACAATCAGGGGTTTACCAAAAGATAATGTAACTGACCCTACAGCACTTTGAGATGTGAAGTCTTTATACGGCAAAACAACTACATCTGAAGCATGATAAAAATATTTAACATCATCTGAAGGAATGAATTGAAGAAATAGTTTTATATTTTCAGTCAAATTGTATTTCTGAATTATTTCCTCATATTTATCCCATTTTTCCCATGGTGTTCCAGCTATCACTAACAGAATATCATTCATTTCGCTTGTTACAGTAGCAAATGCTTCCAATAAGACATCTAGACCTTTATATTCCCTGATGTGTCCAAAGAATAGTATTATCTTCTTCTCTAAGGGAAGTTTTAATTTTTCTCTTGCTTCGTTCTGTGAAACTACTTGAGTATTATAAGAGATAGAACTACCAATTGGCACAAGAGAAATTATTTCCTTTGGGATACTATAAATTTCAGACAATTGTTCACTATTTTTTGAAGAATGTACAATAAAATGATCTCCAAAAAATAATATGCTCCTATTTAAGAATTGATTAAATCCATTGTTTTCGTGAGAAGTCACATTGTGGATTGTTATTATAATTTTATTCCCTCTGAGCTTGCAGATAGATAAGATCACAAAGTAAACGGGAGCTAAAACATGACTCCACCATTGAGCATGAACCACCTTACTTTTAATACTTAAGCCTGCCCAGATCCATGTGAAAGGATTATAGTATGTCAAAAAATTTCTTATGGACACATTGCTTATTTGTGAGAAATCAGAGATATTGCCCTCTTCTTTTGATTTTCCTCCTGGATACAGGAAATCAGGATACATTTTCTCAAAGCCAATAAATTCTACTGGAATGATTTTTGAAAGTGATAACATCAACTCACAACAGTACGGACTAATTCCTTTTATGGGAGGTAATGATCCAATAAGAGTAACTGAACCTTCAGAAAGGACTTTATCTACCATTGAATTCATCCTTGTTTTGCAGTTTTATTTAAAGAGCTTCGAATAAAAAAATAATTATTGATTATCATACTCCATCTTCTTCAACCTGTACAAAATCTCATCCTGGATTTTCCGCTGGGTTTTCAGGATATCAGCTATCATTCCAAGAGTCATAGTGGAGACCCCAATAAGTATCAGTAACACGGTCAGCACAGCTGAAGGCAAATACCCTGCCACGACCCCTGTTTTAAAATATCCGAAAAGTACCCGAAACCCGAAAAGAAGACCTACTAAGATAAAGAAGGAACCAATGCCAAAAAAGGTATCAAGAGGATGGAAGTCACGGTAACCCCTTGCAATTGTAACCCCTGCCCTCTGGGCATATTTCCAGATATTTGAGATCAAGCGGGAAGGGCCGGCGTTCCTTCTTCTGAACTCGATTGGGACTTCTTCGATCACAAGGCCATAGTAGGTAGCCTGGATAAGGGTTTCCTGGACATAGGTGTAATCGGCCATGACGTTCAGGCGCATGGCGCAGTCCCTGGTAAAGGCCCTGAAACCGGACTGAGCATCGGAGACCGGATAACCCGTAACCTGCCTCGTGATGAAGGTTGCGATTCTGTTTCCTATTTTTTTCTGGAGAGGCATGTATTCGATATGGCCCTTTGTACGGGAGCCAAGGACAAAGTCGGCTCTGTTGTCGAGGATAGGCTCTATGAGTTTGGGGATTTCTTTTCCGTTGTACTGGCCGTCTCCATCGGTATTTACGATTATGTCGGCACCCATTTCAAGGGCGGCCTGAAGGCCTGCTCTGAAGGCAGGGGCAAGACCTTTGTTTTTCTTGAAGCTGAGAATTCGATCTGCGCCTCCTTTTTCAGCTTCTTGAACCGTATTGTCGGTTGAGCCGTCATCGATGACCAGAATCTCAACCTCGTCACAACAGTCGCGGGGGATTTCTTCTATAACAGAGGCAATTGTTTTCTCTTCATCGCAACAAGGAATCATTACTACTAATTTCATAACATCACCAGATAGACAAAAAAAGGAATAGGGATTTCATACCTGTAAACAGAAGCCAAAAACATTTTTTGAACCAACATTTTGTGAACCAACATTTATTAAACCAACTTTTATAAACTAATTTATTGATCCATGATTATTTATACACTGTTCGGTACTCATTTTGAATAAACCCCTTTGAAAGTTGATGATAAAAATTTTTAGAGAAAATATTTAGATATATACTAGAGAAGTGATGATAAGCTTCATGGCTTTAATTATGTGATGACTGTTTTAATTAAATAACACAGGCGAGTTTTTTAGATAATGTGGGAAATAGAACTATATAAACATTTCGATATGAACTCAAAATATAATATAAATAAAGTAATAAAAATGATATGAGAACCGTTGTTTAAATAAAAATAATACTATAGGATTGACTAAAAGTTATAGAAAAATGACTGTGTTTATTAGATTGCAAAAATAAAAACATGATAAAATAGAGGGGTATATCAAAAAACGTTATCTTTTGACTTCATAATCACCTTCCACCACCTAAGACGAAATTTCAAAAATCCTCCAGAGGTATTTCTCCTCGGTATGACCCTTGTGAACCAAATCTCTCTGAGGGCACTTGCCGCATTATTATGTGGCGGAAAAATAAGAAAAAAGAAGAATATCCGTGTGAAAATGAATACCTGAGAAATGAATAAATTAAATCTATTTTTCGACGGGAAGGAGAGAAGTGCCTCGAAAACTAAGAAGGGTAATCAAGAAATAGACACTAAAAAACTAATTCAGTCCCCCAGTATGGATGAAAATAATTTAAAAGAGGGGCTGAAAGCGTATAATTAAACAGACTCGGTTTGTCTGACCTCTCTTGCCATGGAATGCTCTACTATTCCCAGAAGGGTCATGTAAGCACCTGCAACGAACAGGAAGACCATAAGGAATGTGTGTCCGAAGTTAATGCCTGCACTGCCCAGGAAAAAGGCTTCGAGGAACTTGAAACCCATATAGAAACCACATGTTGCAAGGGCAAAGCCTGGCACTGAATAAAGGTACAGAGGACTGTTGGTTTCTATGTCCTCAACCACGGATTTCAGGGCTCCACGGATGTACTTTGCCGGGTTTCGGGTAGTGGTTTCGGAGGGCTTGAAGGCTCCGATCTCAACTTCTGATATACGGACGCCTGACCTGCCTGCATCTGCAAGCATTTCGTTTTCTATGGCTGTTTTTTCACCGCTGAACCGGAAGATGTCTTTTGTAGAGGCTGCAAAGGCACGGAAACCACTCTGTGTATCGGTTATTTTGAGGTTAAAGTTCATTTGTACAGTTGTGCCCTGCATTGTCTGGCCGGCGCGGCGGTAGAGGGAGGTGTTTTTTCCCTGATAATTCAGGTAGCGGCTGCCGTTTACCATCTCGGCATTTCCTTCAAGGATGGGGGCAACGAGCTTCGGGATGTCGGAAGGGTTGTGCTGCCCGTCCGAGTCCATTGTAACTATAATATCTGCGCCGATGGCGGCTGCAGTTTTAAACCCTGTTTTGAGGGCTTCGGCTTTTCCTCTGTTATCCCCGTGAGCCACTACTTCAGCTCCGGCTTTCCTGGCAACTTCAGCTGTCAGGTCCGTGCTGCCGTCATCGACAACGACCACATTGTTAGCATAGAGTCTGGAGAGAAGGACTAAGCTTCCGATTGAGACTTCTTCATTATAGGCCGGAAGGATAACAGTTATATTTTTAGAGGATGCCCCCCTGATACGCTGGTTCTCTTTATGAACAGGGTACCGGGTACTCTTGTCCATAAGCAGTTCACTACTCATTTGTATGACCCCTTTTAAATTTGTATTATGAAGTAGAGATAAGTATAGTGGCTTAAAAGTCACTTAATGCCAGTGATGGCATGATAGGTTGAATTTTTAAGGGACTATTTGAAGTCCCAATATATTTTAATTTTTTAGATAGACATCTGGGCCGGGAATATATAAATTTATTGACAGACGCACTGCAATAGAATAATCCGTAAGTTATAATAACAGCGGCAGCGCCCTTAGTATGATAAATATAACATTATACGATTGATATACTCGGCTGCAAAAATCATCTGAAACATGAAAGTAAGAATATAAGAAATCAAAAATAAAAAACTGATTCCGAAAAAAAAACAATATCATAAGAACACGAAATTTAAGTGCCCGGGTGCCGCAGGCTTTCTCGGATTTCCTAAAAGTGATTTTCAGGGATCAAAAATTTTGAGCTCAATTCAACTCTAGCCCCACTTGCCGCGTCTGCGAAATAAATTGAGATTGTATTTTCGGGTTTGACGGGAAAAGTGTATCCTAAAATAAAGTAAGTTTAATCAAAAAATAGTATTCTCTTCAACCGGGGGAGAATTTTCCAACCAGCAAAACATACGACAATTTTATTACACAGTTAAGCCATTATATATGCTTGGATGTGTATCTTAAGTATTTTTTTAGACCTGGCTAAATTTTTAAATAATCAGCAAAGATATTTTTCAGCAAAGATATTTTTCAGCAAAGATATTGCTCAACAAAGATATTGCTCAGCAAAGATATTGCTCAGCAAAGATGTGAAACTTACTTTTCCCCATAGAATTTGAAGAGGATACAAAAAAGATACATATAAATAAAATAATAGAATTGCCAGGTTAAAGAGAAATTGATCAAATAAAAATGATTGAATAAAATTGATTGAATTAATTGAGTAAATGATTGAGTAAAACGAAAACAAGCGAAAGAATAAAATGGATGAGAAAAAGATATGTTATTTTCCCAAAAGAAATTTGAGAAATATAAAATATTTAAGAAGTATAGAATTTTTTAAATTATACGCCGGATGACCTTATGACCGGAAAAAAATTTCCATCAGACCTCTTGACCGTTATTGGGCTTGTGATCCTTACCGATCTCTTTGTACTCACACCCGGATTACGTGAAACTGTGCTCCGCAATATCCTCGGCCTGCCCCTTGTACTCTTCCTGCCCGGGTATGCCCTGATTGCCGCCCTCTTTCCTGCGAAATCCGACCTTGACGGGATCGAAAGGACAGCCCTATCCTTCGGGCTGAGCATTGCAGTAGTGCCCCTGATTGGCCTCGGCCTTAACTATACTCCCTGGGGAATTCGGCTTCTGCCAATCCTTATAAGCCTGTCCGTGTTCACACTTGCAATGTGCGGGCTTGCATACCTGAGGCGGGCAACCCTCCCAGACGCCGATGCTTTCGAAGTACCTTTCAGGGAAATGGCACTCGGGCTTAAAGCCGAAATCCTGGAAAAACCCGCATCCGGACTCGACAGAGTCCTCACAATTATCCTGGTCCTTTCCATCCTTCTCTCGGTTGCAACCCTTTTTTATGTAATTATCACCCCAAAAGAAGGGGAACACTTCACAGAATTCTACGTCCTCGGGCCTGAAGGGAAAGCTGACAATTACCCGACAAACTACACACTTGGGGAAAGCGGAGGAGTAATTGTTGGGGTTGTAAACCACGAATACAGGCCAGTAAATTACACAATGGAATTAAGGCTTGAAAACAAATCTCTGCCCCTGCCAAAAGACCTTCAACAGGTCACGCTTGCACATAATGAGACCTGGGAAAAACCCCTGACGCTCACCCCACCGGTCGAGGGAAAGGATATGAAACTTGAGTTCCTGCTCTTCAACGATACCGACAAAAACACGCCCTACAGGGACCTACACCTCTGGATAAATGTAAACTCAACGGATAGGTGAGGGTGCAAAAGTCCAGGGGGCTGCAGAGGTGTGATTTCGAAGGGCTCGTAAAAATTCCTCTGAAAAGCCGCAGAATCCCGATATATCTGGAAACCGGTCCGGAAAAAAGAAGGCAAAACCCCGAGGCAGGAAAGCAGAGACTCCTTACTGGGGCCCCTATCCTCAAACCAGAGTTGAATTCTGGATCTTCTTGACAACATTGGGATTTGGCCTGACTGACAGGAAACATGATTACACTTTCTCTTTCCACCATATCCATAAAGGACCCATATGCCTACAAAATCCACTATACCCATTTTTTCCCATCTCAAACAAGTAAACTTATTCAATTATTCATTTTGAGAGCCTGACATTACACCTTTATCTTCGCGTGTGACCCCGGATTTTCTGCGAAGCAAATGAGATCAAAGTCCGAATATCCCACGAAAAAACCCCCGACTATCGATAAAAATTTATACAACGTTCGCAGTAAAAGTCATAAATATCTAGAGCTTCAGAATATCCCGAAGATTTCACTGTGTATTAAACAGAGTAAAAAATATAGTAAATATCCGAATACTTCACTGTATTAAACAGAGTAAAAACATTCAGAGATTACACAGACCAGGCCTGAATTAGCCCCTCATCTGGAAAAGGAGTAATATCCCGTGAAAACCCCCATTAAATCCCCCAGTAGAAAAAAACTGGCTTTTGTGATCACCTCCATTTCGGTTATGATTCTAGTTTTACTGGCAATATCTCCTGCAGTTGCATCTGTAAACGATCGGGGGGTTTTTTCGGGAAACCCAGTTTTTGAGGACTCCCTTAATATAAAAGAAAACACAACCGGAGAAAATGTAGCATCAGGTGCCCCAACCCAGGAAACAGCAGCTGTTTTGGAACCAGTGCCCTCAGAAAATCTGGAAGAGGGGGAGGGCCCCAAAACTATTTTAGCTTCAGATGAAACCCTTGAGCCGGAAAACACTAACCCCCATCTTCCGGAAGAAGAAATTCCAGAGTCCGAATCCTTTCTGAAAACCGATCTGTATATAAACATAGCCTATGTGTTGACCGGAGCTGGAGCTGCAGTTCTTGTTTTTATCGTATATTCACAAATAACTGCAAAATGGTCAGGAATAAATGCAAAAAAATCTGATCTGATAAAAACCCTCAAAATCTCGTATCCCTGGAAAACCAGGAAATTGACAGAGTCAGAAAATACAGTCCAGGAAAAATCGGATCCAAAAAAGCTCATGCTTCTTATAGGACTCCCTGTCCTGAGCATAACCCTGGCCGAACTCCTGATCTTCTCAGGCAACATGGGGCTCGCTGTCTGGCTGCACATAGGAAACATGATTGCACTTGCTCTTACTACAATGTTCATAAAGGAAACCGAGATCAACAAAATTCACCAGGCTCTGATGCTCCTCCCCGTCCTGAGGCTCGTAAACCTTTCCATGCCGATCTTTTTCAATACAACTCTCTATACCTTTATCTTCATCTATGGTCCCCTGGCACTCCCTGTAATAGTTGTATTACTGCACCAGCAGCAAGCCCCCGAAAAGATAGGAATTACCTTAAAACATATCACGACTTACATGTTCCTATCGATTCCCCTGGGCTTCCTGCTGGGGTTTGGAGAATACCTGACCATCCATACAGGAGCCCTGGTCCCGAACCTTTCTTTTGAAAATCTCCTCAAGCTTACCCTTATCATGGTCTTCTTCGTGGGCCTCGTAGAGGAACTTATATTCAGGTCGATCCTCCAGACAGGATTGGAGCAGGCGCTTGGTATAAGGAAAGCCCTGTTAATTTCAAGTTTCCTTTTCGGACTCATGCACTCAGGGTACGGCACTTTCAACGAAATCCTCTACACCGGTTTTGTAGGATTCATCATGGGCTTCACCTTTTATAAAACAAAAAGTCTGCCCTTTATTGCGACTATCCACGGTTTTGTCAATGTTTTCCTTTTTGGAGTCATTCCTCTTCATCTGAGTAGCTGGACCTTTTTCTGAACCCCCATAATTCACCTCAGATCTCGCCCAACTACCTCAATTTATCATTTTACTCATTTCTCTTCCCAATTACCCAATCTTTACAGCCCATCTTTTCCCCCTGATTTCTTCCCTGATTTTTCCCCTGATTTCTCCCCTGATTTCGTCCCTGATTTTTCCCTTGATTTCTTCCCTGATTTCTCCCCTGATTTCTCCCCTGATTTTTCCCTTGATTTCTTCCCTGATTTCTCCCCTGATGTCTTCCCTTTCCCTCTGCCTTCAAAGACACCTGAAAAATCCGGAAAAGTCCGAAAAAGAGCAAGAAACTGAATTTTCATAGATGTCTTGGCAATTTTGGTATTAGGGATTTTCAAGCATTAAAATATTTAAGAAAAAATATGGAAAAAAAGAAAGGGATATAAACATAAAATAATGTTATTTAAATCATAATTAAATATAAGGATAAAAATATAGACGGAAAAGATATGTCTCAAAGGTCTCAAAAATATAAAGGGCCACACAGCCAGAAATCCTCTCCAAACTTAAGAAAGACATACACAAAATATACCCTAACTATGTCTTTAATGTTAACCGCCCGGCACTGAAGTAACGGATCTGTATATCCCCGCTGTTGCGGATCGTTTTATACGTATGGCTGGTTGACCTGGGGAGAACCACTCCTGAATTCTCTTGCGAGAATAGCAACCCAGTTCTATCAAGACGCTTCAAAGGTTACTTTCGGCGAGGTTGTTGCCAACCCCATACCAAATAAACCAGATTCCAATGATGTAGTCTCAACTTAAGCTGTTATCTGCTTATTGCAGTGCCCTACTCCACTCCGGAAGTGTCGAGGTTATCTGGAGCAATATACGTAGTGAGGGCATAATAAGGAGCACTGATAAAGAAAATCAAGAAATATGAAGCATTAATCTCCCCGCTGAAGTAGGGGGAAATCCCGCTTAAAAGTCTTGAATCCGGAGTAATTCCCATGCAAAAAACAATTACTTCCTGTAAAAGGAGAAAAAAACTGATTATTAAAAAGATCTCCCTTTCAATTCTGATTTTAGCTTTACTTACAATTTCTCCTGTAGCTGCATCTGTAAGCAGCTGGGAATTGTCCTCTGAAGAGCCTGCTTTGGGAGATACTCTCAGTATAGGAGGGAGTGCAACTCCGGGAGAAAAAATCGATGTGCTTGTAAACTTTGAAAAAACAATCCCGGTATATGAGGGAAAGTATGAATATATTCTGGAAGGCGTGGAGATCCCCAGGGGGTTCGACAACAACTTTAAGGTCGAAGCTACAGGAGCCAAAAACCTGAATGTAAGGGTCAAAATGATACTCTGGGTGACTAAAAGCGCAGATGCTTCCGGAAACACTGCCACCGTATCCCAGTCAAGTGTCCCACCGGGAACCTATAGGATAAGGATTGACGGGGATGCCACAGAGGGAGCTTCAAATGTGGACCTGAAGATCACGGCTCTACAGCGAATAGAGGCTGACTCGGGAGGGGACTTCAGTTATGCCTACAGCACAAAAGCCGTCCCACCAGGAGAATTTGAAATAAATGTGGGAGGCATCACAAAAGAAGTGACCCTTAAATCTGAAAATGCCTCAGGCAAAACCTCATCTGAGATTGAAAAGAAAACGACCCCCTCCAAATTCAATGTGTCCTATATAATTGGAGGATTTGGAGCATTGATTATTATTATTTTTATCATTAGTTCAAGAAGAAAGTGAAATAAAGCAAGCGATTTCAGCCAGAATAGCATGAAAATCCTGCGCTCCTGAAACTGGAGAATCTAAAAAATTCAATGGGTAAAATGGAGGTATATAGTTTGGGAAAGAATATATTGAACTTGAAAAAAGGTTTATTGATATTCATAGTAACAGCATTCATATTAACCTCTGTCCTGGCAATGGCAGAGGGTGGAAAACTAGATGCAAAATGCGAAGATGGATGTAAAAACAGAACGGATGTAGAAATAGATGTTAACCCAATTGGCGCTATAAATTTCACCGACAGAGTGGTTTACTTCCTGGATCATACAAGCAACCCTGAAGAAGGGAACTGGATCACTCTGGGGAACCCCTGCGAGGGGAGAAGGGTTCAACTCCCTCAACCAATAAATTTCACATACTCAGGCCCGAAATATAAGGAGTATGGAGGAGTTTCCGCGACCCTGTTCAAAGCCGAAGATGAAAACTACACCATCACCTATCCTTCAACTTTGGACTACCTCTCCCATCCTATTTACCTACCAGAGGAAAACGTGACCATGTCGTTCCATGGGGAATCCGGCCTGGAAGGAGATGTGGAAATATACCTCATTAAAGTGAGCTCAGACTGTGCATCCGGCCTCTTTGATGCATTTAAGGCGGGGGATATAGAGAACCTTGACAACCTCTTCCACTGCAACGTGGAGGAAGGAGATTATAAAAAATACTGTGCCGAACTCGGGAATAACGGGGACTTATTAGATTATGACCTTGGACCTCTCGATGCAGGCGAGTACTGCATAGTCATGATGCAGGAAAATGAAGACTGTAGCCTGACAGCCCTTTCCGCAACGGCCCTTGTGGTTACTGAATATGAACTATGTGTAGATTCCCCTTCAAGTATAGTAAAAGGTGAAGACCTGGATATAAGCATCGAGGACCTCATGGGTGCCCCTGAAAAGAGTAACTGCACCTATGCGGCGGCACTGATAAGGGATCAGGCATACAGGGCAAACATAGAAATCGATTCTAATGGCACGAAGAATGGGACTTCCGTAATAATAAACGATGTAGACCTTATTGAGGAATTTGACATTAACTCTTCAAATTACAGGTCAAAACTTACCAGAAACGAACTCCAGACAGAAATCCAGACCCTGATAGGAGAAGGAAACGGCTCCTTAGCCATAGGAGAAGTGGGTCAGGAATCACTATCAATTACCGCTTTTGACCTGCCTGTAGGCGACTACTACCTCTTTGTGGGAGCATATAGCCCGGAAAATGGGCTTGCAGGGCTTACCCAGCTCGAAGTCGAAATTAAATAAAAGGGAAACACGAAGAAATTAAATGAGAGTGAATTATCAGGAAAAAACAGGAGACCGTCTGTCTTCTGTTTTACGTCTATTTTTAAAGAAAGTTCTGTTATAACCATTTAGTTCCTATCGTTTACCGATTATCCATTGCTCCTAATCTGTGATCTGGTTAACCAGGGTTTTTTAGACAAGCCACTGAGTCTTTAGCTCAGGGATAGTTGACGCCTAACGAATTTATTGAAGGTTATAATTTGAGAGGGTAGTTCACGAGTTCCCTCATTTTTTCCCTGAGATCCATGGGAGCCTTCGCATCACACTGTAGAAGAATGTTGATATGACTGTTTTAGAGGGTTAAGGCACAAAGGGTACAGAAGTAGTATTTATATTTGACCCTACCAAAATTATTTATAATTTACCTCAAGAGTTCCAGCTCCCCGTTTGAATCTATTATCAACAAAGCAATCCATATGATACGGATTTTTTATTTTGGGTTCCAGAAACGTCCAATAAGGCAGAAAATTTGGGATGAGCCCCGTAAACTTTACCCTGGAACAGAGGTGTACAGAATACCCCTGGAACAATAGAGAAAAAGAGAGAAAAGAGAGAAAAAAGAGAAAAAAGAGAAAAAAGAGAAAAAAGAGAAAAAAAGAGAGTTAAAACTAGTAGAGGCCTGCAACTATGGAAAAAGGGAGTGAATGTTCCGGAAAAAAGGAATCAAACAATCTCTATAACCTTGAAAACGACAATTGCAGCAAAACTGAAGAGCAAAGGAAGGATTGCCTGGTTAAAGGAACTGTTAAGCGTTTTGCTCCATTTTTCAGAAGCAGAAAGAACCTCCTTTAAGGAAAGGAGAGCTATGAGCCCAACAACCACCGCAGCTCCATACTGAGGGAGCCCAGGGCTTGTAACCATGGAAATCGCACTTGAAGATATTGCACTCGAAGAGATTGCACTCGATGAAATAATGCTTAGAAGCATAAAAAGACCTCCTGTAATTAGTAAAGTAAACCCACTAAAGATAATAGTAAATTTAGTGATAGAAGGACAAAATACTATAAAAAACTTTTCTTGTTGTATAAGACAAGTGAAATACTCCCACCTGTCAGGTTAACGCCTGCTGAGGAAGGAGCTTTCCGCATTATTGTTAAAATATCACATTGTTCAAAGAATTAAGAAAAATATACATCAAATGCTTCAGAATATTGAATACAAAACATCTCCAGGCAGTAAACTAGGAGTAAAACTTTATATAATAATTTCAATAAAACTATTCACAATAATCCGACTTATTTAATAGTCCTATTATTTCACTTTACAAATATTCTACGAACCTGGAATCGAAATATACACAAAGTGAACTACCCGCTAAATCTAAAGATGTAACGGGCTTCCTGAGTCATCCTGCCGACTATTGTCAACTAATCATACAGGCTCATCCCCGCGTTCCGCAGGTGTCAGTTTGTTTTGATTGAGCTACCTTTCAACGTCCTGATTTCTCAGGTACTACCTCTACCCCTCAGAGTGATATGAGCGTGATTATTTGCCCTGTTTCCAACTCGCCTGGTTTTTGCATTGTGGGGACAGCGAGATATAATTAATTTAAAAGAAGAAGCAATTTAGCAAAATCAATAACGTAAGAAGGTATGGAAGTTGACACTTATATTCCATGAAATAAAGATTTTATGGGTTTTACGTCTCTCCCATAAACCTGAATCATACCCTGATTTGAAGAAGGAGTGATTTTTGTGCACAAACTCTTTAATTCCCATAAAATAAGAAAAGAATTGGTTTTTACGACCACTTTTCTTTCGGTTTTTATTCTGGCTTTACTGATGATTTCTCCTGCAGCTGCATCCGTTAGTGACTGGGAATATTCCCCTGAAAACCCTGTCATCGGAGACACTCTCAGTATAGAAGGGAGCGCCTCTCCGGAAGAAGAACTCGATGTGCTTGTAAACTTTGAAAAAACAGTCTCGGTGTCTGAAGGAAAGTATGAATATATTCTTGAAGATGTGGAGATTCCCAATGGGTTCGACAACAACTTTAATGTCGAAGCTACAGGAGCCAAAAACCTGAATGTGAGAGTAAAAATGCTAATCTGGATGACTAAAAGCGCAGATGCGTCCGGAAACACTGCCACTGTATCCCAGTCAAGTGTCCCACCAGGGACCTACATAATAAAGATTGACGGAGATGCCGCAGAAGGAGCTTCAAGTGTGGACCTGAAGATCACAGCTATTCAGGGAATAAAGGCTAACTCGGGAGGGGACTTCAGTTACTCCTACAACACAAAAGCAGTTCCTGTGGGAGACTTTGAGATTAATGTGGGAGGTATCACAAAAACAGTAACTATTGAATCTGAAAGTTATTCAGGCGGGTCTTCATCCTCAGCTTCCTCACCCTCAGCTTCCTCACCCTCAGCTTCCTCTTCCTCAACATCTTCCCCGGAGATGATTTCTGATCCGGAACCTACCCCATCAGAAACCCTGGAAGAGACCGAAACCCCTGAAACGGCCTCAAATCCAGAAGAAAATATAGGAGAAGCGGAAACTAAACTTTCCGGAGACACTCAAGCTCCCGAAAGCTCCCAAAATACCAGGTTATTTCTCAACATAGCCTTTACGATAGGAGGATTTATAATAACATTTGGTATCCTTGGTTATATATTCAAAAAAGAAAAGAAGTAAAAGACCGCGACAATTCAACGGCCCCTAATAAGTATCTCCAGAAACGATTAGGTCAACTACCCCTCCCTAAAACCTTCGCCTAACGGCTCAGGTTTTTGAGGAAGGGGCTTGTCTAACAAGCTCTGGTTGACCAGATCACCGATTCGGAGTAATGGAAAATCGGTAAACGATAGGAAAGAAATAGTTACCCTTGAATGCCGCCTCAGTTTAAGGCTCTAAGGATGCCGGTTAAACAGTCCTGAGAGGTAGGGACAGTGCTTGCATCGTTAAACCTTTCCATATCAGATCGAGAGGAAGACGGATTCCGGAATTGACTCCACAATTCGGATACGCATAACTCTTCGGAGGAAAACTATATGTTAGTTTTCGTAATCAATCAAAACAAAAAACCACTAATGCCCTGTAAACCTTCAAAAGCCAGAAAGCTACTGCAAGCAGGCAAGGCAAAAGTGGTCCGAAATACTCCATTCACAATCAAGTTACTTTTCGGAAGCAGTGGTTATACTCAACCTGTAATTGCAGGGATGGATACCGGCTCTAAGGTCGTAGGCTGTGCAGCTATTGCTAACGGAAAAGTGTTGTATCAATCCGAAATTTACCTGAGAGAAAACGTTTCGAAAAAGATGGAACAACGGAAGATGTACCGGAGAACCAGAAGAGATAGAAAAACAAGATATAGACCTGCAAGATTTGATAACCGGGGAAATTCAAGGAGAGAAGGAAGATTGGCTCCTTCCATCAAAAGCAAACTTGAAGCTCATTTCCGGGAAAAGATGTTTGTGGAATCCCTGCTTCCTGTAACCGGGTGGAAGGTAGAACTTGCTTCCTTTGATATTCACAAAATAAAAAATCCGGAGGTTTCCGGGGTTGGGTATCAGGAAGGGGACCTTAAAGGCTTCTACAATGTCAAAGCTTACGTTCTGGATCGGGACGGCTACACCTGCCAGCACTGCAGGGGAAAGTCAAAGGATTCCCGGCTACATTGCCATCATATCGTTTTCAGGTCACAGAAGGGACAGATGCTCCTGAAAACCTGATTACGCTTTGTGAAACCTGTCACAAAGCCCTGCACAATGGAGAATTCAAGCTTTCAGGGAAAAAGTCAAAAACAAAACATGCAACTGAAATCGGGATCCTCAAATCCCAAATCCGGAAATCCGGCTGGAGTTTTGCAGAGACTTTCGGGTACGAAACAAAGTACAGGAGAGAGCAGGTCTTGAAGTTGTTAAAAACACATTACTTTGATGCTGTTGCTATCTGTTGCAGGGACGATCAGAAAGTAGAGGTAGAAGATTCGGTTTTTCTAAAAAGAAACGTTTCTGCGGGAGATTATCAGCAAACAAAAGGGAAGAGATCAGAGAAGAAAATACCTACCGGAAAGCTGTTTGGGCTCAGGAAATTTGATATTGTAAAAACGGAAAACGGGATCGGGGTAGTCTGGGGAAAACGGTCATCCGGGTATTTTTCAATCTCAGATATATTCGGAAATAAAATTTCAGATAGTGTTAATGTTAAGAAAAAATGCAGGAGACTGAGTGCGAGGAGTACAACATTAGTTCAGATGGTACAGATGACACATTCTTCCCCCACCTGCCATTTCCGGCAAGCCGGAACTGTCGAGGAAGGGGTCTCCTGCTGAGGTAAGATGAAAAAAGAAGCCTGAAAAAAAGGGGCCTTCACAATAAAAAGAGTATATAATAGATAAAAACAGAAAATCTCGTCTCTTCTGTTTTAATTCTATTATTAAAGAGTTCTGTTTTACTTCTATTTTTAAAGAGTTCTGTTTTAACCAATTCTGCTTCTCAACTATCTTAGATAATTTCTACGACCTTGAAAAAAACAATAGAAACAAAACTGAAAAGCAAAGGCAGGATTGCCAGGTTAAAGGAACTATTAAGAGTTTTACTCCAGTACTCAGATGCCGAAAGGACCTCCTTTAAAGAAAGGAGGGCAATTAGCCCGACAACTACTGCTGCGCCGTACTGAGGAAGCCCGGGACTCGTAACCATGGAAATTGCACTCGAGGAAATTGCACTCGAGGAAATTGCACTTGAGGAAATTATGCTTAATAGAATAAAGACACCTCCCCTAAATAATAACTCAGATAAACTCCTTATTTTGTGACATTAGTTATGTAGAAGGATTGAGTTCTATAAAAAGTTTCCGGAGATATTAAAGGATTGAGATATTATTTTAATTTTATTAATATCATAGAATGATAGACGAAAGCCCCACAGATAGAAACAAAATAGAGAAGAATCAGCATCTAAAGAAGGACATCTAGTTTCAGATAGAAGTTTATGAGATTAGAATGTTTAGAAGCTCACAGAAGAAATACAAGGAAAGAATATAACCATCAAATAACATTACTAAAGAGTTTACTACAAAAATAAGAGAGAGTAAAAAATAAAAAGTATGCGGTTATTTATTTTAAAAAATGAGTGAGTAGGCAGAACTCAGAATATACTTTAAAAAAATAAAATAAGTATATAATTTTAGAATTTATTTATTGAGTACTTAATATTACTACCAATAGAAATGTAGGGATTATTAACATCAAAAATCTATAGAATAATCCCTATTAACATTATTATAAATGATTAATTTTGCCAGATATGACAAAAAATTTAAATACACAAACACTAAAAATAATTAGCATGTTCCTGTCTGAAAAGGAGTAGTTCCCGTGCAAAAATTTATTCATCCTCATAAAAGGCAAAAAACGTCTGCTTTTATGGTCACCTCCCTTTTAGTTCTTATTCTGGCTTTACTGACAATCTCACCTGCAGCTGCAGCAGTTAGCACCTGGGATTTATCCCCCGAAACCCCCGTTCTTGGAGATACCCTTCGAATTAAAGGAAGTGCATCTACGGATGAGGAAATCGAAGTACAGGTAACTTTTGAAAAGGCCGCCCCGGTAGCCGGGGGGGAGTACGAGTACATATTAGAAGGCGTGAAAATCCCTGGAGGGTTCAAAAACCGTTTTACCGTCCAGGCCAGAGAAGCCAGAAACCTCAATGTTAGGGTAAAAATGTTAATCTGGATGACTAAAAGTTCGGAAGCTTCTGGAAACACTGCAACTGTGACACAATCAAGCGTCCCTCCGGGAACCTACCAGATAAAAATGGATGGAGATGCCAGCGGAGGAGCCTCGACTGTGAACCTGAAAATCACAGCTGTTCAGCAGATAAAAGCGAATTCAGATGGGGATTTCAGTTACTCCTATAATACAAAGGCTGTCCCTCCTGGAGACTTTGAAATAAGTGTTGGGGGCGTCAAGAAAAAAATAACCATTCAGCAAGAGAAGACATCAGTTGTGCCCACAGGTTCTATTTTAAAGGAAACTGAGTCTGAAACCGTAGAAGAGACAGAGAAAAATGAGTCTGAAACCATTTTAAATCCGGATCAAATCTCCGAAGACGGAAATAAAACACCTGTTTCAGAAATAGAATCTCGGGGGTCTGGACCTGATGAAAAAGGAGGACTGCCCGTAGATATAGTCTACATACTTGGAGGAATGGGAGCAGCAGTTCTAATCCTTCTCATGTATTCAAAAAGAAAATGAAGAAAAAATAGTAATTTCAGCCAATAGCATGCAAACAATTTGCTATCCTGAAACTGATGAATCAAACAGATTCGATGGGGAAAATGGAGGCATGTAAATTGAGAAAAAGTCTATTGATACTTATACTTACGATATTCGTATTAACCTCTGCACCAGCAATGGCAGGGGGTGGAAAAACAGACGTAAATTCTGTTGGCAATTTAAATTTTACTGATAAAGTGGTTTACTTCCTGGACCATACCAGCGACCCTGACGAAGGAAACTGGATCACAATGGGATGCCCAGATGAGGCCAGAAGTATCCAGCTCCCTCAGCCGATAGAACTCACGTATAACGGCCCGAAATATAAGGAATATGGCGGAGCTTCCGGGACCTTAAATAAGGAAGAAGGGGAAAGTTACACCATAACCTATCCATCAACTTCTCCCTACTGCACCCATCCCATTTACCTCCCTACGGACGATGTAACCATATCGTATTATGGAAAGTCGGACCTGAACGGAGATGTTGAAGTATACCTCTTAAAAGTCGACTCGGACTGTATATACGGGATTTTTGATGCATTTCAGGCAGGAAACATAGGGGATCTGGACAACCTCTTCCACAGCAACATAGAAGAAGGGGATTACAAAAAATACTATGCCACACTAGGGGATAACGGCGACTTATTAGATTATGACCTTGGGCCTCTCGATGCAGGCGAGTACAGCGTAGTCATGCTACAGGAAAATGATGACGGAAGCCTGACAGTCCTTTCTGCAACCGCTTTCGTGGTTACGGAATATGACCTGGGCGTCTCTTCCCTTTCAAGTATCAAAAAAGGGAATAACCTGGGAATAAGCATAACAGGAGTTCCCGACGAAACCGCTTGCACCTACGGAGCAGTGCTCATAAAGAAACAGGCATACAAAGCAAACATCGAAATCAACTCCGATGGAACCAGGGACGGAACTTCTGTAATAATAAACGATATAGATATTATTGATGAATTTGACATTAACTCCTCAAACTACAGGTCAAAATTGACCAAAAATGAACTGCAGACAGAAATCCAGACTCTTATAGGGGCAGAAAACGGCGCCATAGCAATAGGGGAAACTGACCAGAAAACCCTGTCACTTACCACATTCGATCTGCCTGTAGACTCCTATTACCTCCTTGTGGGCGCATATAGCCCCGAAAAGGGACTGGTAGGGCTTTCCCAGAAGGTGATCGAGATTAAATCAAGCGGTGGCAGCAGTTCCGGAGGAAGCGGCGGCGGCGGCGGTTCCCCTGAGCCTGCGAAAAATGTAAAAATAAAAGAGCTCTGCCAGAAGTTTGTCTCAAATGGCAACAGAATCAGGTTTGAGTTCACAAAAGAAGCCACTCCTGTCGGCTATGTGCAGTTCAACGCCAAAAAAACTGCAGGCAAGATAACAACTATTGTTGAAGAACTAAAAGAGAAATCCTCACTTACTCCTACAGAGCCTGAAGGAGAGATCTACAAACACCTTAATATCTGGGTAGGAAACGGCGGCTTTGCAAATTCAAACAACATTGAAAACGCCATTGTGGGCTTCAGGATTAGCAAGGACTGGATAACTGAAAACAACATTAACATGGATACAATAACCCTTCAGCATTTCAGTGGAGATCAGTGGAACTCCCTTAACACGGAAAAAGTAGGTGAAGATGAGGAGTATCTCTATTTAGAAGCCGAAACTCCAGGTTTTTCCCCATTTGCAATTACAGCCAGCAAGAATATCCTTGAGGTTGGAGAAAAAGCAGGAGAAACTGAGGATCAGTCCACCGTAGATGCAGAACAACAAGACAATTCAGAGACAGGTGTGGAATCTGAGACGGCTTCAAAAGAAAAAGGAAACTCTGGATTAAAAATTGTCAGTTTCTTTATAGGTTTCCTTGTAATCATTCTAACGGGGGCAATTATAAAGAAAAATATAGACAAGAACAATGAAGATGAAGATGAAGATTCTGAAGAGTAAGTGGAAATTCTGAAAAGTAAGAAAGAACAGGAGAGATTCTTTCTCCTGTTCAAATTCGATTTTTAAGATTACTTGTTGAATAATTGATCAGGTTTTTAGAAAATTCAGTCCTTAAAGTTCTTAAAGTCCTTATATACTTAAATCAGGCTTTTTAATCCCTGTTCCAGTTCTATCTCTCCTTTCCACCAGCCGGCAATTTTTGAAACATCTGCCCTTGAGTCCCGAACATCTCCTGCCCTTGACCCGGCATGGATGATCTGGCTTGAGGAACCGGTCAATTTAATAATATTCTCAGCAAGCTCCAGGACTGTTACGCTTTTTCCCATAGCCACATTGAAGACCTGACCATCCCCGTGCTCGAGGGCTGCTACGTTTGCCCTGACAACATCTCTGACATGCACGAAGTCCCTGCTCTGAAGTCCGTCACCATAAATAACAAGGTCTTTTCCTGCCTTTGCCCTTTCCAAAAAAAGGGGGATAACAGCTGCATAAGGAGATTTTGGGTCCTGGCGCGGACCGTAGACATTAAAGTAACGCAGACAGGTGGTCCGAAGCCCGTGCTCTTCATAAAACATCCTTGCAAGGTACTCCCCATCAAGTTTGGAGATTGCATAAGGTGAGGCAGGCTCAGGATACATGCCCTCACTTTTAGGAAGTACAGGGTTATTCCCGTAAATTGCAGCTGAGGATGCTGTCACAAATTTCTCAACTCCAGCCCTGACACATGCCTGCAATACATTAAGTGTTCCAAGAGTGTTTATCCGGAATGCCTCGACTGGTTTTTCACAGCTGAGAGGCACTGATACAAGAGCAGCTTCATTGAAGACGCAGTCAATATCCGAGACCGCCTTTTCAACTGCAGAAGGATCACAGATATCCCCCTGAATGAATTCGATATTTCTGTGCTGAGGGATATTTCGAGAAAACCCGGTAGTAAGATTGTCAAGGACCCTTACACTATGTCCTGCTTCTGCGAAATACTCAGCAATATGGGAGCCTATGAAACCTGCCCCTCCTGTAACCAACACATTCATGTTTTGAGAAAAGGGGAAGGTACAAAATATAATTTTCCATGCCGGCCTGAAAGTTCCAGAGGGCCTGTTACGAAATAACCCATGCAAAACACAATTATTATGGAGTTAAATCGGGTAGTATGTGTGGGAAAAGATAGTTGAGTGCAGTATAGAAAAGTGCCTGAGTAATTTCGCAGAGAACCATTAGTTAAAAAAGATGGAATTTGAGCGGAAGATAATGCAAGATAATGGAAAGACAATTAAAAACAATGGAAGATAATGGAATATAAGGAAGGACAATAGAAGACAATGAGAGAATATGGAAGACAATTGGAGACAATAAAAGACAATTGAAGACAATGAGAGACTATGGAAAATAGAAGAACTGGTCATCATCAGGAGAAAATCTCGCCAGAGGGGAAAAAATTTTCATAGGAAGAAACCTTATGGATACTGGGGAATTCAAAAAAAATTGGGAAATTCAGGTCTTCAGAAACTGATAAGTAAAGTACAGTTAGCCATGCAGCTTGAGAGAGTTAACCGTACAGCTTGAGGTGGCGGGATAATTTCCAGAAAATATTACTTCAAAGTAGTGGCTACTTATCGGGTTATTAAGCCGATTTACTCAGTCGATTATTCCTTTTAGATTATCCATTCTGTAGTAGCAATGTCTGAAGAAGGGATGCTGGCAGCATAAAGTGGAAAAAATGTATCATATGTGGGAAAAATGAATTACATACATAAAATAAATGTGAAGATGCGCCGGGATGAACATATACGTAATGAATTATAGTGGAGTAGCGGAAAGCTTACATAAGTATAAATTGTAGAAAGATAGATTACTAAATATTTTCGCAGTGATAAAATGGCTGGAAACCGACAATATCCTCTGGATCTGCTACTTGTGGCAGGTCTTGTGCTCCTTACTGATATCTTCGTACTTGTACCCGTACTCAGTGGAAGCTTTCTGCGCACATTCCTTGGACTTCTTCTGGTCCTCTTCCTACCAGGATATGCCCTGATAGGAGCCCTCTTTCCTGCAAAAAAAGACCTGGAAGGAATTGAGAGAGCCCTGCTTTCCTTAGGGTTAAGCATTGCCGTAGTCCCGCTCATGGGATATGGAATGAACTATACTGACTGGGGAATCAGGGAAGTTCCCATACTCACAGGCCTTTCGATTTTTACCCTTCTCATGTGTGGAACGGCGTATTACAGAAGACACCAGTTACCTGAAGCTGAAGCCTTTGAAGTCCCGTTCAAAACTTCTCTCCTTACCCTTAAGGCAGAGCTTCTGGAAGAGAATGGGTCCAGAGCCGGCAGAGCCTTTTCAATGTTACTGGTGATTTCTATTCTAGCTTCTCTCGGCAGCCTTGTCTATGTCATAGGAAATCCCAGAGAAGGAGAGTCGTTCACCGAATTTTACATCCTGGGACCTGACAGAATGACTGAGAATTACCCAACAAACTACACACTCGGAGAAAGCGGGACAGTTTTTGTAGATATTACGAACCATGAGTACAGGACTATGGATTATACACTGGAAATCAGGCTTGAAAATCGTTCCCTGCCTCTTCCGGAAAACCAGAAATATATCAGCCTTGACCATAACGTATCCTGGGAAGAGCCAGTTACTATTACTCCGCCTTTTGAGGGAAAGAACATGAAACTGGAGTTTCTGCTATTTAATGAAACCGAAAAAAGTGTGCCTTACAGGAACTTGCACCTCTGGATTAATGTCACAAAGGAAGTCTGAATATGGGGTCTCCAGACTATACATCTTCAGAACTGGAAGCAAGACGGGTCTCTTTGCCGGAGCTTGGGGGAATGTTAAAAATGCAGACCGATGAAAAAATTGGATACTCAAAAAAGCTAATCTCTGCAGGAGTCCCTGTTATTGCTATTGCTTTTGCCGAACTGTTAATATTTAGCGGAAGAATAGAAGAAGCAGCAGTAACCTATACGCTGCTTCTCATAATCCTTTCACTTTCAATAATAATCTCAAAAAAATTGGAGATACGCAAAATTTACCAGGCACTTATACTCCTGCCCATCCTTCGTCTGGTAAACCTTTCAATGCCGATATTCTTTGAAACCAACCTTTACTCTTTCGTATTCATGTACATACCTATGACAATTCCGGCAACTATCATATCCATTCATCAAAAAATCCCGGGCGAGAAGACAGTAGATTTACTCAAGAAAATGCGGATTTATCTGCCCTTTTCTATCCTTGCAGGCCTGATCTTTGCAGAGGCAGAGTATTCAGTCATCCGGACAAGCCCTCTTATCCCGGATCTGTCTCCTGTTAACCTGCTGTTACTCACGATTATAATGATTTTTGTAGTCGGCCTGGTAGAGGAATTTATCTTCAGAGGGATTATCCAGACAAGACTGGAAGAATCCTTAGGACCTGCAGGAGGTATCCTGCTTGCAAGCCTGTTGTTCGGGATAATGCATTCAAGTTATGGCACTCCTTACGAGATGGCATATACGTTTCTTGCGGGAGGCGTACTCGGGTATTTCTTTTACAGAACAAAAAGCCTTTCTTTCGTAGTAATGATTCACGGTTTTATAAACGTATTTTTATTCGGGCTAATTCCACTCCTGGGTCCGGGATTGGGACTGATATAAAAAGCTGTTAAAAAAAATAACTGTTAAAAAAATATAACCAAAACTGCATACAACATCAAGTATAACTTGGCTGAGTTAGTTGAGATAAAAACAAGGAAGAAAAGATTAAAGTCAGGAAGAAAATATATGAAGTCCCTGATGCCCAAACCGAGCAAATCAGGACTGAAGCCTCGGTTTTGTTTACTTATTATACTAATCCTATTTTTTGGAGCTACCGCCTCTCCTGCCACTGCAAAGGTAACAGACTGGAAAGTAATGCCTGTTTTATTTCTGTGTCCCGTAGAATATATAAGTGTGGCTCTCTTTAAAGGGAGTCGAAATAAAGGGAGTCGAAATAAAGGGAGTCGAAAGTTCATTATTAACGGGATTTCAGGGCATTTCGGAGAAAAAATTTATGGGAAGGCACTCAAACCGCTTCTGGGAAATTGATTGCCTGCGAGGTTTTGCAGTTATTTTAATGCTTGGATATCATTTTCTCTATGACCTGGATTTTTTTGGGCTTGCTGATATTGAGTTAAGGTCCGGCACGTTTCTCTATATTGGAAGAGGGGCAGCTTTCCTTTTTATTCTGATATCCGGAGCCGCTCTTTCCATAAGCCGTTCAAGAGCTCTTGCCAATGGGACATCAGGAAAGCCTGCGGAAAATTTTTCAAAATACTTTAAAAGAGGGCTGAGACTTTTTTCAATGGGAATGATTATTACAGCGATAACCTGGATTTTTTTCCCCGGGCAGTATATTCTCTTTGGAATCCTTCACTTTTTCGGGGTCTCAGCATTGCTTGCCTACCCGTTCCTGAAGTACGGAAAAGAAAACCTGTTCTTCTGCCTGTTTTTTGGCGTTGTGGGGTTATACCTCAAAGACAGGACTTTCGAGTTTTCTGCTCTTCTCTGGTTGGGATTCAGGCCCGAAGGTTTCATAACCCTGGATTATTTTCCTCTGTTCCCCTGGTTTGGGGTACTTCTTACAGGAATTTTCCTTGGAAACTCTCTTTATAAAGGTGGGAATAGACAGTTTAAAGTCCCTGAAGCCGATAACTTCTTGCTTCAGAAACTCGTTTCATGGGTCGGGAAACGTTCCCTGTTCATATATTTTATCCACCAGCCTCTCTTCCTCGGGCTTTTGCTCCTGAGTGGGCTCCTTGACCCTGGGATGCTCTGAATAGATTGATCTAAATATAGTGACCTCAACAGATTGATCTAAATATAGTGACCTGAATATATTGACTTAAAGATATTTATCTAAAATATATTGATCTCAAAGAGGCCCTCAAAATAGTGATATAAATATATTCAAAGTGCATGATTATTCCGTAAAAAACTGTTTTTTCGTATGTTTTTTGGCACAAAGAGAATTAACAGAAAGAGCTAAACCTGTGGTTTTAAAACCTGTGGTTTTATATAGTATATAGAATACCTGATTTTGCATTATTATCCGATATTAATAATACCATATGTAACTACTAACCGGCAATATTATTCATATAAACGGCAAGATTTTCATATCTGATTTACCCACCCTTATTGCAATACTGAGAAACCTTAATGTCAACTTATCACGCTAACGCGATGAGCTTGTTATAGGCTCTCGTTGACCACCTTACCTTCTTTATAAACTGTGATACTGGTTTGCACTGCCCCTTGAAAAATCATCAGCGCGATTTACCCGTGTATACGGTTGAACCCTTAAGGATCAACCGGTAAAGAGTTAAAAAGTGCGAAACCAAAAAGAAAATGGAGAAAAGAATGTATCTGGAAATTGCAATGTTTGCCTATTTTGTAACCCTCTTCCTAACGATTCGAGATATTCGGATTTTTAAAAGGACGGGTTATTTATCCTACAGGAAAGGTGCCCTCAGGGGGCTTGCAGCTTCTTCCCTGATCCTCATAGGGGCAATCAGCATTGATGCAAAGCCAGATCTTGGTCTGCTTATTGTTTTATTTGGGCTTATTGTCAACCGTAAAGGGGCAAGAGAGCCAGTTTTTACTAATGCAGGAACAATTGACCGTTTTCTTGGGAAAACAGATTATGTAAAGAGCAAAACAGTGAAAAAAATAGATGAAAAGGCAGGAATAAGAAAGGGAGTTAATTAAAAGGCAGGAATAAGAAAGGGAGTTAATAATAAGAGACAGGAAGAAATAGGTAGGGAAAGAGAAAAAACATTTACAGAAAAGGTAGGGATATTCCCAAAAATACTTTTTCACCCCAAAACTTATAAATCTCAAGTTACCTATTAGTCGACAAAATCAGTATAGTTAAATTTTTGAATCCAGTTTCCGCTAAATCATTAATCGGAGATAGAAGAAACCCCATGTTATGGAACTGCTTCCTTTTCCGGCTTCACGTTAACCAGAATTCACAGGGAAACATGGTTTAGACAAACCACAAAAACTTGAATAACTGGAATAAAAAACAAAAACATAAGAGGAGATACGATGGGAAATATAAGACAGACAAACATCAAAAGAACTGCATTTAGCCTGCTTGAAAACTACGGAGACGTTTTTACAAAGGACTTTGATACCAACAAACTCCTTGTGACAAAGTATACAACCATTGAGAGCAAAATAATTAGAAACCGGGTTGCAGGCTACGTCACAAGAAAAGTTGCACGCATGAAAGTTTACTGAATAAGTTTACTGAATAGATAAAGAACTTATTTCCAGGAAACAGGCAGGGGTATCAATATGTTTGAAGGAGCAATGCCTGCCCTGATCACTCCTTTTACTAAAGATGACAGGATTGACAGGGAAGGGCTACGAAGGAATATAGCGTTTGTGGAAGAGGGAGGAGTTTCGGGAATCGTGCCCTGTGGCACGACCGGAGAATCGGCAACTCTTTCCGCTTTGGAGCATGAAGAAGTAATCGACATTGCAGTGGAGTGCTCAAAGGTTCCTGTGATTGCAGGAACAGGTTCAAACAACACGGGAGAAGCTCTCCAATTTACAAAACACGCTGCAGATGCGGGTGTTGATGGCGTACTTCTAATCTCTCCCTATTACAACAAGCCTAATCCTGCCGGCCTGCTAGCTCACTTCAAGAAAATTGCAGAGGCAGTAGATATCCCTATGATCCTCTACAATGTCCCCTCCCGGACAGGGCAGGACATGCCTGTGGATGTTATCACCAAACTTGCAAAAGTAGAAAACATCGCGGGAATCAAAGAAGCCAGCGGGAACGTCGGCAAAGTCTCCCAGATCCTTGAGCAGACTATTGATGACGATTTCGTGGTTATCTCAGGCGAGGATGGGCTGACTCTTCCAATTATTTCCATGGGGGGCAGCGGAGTTATTTCAGTTGTTGCAAATATTGTGCCTGACAAAATGTCGGGACTGGTAAATGCAGCCCTCAGGGGAGATTACGAGACTGCAAGAAAAATCCATTTCGAGATAGCCCCTCTGATCCGTGCCCTTTTCCTTGAAACAAACCCGATTCCGGCTAAGAAAGCTGCAGAGCTTGTCGGGCTCGCAAGCGGGCACCTGAGGCTTCCACTCGCTCCCATGAGCGATGCAAATCAGTTAAAGCTTTTAACGGAGCTCAAGAAACTGGGGGTAATGAAATGATTAACGCAGCAGTACTCGGAGCCTGCGGCAGGATGGGCTCCTTAATTATAGAAAACATTACCAGCTCCACCAACATGCAACTCGTTGCCGCTTTTGATGTGGGAAACATCGGAAGGGATGCAGGAGAATTTGCCCATGTGGGCAACCTGGGAATCCAGATTTCAGATGTTAAAGATCTCGAAACAGTCCTGAAAAAGACTCAGACTGAGGTCCTTATTGACTTTACTATAGCCGGTGCAACCATTGTAAATGCCCCTGTTGCTGCAGGATGCGGAGTAAACCTGATAATAGGAACTACAGGCCTGACTCCGGAACAGCGGGCAGTAATTGATGAAGCTATCCGGAAAAACAAGGTGCGTGCAGTCATATCCCCTAACTATTCCGTAGGCGTGAACGTCTTTTTCAAGATAGTTAGGGAAGCTGCAAAGTATCTTGCAGACTATGATATAGAGATTATCGAAGCTCACCACAACCAGAAAAAAGATGCCCCAAGTGGGACCGCCCTTCGCGCAGCTGATGTGATCAGTGAGGTGCTGGGTGGCAAAGAGTACGTATACGGAAGGGAAGGCATCGCGCCCCGCGGGAAAGAAATAGGAATCCATGCAGTGCGTGGGGGGGACATTACCGGAGACCACTCCGTACTTTTCGTAGGAAACTCCGAAAGGATTGAGATCCGGCATATGGCTCATTCCCGCCAGATCTTTGCCAAAGGTGCAGTCCGCGCAGCCGAATGGGTCTGCGGAGAGGAACCCGGAATATATAATATGGACGATGTCCTCGGGTTGTAAAGCTTTATTTAAGGGAATTAATTTTAAAGGCTGGTTTCTGAAATCATTCAGTTCCGCCTCTATTTTACATTTTAATCGGAATCCTCAACCAGCTTTTTCTTAAATCTTTTCGGACTATCTTGATTTCATCCATTTTACTTAGAAATAATTTCCAAGTGTTCCATAGCGAAAAGTATAAATTATAGAATATCGGAAATAGGAGGGTGTTTGCTTGCATGTGCCCGCCCCCTGAAGCCTCAAAACATCACATCATCCCATGATGCGGATAC
Source organism: Methanosarcina sp. (assembly GCF_028693135.1). Taxonomy (GTDB): domain Archaea; phylum Halobacteriota; class Methanosarcinia; order Methanosarcinales; family Methanosarcinaceae; genus Methanosarcina. The sequence goes on from NZ_JAQUVZ010000001.1 coordinate 232,357, forward strand.
GGATACATACCTGCAAGCACATTTCCAGATAAAAACCATCCATCCCAGGAAATGCAGGCTCCTGAAAAAGAAAAGTAGAAACTGAAAAGCAGATTCTCATAAACCAAACGGAGCCCTGCAAACCCCGGAAAAACTCATTTTTTGCTGAAAACAAACCTGAAAGTGGTTTTAAACAGCTGTCTCTACTATGGAAAGGGGCTGACCCTCCGAGTAATCAGCGTAGAGTTCTACTTCAACAGTGCCCCAAGAATCAACTTTCGTACTATACTTTTCCGTAAACCTGCCGTCCAATGTGAATTTGAATGTGTAATCCACCATTTCAACCCCCATCTCCCGGGACCTGAAGGGTTTGGGATAGCTGATTTTTTCACCTGGGGCCAGTTCGTATGTTTCATTAAGCACGGAATTATTCTCCGAATCAAAGACCTCCACCCTGAGTTCATGCGCCCCTTCATCCATATTTCGGATGCAAAAAAGCGGAGTTGGAGGCCCGACTATGTAATAGGGGTTGGTTATGAACCGCACTATAAAAAATACTGACAGCAACAAAACCAGAATCGACGCACCTATAAAGGCTTTCCTTTTGAGATTTTCCATCGGCTTTTGTTCCTCCAGATTAACTTTGATTCCCATGATCAATTATTTTCAATAATTCATCAAGGACGACAGTTTCACCCTGGATGTTTTTGTGGAAGTAAAACCCAGGCCTTCTCAGAAAACGTTGTCTATACATTTAAAATATAATTTTTATATTCGTTTATAAATCGCCATACTCGAAAACAAATTTTAACCTTGTTCCATAAATATTTTATGGCCAGATCATCAAATTATTCTTGAAAAAACTTCAGGATCCCGCCATCTAGTAAAAATTTTTAGGACAATGACTCCAAAAAGTTACAAAGATAGAAAGGTATAAATAGTCAACATGGAGATGTTTACTTATGTTCCTTCCGGCAGGTGAAAAACAGTTTGAATTCTGGGTCCTTCGCCGAAACGGGCTCCCGAACATCAATATTGCAAAGCATTTCGGGGTCTCCAGGCAGGCGATCTCAAGAGCCCTCCTCAGTATGGATAAACGCATTGAAGAAACTCTACTTGAGATGGCCAGGGCAAACAGGATAGAAGTAGAAAAGCTGGACTCAAAGAAAGGAATCCTCTTCGGAAGATCGATTCCTTTCAAGACCAGCGCAATAATCTTTGTCTCGATAAAACACGGAATGCAGGTCTGGTACGAACATGAGGGAGAATGCGGGTCCTGCGAAAGGTACAGGGAATGTATCGAACTCCTCTGGGACTTTGCAGAAGAAATGCAGCTCAAACTCCAGAGTTCGGATGATCCCACAAAAATAGCTGACGAATTGTTTGGAAAATTGAAAGAATTGGTGGAGCAGGCCTGAATTCAACCAGATAAAATTGAATGAAGGGGAAACAATGAATGTATTTGTAAAGAGTATACGGAAACTAATGGGATGGTGCCCGAATGCAAAACCACTTAAAACTCAACATTCCATCTGCCCTGAATATTTGGAAACTGATAACCAATCCAGGGGAAGAGATGCAGGAAATACCCCTATTTTACCCTCTGGTTGGTGGAACAAACGCCATAATAGGTCATTAATAATGTCCTCCGTGTTTACCCTCTTTTCCATATATTGGATCGGATTCCAGGGAGTTCGTCCCATGGATAAAGGTTTCATGTTTGGGTTAATTTTCGGAATTATTTTTAACCTGACCTTTTGTATCTGGAGCTGGAATTATCTGGATAACATAAAGAACTCAAGCAAAAAAAGAAAAATTATAACTGTATCGTCAAAATGGAGAGTTATAAATCTAATACTTTCCCTGGTATTTCTGTATCTCTTATTTTCACAATTTAACTGGGGATTCGTTTTATTTTTAATCTCTGCTTTTTGTTTGATAGCTTTGTTGTATTACTTTAAACTTGATTCATCGCCCCTGGTGCTGCTTCTTTACTTCGGTTCACGCAACATGGCACCTATATCCGGCATTTGTTTGACAGCTTTTCTGTATTACCTTACAGATGTATACTGGGAAAAGAAGAATAAAAAAATCGTGTTCATCGATGGGCGTAACAGTCCAGAGATCTACATTGTAAATAAGGGAGCTGAGTTATAATGACTTTGACCCTGGAATACATTAAAAAACTGATGGGGTGGTGCCCTAACGCAAAAGCGCTTGAAACCGGATCTCTAATCAGCTCAGCTAATTTTGAAACATACGATCAATCAGGAGGAGAAAAAGCCAGGAACCCTGAGTTTTTGAGCCGATTTTCCAGGCTATTTTCCAGGTTTGACGTCAGAATCCTTCTGCCAACGATTTTCTTAACCCCCTTTTTCATAAATTCACTGTTCCGAACAGGTGTAAATACAGAGGCTCTCCTTTTAGGCCTTTCACTTTCTCTACTTATCTATTTGCTCGGCTGGAAAAAGCAAATGCGTCAGTACGATACCCTGGCAAAAAAACCCATTATTGCGTCTTCCTTTAAAAAAACATTATTCTGGATTTTCTTAGTCCTGATTTTGGGTTTGATTTTGCCTATGGTTTTCTTGTCTTATATCTTGTCTTATATACCCTCTTTTCTTAACGCTCGGTCAATGTATTCTTTCATTGCAGGAGCCTGGATTCTTATGGGGGGAACCTATCTTCAGCTAATTTACTGGGAGAGAAAAAACCATCTGAAAATTTATATAAAAAGTGAAAAGGGGTTCCAGTGGATGTACGCCCTTGGAGAAAAAGAGGGGAAACTGTGAACTGGGGAGCCGAATACATCAAAAAGCTGATGGGCTGGTGTCCGAATGCAAAAACACTCGAAACTCAATATCCCACCCACCCTGAATATTTTGGCGCGAATACCCGGGCCAGAGGTGGAGATTCCAGAGACCCGGAAAATCGAAGCTGGTTCCGGAAAGTGAGTAACAGAATTCTCCTGATTGATTCTTTTCTTACACTTATATACCTAGCAATGACCCGTTTGGATGTGAATATATCTGCTTTGCTTGCCGGATTTTTCATTTCTGTAACGCTTATTGGCTTTGATTGGAAGAAGCAGATGCACAGATATGATACCATAGCACAAAAACTAATTTTCGATAATTCCGACATGAAAAAACTGTTTCATTCCGACATGAAGAAACTGTTTCGGAGAATAAATCCAATTTTCTATGTAATGCTTTTTTATTGGATTTTTTATTGGATTTCTTCAGGAGATGTAGAAAGGAATTATTCCTTACAAATAGCCTTTTCATTTGGAGGAGGTCTCCTGATGGGGATATGGATTAATTATTTCCAGCTAATATCCTGGGAGAAGAAGAACCATAAAACAATTTATTTCGATAAAAGTTACGGGGCATGGAAACAATCGTATCTTATTAGGGAGAGAGAATAAATGCCCGATAAGATATTTGTTTTTGACCAGATCAAAAAGCTTATGGGCTGGTGCCCTTATGCAAAAACACCTGAAAGCGGGTACCTAATTCCCTCCGGGAATTTTGAAGCAAATGCCCGGGAAGGAAAAGAAAAAGCAGGGACACCGGAAACCCTGTACGGGCACAGAAAAGCAAGCACCCGAATCCTCCTTATGAACGCGAGTTTTACTCTCCTGCACCCCGTGGTGCTTGCCATAATAGGCCTGAACCGGGGAGCTTTTCTTGCCGGAATTGGCATTTCCATGCTAGTAGGCATCTTCGACTGGAAGAAGCAAATGAAAAAATATGATGCCCTGGAAAAAGAACCGGTGCTAGATTACTCCGGCAAGATGAAATTGTTTAAAAAATGGCACAGAATTCCAGGTCTCATATTTTTGCTCCTTACTTTTTACCTTTGGTCTGAAGCAAGGGAGTTGGCCACGCCGTATCTCTATTCTTTCGTTGCAGGCTCCCTTATTTTCCTCTGGTGCAGTTACCTGCAGATGATTTACTGGGAGAGGAAAAACCATAAAACGCTCTACTTCAAAAGTTGCGGGACCTGGAAAACCTTGTATGTTATAAGGGAGAGAAGGTAGATGCCTGCTAAAGCTGTTGTTTTCGAGCAGATCAAAAAGCTGATGGGCTGGTGCCCGGCTTGCAAGAAAATGGCACAGCAAACAAAACAGCCCTGCGATTTTGCAAACGTGACCCCAATTTCCGGAAAAACAGGAAATATCCCGGAATTCAGAACTTCAAATGTAATTTTTCCTGCAAATTCAAATCTGGTTTTTGTACTTTTTTATATAGGCATCAGCCTGCTTCTGAGGTATCCAAAGGACATTACACTCTTCCTGGCAGGTGTCTTCCTGCTTAACACCTGTTACTACGTTCTATTTCTCAAAACTTTCGAGGCAGCAGTTCTGGCAGACAGATTCGGGGTACACCTGCAGGTCTTCAGACTGAAGAATTTAAAAATTCCTTATGAAGAGATTAAAAGTGTGGCTTCATACAAGCATGAAAAACGTTCAAAGGAAATGTCCATACTCCTGGGAATTGGAGGAGTCGCCATTTGTGGATTCGTAGTTTACATGGTTGTAGTAGAAGGAGAATGGAAACCACTTCTGCTATTGGGCTCCCTGTTTCCCTTCCTACTGCTTATGGAGAGGAAACAAAAAACCCGGTTATTGGATCTGAATACGCAGCTGTATATTAAAATCAGACACAAAAAATGGTATGAATGGACTCCTTATTATTCCTTGATCACGGATGAAGCCTCGGCTGAAGAGCTTAAATCATTTATTGAAAGGCATTTGTGAAGGCGTATGAAATGACTTTCGTGAATTACTTCAGAGAACTGATGAGCTGGTGCCCGATGGAAAATTCCCTTCGGAAATCCCCCGGTAAAAGAAGAAAACAAGCTCATTATTTCAGGCTTTTTAGGAGTTGTTGAAAGCCCTTTTCATCAACGACCCTCTGGGTATTGAGCATTTTCTTAAATTCATCGACACCTTTTTCCCCGCCTTTCCCCTCAAGCTTATCCTTCAGCTCCATTGCCGCCCGCAAAAGCCCGGCGGCCTCTTCATAAAGCGTTTCAGCTTCTGCCTTTGTTAGTTCCTCGGTTTCCAGCAATTCTTCATCTGCTTTTGCCCTTTCCTTCAGTTTCGGGATAAGAGCCCTGATTTTGGCAGCTTCATCCGGATTGAGGAGTTCTTTTTCCCCCAGTTCCCGGACCATGTCCCGCAGCCTGTACTCCTCACCCTCAATCTCCAGGCATTCAGGGATTTTCTTCCCGGCCCAGGCAAAGTCGCTCCTGAGGCTCCAGAGGAGTTTGTTGCGCCCCTGAGAATCAAGGTATTCTGTTTCTGCCTCTGCTTTGTTTATTTTTGTATCATCTTTCAGCATGAACTCTTCCCCTTAAATACAGACATACTTTTATGATTTCTCCGCCCGGGCTCTTATTCTTTTCCATCCCTGCCCGGAAACCCGCTAAAATCGATCAACTGCTGAGCCAGATTCACTGATCAGGTAGATCAATAAGCACTATGATTGCCATAGGCACTATGATTACCTTTTTTAGGCTTTCGGACTCCCATACCTTTAACCCGTTCTCTGGCGCAGGAAAAAGTCTTACCTCAATGCCTCAAATTTACCGCATTTTCCAGCCAGTTTATAATGCACTTGAATTTATCTAGATTCATTTTTTAATGAAAAACTCGTTTATCAGAATTAAATTTTATAGCATATACAAAATAAATTAAAAGGGTTATTATCCAAATATGATATACCCTTTTTTGTTAGTCAAAAAAACAGCTACATTATGTATTTAAGAAGAAGAGAAAAAGGATTCATTCATAACAGCCAGGTTATCATAAATAATCAAAATGTGATCAAGTATATTCAAAAGATGTTATCAAACATCTCTTTGGGTGTAACCCTACACCCTCCACTCCGTCTGCAAATGCTTTTGGAGTTGCTTTCCTGATTATATTCAGAGCTCCGTTGACATCGGCATTGATAATTATCCCAGTTGCGGATTTGAATAGGCCTCGTTTGATCCTTCTGCCTACGTATTTAGCTCTGTGTTCTACAGGTTCGTTATCAAGGAAACTACATTTTGATGTATGACTCTCTTCTTGAAGTATAACTTCTATGTTGACTTCCTGAGCTTTATACTGGATCATTTCAATCAATTTAACCAGAGGGAGCTGAACAAACTTCTGGTTGTTTTTTCGTCCCATGTTAACTTCTTGCTTCCAGTTTTCGTTTTTGCCAATTATGATTGATTTGACATTGTTTTTGATAGCGTAATTAACTATTCCACGGCTAAGTTTGTGGAAATAATCCTTTATCATGTTATTTCGTTTGAAGTCGAGTTTTGCTAATTTACTACCCCATTTTATTTTAGCCAGATCGTATATGTGCTGAATCCGGGCTTTTTTCATGTTATAGAACTGATTAATGTTGTTTGCAGTATAACCCTTAACAACAATTGGGTTTGCACCAAAGTTGTTTGCGATAGTTGCAATATTGCGAACGCCAAGATCAATTCCTAAAACTCGGCTTGAGTTAATTTCATTCTCAGAAACTGTTTTGTCGTACACGATTTCACACGTATACTTATTTGCGTTTGAGATTACCCGTACTTCTCTGAGGTCCACATCAACTAATCTGGTTTTCAATTCCAGGTTTACCGCTTTTGGGAATATGAGTATACCATTAACGATTTTACACTGCTGGTTTGTGAATACCAGGATATGTTTTCCATCTTTGTGTTTGTATTTGGGTGGTTTAGGGCGTCCCATAAACAATTCAGGAGATTTTGCGTATACCTTTAATGCTTTGAAGAACGATTTCCAGCTTTTATCCAGTAGTTTAAGCACCTGTTGAGCAGTCTGTGCTGGCAATGCTCTGTATTGTTCTGTGTTTTTTAGCATTGAGTAAAGCTGTTTATACCAGATACCTTCACCCTTTTCACCAGTTTCCTGGTAAAGCTTATCATTTTCAAAGAATCTTTGTCGTATTATGTAGTTGGCAGTATTAAACAAATTTTTAGAGGCGTGAGCCAGGACTGAAACACTATTTGATTTAAATTGAATTTGCTCAGTCCTTGTCACAAGTGCCATTTTAGTCAATCTCCAGCTTTTATACAAGTATGTTGATTGATAATATCAGATGATTATGTAAGTTACCATTGTTACCATTTTTCAGACCCATATAATTTAGTAGAGAATTTCAGCCAGAACTGGAGTGTTAATTTTATACAGAAAAGTATTAAATAATTAAGAGTATTATTATCATTTGGGGAAATTAGACAAACTGGCAACCAGATATGGAGGCTGGAAAAGAAGTAGAATTATTAAATATACTATTTTCCGGTCCGAGTTTGATATGGCAAGCCTCCCAATAAAAAAGAAATTTGAGTGAAAAAACTTGAGGTCGTTGACTAAAATCTTAGTACTTACAGCCTGTCTGATCGCATTGAGTGGGGTTGCATCAGCCTGTAACTGTTGAACTAACGAACTTAGAAGCCCTGGTTCTGGAAAAAAGGAAGCATCAACCGGAATAAGATTTAGTCAGCTACTTAGATCCTTTACCTCCGAAAAGCCGGTGGGAATTTCAAGATAAAAAGAGATCCATATTCCTCAGCAGGAGTACCGCCCTGCTGAGGAACTCCTTTTGCTGAAAAGTGCTGAAGAATATCCGGCTTTCCCGATGTTCAGCACTTCTTCTATTCTCAGTTTGTAAAAGAATCAAAGCAAATTTTCCGCAAGCTCTTCAGAAATCACGTGCTCACAATACAGGCAGTGAAGGGAAACCCCTTCTTCTTCGGACTGCAGTACTGAAAATTTGGATTTAATGGGTTCGCTGCTGTTAGAGATGCAGTTTAGATTCGTACAACGGACAACACCTTCCACATAAGACGGAAGCACGACATCATTTTTCTGAATCACTTTAAAGTCCCTGATGATATTGATTGTGGCTTTAGGAGAGATCAGGGCTATTCTGTTAAGTTCCTCAATACTGAGCTCCTTGCCCTCGATCTTAACAACGTCTTTTTTGCCTCGCGCCCCGGGAGCGTTCATCACAAAACTGATAGTTTCCCGAAAAGCACTGGAAATTCCCAGGATGCGCAGGACGTTTAGAGCCTGACCAGCTGTTATGTGATCGATCACAGTCCCGTTTTCGATTGCCTGAATCTTCAGGTCCCTTTTTTCATTCACTCAATCACCCCCATTGCAAGAGCAAGCAGTGCCATGCGGATCGGAACTCCATAGAAAGCCTGCTCAAAATAGCATGCATGGGGAGTTTCATCCACCTCAGGAGCGATCTCATTGACCCTCGGGAGAGGATGAAGGATTTTAAGGTTAGGGTCTGCAGCTTTTAAAAGGTCGCCTGTGACCCTCAGACTGTTTTTAACCTTTTCATATTCATCAGGATCAGGAAAACGCTCCCGTTGAACTCTTGTCATATACAGGACATCGACATCCTCTATTATATCCTCAAGAGAATCAGTTTCCTTTACACGGATCTTTTGCTTCCGAAGACCCCGGACAATTTCGGAGGGCATCCTGAGTTCCGGAGGCGAAACAAAGGTCATTTCTGCTCCATAAAGGGATAGAGCATGGCAGAGGGAATGGACGGTTCTCCCGTATTTAAGGTCTCCTGCAATGGCGATTTTAAGGCCTTCAAGATGGCTTTCCCTGCGGATTGTGTAGAGGTCAAGAAAAGTCTGGGTAGGATGATGGACAGAACCGTCTCCTCCGTTTATCACAGGGACAGTCGCGAACTCCGCAGCCATCTGTGCCGACCCATCAAGGGGATGACGCAGCACGATAAGGTCAGCATATTTACTGATCACGCGGATAGTATCAGCAAGGTTTTCCCCTTTCATGACAGAGCTTGCCTCAACTGAACCCAGGTTCAGGACCTGGCCTCCAAGCCTCCGCGCAGCAACCTCAAAAGACAGCCTTGTTCTTGTGCTTGGTTCAAAAAAAAGAAGCGAAATAATTTTTCCATCCAGCAGTCTGGACCTTTCCTCGCCCCTGGCAACAGGTTCAAGTTTTTCTGCGGCATCCAGAACATAGTCGATTTCCTCCCGCGAAAAATCTTTCATTGATATGACGTTTCGGTTCTTAAATGGCATCGAGTTTTCATAAATGATTCCCAAAGATATAACCTTTGCTCCGAAAATTTTTCAGGTTAGCGCTGCAACAATTAAGCATCAACTGGCACATCGGTTATGCCATTTTACTTTGATACGTTCTTCAGGAATTCAAGCCAGAGCCTGGTATCCCTAACTCTCTGGGCGATAAATTGCTCCTGGAAGCGTTTTGCACTCTCTTTAAGTTCTCCACTCTCAATTTCTTTAAGATCCATTATCGCACGCAGCAAGCCTGCAGTCTCGTGGTAGAGAGAGTTTGCCTGTTCATGTGTAAGGGGTTTATCTTCAAGCTCCTTTTCGTCCTTTTGTTCTTTTGCCGAAATAATATCGATGCATTTATCTATTCTGGATTTTTCGCTTTCCGTAAGGTTGTCTTTCTGAATCAGTTCCCATACATATTTATGAAGCGGGAATGTTTCTCCTTCAAATTCCACATAATCCGGGATATGCTGCCCGGCCCAGAAAAGACGGGAATGTAGAGCTGACAAAAGCTGCTTACGTTCCTCATCAGTGATATATTTTTGAGAAAAGTCGTTTTCATCATCTGTTTTAAGGCTCTTTTCCATAAACTGTCCCCTAACTAGATTGTTCTCTCTTATAAAAAAATTTTGTGACAACTATTTAGCAACGGGTTTTCGGCTACGAATGTGAAACTGCAAAAACAAAAACATTCAAAATAAAGGCATCCAGAATGAAAAGCAATATAGGTAATGAAGAACTCACATACTAAAAATGAGTAGTAAACAATGAACAGGAGTAATAAGTAAATAAAAAAGGTAATAAAGGTTATTAAAAAGTAAAGATCATAATAAAGATTTAAGATCGTAATAAAAATTTAAGAATATAAAAACAGAAGGTAAACCGATACAAACACTCAATTTTTCAATTATTTTGATTTCCCAATAGAGGTGATACTATCGTTCCCATAATTCAGGTTGCACTTGATCTTCTGGAACTTGACCGCTCAGTTGAAATTGCAAAGGAAGCAATCGCAGGAGGCGCTGACTGGATCGAGATAGGGACCCCCCTGATCAAAAGTGAGGGCATGAACGCAATCCGCACCATGAGGAAAGCTTTTCCGGACAGGACAATTCTTGCCGACATGAAAACCGTAGATACAGGAGCAATGGAAGTAGAGATGGCTGCTAAAGCCGGTGCAGATGTAGTTATCGTTCTCGGCAGTGCAGCCGATTCTACAATTCTTGACGCGCTCCGTTCAGCCCACAAATATGGAGTAAGGCTAATGGCAGACCTGATCTCGGCTCCGGACCCTGTAAAAAGGGCAGTGGAACTCGAAGCTCTGGGTGTGGACTATGTAAATGTTCATGTAGGCATAGACCAGCAGATGATTGGAAAAGACCCGATATCAATTTTAATGGAAATTTCAGAAAAGGTGAGTGTACAGCTTGCAGTAGCTGGCGGGCTTGATGCCGAGAGTGCAGCTCAGGCAGTCATGGCAGGTGCCAGGATTGTGATCGTTGGAGGAAACATAACCCGTTCTGACAATGTGACAGACGCTGCAAGAAAAATAAGGCAGAGTGTGGACTCTCCTGAGTCTGTAGATATCCGGAACAGAGTAACCGTAGACCAGGAAATAAGGGAGATCTTTAAGGAAGTCTCCACCTCAAATATCTCGGATGCGATGCACGGAAAGGGGGCAATGAAAGGTATCCACCCACTGGTAAGAGGAAAAATGATAGGAACTGCAATTACGGTGCAGTCTTTTCCCGGAGACTGGGCAAAAACAGTCGAAGCCATTGATCTCGCAAAAGAAGGAAATGTAATAGTAATTTATAATGAAAGTAAGGACATTGCCTGCTGGGGAGGGCTTGCAACCCTGAGTAGTCTGAATAAGGGAATTGCAGGTGTGGTAATCGAAGGTGCTGTAAGAGACATTGACGAGGTGGAAACTCTCGGGCTCCCAATTTATACCAGCAATACAGTTCCCAATGCCGGGGACCCGAAAGGTTTTGGGGAAATTAATGCTGAAATCACCTGTGGAGGCCAGACTGTAAAACCCGGGGATTATATAATCGGCGACGAAAGCGGAGTTGTAGTTGTCCCGGGGGAACGTGCCTACGAACTTGCAAGAAGGGCAAAAGAAGTCAATAAAACCGAAAAGAGAATCTTTGATGAGATCCGGAGGGGCGGAACTCTCTCAGAAATCCTGAAACTCAAGAAATGGGAAAAACTTTGAAAAAAGCTATCTCAGGAAACTTCTGAAACCCGGAAAAGCAGGAGTAAAAGCCAGGAATAAAAACTAAACTAAGCAAAACTGAAAAAATACAGAAAATAATAAAAACCAGTCCAAAAAAAGATTGTAACTGGAGAAACACAAAGTAAAAGAGCAGAAAACTACACGTCAACTACCCGCTAAATCTAAAGATTTAACGGGTTTCCTGCTGAGATTTTATGATCGAAATTTTGAAATTGGCAGCCTGCCTGCCCTTTCTCTTTTACTCTTCCTACCTGGACCTGAAAACCCGCAGGGTCCCAAACCGTGTATGGAAGCTTATGCTTCTTTCTCTTTCAGGTTTCTTAATATATGAGATTGTGACTGGGGGAGTGTCCTTTCTTCTCCAGTTAGTTTTTTCTTTTTTTTCCAGTTTATTTCTGACTTATCTGCTTTTCAGGGCCAGGGTTTTCGGAGGTGCAGATGCAAAAGCCCTGATAGTGATCGGAACTCTTGTCCCGGTTTACCCTGTCCTGGAGTTTTACGGCCACACTTTTCCCCTGCTTGGATTTCTCCCTGCAGGACTCTTTGCACTTACTGTTCTTGAAAATTCCTTATTTCTTACCGCTGCTGTTCCTTTAGGACTTTTCTGTTACAACATTCTTCATTTTACTCCTGATATGCTCAAAAAACCATTTTATATGCTCTTTGCATACAGGATAAAAATTAAGGATCTGCGAAGGCTTCTGGATAAAGGCCGACATATCCGGCTAGCTGAACGTTTTGAGCTGAATAACGGGAAGTTATATCCTTCTTTTGCAGGCAGAGGAATTAATGTAAACCATAATATGATCTCCCGACTTGAGGCACACGAGGAGCAGGGACGCCTTGGCAGCACTGTCTGGGTAACTCCAGGATTTCCATTCATGATTCCCATAACGGCGAGTTTTGTTCTGGCAATTATATTAGGAGATCTCATTTATTATTTCCTAACGGAACTTTTTGCTTACTTTTAGTTTCTGATAGGGCTTTTGTGAATAATTACATAACATAAGGACTGATTAAAGAATAAGGAAATGTTGAAACTTTTTTATACAGGAAAACGCATAACAGTTATAATAAATTGAGTATATGAATAACATTAATATAATGAATTTAAATTGCTTCAACAATGGAGGTGAAGCTATTTCGCATCCAGGATTCTCAAGAAAATACATAAACGGATCCTTAAATAAATTCACGTATGATGAGAAAGCCGTAAACAATATTGTAGTCATTGCCCTCGCTATGATGTGCGTAGGACTCCTTGCTCTTCTGGGGGCAGCTGTGCTCCTTGGGGGGAGTATGGAAAGATCCCTGAACTCAGGGACTTTTACACAGCTGGATGTCCAGATACTTGACTCAAAGACCCTTAAAATAGAACATAAAGGAGGAGACACCCTTAACTTTGGGAAAAGCACCAGCATCTATCTCCAGCAGAACGGTATTGAGTATGAAATTAGTCCTGATCCCCCTGTTGTTCTGGGTATTGCAAACGAGATGAAACTGTCCCTGCCTGAAGAAGTTGAACTGAAAGATGGGGATTCAGCTATTATCCTGATAAAAAATGTAAGGAATAACAAAATAATTTATAGAAAAGTGCTTATTTTGGGCGCCTAAGACTGAAGAAAGAATTTTGTTATATGAGAGAGAAAAAGTTAACAACTTCGGTTCTTCCTCCGGGCAGCTTCTGTCCCGTCAAAAATACCTTTTAACCTGAGGCAGGAATCACAGTTTCCGCATGACTCTGAAATTTCCTCCCCGAAATACTCGAGGAGTGTCCGATACCTGCACTTATTCCCTTCGCAGTAGCTATCATCTGCCTTAACTGCACAATGATGTGCACCCGCGACACCAGCTATAAAAATGTAAAAAAATGGAACGTAGCTACCATCTGCCTTAACTACACAATGATGTGCCTTCAGGCATAATAGGGTTAAATCGGAGGATTAGAAAAGTGGGTACCCTCCCCCACCCTCCTTTTACCCCATTCCCCCTTTTGTAAATTAACTCCAATTTACAGTTGATTTATCATGAAAACGAAAATTAAGGCTGTTTCATTTCTCCAAATCATTTAGATCCTAAAAAGCCTATTCTTTCCGTGAAAAACCTGAGAAACCTATTCTTTCCGTTCCTTTTCTCATTTATTTTTTCCAGACTCTTTTGTGTTATCCAGTCATTCAATTATCCAGTCATTCAATTATCCAGTCATTCAATTATCCAGTCATTCAGTTATCCCAAACCTTTTTTTCAGGTAGTACCCTGAATACACAACCCCCACAGGGTTATGGGCGAGTACTCTATCCTTGACCACCAGTGTCGTAACAGGGGCTTCGGAGTGCTGTGTGAAGAGAATATCGTGCCCGATGCAGAGCCCGACTATGATGTTCAGGTCGGTTTCACTTTCATTCAGGACTTTTGCCTGGCCTATTGGGTTGCAGGTTGCTTCAAAGCCTTCCCCGTATAATTTTTCGAGATCGAAATCTTCCTTATCAATCCCACAGACCTTGCAGCAGACCGAAAAGACTTCAAAATCCCTTGCAAGGATCCTGTGGATAGTTTTTGCTTCCCTTTGAAGTCCGATGCAGAAGGCAAGCCCGAGTTTTTTGTAGCCCATCTTCTGCGCATAAAGGATGAGTTCCTCAAGCCGGGTCTTTTCCATGTAATAACGGGCTTCGATCTCAGCCGAGGCCTGCATAGAATCCAGATCCCCACCTTCGTAGGAAATCTCGTCCTTAATGCTCGTGCAGTCCTTTCCTTTATAGCAGTTTTTTTCATCGCAGAGTGCGCACTTCATATTTTTGCTCCTTTCTGGGTTACCAGGGTATAAGTAACTGATAAAAGTAACTTTGAAGAATCCTGTCTTCCTGCTTCATACTCTGAAATTTTGACTCGTCCGGCATTCCAGGTATCTCCTTATCTTACTTTGAATGGTAGTAAGTTATAAAGGTAAGAACAAATTTTGAAAAAACAGGATTCAGTTAAGGAATAAATAACGTAAGTTGGTTATTCAAACTGACGAAAACATTTTAGACAGGAGGAGCGCTCTTATAAGCTTCAGTTCCTCCTCCGGACAATTATCTCCCATCCTCGCCCTGAACAGGGAGGCAAGTTCAATCTCCAGTACTTCCAGTGCCGTTTTTATTTGCTGCTGCCTTTCAGGAGGCACAAGCCCTTCAATTTTCCTGACCTTTCCGGCAAGTATAAGCCTCTCAAACTGCCTGTACACATTTTTTACGCTCAAACTTTCGATTTCTGCAATTTCACCAATATCTAGCCCCTGTAAATAGAGCGAATACGTCTTTTCGAGAGAGGTTTTTTCAAAAAGATCAATTTCAGAAGGATCAATTTCAGAGGGAGCCATTTCAGAAGAACCCATTTCAAGAGAGTTCACCTCAAATGAATCCATTTCAAAAGAATCTGCCTCAAGGTAGTCAGGTTTAAAAGAATCTGTTGCGAAGGTGTCTTCTTCGACAGGTCCCGTCTCAAGAGAGCCATTTTCGAAAAAATCGTCAGGGCAATTCGTCTTGGGTACATCGTCAGCCGTTTCAGGAGAATTTCCTTCAGGGACGATTTCATTAAGGTTGCCAGAAGAAGAATCTGCTTCGGGCCAATCCTGGATACTCATATCCAGATACCTTGCTCTCTTTGTGGGCAACCTGCGAACTTCAGGAGATCTTTGGCCAGGTATTTCGGGAGGTACTTTGAGAGATGAGATTTTTAATGCTTTCTCTTTACCGGCTTCCGGTGCGGGGGTTTCAATCCCGAGACCTTCGGTTTCAATTTCGAGTTCTGAAAATGCACTTTTGCGGATGGGACTCTTTGGGGCTTTCCTCTTTTTTTCAGGTTCAGTCTCGCAATCTCCGGAAGCTTCAGCTTTCTCTGCAGGAATCAAACCATAGTCATTGCAGTAATCCCTTATCTCCTTAAGGAAATCGTCTCCGTATTTCCGGAGTTTATGGTCTCCTACCCCTGTGATAGAATGAAACTCTTCAGGGTTTTGAGGGAGCTTTGTAGCCATCTCCTTCAGGCTGGTATCGGAAAAAATGATATATGGAGGAAGATTTTTCTTTAAAGCAATCTGTTTTCGGAGAGCTTTTAGCCTCTCAAAAAGAATGGGGTCATGCTCTGTCCCCGATTTTGTAAGTCTTCCGGGCTTTGCTTTTTTAAGGACCTCAGCAGCAGGAGAATATCTTTCGGCAGGAGGCTGTATAGGAAATTGTATATCATCTTCGTCTTTTCCTTTGATTTTGCCTGCGGGCGCTGGCGGAACAGAACCCTTTGGAACAGAACTCACTTTATCTCCGGGCATAAAACCCTCAGGACAGACAAGCTCAACGCTCTCCGATCCCTTCAAAATTTTCCTGCTCATGGCGTTCAGTTTCAGGAGAGGGTACTGCGCTCCGCTTACCTCAAGAAGCCCGGTGTTCAACATTTCAGAAGCAAGCGACCTCCACTGGTCCTTTGTAAATTCCTTGCCGCTGCCGTGAGCTTTCAGCTTTTCATGGCGGTTTTGCTTAATCTTTTTATTCTTTGAACCTGTGAGCACATCAATAACATAATTCGTTCCAAAACGCTGGTTCAGTTCCTGAATACAGGCAATCAGTTTCCTGGCAGCTTCTGTCCCATCAAAAGTATCTTTAGGCCTGAGGCAGGCATCACAGTTGCCGCATGACGCTGGAAACTCTTCACCGAAATATTCCATGAGAGTCTGGCGCCTGCACTTATTTCCTTCGCAGTAGGCTACCATCTGCCTCAACTGCACAAGAGAGATGTCCTTTTCTTTCTCGTTTGTTTTCTGTGCGATGAAGTACTCAATTTTAAAGCGATCTCCCCTGCTGAAAAAAAGGATGCATTCGCATGGGCTGCCGTCCCTGCCCCCTCTTCCTGTTTCCTGGTAATAACTTTCAAGATTCCGGGGAAGGTCATAGTGTATTACAAACCGGACATTGGACTTGTCAATTCCCATCCCGAAAGCGATTGTAGCCACTATTATGTCCACATCATCTTTTATGAACATATCCTGGTTTCGGGCACGTTCGGAATCCGAAAGTCCGGCATGATAGGGAAGAGCCCTGAACCCGGCAAGATTCAGCTTTTTTGTCAGGTTTTCCACGTTGTTCCGGCTCTGGCAATAGATGATTCCGGATTCACCCCTGTGCCTGCGCAGGTAGTCAGTAATCTCTGAAAAAGTATCTTTCTTGGGCCTGACCTCGTAGTAAAGGTTGCTCCGGTTAAAGCTGGCAACGTAAGCCCCTTTTTCCTTATCAATATCAAGTCCGAGCTGAGATATGATGTCTTTTCGGACCCTGTCAGTGGCTGTAGCCGTGAGAGCAATAACCGGCACATCAGGAAAGCCGGTCTTCGGGTCTCTCAGGAGTTTCATTTTCCTGTACTCAGGCCGGAAGTCATGGCCCCACTCGGAAATACAGTGCGCCTCGTCGATTGCAAAAAGGCTGACCTTCCCTTTCTTCAGGAACGCAAAAGTTCCTGGCATCATGAGCCTCTCGGGTGCAATATAAAGGATCTTCAGCCTGTTTTCCAGAAAAGCTGTTTTAATATCCCGGATTTCCCTCGCTCCCTGGGTACTGTTCATGCAGGCTGCTGCAATTCCATTTGCTTCAAGCCCGTCAACCTGGTCTTTCATAAGGGAAATCAAAGGAGAGACCACGACAGTGACTCCGTCCAGAAGAAGGGCAGGCAACTGGTAGCAGATGGACTTGCCCCCTCCTGTAGGCATGAGCACGAAAACGTCTTTTTGGTCCAGGACATCCCTGATTATTTCCTCCTGCAGGGGGCGAAAAGCAGTATATCCGAAGTACTGGCGGAGTACGGAGTGCATTCTGGCAGACATCAATACCCTGGACTCAAGCTCATTTTTACTATCTCTCAATACTTCGTAATCAATGCCCATTATCTCATCCCTGAGTTTGCCGAACTCGTACCATGCCAGAATATAAAGTTCCGGGTAGATCTTTGAAAGTCAACGTATTCTTTGAAAGTCAACGTATATATGAAATAGATATCCCATGAAATCAATTTACACCACTTGCACAATAGCTATACTTAGTTGTGAAGCAGCAACGCTGTGGTGTTTTGGGTTCATCTTATTTAAGTTGAAGGTATGCAGGTTGAAAGTATTTACATCCGGATATTCAAAAAATGTATTCATTCGATTTCAAAAAACGAGAGATAAATTTCGTTTTAAAAACATGGAGAAATAAAAATTCAGAGCTGATTTACTGAGATAATTCGGAACAATACTTCAGAAAGAAATTTATGTGATGATTGCGTTTAACATTGTGTATAAATTAATTGTGTTGAGTGGAGACCTCATATTTGGAACGGGAAACTCTGGAATTGCAGTCCGGAAGATAACCAGGAAAACTGCAGGTTAAGTGACGTTCATCCCGGAGTTTACCAGGGTTATTCCCTGAACATGAAGGTTATTCCCTGAACATAAAGAGTACTCATGCTCCCGGTACCGTGACCTTTGAAATTCCGTACTGGAGAGCAAACCCTCACATAAACATAACGATGATGGTGCCTTTTCTTCATGAGATGATAGGACTTAGGAAGAAAAGACGAGGCCGCTAACGCGGAAAAGCAAATGTGGAAGTAAAGAAAGGGGGGAATGGAGCGAATACCATAACCTCTAAAATCAGGCATCCTCAGCGCCTGGGAAGTCAATGCCTGATAAGAGGTGAAAGAATTAGGGGGAAGAAATATGGCCGCACATGTCAATCTTTACTTCCAACATTTGCAAAATACCTTTTTTTTAACTACTGGCTTTTAATATTCGACTGTCAGTTGATATTCAGCCGATTTATATCTACCGAGTTTATACTCAGGGATCATATCATCCAACCTCAATTCCCAGTTAACCTGGTATCCACCTGCCTTCAGGTATATGGTTATCCGGGAACAAACAAAAATGAAATGTTCAAAGAAATTGATCTATAAAACTTCATCTTAAAAATCCGGACAAAAATCCCGCTAAAAGTCCCCTCTAAAAACAAGAAGAGATCTTTCATCCGACACTGTTTATGATTAGCCAGCAATTACCAGAAGGAAAATAAACGTCACTCCAAGCATCAGTATAAACATCAGAACCTTCCATAACTTTAACGCTTTTTCTGTACTCAAACTTCCAACTCCCCTGTTCTTAATTTGAGATGTACTGATATATAAATGCAAGAACAAATATTCCTGAACATGAGTATTTCATATCGGTTTATTTAGGATATCCCCGATTTTGATATTAAGCCACCCTATTTTTAGACTGAACATTCCCTGAAGAGAAACTCAGAAAGGGATTCAAGCGTCAACTACCCACAAATAAATTGGCAGGCATGTAATAGTGTCTAAGTTGACCAGATCACCGATTGGAGTTAACAAAATCGGTAAACGATAGGAAAGAAATAGTTACCCTTGAATGTCGCCTCAGTTTAAGGCTCTAAGGATGCCGGTTAAAAGCCCTAAAGGGTTGTGGGCGGTGCTTGCATCGTTAAACCTTTCCATATCAGATCGAGAGGAGGTCGGATTCCGGAATTGACTGGTTCCAGCTACGCTGTAACACTCCAACTTCACGAAGTTGGAGTCCTTCCATCTACGCTGTAACACTCCAACTTCACGAAGTTGGAGTCCACAATCGGGATACGCATTACTCTACGAAAGTAGAGGGGAGCTTCTTTTTAGCTCCCACCCAACTTATTGCTATTTAAATGAGGGATGAAAGCAGGTACGGGGATGTTGACGCATTCCTCCCATGTCTAAAGACACGGGTATCCTGCATATCTTACCATGAAAAACTTAAAGATCAAGACTTTTATTTTACCCCCTCTTAATAAATTATATTAAGTAGTTGTCAGTTCGATACTATCAAGGATGCCTGAAGGGGAAAATAAAGAGTTCAGACCTGCTTCTGGAAGAAAATATAGCGGGACGTTGCGCATTCTTGGTAATGAAGAAAATACTGGAGAAGGGCTCCTGTTTCTTGGAAACTATATGGCACTTGACCATTCGAGGGGAGCAGCCGTTTATCTGGATGCCCTTAAACCTCATGCTGTTTTGATCTGCGGAAAAAGAGGATACGGGAAGTCCTATACGATGGGGTGCATGCTGGAAGAACTTGCCTTTCTCCCTCCTGCCATCAAGGAAAAACTTGCGTCCCTTATCGTCGATACCATGGGAATTTTCTGGACAATGAGTTATCCGAATGCTTCCGAGGCAGGAAGGCTAAAAAGCTGGGACCTTGCCCCCACGGGACTCGATACCGAGGTTTTCGTGCCGGCAGGGAAGGTCGAAGCCTATAAGACGCGAAACATAGAGGTAAAGCCTTTTTCGATTTCAATCCGGGAGCTCTCCGGAAGCCAGTGGTGCAGGCTCCTCAAGATTGAAGAGGTTTCTCCTCTTGGAATTATGCTCGTGAGGACTATTGAATCCCTCCGGGAAAGAAGCGAACCTTATTCTTTTGAAGACGTTATCAGCGAGATATTTCTGGATACGCGTTCGGATTCAGCATCTAAAGGAGCTGCTGAAAACTATTTCAGGGCTGTGAAGTCGTGGGGTCTGTTTTCAAAGGAAGGGACGCCTCTATCAGAACTAATATCAGGGGGCAGGACAACAGTCCTTGATATAAGCGCCCTTGAAAATGAAAACGTTTGCGCTGCGGCAGTATCAATTCTTGCAGGCAGGCTTTATGCAGAGAGGCTTGAGTCAAGAAGAGCCTATGAAAAAAAGCAGATGGGGGAAAAGCAGGAAGGAAAAGAGTTCCCCATGGTCTGGTTTTTCATAGATGAGGCTCATATCTTCGTTCCCGTGGGGAAAGAAAGCCTCGCTTCGGAAGTGCTTATTAACCGCTGCCTCAGGCAGGGCAGGCAGCCCGGTCTCTCCCTGGTACTGGCGACCCAGAGACCTGCAAGCCTTCACCCTGATGTTGTCTCGCAGAGCGACCTTCTAATCTGCCACCGCCTCACCTCAAGTGACGATATCCTTGCCCTTGAAACATCGCGGCCTCTTTATATGCAGGAAAGCCTCAGGGCATACATGAAGAAAATGGGGAGTGAAAGGGGAGCTGCATTGATAGTAGATGATCACTCAGAATCGGTCCATATGGTGCGCATCCGCCCGAGAAAGAGCTGGCACGGAGGAGGAGAGCCAAGTGCTCTTGAGCCCTGAAGAGAGGAAAAAGAAGAAACAACATCATAAGAGATATCATAAGAAATTTTATAGAGTGGTCAAGCAAATTAGGTGGCAAAAAAAGCGTGAATTGTTAACCATATTTATAACCTGTCAGAAAATAATTTAAATATTACCTGTGATACTTCAACCCTGTTAGTTTAGCTGAGTTACAGGCTGTGAACATTTTATCAGCAGCTTTTAATTACAGCAAATTACGGTGATTTCGTCAACTGCCCCTGAGCTAAAGACTCAGGGGCTTGTCTAACAAGCCCTGGTTGACCAGATCCCCGATTTGGAGCAACGGAAAATCGGGAACCGATAGGAAAGAATACATAGTTACCCTGAAATGCCGCCTCAGTTTCAGGCTCTAAGGATGCCGGTTAAACAGTCCTGAGAGGTAGGGACAGTGCTTGCATCGTTAAACCTTTCCATATCAGATCGAGAGGAGGTCGGATTCCTTGATTGACTGGTTCCAGCTACGCTGTAACACTCCAACTTCACGAAGTTGGAGTACTTCCATCTACGCTGTAACACTCCAACTTCACGAAGTTGGAGTCCACAATCGGGATACGCATGACCCTACGTATGTAGGTGGAGGGTGATTTATTCGCCCTCGTTACATTAATAAAAAACTAATTCAATAGAGCAGGATGTGGAAGGTGACGTATTCCTCCCCTGAGCTAAAGACTCAGGGGTTTCCTGCTGAGGGTTTATGAAAGGAAGAGCCTGGAAATTCGGAAATGACGTGGATACGGATGCAGTAATTCCCGGAAGGTACCTGATTTTCAATACCCCGGAAGAGCTGGCGAAGTATACATTTGAAGGCGTACGCCCTGATTTTGCAAGAAATGTTCATGAAAATGACATCGTGGTCGCTGGAAGCAATTTCGGCTGCGGATCCTCGCGCGAACACGCACCTCTTGCCCTTAAAGGGTCAAAGGTATCCTGTGTGATCGCAAAGTCTTTTGCAAGGATCTTTTTCAGGAATGCGATCAATATCGGAGTCCCTGTCCTTGAATGCCCGGACACGGACAGGATCGATGACGGAGATGAACTTGAAGTAGACCTTGCAACAGGGGTCATTCAAAACAAAACGAAAGGAGAGACCTACCAGGCAACCCCCCTCCCGGATTTCGTCCGCGAGATCGTGGATGCGGGAGGGCTTATAGAGTATGCCCGGAAACTGGTCTCTGAGCAATGAAAAACAGGAAACCTGTCCAGAGACAGCCCTGACCCACGTTTGACATCTCGCATTAAAAAGGCAGTTTTGCCTGTAAATTTGAAAGGAGCACAAACATGACGCAGTATAAGATTCCGGTCCTCCCCGGCGACGGGATAGGCCCAGAAATCCTCGCCGAAGGCAGAAAAGTAATTGACGCCGCAGGCGAGAGATTTGGTTTTGATGTAGAATGGATTGAATACCCGCATGGAGCAGATCACTACCTGGAAACAGGAGAACTGATTTCGGAAGAAACCTTAAAGGAATTGTCCGGCTACCCTGCCATTTACCTTGGCTCCATCGGAGACCCGAGGATTGCCCCCGGGGTTCTTGAAAAGGGAATCTTATTAACTGCGCGCTTTTACTTTGACCAGTACATCAACCTGCGCCCGATAAAACTCCTCGAAGGAGTCTGGACCCCGATCAAGGAAAAGACCTCAAAAGACATCGACTTTGTCGTGGTCAGAGAAAACACCGAGGACTTTTACGTAGGAATCGGTGGCAGGGCAAAAAAAGGAGAGAGTAAAGACCTCCTTGAAGTCAAAAGGACACTCTACTCCGCAAAATTCGGCCTTGACATCGAGACTGACAGCGAAGAAATTGGGTACCAGATCGGCCTAATCTCCAAAGAAGGTACAAAAAGAGTTATCGAGTACGCCTTCGACCTTGCCGAAAACCAGAAAAAACACGTCTCATCTGTTGATAAGGCAAACGTTCTTTCCGACATATACGGCTTATGGAGAGAAGAGTTCAGCGCAGTTGCTGAAAAGCACCCCGGCGTTACCACGGACTTCAACTTCGTTGACGCCATTACAATGTGGTTTGTGAAAAACCCTGAATGGTTCGATGTAGTCGTAACCCCGAACATGTTCGGAGACATCATCACCGACCTCGGTGCCATGATCCAGGGCGGCCTCGGCCTTGCCCCGGGCGGAAACATCAACCCGAACGGGACAAGCATGTTTGAGCCAATCCACGGTTCAGCCCCGAAATACAAAGGCCTGAACAAAGTCAACCCGATTGCCACAATCTGGGCAGGCGCAATGCTCATAGAACAGCTCGGAGAAAAAGAAGCTGCAGATAATATAGTCAGTGCAATCCAGAGAAATATCCTGGACAGCAAAGTAAAGACCTACGACATGGGCGGTAAGAGCACCACCTCCGATGTCGGAGACGACATTGCAAGGATAATAAAGGGAGAATAATTCAAATCTCCCTCTTTACATTTTCTTTTAAAAATATTAACGCAGAATTGCCGGAATTTTCCGACTCTTTTTTGAGAATCAGAACTATTTTTGATCAAATTTATATCCTGTATCGGAGATAAGAATAAAATTAGTTTTAAAATTAGTTTTAAAATTAATTTTAAAATTAGGTTTTTCAAAAGATACACACTTGAGGTTTTAACAATGTCATCCGTACTTCTCCGCATCTATCTGAAACAAAACTCAACCTACCACGGCAAATCCATCCACGAAGCAGTCCTCGAACTTTTGCGTGATTCCGGCATCAGCGGCGCAACCCTGCTCAGAGGAATTGAAGGTTACGGGACGGACGGAAAGATCCATACCCTGAAGATCCTGGAGCTGAGCAATGGCCTTCCAGTAGTTGTGGAAACAGTTGACAGAGAAGAAAAAATCCGAGCTCTGGTTCCAAAGCTGCGAGAAATTGTAGGAAAAGAGCTTATGACAATGCAGGCAGTGGAGATTCTTTAAACAGATGAGGCCGATTTCAAGCCAGA
This sequence comes from Methanosarcina sp., assembly GCF_028693135.1. Classification (GTDB taxonomy): domain Archaea; phylum Halobacteriota; class Methanosarcinia; order Methanosarcinales; family Methanosarcinaceae; genus Methanosarcina. Next base: position 255,799 of record NZ_JAQUVZ010000001.1, read on the forward strand.
AAAAATTGAAACACAATTATTTCCATTTTTCCAACCGCAGTTCAGTCGAGAAGTAGCTTCCACGAAAACAAGGATTGAAACTCTACTGGACACCCTCCATTCTTATAATTAATTTTATTCGCGAGCAATCTCCACGAAAACAAGGTTTGGAACTCGGGAAGTAATACAACCTTCCTTTTCAGTTGCCTTTAAATCCCATAAAACTCCTACTACTCCTCTGATCGATGTGGCACGGAGAAAACAATTTGAAAAACCCCTGCACGGGGATAAGGAAAGCGTGCGCTTTGCAACCCCTGAGCCTATTGCCCGCTACAGGGCGCAGCGTCTGAAATGCAAGTCTCTTGCTGATATCAGCTGCGGGATAGGAGGGCAGACTGTTTTTTTTGCACAGCAGTGCGAATTCGTATATGCAGTGGAAATCGACCCAGGGAAAATCGAGTATGCAAAACAGAACTGCGAGATGTACGGGCTTAATAATGTGAAATTCATCTGCGGGGACGCTCTTGACCCGAAAGTGATCGAGCAGATCCCGGCAGTAGATGTGGTCTTTTCGGACCCTTTCCGCCCGGCAGAAGAGGATGAGAGGCATGTATCAAGCCTTGAGCCCGGAATCCCGAATGTGCTTTCGGCTTATGGGGAAAAGACAACAAATTTCGCCTTCGAAGCTCCACCCCAGATGCCGCCGGAAAGGATTCCCTTTGACTGTGAAAAAGAGTATATTTCCCTGGAAGGGCAGCTCAACCGCCTGACTCTCTACTTCGGCGGGTTAAAACAGTATGACCGGCTTGCTGTGGCTCTTCCTGCAGGCGAGGGGCTGGTCTCTAAGAATATGCCGTTCCCGAAGATAAGGGAAGCGGAAAAGATGAAACTCTGCGCTTATGAACCCGAGCCCTCTGTTGTTGCAGCAGGGCTTCTGCCTGAACTTGTTGAATCCATGATGGAGGTAGCAGGGCCCATTGTAGGAGCTTTCGAACTTTTCAGGGTTGACAAAAAGAGGCTTTTGCTGACCTCAGATGCCCTGATAAAGCAGTCCATGATCAAACATCACTACCTGGTCCTGAGGGTCATCCCCTTTGAGCCCAGGGAAATCAATAAGTTCCTGAAGGACAGAAACATTGGGAGTGTCGTGCTTCGGGCAGGCGTAAAACCCGAAGATTACTGGGAAGTCAGAAACGAAGTTGAAAAAGGCCTTGAAGGGAAGAAAACCATACACCTCTTTGTAAAAGACGGTGTTGCAATCCTCTGCGAAATGCTTTTTAAGGTCTGAAAAATACAGTAATAGGCAATTCTCAAATTCCTTTATTAATTTCAAAATAAGAAATTAACCTAAGAAGTTAACCACAGAAAAACACCAACGTGCACGGAATAGCCTTATCTGTACTCTTTTCCCCCATGCTTTCCGTGCCTTCTGTTGTTATAGAGACTGGACTGAATAAAGTGTGATGTTCACATTCTAATCTATAATTTAGCTGCCCACCGGTAAGAAAGTGATATTTTGAGACCCAATTTACCATTGCGGCTGAAGATTGCACTTTAATTTGCTCAAAGCCCCCCGCCTCCAGCGGCACCGGGGTGCAAGAACGGAAAGACTGGAAAAAGCCATATGAGTGCCCCGTAATAGTATCAAACAATTAACTGCGGACCACCTATAATTGGAAAATGCTCAAAAAAGACATCAGGATAAAAAGATCTGAAAAAGAGAAATCCAGAAACTAAAAAAGGTAAAAAAACCGGGCTTTAAAAACCCGGCATCGGTTTTGATTTTCGGCTCAATCGGGTTTGATTGAGCCATTCAGCCTGATACATCCATTCGGCGTTCAGGCTTCCTTGCAGGCATCTTTCACAAGCTCAAGCCCTCTGGCAAGAGCATCCTGCATCTTTGTGGGATCAGTTCCGCCGCCCATTGCAAAGGACGGCTTTCCGCCTCCGCCTCCACCGACAATCTTTGACATCTCGCGGACAAGGTTACCGGCATTGATTCCGCATTTTATGGCTTTTTCTCCGACAGATGCTACAAGCTTGACGCCTTCAACATCGCTTGCAAGAAGGGCAACTACATTTTCCTGTTTCAGAAGTTCCGTAGCTATCTTCTGGAGTTCAAGAGAATCTGCTCCCACAACAGATTCGGCAACAACCCTGAGGCCTGCAACCTCGGAAGCATCCCCGAGCATCCTGTAAACCCTGGTTCGGGCAAGTTCTTCTTTAAGCCTTTCGTTTTCTTTCTTGAGGTCTTTCCATTCCCCGAAGAAACGTTCCACACTTACCGGGAGGTGTTCCGGAGGCACACTCAGGGTCTTTGCGGAATCAACAAGGAGAGATTCCATTTTTTGCATGGCGCGAACGGCTGCATCTCCGGCTGCAAACTCGATCCTCTCTACCCCGTCCTGAATTCTCTCTGTCTTCAGGATTTTGATAGGGCCGATAATGCCAGTACTCAGGCAGTGGGTCCCACCGCAGGCTTCCACATCGTCTCCGACCTTTACAATCCTGAGCTTCTCTCCCGGGGGCACCCCGCCCTGGTAGAGCCCAAAGCCGTATATCTGCTCAGCTTCAGTCCTCGTCATCCATTCCGTAACCACACGTTTGTTTTCCATAACTGTACGGTTGGCAAGAAGCTCGATCTGCCTGATTTCCTGAGGAGAGATGTGCCTGTAATGGGAAAGGTCAAGCCTTGAGTGGTCCTCAAACTTCTGGGCACCAGCCTGCCAGATGTGTTTTCCGAGAACCTTTCTGGCAGCATCATTTACAATATGGGTTGCTGTGTGGTGCCTTGCAAGGGCCATCCTGCGCTTTTCATCGACCTTCCCGGTGATAATATCGCCTTTGGTGATCTCAAGTTTCCTGCCTGGAATGTCAACTGTATGTACAATTATACCTTCATAGACCTGAACATCCACAACCCTATACATGGCGTCTCCACAAGTGACGGTCCCGAGATCTGCAGGCTGCCCTCCACCTTCCGCATAGAAGAATGTGTTGTCCATCACGATATGGTTATCAAACACATCAAGAACTACTGCCTCGAAATCCAGACGGGTTGGCTCGTCATAGAAGCGGCGTTTGGTCTTCGGAAGGTGTATGAGCCTTTCTGCAAAAGGAATTACCTGTTCTTCCTTTGCTTCCGCCTTGTTGTGCAGTTCACCAATAATGGAATAGAAATTGTCAGGGAACTCTACTCCTACCCCGATTTCGGCTGCAACTTCTTTTGCCATCTCTGGCGGTATTCCGTGTGAGTCGTAGAGTTCGGTTAACTGGGAAAGAGGAATTTTTTCTCCGGTCTTCTTGAAATGGGATGCCGATTTCTGGATGATCCTGCGCCCCCTCTCCATGGTAGCATTGAACTTTTCCTCTTCGGATTCCAGGATATCCTGAATGACAGGGAAGTTATTCCTGAACTCGGGGTACTCGGGCATGTTCTTTATGTGCATGTCCACGATTTCGGAGAGTGGAATCCTGATATCCAGGTCTTTCATCATGCGCAGCGTCCTTCTCAGGACAAGGCGTGCCAGATACCCTGCTTTGACATTGGAGGGAATGATCCCGTCCCCGAGCATAAAGGTGAGACAGCGCGTGTGGTCAGTGATCGCATAGACCTTTTCGACAGGTTCCATGATAGCCGAGAGTTTTTCCACGGTCATCCCGATGCTTGAGGCAACTTTTTTCCTGAGTTCTATCAGGTTTGCCTTTTCACTGACATCCATAAACCCTGCAAGCCGGGCGTTCTGCGCCAGGATGTTTGCATACTCGGAGTTATCCAGTTCGTGTTCAATCCCTGCAAGCCCCATGAGTTCGTTTACTATGCCAGGGAAAAGAGCATCATAAATCGTAGGAGAACCCTTTGAAGCCCAGGCAAAACGCTCGAGACCATATCCTGTATCCACGATGTAGTTGTCCATCTTTGAGTAGGTCTCACCCTTGATCAGGATATCTCCTTTTTTGTCGGTCTTCAGATCCATGAAAACAAGAGTGGCAAGCTCAAGCCCATGCACAATGACTTCCACACAGGGTCCGGCATTGCCTCCGCCTGCCCAGGGCTCTTCTTTGTAGGTTACAGCGAATGGGTCTACCTTGAGAGATGTCAGGAGCTCGTCACAGAGTTCCAGGGTATGTTCCTTCCAGTAGATTTCATTGTCCCTTTTGTTGAAAGCATGGTGTGCCATCATTTCAAAAGTTGTCAGGTGGCGTCCGCTCCTGCCCACCGAGTCCAGGTCGTTTAACCTGATACACGGCTGGGAAATCGTAAGGGGGTTTGCAGGAGGTGGAACCTGTCCTGAAGTTACAAAGGGCTGGAAGTCTGCAATTGAAGCAATGGTAAGGTAAATATCATCTCTCCAGCGAGCGACAACAGGATAGCGATCAATCCTTGTGTGCCCTCTTGCTTCAAAGAAGGAAAGGTAGTATTCGCGCATCTCTGAAATATTAAATTCCCTGGAAAAGACAGGGCTCCCTATAAAAGAATAAGGATCACAGGGCGCATCTCCGCAAGTATTTCTTTCAGGGTCACGTGTCCAGAAGAACTTGCCACATTTCTGGCACTGCTTCCGGACGAAACCGTTGTTTTTGAAAAAGTCAAGTTGATACTCATCTTCAAGCATGATAATCTCTCCGGATGGGGGGGTGCGATCTGCCCCGCTGTATTTGAAAATAAAAGGAAAGCAGAAGTATCCCAGCTCAACCGTCTAGGGGTTTCCAGGCACTTTAGTGCTTATATGGTGATTTTGTAATGATCTTATATGACGATCTCAATGCGTTTATCCGTAATTTTACGTACAGCAGTATGAAATCAACCTCAAATAATGAGGCTATGTGGGCTTGTGTACGAATAAACTTTTACAGCTAATTGTTTTTCAGTATAAGTAACTTACATAATACTGCTGAAATTTATATAATACTGATTAAATTAACAGTAATACTGATGAAATTTACAGTAATACTGATGAAATATATAATAATGTTACATAAGAATTTATATTTAAACGGGCCCACACTTACGAACCTTAACTATTAGAGGCACTTCTACAGAAAAACTTTGTTCTTCATTATGAAGATAAAAAAGCGCTCTTTGCCTCTGAAGGTAGACTTCTCGCCTGTAAATCAACCCGAAAAAAACGATATCATAGGGAGAAGGTTAAAAGAAGTATACTTCGGCTACTTAAGTACCCTCAATTAGATCTCAATTATTACTCTCAATTAGATCTCAATTATTACTCTCAATTAGATCTCAATTAGATTTCAATTATAATACTGTTACTCAAAAGCTTCAACTTAAATAACGCTAATCAAGTATACCTGCTCCCTGAAATAATTACCTGTACAGCACAACTGTCCTGCCGCGCACATCAATCAATGTGGACCGTGTAGATACGGCGATCTCATCTGCGATCGTTTTCAAGTCTTTTCCTTCTTCTGCGCTCTTGAGTACCCTGACCTTTACAAGCCTGTTAACTTTCAACTTATTGTTCAGTTCTTCGATCAAAGATTCAGTGACCCCGTTCTTTCCAATATTAAGAATAGGACTGATTTTGCTTGCATCGGATTTCAGCTGGTATAGTTTTTCTTTCTCCATTGCCCTTCCTCACATCGTTAATGATAAAACTCGCCTGCTAATTATAAAAGCTCATATCATCAATGTGATAAGAAATGCACAACATCGATGAAATAATTCCTTCTACCTTGAAGCTAGTTTACCCTTGAGTATGATTTCACCCATTCTCACCGGCATCTATATCAAAGTTTCCCGGCGAGCCCAATTAAAGGAACAGCTGGTTAGTTCCTTTATCAGTTACTTATTTCACCGGTATGTGGGCTTTTTGTGTTGATAGATACTGAACCTGAACAGGTATTTCAACTAATTTCGACACCTTTATTATCGGCTTGATATTCATTAACACTACAAAGAACCAAAAACGGAAAATAACCCCCCTTTTCCACTTCCGGGAGGCGACCGTAAATGAACCCAAACTTGCTTGATTTGATCCTGTTTTCAGAGAAGCGAAAAGATTTTCTCCTGTTATTGAAGGAAGGACCAAAGAATGCCCAGGAAATTCTCGACAGGCTTCAGGTTCCAAGAACCGCTCTCCTTCCCCAGATAAAAAAGCTGAAAGAACAGAACCTCGTAATCCACGAAGAAGGGATGTATAGCCTTAGCCTGATAGGAGAGATTGTTATAGAGAAAATGCAGCCTCTTCTTGCTACCCTGAATGTTTTTGAGAAAAATGAAGAATTCTGGGCAGACAGAAAACTCTCACCTATTCCCCCTCATATTATAAAACGGATCAGCGACCTTGGAAATTACAGCCTCATAGAACCGGACCTGAGCCATACTTTTGATCTTAACCCGGAATTCGTGAAGCATACTTCTAACTCTAACCATATCCTCATGTTTTTCTCCTATTTTCATCCCCAATTCCCTGTCTTTTTCCTGGAGCTTGCCAGAAAAGGAACGGAGATCTCCCTTGTACTGAGTGAATCTGTGTACTTGCGGCTTACAGAAGATTTCAAAAAAGAAGTAGGAGAGTTTCTCAGAATGCAGAACACAAGTCTCTTTATTCTGGACAAAAAAGAAGTGGAGACCCCTGCAGCCGTTGTGTCTTCAGATAAAATAATGATTCTGGGGCTATTTAATGAAAGTGGAAGATTTGACCGCCAGTATGTAATTAGCTTCGAACCCGGGGCAATAGAATGGGGAAAAGACCTGTTCGAATACTTAAGAGACATAAGCAGAGAGATAGAAATTAAAGAAAAATAAGAGTTTGAGAAGTAACTGCCAGCTACCCCACGCTAAACAGGCTGCCAAATGTGAAAACGTAATCTCAGGTTAAAAGCTGTTTTTCAGATATTCCTGAGTTTGAGACTTTTTTATATTGATATTTTTAAATTGATGTTTTTAAACGAGACTGTTTTTAAATTGATGATTTTAATTAAGGCCCGTCTATAAAAATCAGGAGGTACTTCATTAACCTTAAATATTAGGTATGCCTAAATATGGCCAAAATAAAAATTTAGGGTTGCCTAAATAACCGAGCTAAAGCATAAATGAGAGTCAAAGCATGAAACTACCACTTATCTGTCCTGAAAAAGAGTGCTGCCGGGGAAAAAAAGACTGCACCCCGGGTAAAGGGCTGCCCAAAATTGTACTTGTAGGAAGCCCCAATGTAGGCAAAAGCAGCCTTTTTAATGCCCTTTCAGGAAATTATACTGTCGTCTCCAACTATCCGGGGACCTCAGTTGAGATCAGCCGGGGAAAAAGCAAGATCGGAGACAAGGAGTATGAAATTATCGACACCCCCGGAATGTATTCCCTGCTCCCTGTAAGCGAGGAAGAGAGAGTCTCCCAGCGCCTGCTCTTTGACGAGAAAACCTTTGTCTGCCTGCATGTGGTGGATGCCAGGAATCTCAGGCGCATGCTCTCATTTACACTCCAGCTTCTTGAAGCCAGGCTCCCCCTTATCCTTGTCCTGAACATGATGGACGAAGCTGAGGAAAGGGGAATAGAAATTGACATACAGGAACTCAGCAGGTCTCTCAAAATCCCTGTAGTAGGTACGGTTTCAAGTGAGGGGAAAGGAATTGAAGAACTCAAAGCTTCAATTATGGAATTTACTCATGAGAAAAGTACGCGGGAAATCGATTATGGACCGGAAGTAGAGCCGTACGTCTCGGAAATAGAAAGCTTGCTGGGAACTACAGAAGAAACCGGGATATCAAAAAGATCCCTCGCTCTCCTGCTGCTTCAGGGAGACAGGACAGCACTTGATTTTGTATACAGCCCCGGGGAGGTATACAGGCGTAAAAGAGAGAAAAGTAAGGGCAGTGAAACTGGCTTTGAGGAGTGCCAGAAACTTGCAGAAATAGCCTCGATAAAGGCTGGAATCCCTCTGTCCTACCTGTTCACCCTCAAAAGACAGGAGCTTGTAAACGAAATAGTGGAACAGGTAATGGAAGTGCAGGAAAAGGAAAAAGAAACGGGGCAGGAAACAAAAACCGAAAAGAAAAAAAGGGAAACGAAAAAAATCCTCCTCGCAGAAAATATCGACAGCGTGCTAACCCATCCTTTGCTTGGCATTCCGGTGCTGTTCCTTGTCCTTTACTTCGGGCTCTACCTTTTCGTAGGGGTCTTTGCAGCAGGCACACTTGTTGACTTCCTGGAAAACACGGTATTCGGAGAGCACATAAACCCCCTGGTAACCACCTGGTTCACGTCCCTTGTACCTTACCCTACCCTGCAGGACCTCTTTGTAGGGGAGTACGGGATATTTACGCAGGCAGTAACCTATACAATTGCCCTTATCCTGCCAATAGTGGGAGCTTTCTTCCTGGTGTTCTCAATTATCGAAGATGCGGGATACCTCCCGAGGCTGGGCCTGCTCCTGGACGGGATGTTCAAAAAAATAGGGCTCAGTGGAAGGGCAGTAATTCCGATGGTGCTTGGTTTTGGCTGCTCAACTATGGCTACGATGGTCACGCGGACTCTTGAGACAAAAAGGGAAAGGCTGATTTCAACCATTCTGCTCGCCCTTGCCATCCCCTGTTCAGCCCAGCTTGGCATTATTCTTTCCATCCTGTCCGGAAACCCAAACGGACTGATTATCTGGGCAGGTGTGATATTGCTTGAATTTGCCTTCATAGGGTACCTGGCTGCCAAACTTCTACCGGGAGAAGCCCCGACATTCATACTGGAGATGCCACCCCTCAGGATACCGCAGCTTTCAAACATAGCTGTTAAGACCTACTCAAGAATGCACTGGTACTTCCTGGAAGTCCTTCCCCTCTTTGTCCTGGCAAGCGTGCTGATCTGGATAGGGAGGCTGACAGGTCTTTTTGCCCTTGCTCTGAAAGCTATGGAATACCCGACAGTCTGGATCGGCTTACCTGCTGATGCTGCGGATATTTTTCTCTTCGGCTTTTTCAGGAGGGACTTCGGGGCAGCAGGGCTCTACGGAATGCATGATGCCGGGTTATTGACAGGCGTGCAGCTTGTAGTTGCAGCAGTCACTCTGACCCTTTTTATGCCCTGCGTTGCCCAGTTCATGATGACAATAAAGGAGAGAGGATTTAAGACGGCCCTTGCAATCTCCGGCTTCATTTTCCCCTCTGCTTTCCTCGCAGGTTTTATTGTAAACACCCTGCTGAAAGTGCTGGGGGTGAGCCTGTGAACTGCCCCCTGTGCGGAAGCGAATTTGAAAAAGCAAATGAAACAAAATGTACCGGCTGCGGAAAACTGCACAACTGCAACAAGCAGTGCTGCCCTTCCTGCGGGTACGAACTCGTAAAAGAAGCAAAGATAATACAGCTTATAAGGAGCCTCTTTAAATGATAGCAGAAAACTCACACATCTCCCTGAATCCCACCCTTAAAACTACCACACTTTCCTCAATGGAACCTAAAAAAGCAGGAAAGATCGCCCATCTGGAAACGAAAAACCCGGGGATATTACAGAAACTGATAGCGATGGGCATCCTGCCCGGAATGCCTGTCACCCTGCTCAGGCGCTCTCCCTCCTACTTCTTTGAGGTAGACCAGACCAGGTATGCCGTGGACAGGGAAATTGCAAACCATATCTATGTCAGTTACTAATTCAAAATTCCTATTTTTTAACTGACTGCGTACAAGAAGCCAAAATGTACGCGGCGCGGACAAAAGGTTGTAGAAACCGATTATGTAAATCTTTTGAGAAAGTTTTAGCTTATTTTAATGGGCCTCTTTTGTCTGATTTTCGAAATTGAAAGATTTCAACAGTGTAATATAGAGCAAGTTGAAAATACTTCCACAGGTCGGAAGCTTAGTTGATCGGAAAACTGGCCTGTGGAGATATGCATGCCAATCGGTCCTACAACTCACTTTGGGAAAGAGAGAGTATTTGTTGATAGGGAACCCTGTATTCAGGCTTTCAGAGAAACTATCCAGAATTCGGGAAATCGAGAATACAACGTATTATTTTACTATGGAATTGCCGGAATCGGGAAAAGCAAGCTGCAGAAAGAATTGCAAAAAATACTGGATGAAGAGTATTCTGAAATACTCTGGGCAGCTATTGATCTAAACACAAAGACCTACAGAGAAGTTGGCACTTTTTTAACCACTCTCAGAAACAAGATTCAGGAGAAATACAAAGCTAAGTTTTACCTTTTCAATATTGCTCATGCTATATACTGGAAAAAGCTCCATCCTGAAATTCCCTTGCTAATAGAGAACTATCCTTTGATAAAAGAAGGAAAATTTTTCAGCAAAATAATAGAAGTCCTTAATGAATTTGGACCTGCAAGATTAATCTGGGACACTATAAACAATGCTCCAGACAACGTTATGAGATGTTTTAAGGAACACGCTGTAGACATAAATATACTTACAGCTATGGAAGCCCCTGAAATTGAAAAATTATTACCCGGCTTTTTTGCTGCAGATTTTACAGATTATTTAGGCACAGGCTCAAGGGCGTACATTTTTATTGACACTTACGAAGCTCTCTGGGATGGTTTGAGGGATAAAGGCAGTTTTCATGAAAAAGACGAATGGATCAGGGACAATCTTATCCAAAACATGCCTAGGGTTTCATGGGTTATATGCGGACGAGAAAAATTGCTATGGGTTCCAGAATGTGATCCTGATTGGGATATATATCTGGAACAGCACTCAGTAGACGAGCTTCCAGAAAGCTATTGTACTGAATTTTTGGAAGATTGCGGTATTGAAAACAAAGAGATTCGAGATATAATTATCAAATCCAGTGAAGGAGTTCCGTACTACCTTAACCTGTCCATTGATACTTTTGAAAAGATATACAAGAAAAGACAGCCGGTTTCTAAAGATTTCGGAAAAACACAGCCAGAAGTTTTCAATAGATTTGTGAAATATCTGGATCGCAATGAGATTCGAGCGCTCGAAGTACTCTCAACACCTAATTTCTGGAATCGGGATCTCTTTGAATTATTGATGAAAAAGTTTGACCCAGGACTTCCAACTGGTGCTTTTTCAGAACTGATTAAATTTTCTTTTATCAAAACAGACTCCAATGATAAATATTCTATTCACCAGTTAATGAGGAAAAGCCTCCAAGAACATCAAGATTCCACTGATAGAAAAAATACTCATCAGTTTTTGCTTGCTTACTACAGTGACAAAATAGAAGACCTTGATATCAAAGCAATTACCCCAGAGCATGAATTAGCCCTTACCGAAGCCTTCTACCATGCAAAAGAGGCATTTGAAGAGGAAGATTTGTTCAAATGGTTTATTTATGTATCTGATCCGTTCAACAGAGCAGCACTCTGGCAATTAATTGCCCCTATGTATGAAGAAATGCTGCAAATTCTGGAAGCAAAATGCGGACCTGAACACAAAGAGATTGTAACGATCCTAAACATTCTCGATGTATTCTATCACAAAATGGGAGAGTACAAAAAAGCACTTCCGCTTTGTCAAAAGGCACTTACCATTGGTGAAACGATTCTGGATCCGCAACATCCAGACGTTGCAACAAGCCTAGACAATCTCGCATTACTCTATAAAAACATGGGAGAGTACAAAAAAGCACTCCAACTGTCTGAACGGGCACTTAAAATATACGAAAAGGTTCTGGACCCACAACACCCAGATGTTGCAATAACCCTAGACAATCTCGCTGGACTCTATGAAAGTATGGGAGAGTACAAAAAAGCACTTACATTTTATCAAAGAACAATTGAAATAAAAGAAAAGGTTCTGGGTCCTCAACATCCTGATTTTGCAACGAGCCTAGACAATCTCGCATTACTCTATCGTCAGATGGGAGAGTACGAAAAAGCACTCCAACTATCTCAACGAGCACTTGAAATATATGAAAAGGTTCTGGGGCCACAACATCCAGATATTGCAACAACTCTAAACAACATTGCATTAATTTATGATGGTATGGGAGATTACCAAAAAACACTCCCACTTTATCAAAGAGCACTTGAAATAAATGAAAAGGTTTTTGGTCCACAATATTCAGGTATTGCAACAACCCTAAACAATCTCGCCGGATTCTATAGGCATATAGGAGATTACGAAAAAGCACTTTCTCTTTCTCAACGTTCACTTGAAATATATGAGAAGGTTCTGGGACCACAACACCCAGATGTTGCAAGAACCCTAAACAGCCTTGCATTACTCTATGAAAGTATGGGGGATCAAGAAAAAGCACTTACATTTTATCAAAGATCACTTGACATTCGTGAAAAAGTTCTGGGACCACAACATCCAGATGTTGCAAGAACCCTAAATAATCTCGCCGGGCTCTATGAAATTATGGGGGATCAAGAAAAAGCACTTACACTTTATCAAAGGACAATCGAAATAAAAGAAAAGGCTCTGGGGCCACAACATCCAGATGTTGCAACAATACTAAATAATCTCGCAGGACTCAATTATCGGATTGGAGAGTACAAAAAAGCACTCCCACTTTATCAAAGGGCATTAGATATAGTTGAAAAAAATGGGCAAAATCATCCCAATACAGTAGTAATAAAAAACAATTACAATAGGCTTCTTTCAAAGATAAACGAAAACGCAGAGAAGTGATTTTTGGAATTTCACGACAGTACTGAGATTACCTTTTCTTCAAGCTCATTTATTTCATGAGAAGCCCCATCTACTCCAACTTATCAGAGTTATTCCTTCACATGCCTGACAATGTGCCCTGCTTCAGGAATGATAATTTTAGAAAGGGCAAGTTTCACCGCATTTGGGGACCCTGGCAGGCAGAATATAGCTTTTCCTTTTATTACACCTGCTGAAGCCCGGGTCAGGATTACCGACGTCCCTATTTCCTCAAGGCTTTTGTACCTGAAAAGTTCCCCGAAACCAGGGATTTCCTTTTCAAAAAGAGGGGCTACAGACTCGATAGTAAGGTCTTTTGGAGCAAGCCCTGTACCTCCGCTTGTTATGACCAGATCCGCAGAGCTGCCAAGAGCGGCAAAAACAGCATCATGAATTGCATTCTTTTCATCAGGCACAAGCCTGTAGAAAGAGACGGTGTTGCCTGCAGCCTCAAGAAGGTCTTTCATAGCTTTTCCCGAAAGGTCTTCCGCCTCGTCGGGAGAAATTGAATCTCCATACTTTTCGTACCTTGAGGTCGAAATTGTAATTATGGCAAAAGAATAAGATTTTCTAGCGTCTTTTTTGTGAATTTCAGGTATGGATTCTTTCATGAAAACGGCACTCTCCAATAGATTCAGATAGTTATCCTGTTATGGTTATCCGGTTCAGTTTCCACATTATGATTTTCAGATTATGCTTTCACGTTATGATTCCACATTATGTTTATTCTTCCTGTTGTCCTGTATCCTGCACTGTTACTTACCTGCCCATATTTTAATAACTTATCAGCCCAATGCTCAGGTTATGCACATACTTGCGGCAGATATAGGTACAGGTACGCAGGATATCCTGCTCTTTGACTCGGCAAAAGAGGTTGAAAACAGCCTGATTATGGTCATGCCCGCTCCCACCCAGGTTACAGCGGAAAGAGTTCGGAGAGTGACAAAAGCAGGAAAGGCACTTGTACTTACCGGGACCATAATGGGTGGGGGACCCTCGGCATGGGCTGTCCGCGCTCACTTAAAAGCAGGGCTTCCTGTGTATGCCACGAAAGAAGCTGCTCTGACCATTCATGACAACCTTGAGAAAGTGAAGGCTTTCGGAGTCAGGATTGTCTCAGAGGAGGAGGCAAAGAACCTTGCAGGTTCAGGGGAGGCGCTGGAAATTGTTATGCAGGACTTTGATCCCTGGGCCGTTTCATGCGCACTTTCAAATTTTGAAGTAAGGATGCCGGAAAATTATGCAGTGGCGGTGCAAGACCACGGAAACGCCCCGGATAAGAGCAACAGGGTCTACAGGTTTGAACTTCTAAAGGAACTTATCGATAGGGGAGGAAAGCTCGAAAACTTCGTTTACCGCCCCGAAGAAATCCCAGAGGCTTTTACCCGCATGAAAGCCCAGGCAGATTCACTTCTTAAAGCCACTACAACCTTTAAAACGCGGGCCGTTTTCATGGATACGGGACCTGCAGCCGTATTTGGGGCTCTTCCCGACCCTGCTGCCGTCCAGCCTTCCATCGTGGTCAATATAGGAAACGGACATACTCTTGGGGCTCTTGTAAATGAAAACAGGATCACAGCTATTTTTGAGCACCACAGTTCCAGCATGGATCCGGAAAAGCTCCAGGACTATATTATCAGGCTTGCCGGGGGGACCCTTGGATTTGATGAAGTCTTTAATGACGGAGGGCATGGTGCATATATAAAGGAAGCCACCGGCATTGAGCAGGTGCGCTCGATAATGATTACCGGTCCGAAGAGGGAGATGCTTGAAAAGCTTCCAGACTCAGAGGTCAGACAGGAAATTTCAAAAAAGCTGCATTTTGCCGCACCCTTCGGGAGTATGATGCTTTCCGGCTGCTTTGGACTTCTTGCAGGATTTTTTGAAACGTACCCGGAGCCGTCCCACAAGGAGCTGTCAATAAGATATAAACCACCAGGGGCCGTCAATAAAATATAAACCACAAGAGGCCATCAATAAAACTTATAAACAACTAAGTAGTAGGGAGTAAGTCACCTAAGCCCGGGATATATAATAGTTCAGGGGTTGTAAAATTTCAGGCATGAAATTCCCTATCGGAGAACCTGGGGACACAGAAGTTTCCTGCAAGAACCCGCAAGGGCAGATTTACAGATAAATGTAAATACATGCAGGGATCTCTATATGCACATATCTCATACTGAATGGTTTGCTAAACGATTTTTTGTGAACGTGATGCAAACATTTATATGCGGAAACAAATCCGTTACAACAAATTTTTATTAAAAATCATTTCGATTAAAATCATTATCTTTCAGGAGAATTAAGCTTATGGTACGAAAGCCAGGAAGTATGTACAGAAACGTGAGGCAGCGCTCATTTACCCGAAAAAAATACATGGGCGGTGTTCCCGGAAGTCAGGTTATTCACTATGACATGGGAGATAAAGCAAATACCACTTTCCCGATTAAAATTTCCCTGCTTGTAGAAGAAAAATGCCAGATAAGGCACGTTGCTCTTGAAGCAGCCCGTATTACAGCAAACAGGCACCTGAGTGGAGATGCCGGAAAGATGGGCTTTTACATGAAGCTCCGTGTTTATCCCCACGAAGTACTCAGGGAAAACAAGCAGGCAACAGGCGCTGGTGCTGACCGTGTATCCAGTGGGATGCGCAGGGCTTTTGGAAAGAATGTCGGTACTGCAGCAAGGGTAGAAGCAATGCAGAAGATCTTTACAGTAGCTGTTGAGAAGCAGAACTTCCAGGCTGCAAAGAAAGCTCTCTGGCACGCTGGACAGAAACTGCCCACCCCCTGCAGAATCGTTATCGACGAAGGCGCAGAACTGGTACAGTAACCGGTAAAGCCGCAAAGATTACGAGGGAGCCTAAAGAATGTATGATTACGAAGAGCTTTTGGACCGTGCAATAGAAAAGATGCCGGAAACAAAGACTACTGACGCTCGATTCGTAATCCCTGACCCCAAACTCTTTTCCGAAGGAAAAACCACAATTCTGGATAACTTTGGAAATATTGCAGACATCCTTAACCGGGACCCTGACCACCTGATGAAATATCTCACCAGGGAACTGGGGACTGCAGGGAAGATAGAAGGCACACGTGCAGTCTTCCAGGGCAGGTTTACGAGAGCTCAGATTACAGATAATATTCAGGCATATGTTGACGAATACGTTATGTGTTCGGAATGCGAACGCCCTGATACCCAGCTTGTCAGGGTGGACAGAGTGCTTATCCTGAAATGTTCTGCTTGTGGGGCTCACAGACCTGTCAAAAAGAGAAAGGTAAGCAACGTGGTTGTCAGGGATGCTATCGAAGAAGGCGGAACCTATGAACTCCGGATAGATGCCGTTGGGTCCAAAGGTGACGGGATAGCAAAAATCGATAAATACACTGTCTTCGTGCCCGGTGCCGGAAAAGGCGACGTGGTCAAAGTGAAGATAAAGAAAATCAGCGGAAACCTCGCCTTCTCAGAAAGGGCGGCATGAGGTTCAAGCTTTTTTAATAATTAAAGAGGCAGTCCGGACCGACGACTAATTTTATCCTCGCGTCCGGACAGCCCATATCCTTATTTTCAACTGCCTGATATTCTCATACTGATATTCTTAGATTCAACATCATTTCGTTTTCAGTATTACATTCAGGCATTGCCTATTTTTAAAGAATTCACTGTTCTTTGACGCTGGTTTGAAGTATATTTTTTGAATAAAGCATATTTTTTGAATAAAGAATATTTTTTGAATAAAGAATATATCCGTTTAGCTGGGAAAAAACAAGAATGATTTAAACGAGCAGTTTTAAACCAGAGACGGTTTTAAATATTTGCCAGTTAAATCAGGAACTCATATTAAATATTTGCCAGTTAAATCAGGAACCCGTAAGAAAAATTACCTGTGAGGAAAAATGACTCCTGAAAAAAAGAATGTGTCGGACCCTCCTGTAAGGGACAGAAATATAGAACTTTTCTCCATGCCAGGGCTGTCTGTGAACCTTCGGCGGCATGAAGGGAAAGCCCTGAAACTTACAGCAAGCGGGACCCTGAAAGCAGCCTGCACCCCTATACTGAAAAAGATGAATTCACACCTGAAGGAGGAAAAACCGGCTCTTGTACAGGAGGACAGGGTTATTCCTTCAGCCTGGCTGCCTCCCATACCAGGCCCTGTTTTCAAGCGTCTCATTTATGCAGAAATCCAGATAGTGCTGGGAAAATACATTCCTGAAACCGTCTCCATTGAGCTCACCCACCAGACCAGTTCAAGATACCCGCCAGGAACAGCCACTGACGAACTGGATACAGGCACAATTAAAAGAATAATAGACGAAGCCCTGGAACTTGGCACCTTCATAATCACTTTTACCGAGAATGATCCCCTGCTGCGGGACGATATCTTCGAGCTTATCGAGTATGTGGACAAAAGCCGTGCTATAGTGAACTGTTCCACCTGGGGCACGGATTTTTCAAAAGAAACTGCCCTTAAACTGAAAGAAGCCGGACTTCATTCCCTAATGGTTGGCATTTATTCAACTGATCCCGAAAAACATGATGCTTACCGAAAATCGGCAGGAGCGTACGCCCGGGCGGTCTCAGCAATAAAACTGGCTCTTGAAGCCGGACTTCTGGTTGTAATGACAACCCATACCTCTCCAACAAGCATAAAGGAACTTCCTGCCCTCTATGCTCTTGCATCGGAACTCGGGGTGCATGAGTTTTCAGTCTGGGAAGCAATGCCAAAAACCAGAGATGAGCCTGTGCTCACTAACAGGAACCGGAAGACAATTCTTGAAATGTACCGGAAGATAAATTCGGACCCGGAAGGCCCTCGAATGTTTTCAAACACCTATTTTGAAGGGAAGATGATGGGTGCAATGGCAGGCAGGCGCTGGATGCATGTAACCGTAGATGGGGATGTAAAACCAAGCCCTTACCCTCCTTTCAGGTTCGGAAATGTAAAAGAAGTACCCTTAAAAGAAATCTGGCAGAGGATAAGGAGCTATCCGTATTTCCAGAGGCAGAAAAGTTTGAGCCCTATGCACGACCCTGAGTTTATGGAATTCGTTGACAAGATCCCTGAAGAGGCAGCATTGCCTTATCCTTTTGAAAAGATTTGCGAGAAATAACCAGGGCTTATAACAGAATTACTCAGAATTTACTGGCAACCGGATGAAGAGAGTTAAGGGACAAAAACAGGTAGATAACAGGTAGATAACAGGTAGATAACAGGTAGATAACAGGTAGATAACAGGTAGATAACAGGTAGATAACAGGTAGATAACAGGTAGATAACAGGTAGATAACAGACAGATAACAGGTAAATGACAGTATCCAGGGCTGCCAGAAGATAAACATTTACATATGAGCAGGTATTTTTAAAGAGCAATTTAGCCGGAATGGGGTTTATACCCTTATTTACGTTACCCTTATTTATGTAGCAAGAAAAAGCTGCCTGCGGCAAAATTCCGGAAAAAGGCAGCCCCTGAGGGACTTTATGAATACTAAACTTGACCCCTGGAGTTCAAGCAATATCACTGACTATTCCAAGTTATTCGAAGAATTCGGGATTTCTCCTTTTGAAAACGTACTTCCGGAAATCCCTTCCCCGCATATGTACATGCGGAGAAAAATAATCTTCGGGCACCGTGATTACGAACAGATTGCAGAGGCTATGCGGACAGGTGCCCCTTTTTCAGTTATGGACGGCTTTATGCCCTCCGGAAAGGTCCACCTCGGACATAAGATGGTCATGGACCAGATAGTCTGGCACCAGGAAATGGGAGCTTCGGCCTTTGTCGGGATTGCAGACAGGGAAGCTTATTCTGTACGCGGGTTTTCCTGGCAGAAGTGCAGGGAAATCGGAGTAGAGGAATACATATTAAGCCTGATTGCCCTTGGATTCAAACCCGACGGTCTTATCTATTTCCAATCCGGTTGTGGAAGCGTCAAAGACCTGGCATTTGAACTTGGGGCTAAAGTCAATTTCTCGGAACTGAGCGCCATCTACGGCTTTTCAGGAGAGACTGGCCTCTCCCACATGCTCAGCGTGGCAACCCAGGCTGCAGACATCCTCCAGCCCCAGCTCGAAGAATTCGGGGGACCAAGACCGGTTGTTGTTCCCGTAGGTCCGGACCAGGACCCTCACCTCCGCCTTACAAGGGGGCTTGCAGGCAAGATGAACATGTTCAGGGTAGAGGAGCGGGAAGACGTAAAGACAGGAAGGAAATACCTGAGCGTCCGGGGAAAAGCCGCCCAGAAAGAGGCTCTTCAGGAACTCAAGAAGCGCATTCCCGGGAAAGTAAAACTCTACGAAGAGCACATTGACGTGCTCGAGTATCCCGATCTGTCAGGGCTTGAAAAGCTTGTCAGGGAGGTAGCAGTAGAGTTCGGAGGCTACGCTTTCATTCCTCCTGCATCCACCTACCACCGCTTCATGAGCGGGCTGCAGGGAGGAAAGATGTCCAGCAGCATCCCTGAAAGCCAGATTGCCCTTACGGACGACCCGAAGGAAGGGGCAAAAAAGGTAAAGAAGGCAAAGACCGGAGGCTGTGTAACCCTCGAAGAGCAGAAAAAGCTTGGCGGAAAACCAGAAGAGTGCTCTGTCTTTGAACTGATGCTTTTCCATCTGATTGACGATGACAAAGAACTGCTGGAAATCAAGCTGGAATGTCTCTCCGGAACAAGGATGTGCGGCTCATGCAAACAGCTTGCAGCCGAAAAGATGCACGACTTCCTTAAAGACCATCAGGAAAAGCGGGAACTTGCCAGGGAACAGCTTGACGAGTACAGGATTATCTACAAAAAATAAATTATGCATAAATCTACAAAAAATAAATGAGTCATCAACTTATTAAATTCTTATAACCTATCAGAATCATAATCATTTCAGGAAGATCAGGACGTGGTTACAATATGAGTGCTCAGGATAATCTCACAATCAACGAGAAAAAGGTCTTGCTAGCCCTTGAGGAACTGGGGTCGGCAGCTCCCGAGAAACTTGAAGAGAAGTCGGGGCTGCAGGTAGATGCAGCAATGCAGGCAGCCTTCATGCTCCAGGAAAAAGAACTTGCTTCCGTTTCCGAAAAAGTGCTCGAACGCTACTCCCTTACAAAGGAAGGAGAAAAATATACGAAAACAGGACTTCCGGAGCGCCAGATAATTGACGCCCTGAAAGCTCCGATCTCCCTTGAAGAACTGAGAAGCCTTTATTCCCCTCAGACCGTGGGAATTGCAACCGGCTGGCTCGTAAAAAAAGGGTGGGCAAAGGTTGAAAACGGGATGATGGTGCCTTCGGGAAAAGCTTCTGCTGGCAAAGATGAAGAAGCCCTTGCGGCTTTCACAGGCAAGGCAAAGACTTTAGAAGAGCTTGCAGCCGACGAGGGGACTGTAAAGGACCTGCTCAAGCGCAAAATAGTCATAAAACACGAAGATAAGTTCAGGACTGTTTCCATAACAGATGCAGGAAGCGCTCTTGCAGCACAGGGAATTGTCCTTGAAGAAGAAATTGCCCAGATCACCTCCGAAATGCTGAAGAGTGGAGCCTGGAAAGGGAAAAAGTTCAGATCCTACAGGCTTGACGTCACTCCAAAACCCCTTTACGGAGCCAAAATTCATCCTTACAGGCGCCTGATTGAACAGATGCGCCAGATCTTCCTGGAAATGGGTTTTACAGAGATCAAAGGCGGAATCATCCAGAGCTCTTTCTGGAACTTCGACGCTCTCTTCCAGCCCCAGGACCACCCTGCAAGAGATATGCAGGATACCTTCCACCTTGGCAGTACCTGCCAGCTCCCGGCTGAATATCCGGAGAAAGTGGCAGCAATGCACGAGAACGGAGGGGACATTGACTCCTGCGGCTGGGGAGGAATATGGGACAGGGAACTTGCCGGACGCAATGTGCTCAGGACCCATACCACTTCAGTAACCATAAAGCACCTCGCAGACCACCCCGAACCGCCTGTAAAAGCCTTCTGCATTGACAGGGCTTACCGCAGGGAGACAATTGACCCGACCCATACCCCTGAATTCGAGCAGCTTGAAGGCGTGGTCATGGACAAGGATATGTCTTTTGCAGACCTGCTCGGCCTCCTGGCAGAATTCTACCACAGGATGGGATTCGAAGAAATCCGCTTCCGCCCCGGCTATTTCCCATATACCGAACCGAGTGTGGAACCTGAGGTTTACGTGGAAGGCCTCGGCTGGGTTGAACTCGGAGGCGCAGGTGTCTTCAGAAAAGAAGTTACAGAACCTTTCGGAATCAAAGAACCCGTCCTTGCCTGGGGGCTCGGAGTTAGCCGGCTCGCCATGCTAAAACTGGGGCTTAAAGACCTCAGGCTGCTCTACCAGTCCGACATCGACTGGCTGCGCAAAAGCGAAGTATGCAGGATCTGAAAACTTAAAGCTAATATTCAAGCTTTAAAAACTTAAAGCAACTCGTGGGCTGTAAAAACTGCCTGTCCCAGCCCGCAGGCAATTTCTTTTTTGCATTTTGATTTCATTGCCAGAAGATTGAGATTTTGATACTCAATTTTACGGTGCGATCAAAGATTTCTCATCGATTTGCTCGAAAACAGTTGCCTCAGCCGCGCCAGGGAGGGAGAAGAAGTTAGTTGTGCATGCGCGCAATAGATTACATTTTCTCCGCGTAAACTATCCGTTCGACAAGCGTAGAAGAAAGTTCCCGGCCTGTAGGCCTTATATACCGCTCAGCAAGCTCCTCGTAACCGACGTGCTCGACTACCTGCCAGCCGTACTCTTCAAGAAAACCCGGCCACTCTTCCGGATCCATCCCGAAAAGCCAGATCTTATCCCTTACGTACTTTTTGTAGATATTCTCCCAGCCGTACATGACCCGGCCATCAAGAAAGTCTTTGCGAATATATGTGAAAGCCAGAAGGCTTCCATGCTCGGCTTTAGCCAGAAAATCAAAAGTCGCTCTGATTCCGGTTTCAGTCAGATACTGCGTGACAGCTTCCCATATGAAAAATGTCCGCTTATCCACCGAGTAGCCGTATGATGCCAGAACGGAGCCCAGTTCTTCTCGATCGAAATCTATCGGCACAAGCCTGACATGGGACGGGACTGCTCCGAACAACTTACACAGCCGAGTCTGCTTGGACTTAATGTTTTCAGGCTGATCGACCTCCCAGATTGGCATGTTAGATAGAGCTGATAACCGGTACGCTCGGGTGTCAAAGCCCGCACCCAGATTCACGACCGCATTAACCTGATTGACCGACTCGATAAGCTTTTCGTCTATGTACCTTTTTCTGCACAGCATACCACCCCAGAGACCAGGAGTGTCATTCTTGGTAACTCTGATCATCCAGGTCCTTAAAGAACTAAACCGCATCAGCCATACAAGAGATCTCAGGCCTAACGGAAGTATTCGATAGGCCAGCTCATCGTCGATGATGCGCTGCTTCTCTGGAAAATATTGCTCAATAGCAACTAGCGCTGTTGGGCTCACTCCTGTTTTAGCTGCAGATTTTGTCATGATGCCTCTTTCTATTCATTTAGTGCGGCTTATACGTTTAATTTTGCTATCACGTAGGAACTCTGCTGCCGTTGCCTGGCACACTAAAAATTTCACTTACCGTTGCCCGTCATGCGGCGAGGTTTTCGAGGTTTCAACTCTGGAAAACTTCCTGAACCCCAACGGCGTAAATAAGAAGTACCTGAAATGCCCGAATTGCGGGAAGCGGAACTGGGCTGAGATCCTCAGGATTAAAAAAGAAATTATTCTCAGGGAGTAAACTGTTATCTGAAAAGCCACTGTTATTTTATAAGCCTGAAATATCGCTTGAAAATGGGAGAGGGGAAGATTCCTGAAGATTCAAAGGAAAAGGCTTCCGGAAATAAACCGGAAAATATAGAAACAGATAAGGAAAGAAAGAGTCAGGAAAACAGGAGTCAGGAAAACAGTCCTGACCCTCCGACAGGAGAAAATGTTCACCTTCTCCCTCTCCTTACTGTCAACTTCATAGGGACCCTGGGCTTCAGCATCGTTCTCCCCTTCCTCGTATTTCTGGTGAATCGGCTTGGAGGCAATGCTTTCATTTACGGGCTTGCAAGTTCCATGTATCCTGTTTTCCAGCTCATAGGCGCCCCTATTCTCGGCAGGTGGTCTGACATTTACGGGCGTAAAAAAATCCTGCTCTTAAGCCAGCTGGGAACCCTGCTTTCATGGATTATCTTTCTTGCAGCCCTCTTTCTCCCGGTCTCCACCCTTTTTAAAGTTGATTCTGGAGTCCTGGGAGCTTTTGTCTTCACCCTGCCCCTTGCAGTACTCTTCTTTGCCCGGGCTCTTGACGGGCTGACCGGAGGAAACGTGTCCGTAGCCAATGCCTATCTGGCAGACATTACCGAAGAAAAAGACAGAAACCGAAATTTCGGAAAAATGTCAATTTCCTCAAACCTCGGGTTCATAGTGGGCCCTGCCCTTGCCGGGCTTTTGAGCATAACAGCATACGGAGAAGCAGCTCCAGTCCTGGGCGCAGTAGTAATTTCACTCATAGGGACCGCACTTATCGTATTTTATATCCCTGAAAACAAAGAGTGTTCTCTTGAGGGACCTGCCGATTCTGAGGACATACGAAAAGTCTTTGGCTACGAGATAAAGGAGTGCAGGACTGCACGGGAAGCCGGGAAGCCTTCCTTCAGGGAAGTTTTAAAGCTTCCAAATATCCCTTATATGCTAGGCCTCTACTTCCTCATCTTTCTCGGCTTCAATATTTTCTACACCGCTTTTCCCCTGCATGCAATCGCAGCCCTTGACTGGGGCATCGCAGAAATGGGAATATACTTTACTGTCCTGAGCGCCCTTCTGATAATTGTGCAGGGATCTATACTCCCAGGACTTTCAAAAAGATACTCAGATGCCTCGCTTATAATAGTCGGAAGCCTGATGCTCGGCACAAACTTTCTGCTGCTTATCCCCGGAGACCTCTTCCTGACCTATCTTGCAACAGGGTTTTTCGCACTGGGGGACGGGCTTATGTGGCCTTCTTTCCTTTCCCTTTTATCAAAAATTGCAGGGAAGAACTACCAGGGAACTATACAGGGGTTTGCCAGCAGTTTCGGAGGGCTTGCAAGTATAACCGGGCTGATCCTCGGCGGGCTTTTATATGAACTATTTGCAGGAAGATCCTTTTTGCTTGCAGGTATGGTAATTTATATTGTATTTTTACTCAATTTCAGGCTCCGGCAATTTGAGAAAGAGCTAAAAACTGAGAAAAGAATTTGATACCAGAGACAACGGGAATGAAAAAAAGCGAAAAACCAAACTGTTTAAGTAAATAGGGCTGTATATTGAAAATAGAAAAGGGCTGAAAAAATCCAGATTAAGAAAAAATTCAGATTAAAAAAAACTCCGGAATAATAAAAAACCAAAACAGGAAACAGTAAAATGCCAGTTAATTCCCTTATTCTCATTATATTCGGATTTATGTTTCTTCTTTCTTTTATCCTCTGGGCCTGGACCCTCGTTGATTGCCTGCGAAAAGAAACGGATAAAGGGAATACACGCCTTATCTGGGTCATAGTTATTGTTTTTACATATATTGTAGGAGCTTTTCTTTACTACCTTATAAGGCAACCTAAAAGAGTCAAAGAACTCGGCAGGTAATTCCTGAAAGGCTCAGGTAATTCCAAAGAATTCAGGTGATCTAGAAAAGCTATTTGAATGTATGAAAGGCTTATATTTGAAAGATAGAGTCTCAAAACATCTGAAGAAAAATGAGAGGGGATTTCCCCTCAAAGCGTTTTAAGGTATTCAACAACATCACCTACATCTTTATCAGTCATCTTCCACCTGGGCATGGTCAGGTCAAGAGACTCACCAGCAGGATCAATGCCCTCCCGAATTGCCCTTTTGATGGTCTCTTCCGTGTATGGAGGATGTTCTTCCTCTTCGGAGTGATCTTCAGCAATAAGGCTTTCATACCTGATATCCGAAGGGACCTCAAAACCCATCATTACCCGATAGCCTCCTCTACCGTCAGTCCGATGGCAATCCACGCAACCCCCTCCGTGAACGTACAGCCAGCGAGGACCATACTCGGTCTCAATAAGCTCACCACTTTCGTTAAATCCGGTATAATAGATCATCTCTCCGTTCGACTCAAAATCACTTTTTTTATAGGAAGGAGAAATCCTTCCCTGATACATTCCGCCACCGGGATACATTCCGCCACCGGGATACATTCCACTACCTGGATACATACCTCTTCCAGGATATGAAGTCCTGTTGTCCGAATAAGTATCATACCGGCTGTAGAAGTCATCCCCGGTACGAGAAAATCCCCACATGGCCCCGAACATAAAAATAAGGATAGTTATTCCTGCGACAACCAGAACCAGCAGGAGAATCAGGAATTTATTGCTTTTGCTCTCCCTGTCTGTGATACTTTTACCCCCATTAAATCAGACCTGAGTTTATCTGTCAAAATAATCAGTCAAAATTATCAGGCTTCCTGTCTACTGCTTATTACTTTCTTCTTTTTCCCGGTACATACTTTGAGACGAATTTGACTCCTGCAGAAACCAGTGCTGTCAGAGCCAGTGCTTTTATCAAACCACGAATTATTCCAAACATTAAATCACCCCATCTTTAAAGCTCTTGCATTTATAGCTACGATTACAGTACTCAGGCTCATGAGAACTGCCCCTATGGCAGGGCTCAGTAAAATGCCGTATGCATAGAGTACTCCTGCTGCAAGCGGAATTGCAAAAACGTTATACCCGGTTGCCCAGAGCAGGTTCTGGTACATCTTGGAGTATGTTTTTCTGGAAAGCTCAATAATGTACAGAACATCTCTTGGATCGTTTTTAACCAGCACGATATCGGCGGTTTCGATTGCAACATCCGTGCCTGCCCCGATAGCTATTCCCACATCAGCCTGGGCAAGGGCAGGGGCATCATTGACCCCGTCTCCGACCATTCCGGTAACGTACTGCTTCTGGACTTCCATGACCTTTGCTGCCTTTTCGTGAGGAAGGACTTCCGCAAAGTAGTCGTCAAGCTCCAGTTCCCGGGAAACCCAGGCAGCAACATAGCGGTTGTCCCCGGTAAGCATAAGGCATTTTATGCCCATTCCTTTGAGCTTTGAGATTGCTTCCCTTGACTCTTTCCGGATAATATCGGCAAGTGCAAGGGCTCCAAGCACTCTCTCCCCTTCAAGCAGAAATACAACGGTTTTTCCCTGCTCCTTAATTTCTTCAATTTTCTCAGATTCAATATTCTCAGATTCAATATTCTCAGATTCAATATTCTCAGATTCAATTTTCCCGTCATTCAGGCTGATTCCTTTTTCTTCAAGGTAGCCCGGGCTTACTACCAGGAATTTCTTGCCATCAATTATGCCCTCTATCCCTTTTCCTGGAATGGAACTGAACTTTTCGACCTTAACAGGCTCTATCCCTTTTTCTCTGGCACTCTCAAGGATTCCTCTTGCAATCGGGTGTTCCGAACTTGCTTCAAGGGAAGCTGCAAGGCTGAGGATCTTTTTGTCATCCATTTTTTCGTTCATTTTGTCGTCTTCGCCTGAGAGAGAAACTACATCCGTTACTCCAAACCTGCCTTCAGTGAGAGTACCAGTTTTATCAAAGATTACAGCTTCAAGGCTGCGGGCTTTCTCAAACGCCTGCCGGTCCCGGATAAGGAGCCCGGATTTTGCGGCAATTGACGTTGAAACTGCAACCACCAGAGGAATTGCAAGCCCAAGAGCATGCGGACAGGTTATGACCATTACCGTGACTGCCCTCTCCAGGGCAAAGACAAGTTCGTAACCGAAGAAGATCCAGAGGGAAAATGTGAGAGCTCCAGCAGTCAGAGCTATGATCGTGAGGTACATCGCAGCCCTGTTTGCCAGGTCCTGAGTTTTTGATTTGCTTTCCTGAGCGGTTCGGACAAGTTCGACAACCTGGTTGAGGTAGGTGTCCTTTCCTGTTTTTTTGACCTCCACAACAAAAGCCGCTTCCCCGTTAATCGAACCGCCTATGACCTCATTCCCCGGCTTTTTAGTTACAGGTCTTGACTCCCCGGTAAGCATTGATTCGTTGACACTGCTAGTCCCTTCTACCACAGTCCCGTCAACAGGAATCTTTTCCCCGGGCTTGACCAGAACCCGATCTCCAATTTTTAACTGGTCAACCCCCACGTCAACAGTTTCACCATTTTTCTTCAGGTGAGCAACCGAGGGCATTATTTTTACCAGCTCTTCAAGGGCTCTTGAAGCCCCCATTACCGACCGCATTTCAAGCCAGTGCCCGAGCAGCATTACATCGATAAGGGTCACCAGTTCCCAGAAAAAGACTCCTCCGGGAAGCCCGAAAACCACAGCAGAGCTGTAAAAATAAGCCACACTGATAGCAACAGCTATGAGGGTCATCATTCCCGGAGATTTCTCTGCAAGCTCGTCTTTCAGCCCTTTGAGAAACGGATAGCCGCCGTAGAAATAAACGACAGAGGACAGCAAAAAGATAAGAATATCCGCACCGGGAAAACGAAGTTCAAAGCCAAAAAAGCCCTGAATCATGGGAGAGAGCAGCAAAACCGGGAAGGTCAGTATAAGAGAGACAATGAACCTTTTTCTGAAATCTGCAAGCATATGAGCATGATGATCTTCATGGCCTTTTCCCCCGGACATTTCATGCCCCTGATGCTTCATTCCTTCGTGCTGCTCATGGGTTTGCGGTTTCATTCCTTCATGCTCGCCATGACCTTGAGGTTTCATCCCTTCGTGCTGCTCATGGGTTTGGATTTTCTCTCCGGCATGCCCTGTTTGACCTTCCAGATGGCCCTCATGGAGCATATTTTCAGCAGGCTTACTCCCACTCTCTTCGTGAAGTTCAGGAGAATTTCCTGACATTTCCCTTCCGGAGTTATGTTCGTTATTAGAAAGAGAAGGCTCATTTACCTGAACTTTAGAAATTTCAGTGTCCACCCCTTTATCTTCAGCCTGCATATATCCAATGCCCCTAATTTAAATTATATTTAAGATATTATAATCTTTAATATATTTGAAAATAAGGGAATCAAACGTCCTGCATCGAAAAATAATTGAATTGGTTTCAAAAAGTAGTAGTTCTTTTATCTATACGATAAAGAAAAAACGTAATATCTTAAAAAATCAAGTTAACAAGTGGAATCCATAGAAAGGAGTAACAAACCAAAAACTAATGTCCTTAAGTCCTGTCTGACTATTGAACTCCAGGTAGTGTTATTATGGAGCCGACATTCAGACAAAAAGATTTAATCAGAAAGTCCCGCTCAATCATTGGAAGGCGTAAAGCAATTAACAACTACTGAAATGAAAGAGGGTAAAGCTGGACAGATTTACCCCTTGAAGAAGCAAGCGAATTAATCGAAAAAAATGGTTAAAATGTCATGGCAGTGAAGCCAACATTGCTAGAATCACCCGATTTTAAAGCAACGTGTTCGGAAAATTCAACCAATTTCGAATAAAATTCATTCGCTTTACTATCACATTCAGAATAGATTTTTAGAAGATCGTCATTAGAACACCCGGACTTTGGTCCATTCGCCACATCAACCATAAGAATAGAAAGCTTAAAAAGCTCGGATCCGAACTCAACAGGCAATATCTCAGATACCTCTACAGAAATATCAATAAACAAATCTGCAAAGTTTCTAAACATCTCATCCGCAACCGCGGAATCAAAATCATAGTGATTTTTATAAAGATCCCATTTCATACCAAACTTGAGAAGAGCACGTCTGATCAGCCCAATAGCAAATTCAGCCTGATCAGCTTCACTTTTCCAGGAACCCCATAACCGACAAAATTCAGAGTATAAAACATCCGGCATAAAAGATCAATATAACTACAACATATTAACCTTTTCATACCCTTTGCAATGTTGCCCGAAATAACTTGCAGTCAGGATAGATCGGAACAACTCCGTCAAACGAACAGGTAATATTTTTCACAGAACGTAGTGCCCTGAATAACCGGGGCTTTATAGAGTCCCGATTGGCTAAAAAATAGACATATTCAGCTCATTTATCTTGTGTTCTGATTGAGCTATAATTGAAGGTCTCGTCAATTGTTCATCAAGCCATTTCTTCAGCTTGTTGCATCTCCGCCTCACAAAATCCGAGCTGGCTGATGGTATATCTCAGGTATTTTTTAATCCCCCAGTTTACTTTCTCTCTCACACCCTATGCATTTTACATCAGCCATCGTTCTAGGGTTCTTAATACAAAGTCCTCCGCTTTTGCATTGGACAATTAGTTTTGTTCCATTATCTATCAGGTTGCTTTTATTTCTCTTTCTTTTTATCATATTCCCTCTTTTAACTCTTTAATATGCTCTGCCAGCCTGTTAAGCTGCTCCTGTGAACATTTCAATAGATCTGGATTCTTCTGATTCCCTAAAACCTTCTTCATCCCTGGATCCTAAAATCACAGTGGATTTCGTCCCTATGTGAGCGCTTCCCATTGATTCAGGAAACCCCCTGTCAGTAACGATCCAAAAGAGGACACAATTACCCCCAATCATCAAGAGCTTTGGACTCTTGGGCTCAGGTCTGTCAGTAACTATCCAAAAGAGGACACAATTACCCCTATCAAAGTTCTGCAATCAAGGAATTTGTATCCATTCTAAACATAACTCTACAGACTACAAGTGATATAAGATCAACAGCAGCTTTCGCCATAAACACAGATAAAACATTAAGCTGCTTCCAGAGAATACGGATAATAAAAAACCATGGTGAGAATTTTGGAAAAATGATGGATAAACGACGTGGTATCCTTTTCTAAATATAATATTTAAGGGAATGCCAACATATAAATATTTTAGTATCTGTTGTAAATACAGTTTGTAACTTTTTGTACAAAGTTGCCAATGGAGGATGTACAAAGTGACTAACCAAACTTTTTGCCGTACTTGTGGTGCTGAGATTTTAGAAACATCTGAGATATGCCCGAAATGTGGTGTAAGACAATGTGGTGTAAGACAATTTGGTGTAATACAAAATCAAATTAAGAATCCAGGATTTGCTGCTGTAGCTTCCTGTTTATGGGTAGGACTGGGTCAAATATACAACGGAGAGATAGGAAAAGGGCTTCTCTTTATGGTTATTCAAATGGTGAATGCATTATTAGTTTGGCATGAAAGTACCTCTGATTTCGCACTCCGGACCCTCATTCTGAATTTATGATTATGTTGGAAGCAAATATAGCATTTTTGTCCTGTTAAATTGAAGTCAGGGTCCGGAATGTGGACGTGAGG